>NZ_VKDE01000040.1 GCF_007097485.1 Carboxylicivirga sp. M1479 | reverse complement strand
TGACCTTGATTATAGGGCTTGAAATTGATTTGTTTCATGCTTTTAAGATACTAAATATCAGGCACATGAACAAACTAACTCAGCTGTAATCAATTGATTATGAACGAAAAAAGAGGGAATCCGTTTTTGGACACCCTCATAGAACCTAGCATTCCACTACTATTATCTATTTAATAGTATTAATTATTCTTCATGCTTAATTGGATGCGCTTTCGAACTTTGTCAACTTCTAGAACCTTAACTTTTACCTGTTGTTGGAGTTTTACTATTTCATTTGGGTCACTCACATATTTATCAGCTAGTTGAGATATGTGTACCAGGCCATCTTGTTTTACCCCAATGTCTACAAAGGCGCCAAAGTTGGTTATGTTGGTAACCAACCCAGGCAATACCATTCCATCGTATAAGTCATCGATGGAATATATACCTTCTGCAAACTCAAAAGCTTTAATGGCCTCTCGTGGGTCACGACCCGGTTTGTCTAACTCGTTTAATATATCTTTTAAAGTTGGTAGTCCTACTTTATCACTTACATAGCTATTAAGGTTAATTTTTTCCCTTAGTAATTTGTTAGCAATAAGATCATCAACCTTACAAGCAAGGTCACTTGCCATCTTTTTTACCACTTTGTATGCCTCGGGGTGAACAGCAGTGTTGTCCAATGGGTTTTTTGCTTCGCTAATGCGTAAGAATCCAGCAGCTTGTTCAAAGGCTTTTGCTCCAAGGCGTGGGACTTTTTTAAGTTTATCACGAGTGTCAAAGGCTCCATGTTCGGCTCTGTAGTCAACAATGTTTTGTGCCAATTGTGGACCCAATCCTGAAACGTAGGTTAGTAAGTGCTTGCTGGCTGTATTTAAGTTAATGCCAACCGAGTTCACACACGATTCCACTACTACATCCAATGATTTCTTTAATTCACTTTGATCCACATCGTGTTGATATTGGCCAACGCCTATAGATTTAGGGTCAATTTTCACCAACTCGGCCAATGGATCCATTAGGCGGCGGCCTATGGATACGGCTCCACGAACAGTCACATCTTTATCGGGAAACTCTTCACGTGCCACCTTACCTGCCGAATACACCGATGCACCATCTTCACTAACCACAAATATTTCTACTTTTTGTTTGAAATTGAGACCTTTGGCAAAAGCCTCCGTTTCACGCGAGGCAGTACCATTACCAATGGCAATGGCTTCAATTTGGTGTTTATCGACTAGCTGAGTAATGGTAGCTGCCGATTTTTGATTGGCATTTTGTGGTGCATTCGGGTAGATGGTATCGTTCGCTACTAAATTTCCTTGGGCATCTAAACAAACTACTTTACATCCTGTTCGATAACCTGGATCGAGTGCTAAAACACGTTTTTGTCCTAGTGGTGATGCTAATAACAGCTGACGCAAGTTTTCAGCAAATACACGGATAGCTTCTGTATCCGCTTTAGTGGTAAATAAGTTGGTAAACTCAGTTTCGATGGAGGGCTGTAATAAGCGTTTGTAGGCATCGTTTACCGCTGTTGCTACCTGTTCCGAGGCGCTTGTGTTGCCTTTTACAAAAAAACGCTCTAAACGATAGGTACTTCGTTCAGCATCAGGCGAAAGGGATAATTTTAAAAAGCCTTCTTTTTCTCCACGGCGCATGGCCATAAAACGGTGCGATGGGCATCGTTTTAGAGGTTCGCTCCAATCAAAATAATCCTTGTATTTGGCACCTTCCTCTTCTTTTCCTTTAACTAGCTTGGAGCTGATAACTGCTTCCTGCTCAAAAACGGATCGGACAATTTCACGTGCTACCTTGTGCTCGTTGACCCATTCAGCAATAATATCACGTGCTCCCTGGAGAGCTTCATCAGTATCTACCACCTCTTGATTGACAAAATCAGCTGCCTTGCCTTCAACATCGCGTTCGTACTGTTTCATTAATACTTTAGCCAAAGGCTCTAAGCCTTTTTCACGAGCTTTAACAGCTCGTGTTTTTCGTTTGGGCTTAAAGGGTAAATAAATGTCCTCTAATTCTGTAGAATTATATGTTTCTTTAATTTTTTTTTCTAGATCATCGGTTAAAACACCTTGTTCTTCCATTGATTTCAAGATGGTTTCTTTGCGTTTCATCAACTCATTTAGCTTCTCATAGCGCTCTTTAATATCGCCCACCTGTACTTCATCTAAACTACCCGTCATCTCTTTGCGATACCGGCTTATAAATGGGATGGTTGCACCTTCATCAAGAAGAGTTAAGGTGTTTTGTACACTAGTAAGTGGTAATTGAAGCTCTTTGGAGATTATTTGAGTTAGCTGCATATGATTAGAATGAGTTATGGAAGTATAACAATGAAATGTAAAAGACACTAAGCTGGTTTAGCTCTTGGGATTATCTTTACCTTTTGTGTTTGCTGGTTTCTTTTTAAAGTTCTTTCGGTTGTTACCTGGCTTGCGTTTTTGTCCGCCACCCTTGCGTCTACGCTTTAATAACTCATCAGGATTGTATAAAGGCGCTTCGCCCAACTCTGGGTTCAATGGAATTTTGTACACATCCTTTTCAATGAGTTGTTCAATTTTATAGAAGTCTAGAACTTCCTTTTCGTTGATGAGCGTGATGGCAACCCCTTGAGTTTGCGCTCTTGCTGTTCGACCAACACGATGAACGTAGTCCTCTGCATCTCGAGGGACGTCGAAATTTATGACTAGATCAATTTTTTCAATGTCAATCCCACGCGCAATAATATCGGTAGCTACCAAGATTTGTATATTCCGATTCTTAAACTCCCGCAATACTTCCTCGCGATCTGCCTGCTCCAAATCGGAGCTGATAGCTTTTGAATTAAAGCCGTTGCGAGAGAGTGATTGGGCAATTTCTTTTACCTTTTGTTTGGTAGAGGTGAAAATGATAATACTTGGTAAATCTTTGTCCTTTAATAAGGAGTTGAGCAAAGGAATTTTCTGTGTATCGAAAACCATGTATGCGGCTTGTAAAATGCCTTCAGCTGGTTTGCTAATCGAGATGTTGACCTCTTCCTGATCGACGAGGATATTCTTGGCTAGTTCACGTATTTTTGGTGGCATGGTGGCCGAGAACATTAACGTTTGCCTTTCCTTTGGCAGGTATTTTACTACTTGCATTATGTCATCGAAAAAACCCATATCAAGCATACGATCGGCCTCGTCCAGAATCAAATGTTGCAAGGTGTCCATTTTCACATAACCCATGGTTAGGTGTTGGATAAGTCTGCCTGGCGTGGCAATAACAATATCAGCGCCTGTTGTTAAAGCTGTTTTTTGTCTGTTCCACTCACTAGAGTCGTTACCACCATATATTGCGGTGGATGAAACATCCAAGAAGTAGCCAAAGCCTTCCATCTGCTGGTCAATTTGTATGGCTAGCTCGCGCGTTGGAACAAGTATAAGCGCATTTATTTTGTTATGCCCGTTTCTTACTAATTTATCGATAACTGGTAACAGGTAAGCAGCTGTTTTGCCAGTTCCCGTTTGGGCACAAGCTATCAGGTCTTTACCTTCCGTAATAAAAGGGATGGTTCTTTCCTGAACTGGAGTTGCTTTTTCGAAGCGCATGGCATCTAGGCCATCTAATAATGCGTCGGTAAACTTAAAATCTTTAAATTCCAAAGTGCTTGCTTTAATTTGTTATTCTACATAAACGACCAATCCCTTAAGGTATTCTCCTTCTGGGTGATAGATGTCAACTGGATGATCGGCTGGTTGAGTGAGCTGTTGTAAGATACGCACTTTACGGCCAGCTCGTGCTGCAGCTGAAAATACCATGGTGCGAAATTGTTCTTTTGAGATGACTTGTGAACATGAGAAAGTGAATAAGATACCGCCTGAACGAATTTGCTCTAAAGCCTTTGCATTTAATCTACGGTAGCCTTGCAAAGCATTTTTTACCACATTAATATGCTTAGCAAAGGCTGGTGGATCTAATATGATTAAGTCATACTTTCCCTTGGTTTTGTTCATGTATTTAAAGGCATCCATGGCGTATGCTTCGTGCCTTTTGTCACCTGGGAAATTGAGCTCAACATTATCTTTGGTAATTTCGATAGCACGCTCAGAGCTATCTACCGAATGTACTGTGTTGGCGCCACCACGCATGGCATAAAAAGAAAATCCACCCGTATAGCAAAACATGTTTAGTACATCTCGATTTTTGCTATAGTGCTCAATTAATGATCGGTTCTCTCGTTGGTCAACAAAAAAGCCTGTTTTTTGCCCACGTTCCCAATCTACCTTAAACTTCAATCCATTTTCAAGGGCTACTTTTTCAGAGCTTTTACCAAAAATATAGCCATTTACTGGTTCAACATCTGCTTTGTAAGGCATTGTGCCTTCCGATTTGTTGAAAATAGAAACCAAATCATCGCCTAAAACAGCCTGAAGTGCTTTAGAGATTGTATCTCTAATGAGGTACATTCCTACGGTATGCATTTGTACTACTGCGGTACCGTTGTAATAATCAATAATAAGCCCTGGTAAATAATCGCCTTCTCCATGTACCAAACGATAGGCATTGGTTGATTCATCATCGACTAAGCCACTTGCTTTACGTAGGTTATACGCTTGTTCAATTTTATTTTGCCAGAAGCTCTGGTCTATTGTTTCATTTTTGAAACTAAAAACCCTTACAGCAATAGAGCCAATTATGTAATGACCAAGTGCTAAAAATTTCTCTTCACTATCGAGTACTTCAACGATATCTCCCTCAATTAATTCAGGTCCTTTAACGCCTTTAACTGCGCCTGAAAATACCCAAGGATGATATCTGTTTAAACTCTGTTCTTTCCCCTGTTTTAGTACTAATTGTGATCTTTCTGCCATTGATAATATGGTCTAAATTGTTTGTGCTTCCGCATGTGGAAACTTTTCTAATAATCGAATCATTAATTTGAGAGCTACCCAGGCATCGGTGGCAGCATAAATAACTTGTCCTTCACTTAAACGTGGTGCCTCCCAGTTTGATAAGCGCTGTCGTTTACTCACTCTGAAATTAAGTACGATACCAGCTAATTTTTTCAGGCTGGTGTCTTCAATATCTACTCTCTTAACATGATCTTGTATTTCAACAAAACCAGCATGATCAAATTCGTGTAAACGATTTAATCCCCTTATGTCATCACGTATTCCAACGCCTACCTTTAATATGTTCGGATTCGATAGTAGTCGAACAATGGCAGGATGCATGCCTGTTTTATTCAGTCGAAATAAATAGGCTTTGGTTTCGGTTGAGAATTGCAATAATGAAACTTGATTAATTTTCCCCTTTTGAAACGAGGGTTTTGTTTCAGTATCAAAGCCAATACAATTATGTTGCTCAAGTTCTTTAACAAGTTCTTCAACAGTGTTTTCATCTTCAACAACATCCACTCTGCCTTCAAAATGCTTTAAGGGTAAATCATTGAGTGCTTCTTTGCTTATGGTTTTCTCCATTTATCTAGTAGTGGATTTAATAAATTATTGGTTTAGTTCGTCATTGTCGTCTTGCCAATCTTTCTGCATCTTATTGTACCAGCTTTCTTTACGCTGATTATCCTGAAAAGCTTCTTCGCCCTCTTCTTCCTCAAGAGGTTCACTTCCATGTAATACGGCGTGTAAAGCTCTTAGTGTATTAACAATTCGTTGTCCCCAGTATAATTCAAAATTACTAACAACTTCGGCAAGGGCATCGTTCATTACTTCAGTTACGCCTAAGCGATATGCTGAGATAAAGTCTTTGAGATCTTGGTAAATATCTGCCATATCTTCTCCAATAAAGGCGATGATTGGCGTATCACTCAATTGCATTTCTGAGTTAAATACTTCCAGATAATCATTGAATCGTCCGAGTTTTGATGTTATGCTGTCCTGAATATGCGCATACATCATTTCATCAACAGTCTTTTCAATACTTTCTTCTAATTCAGGCTCTGTCTTAGGTAATACCGAGGCCTTTAAGTATAGCAAGGGAATAATTCGAGTGGCAACCGTTACAAACTCCTTGCGCGACATCTCTTCCGAAGATTCAACAAACGAGCAAAACTCTTTTGCTACAGTTACAAATTCAATGACATTTTTAGAGTAAACAATGTGCTCAAATGATTCTTCCATAAATACTATTTAATCACTCCAACAGCTATAGGAATGACGATGTAACAATGAATGGCAAAAGTAACAAAAAATGATGAGTAATGTTTGTCAAGTGAAAGAATTGCAAGTGTGGAGGCTTCTGCTTGTGTTTTGTTTATTAGTGAGGTACTTATGGTGTTGTTTTTGTGTGTTTGAGCTGTGCTTGAAATAATGTGAACTGATATTCAATCTTAATTAGGGCTTATTTTTATCGAGACTAAAAATGATAGGATTCCTCACATGTTAAATAACATTCCAGAAAACAGTTGGATAAAATTGCTATTTTTGCATTTGATTCAACGCTTAAGTTATGTACTTAAGGGATGAGGAGGAAAACGAAAACATGACGAATGAGTAAGGAAGCAATAGGTTTAGGGGTGTTGTACAAAAATCTGATTGGACGATTAAAAGAATTAATTATCAGTCCTCAGAGTGAGTGGAAAATTGTGATGGAGGAGAGGAAAACGACCAATGATGTTTTGTCTAGTTTTAGTCTGCCATTGATAGGTTTTTATACCGCTGCAGTTTTTGTTGGTTACTTATTGAGTCATCAGGAGTTAGATTTTCAGGCTGCACTTAAATCAGCGGCTTTTACTTTTTCAGGTTTCTTCTTTGGTTTATACTTGAGCTATTACTCATTATTTAAGGCTTTCAATGCATTTAATCTTTCAATTGATAAAGAGCAGGTGTTTCAATTAGTGGCCTTTTCGTCGTGTGTGATGTATTTAACAGGATCTGTTATAGCCTTAATTCCTGAAGCAATTATAATTGGAAGCATCTTGAATTTGTATGTGGCTTATTTAGTATGGCTAGCTTTAGGTCATGTTAATAATGTGACCAAAGAAAATAGGGTATGGCTTACTGCCTTATCTAGCATTGTAATTCTTCTTATACCCGTGTTAATCGATCGATTATTTATTTTTATTAGTAACCTAACTGTATGAGCTTACCAACTTCACGTTTAAATATTAGAAACAAAAGAGCAACATTTGATTATGAGTTAATCGAGCGTTTTAGTGCTGGGGTGCAATTGGTAGGAACAGAAATCAAATCAATTCGATTAGGAAAAGCTAGCATGGTTGACTCTTATTGTTTTTTTGTCAATGGAGAGTTGTGGTTGAAAGGTATGCGCATCTCAGAATATTTTTATGGTACTTTTAATAATCATCAACCAGAACGAGAGCGCAAATTATTGTTGAAAAAGAAAGAACTACAGAAGTTAGAAAGAAAAACAAAGGAGACTGGATTAACCATTGTTCCTGTTAAAATATTCTTTAACGATAGAGGTTTAGTCAAAGTTGAAATAGCTTTAGCAAAAGGTAAAAAACAACATGATAAACGTGAGTCGTTGAAAACAAAAGATGCTGGCCGTGAAATGGACAGGGCTAAAAAAAATTATTAAAAAGCGTTTCAATAACGCAACCTCGTAACAAAAACTCCATCTTCCTATCAACACAGAATCTATGAGATGGGGGATATTGACATTGCCAGCAATATTACGCTTTATTTTAAAATAGAAGTCAAGTAATATTGGACAACCTTACACACATAATAAAAGCCTGCCAAAAAGGTAAAGCATCAGCGCAAAAACAGTTGTATGATGTGTTTGCCGGGAAAATGTATGCGGTTTGTTTACGTTATAGTCAGGATAAAACGGAAGCTGAAGACTGTTTGCAAGAAGGATTTATTAAGGTGTTTAATAATATTAAAAAGTTTGCTTTTAAAGGATCTTTTGAAGGTTGGATGCGGCGAATAATGGTTAATACCGTTATTGAGGTTTATCGTAAAAAACAACCCGAAGTTTTGGTTGATGAATTTCCCGTGTTGGCAGAAGATGTGAAAGAGGAAGTGGATGATGAAGTCATCAGTCAGGAAGAGTTAATTGCATTAATACAAGAGTTACCACCAAAGTATAAGCTAGTATTTAATTTATATGTATTAGATGGGTTTTCTCACTCAGAAATAGCTAAAACAGCTGGTATTTCAGTTGGTACATCTAAGTCAAATTTGGCGAGAGCACGTCAGTGGTTAAAGAATAGTATTGAAGATAGAGTGGTTCAGAAAAGACAGGTTGTATGTTGAGGGAAAAAAGTGATATAGATGCTTTGTTTAAAAACGGCTTAGCTGATTATGAGACGCCAACAGAAGATTATGTTTGGAAATCAATTGAGGCCTCATTGTCGAAACAACGCATAGGTAAGCGGAAGGTGATGGTGTGGAGGAGTGTTGCTGCTGCCTGTATCTTGGGAGTAATAGCATCGTCCTTAGGTTTGTTTTATCAAATGAAGCAAGATGCAAGCATCGACTTTAAACCTGTTGTGACTGAAACGTTGCTGGATGACTCGACCGATCATGAATTAAATAAAAGCCAACAAAAAGATAGTCAGGCAAAAGAATCACCCCTATCGAAAGAAGATATTTCCGTAATACAAGAATCTAGTGTTAAGAATAGTCAGGTGTCAATTTTGTATTCCAAAAATGTTGATTCCTCTGTGGAACAATTGACTTTGTTGGAATCTTTGCCTCTCAGTCAAATAGCTGTCGGTTTTGAAATTGATAATGGGCTACGTGTAAATAAGAGCAATGAATACTACCCACTGTATGCCTCCGCTGAAGAAAGTCGAAGTAAACGAAATAAAGCTCAAATAAGTGTGGGCGGTTTTGTCGCCCCATCATACAACTCAAAAGCGAACTACTATACAGGAGGAGAGGTGTATAGTAACACGCCATCGCATATTGATGAAAGTGGTATCAAGTCTTTGGGTGGTGGTTTGCAAGTTCGGGTTAGTACTAATTCTCGTTGGTCTTTTGAAACAGGAGTTTTGTATTCACAGGTTGGTCAAGAAGTTAACTCTAGCGCTAGTATGAAAGGAGGAAGAGTAGGACTAAGTGAAACGCAGAATCTTATTAGTTTTGATACTTCAAATTCCTTAGGTGCGGTGGTTGTGAATAAGGCCGCTATGCAGGCTGAACAATTGCAAGGACCTGATTTTTTAATGCATGAGCCAACTGCTTTCAGTTCCGTCAATACAATCAAACAAACATTGGATTACGTTGAAGTGCCTATGATAGCTCGTTATTCATTGTTTAAGAGTTTTCCATATCTGTCTTTGTCAGGAGGATTTAGTTCGAATTTTTTGATTGATAACGTAGCTTATGCGATTGTTGGAGGTGAGGAGGAAGCGATTGGAGAAACAAGTGATATCAAAAGTTTTGTAATTAGCAGCTCAATGGGTTTAGGTGTTGATGTGCCAATAACAAAAATGATTAGATTGAGTGTTGAGCCTCGTTTAAAGTATTTTTTAAATTCGGTGAATGCCAATGATCAGTACAATTTTCAGCCCTATTCCTTTGGCGTGTATGGAGGTATAACCTTTGTTGTTAATTAAAACAAAGCGTTATTTAAGAGATTCAATCATTTTAAAATAAACACCTTTTTTCTGAATTAATTCATCGGCTGTGCCAACTTCAGCGATGCTTCCATTTTCCATAACCACTAGAATGTCGGCCAGTTTAATGGTGGAAAGTCGGTGACTTACGATTAGTGATGTTTTATCTTTTGTAATAACCTTAAAATGGTTGATTAGCTTAGCTTCTGTAAATGCGTCTAGTGAACTGGTGGGCTCATCAAGAATAATTAGTTGAGCATTGGTATTGTAAAAAGATCTCGCTAATGCAGTGCGTTGCCATTCGCCACGGCTAAGCATTTGGCTGCCTTTGAATAAAGTGCCTAAAGTTGTTTCGTAGCCTTGAGGCATTTTTTCTAGCATTGGGCCTATTCCCGCTTTGTGGGCTGCTTCTTTTATATCCCTATCATTGTTTGTGCGATGAATATTGCCATAGCGAATATTATTTTTTGCGCTGGTATTATAGAGCATAAAGTCCTGGAATATAATGGACAGATTATCAGCTATTTCATCTAGACTTATGTCGTTTAGATTTTGATTATCAATTAATATTTCACCTTTATTTGGCTGATGCAGTCCACTAAGGAGCTTAACAAGGGAAGTTTTACCACAGCCATTGTGTCCGACCACCGCTACCGTTTGACCTTTGCTTATACTTAAATTGATATTTGTTAAGGCCCACTTGGATGAATTTGGATATTGAAAACTTACATTTTTAAATTCAATCCCTTGTTTAATTGGTGACGGAAAAGATAAATTACCTTTTTTGTCTTTGATTTTGATGTTCTGGAAATCAAAGAAGTTTTTAATAAACAAGTTGTCTTCGTATAGTGAGCTTAGTCCACCCATAAGACCTTGTAGCACTGCATAAGCTCTTTGTAGCGCCAGAAAATACATTGCCATTGATCCAGTTGATACAACTCCATTAATGGTTTGCTTAATGACGTATGATATAATAACAAGCAAAATAATAGTTGATAACAATTGTACGATTATCTCACGTATTGTTTTTGCTTTAG
This sequence comes from Carboxylicivirga sp. M1479, assembly GCF_007097485.1. GTDB lineage: Bacteria > Bacteroidota > Bacteroidia > Bacteroidales > Marinilabiliaceae > Carboxylicivirga. The sequence goes on along the minus strand of NZ_VKDE01000040.1, from coordinate 24,190 downwards.
AAAGTGACCATTGCTTATTCCTTAAATCCTGCTTGTAATGTTCATATTCTGATTTAAAAGTTTTACCAAGATTAAAAACCCGAAGTTCTTTAGCAAAGTCCTTGGCAGTCAGTAGTCTGTTGAAATAGTGAACGCGACGTTCATCCTGGGTGTGATCTTTACGGTATTGGTATATTTTTTTAGTGTAGAGGATGCGGTAGTAAAAAACAGGACCGCTTGATAAAATTAACAAGGGAATCATCGCCCAATGTATGTTGCTCAGAACAATTATAATAAGAGTTAACGTGATAATATTCTGTAGTGTTAGAAGTAGGCTATAGAAAATTCGGGCAGGTCTGTAGCTAGAGTCGTTTAGAGCCCTGTAAAAAGTATCCTGGTAGTTGGCATCTTCAAAATAGAAGTATGGGATATGTACTGTTTTGTTGTGTATAATGTTTTGTACAAAGTCGTTGATAAAGTGGCTATGACGCTCTCGCGTAAGGTTACTGATTGAGCCGCTAATGGAATTAAGTAAGAAAAATGAAGTAGTAAGACCGATGGTTGTAAAAAGTACTTCTTCGTTAGTGTTGATGCCACTTGAATAGGCAGTTACCACATCAATAAGCTGTTTTACAATGTAGAGTAATAGTAAGGGAACTACCCCACGTATGATCATGACCAATGCATTTACCCATGTCCATTTTGGCGAGCTGTTGTATACTATTCTTACCGATTCAATTAAAAGGGAGATTGATGCTTTTGACAAGGGTTTCATGCGGTAATCGACTGGTTTATCACACTAAAGTAATATAATTATTCAAGCTTAGCGTATTTTATAAATAGCTTATAAGGAATAATTACCTACTTGCTTTCTGGTATTTAAGGTGTAATCGGCCTAAGTAATAAAACCAAGATCCTAATATAGATGTCAATTTCGGCATTGTGTATTGAAATATTTTGAATTTGCGGTTGTTACAGCTACTTATTCGCTCCCCTCTTTTTCTTTGGGTTACTACACCTAATACTAAGTCTGAATGAACAGGTTCATCTGAATGAAAAACACCATCACCTTTAAAGAAATAAGTTTTATTATCGATCTTAATCAAACGGTGAGCGATTAACTTGTTCATACCAATAAAAACACCTATTTGACCAATTTGTGGTTTTACAGGAGAGATTAGCAAGCGGTCGCCAGGTAGCAATAGCGGGAACATACTCATACCATGTGCAGGTACTTCTACTGTTTGTCCTTCCCTTAAAAGTTGGATTAAGGTCTCCTGTATTTGATCGTTAGCCAATTTCGTTTAAAATAAGTTCAACTATATCTTTATCGGGCTTAAATCCACATTCGTATACGCCACATTCTGTTGCGATTGATTGCAATGCTTCTAAGCGGGTTTGAACTTGGTTTTCTTCATACTGAAACTGCATGCAGTTCGTTAGTAAGCCAAGTGTTCCTTTTAGTATCGGCAGTTTCTTAAGGTAGTTGCTTGGCGATTGATTAATTAAAAAAGCCTTGTGTATTGTGATGTTTTTACTAATGTCCTGGTAGTATGGCATTGGCGTGTTAAATGCCTGATAGCCTTTTTTAGATGGCATAATCAAAAGCCGATCATCGTTAATAACCCTTGCACCATATTGTTTCCAAATATTAGCCATTGTTGATTTGCCAGTACCGGAAATAGCTGAAAATAGATACCCTTTGCTGTTATAGCTTACAGTTGAAGCATGGATGATAAAGCCGCCATAAATGTGAACAATGTATTGGATAATGAGGATTCCAAGCGGCTGAAAGAATGGGTCTAACTTTAATTGTCCTTGCTTTTTGAATGGTTCTAATTCAATGTGTATTTTTTTTTCATCTATGTTAATAAGAGCAAGGGCTGATTTTATTTGGGAACCTTCCTCGAATTCTACATAGATGCCATCTAGATAATTACTCTTTACTACACTCCACTTGTATGGAATTTCGCTTTCAAAGTTCTCTGATCCTTTAAAAATATGCTTCCAAGTCTTTGTTTTGCTTATATGGCAAGTATCAATAGTTAGGTTCCAATCGTCGATGTGTTTGTTTGGTGTTTGAAACAATTGACTTCCACCTGTTCTGTCGAAATCAAAAAGGGGGCATTCGATTTTTACATTAAATCTGATGCCCCCTATGGTATATTGTCTGATGTTGTTCTGCTTGATCATGCTACATGTTCGAGAAATCAGGTTTGTCACCCCCAAAAGGATATTCTGAACTAGGGGCACTTTTTAATTCAGGTTCAGTATCTTTATTTGTCATTGGAGGTAATGGGTAATCGCTTGCGATTTGGAGATTAATAACTTGATCAACAAAGTGCACTTCAATATCTGGTTTAATATATGTTTTTTTAATCTTCATCCCCAATTCTCTCAATTTGTAATCTCAATAATGATTCCACTATTAACGGCCTTCTCTAAGAATTGTTCTAAATCCATCATAGCCGTTTTGTCGTCAATATCAAACTCATTAATTATCAACGAAACCAAAGCTTCCGCCGATTGTTCATTGCTTAAGTTTTTATAAATGAAAGAACCTAACTCATTTAACGAAAAAACTTTTTCCATTTGCGCAACACTTCCTACTAGAGGAACGATTACCATTTCTTCGCCAATATTCTTTTCAACAAAACCTATTTGTTTCTTATAAAGCTGTTTTCCCACTTAACTTTTTTAAAAACCTTGGCAAAAATATAAAAAAACAAATTTTAAGCACTCATTTGTGCTAAAAGAAATTATTAATTTGACCAATGATAGAATTCACTAAATAAACAAACATTTTTAAGTAGTTTGTATATTTAGAATTCAGTTCTTGCAAACGGCGCTGTATCTTGCTTTACAAACTCTTTATTCAAAAATTTATAATAACCATTAACTGCAATCATGGCTGCATTGTCCATCGTGTACGCAAACTTAGGTATAAAGGTTTCCCATTTTTTTTCTTCCGCTAATTCCGTTAGGCGTTCGCGTAGTCCTGAGTTGGCAGATACGCCTCCAGCTAAAGATACTTGAGTAATACCAGTATCCTCAGCTGCTTTTATAAGCTTATCCATTAATATATCAACAATGGTTTTTTGTAAGGATGCACAGATATCTGCTTTATTTTCTTCTATAAAGTTTGGATTCTTCTTTACTTCATCACGTAAAAAATATAAAACCGATGTTTTTAAACCACTAAAACTATAGTCGTAATCCTTAATACGTGGTTTGCTAAATTTAAATGCATCTGCATTGCCTTCTTTTGCTAATTTGTCAATTAACGGACCTCCGGGATATGGTAAGCCCATTATTTTAGCGCATTTGTCAAAAGCTTCGCCAGCTGCATCATCAATTGTTTGACCAATAATTTCCATATCTAAATGGTCTCGGACAATAATTATTTGGCTGTTTCCTCCTGAGACAAGGAGGCATAAAAACGGAAATTCAGGTTGGTCAGTATCATTTTCATCCTCTTTAATAAAATGAGCCAGTACATGTGCATGTAGGTGGTTAATTTCAATTAAGGGAAGTTGGTTAGCCAAGGCAAAGCCTTTAGCAAAGGATGTGCCAACCAACAAGGAACCCATCAGCCCTGGTCCTCGAGTGAAGGCAACTGCATCAATATCTGTTCTATTTATCCCTGCATCTTTAATGGCTTTTTCAACTACTGGAATAATGTTTTGTTGATGAGCTCTGGATGCCAATTCAGGAACAACACCGCCATAGGCTTTATGTACATCCTGATTTGCTACTGCATTGGATAAAATTATATCATCTTTAAAAATCGCTGCCGATGTGTCATCACATGATGACTCAATTCCCAAAATAATCACACTCATAACTTTTGTCAGATAGAATTATGGATATTCAAATCATTATTCCCACCTTTTTCTTAATTTTGGTGGGCAAAAACGGGATAAAAGTATAAAAAAAAATATCAAAATAGGAGCGTATGTGCTGATTGGGCTATTGATAGTTCCTATCATGCTATATGGTATCTTATTATTGCCATCTGTGCAAACTGCTGTCGTTAATTATATTACTGATGAAATAAGTGATGATTTAGGTACCAAAATTTCAATTCAACGTGTTCATTTACGTCCTTTTAAAACCTTAGTTCTGAATGATATTGTTGTTTTTGATCAACAAAAGGATACACTGCTTGCAATTGAACAGGTATCAGCTAATATTGATTCAGTATTCTTTAAAAAGAAACAGTTAAATCTGAGTAGACTTCAGCTGCACCAACCAGTTATCAATTTGGTTAAAGCCGACTCTGTGTATAATTATCAATTTCTTGTTGATGCTTTAAAGGGTGAAGTACCTAATAAGGAAACAAAAGGCTGGGCAGTTAGTCTTCAGCATTTAATTGTTGAACAAGCTTTCTTAGGCTATGATCAGGGAGATAGTACTTCCTTTTTTTCTGCTTCGAGTCTTGATGTGAATATTTCGAATATTCGAAAAGATAGTTTGTGGCATTTAAATTTAGAATCTTTACGGTTCGATAATAGCAAAGGAATCAAATTAAGTGGTGCAAAAGGACGATTATCTATTGGAGAGAAAGGTCTTATTTTGAGTAAAGGCACACTGCAAACAAAACATTCTTTTTTACAAGTAGATTCGTTGAACATTAACCTTGATCCAGAAAAAAAAGGACTTGATAAAATTGGATATTTTTATTTTGATCTTCAAAAATCCGATATAGGTAGGCACGACCTGCAAATGATTAGCTCAGTAAAACGTGCAACAGATATCATTATTTCCGGACAGGTTTATGGTACTGTTGATAATATTAAAGGTCGTCAGGTAACGCTTTCGTTTGGGCCTCATTCGCAACTACAATCAAGTTTTGATATAAATGGATTGCCTAATTTAGATGAAACATTTGTATATTTTAATGTTGCTCAATTAAAAACTACACCGGAAGATTTAAAGCAATTATTGGCGCATATTAGTGGTCAAGCTCTGCATTTACCCAATGCAATACAAAATCTGGAGCAAATTAGGTATAAAGGTAATTTCACTGGATTTATAACTGACCTAGTTGCCTATGGGGAATTTTCAACTGCATTGGGTAAAATAAGCACTGACATAGGTTTGAAACTCGATGCTTCTAATCACCTTATTTTCTCGGGTAACTTATCAACTAACCAGTTCGATATCGGCAAGTTAGCAAATGCTGAGAAATACTTGGGTCGTGTATCCATGTCTGTGGCAATAAATGGAAAAAGGCAATCGGCCAGTAACTATAGTGCCTACTTAAATGGAATGGTAGATACTTTATCTGTCAATAATTATAAGTACACCAATATTAAACTAAACGGTCTGTTTGCCAATGACAAGTTTGATGGTGACTTCTTAATTGACGACCCCAATGGTCAAGTTGGTTTTAATGGCATGATAGATTTAGCAGGTGATATTCCTAATTATTCATTTAAGGCCAGCTTAACAGAATTAAGGCTTGATCGCTTAAATTTATCAAATAAGTATACAAACAGTTTATTAACAGGTGATTTAGAAACCGATATTTCTGGTAAGGATTTAAATGATATAGTAGGTTACCTTCATTTACGAAATTTAGATTTTACATCGGATGAACACAGTGTGGAGGTTGATTCCTTATTATTAATTTCCGTTAGAGAAGGAGAACGGAAACGCATTGTTTTGCAGTCCGATATCGCCGAAGGAGATTTGGTAGGCAACTACAATTTTACGCACATCGGTAATTTGTTAAAGCAGCATTTACTACGTTATTTACCATCACTTAATTCTGTAATAGGACTTAAAGATGTTGATGATCAGGAGAATGACTTTTCGTTTTCTTGCTCACTCAAGAAAGTGTCTGATGTTGTTAAATTGTTAATTCCTGGTATGGATGTATCGGATAATGGCTTGATTCTTGGTCAGTTTAATAGTGATACGGGAAAAATGGATGTTGAAATTGAAATGCAATATTTCAATTATAAAAATATAGAAGCTAACCAGCCAGAGGTTCATGTTTCAACAGGAAATGGTAATAAGCTGTCGGTTGTTACCAGGTTAAAGAATTTAGATTTTAATAAGTTCTTATCTTTTCAAAACTTGAGTTTTCATCATTCGGTACATCAAGATACCATTGCCTTTAATGTTTTTTGGAACAATTGGGATGAGTTTACAAATAGTGGTTCAATAATTACCAGCACATCATTAAAAGTACGCGATAAGGGAATTTATACCACCACCGAATTAATGCCATCGTATGTAATGGTAAAGGATAGTTTGTGGGAATTTCAACCAACAACAATTCATTATCATCCTGATGGATTTTCCTTGAGAAACTTTAGAGTGCACCATGGACGACAGGAAATAGGAATTAATGGGTTTGTGCATCGTTTTATTGAGGATGGCTTAAAGGTGCATTTTCAAAATATTAGCTTATCAGATGCTATTGGTTATCAAGATTTAAATCAGGTTGATATATCGGGTTTTTTAAATGGAACTTTAGATGTTCAAAAGTTATATCAGTCGCCAGTTATAAGTGGAGATTTGAGCATAGATGATTTTATCTTTAATAAAGATAAATTAGGTGACTTCTCCATTGAGGCAGATTACGAGCCATCCAAAGAACAAATAAATATACAAACAAGTGTTATTAACGGAGACCACACGCCACTTTCAGGAGGTGGGATTATAAATTTAGCTAACCGTCAAATTAATTTACAATACGATATTGATAAACTCGAAATTGGTTTTATTAATTTGTACTTGAGCAAGGTGATGCAAAACCTATCAGGTACAGCCAGCGGACAATTAGCTGTGGTAGGGTCCTTAACAAGACCCGAATTAGTTGGGAAAATAAAGGTTAATAAGGCATTTTTTGATATAGGTCTATTGCAAACTACTTATTCGATGACCGATTCAGTATTGTTTCATCCAAACCAAATGGAGTTTAAAAATATTAAGATTACTGATCGGAATGGGAAAGTGGGTACTTTTAATGGCACAATTGATCACAGTGGTTTCCGGGATATGAATTATAATCTTCGTTTAATTACTAATAATATGTTAGTGCTTGATACAAAATACACTGATAATCCATTGTATTATGGCGAAGTTTATGCAGATGGTAATTTATCAGTTACAGGAACAACCAAAGATTTATTTATAGATATAGCTGGTCAAACGAAAGAAAATTCAGAGTTTTTTATTCCTCTTACTGATGATGAAAGTGCTGAGGAAAGCAATTTTATTCGTTTTGTTGATCATACATCCGCAAGTAACTCAACCCTTATTAAGTCTGAGGAAACTAACGACGATTATGAGATTGATTTAACTGGAATGACAGTCAATATGGATTTGGATATTACACCCGATGCTCGTTGCCAGGTTATTTTTGATTCTAAAGTAGGCGATATTTTACGTGGGGTAGGAAATGGTAATTTGCAAATTAAAATGGATAAGGAGGGCGGAATTAACTTCTTTGGCGATTATAATTTTGAGGATGGAGACTACATGTTTACCTTGCAGAATGTATTGAATAAGAAATTTGTCATCAATCCAGGGTCTAGTATTAATTGGAACGGAGACCCTTATGATGCAGATATAGACTTGAATGCTAGCTATAAATTAAAAACGAGTTTGATCGATCTTATTGGAGATTATAGCGAGGAGGCTCAGAAAGATTATGGTAGACGAATTCCTGTTCATTGCGATTTGTTACTGACCGATCGACTAACAAAGCCGAATGTCAAGTTTGATATTAAAACCCCATCAACACAAGATAACAATCAAAACATTATCGATTCGTACATTAATACTGAAGAAGAAACGAATCGTCAAGTGCTTTCCCTGTTGGTGTTAAATAAGTTTTACTCACAAGAAAATCAATCTGATAATAGTCAGGCAGGTCGTTCTGCCGGAAACAATGCCGCATTAGTTACAACAACTGAAATGTTATCTAATCAGTTGAGCCATTGGCTCTCGCAAATAAGTAGAGATGTTGATATTGGGGTGAGTTATCGTCCAGCTGGGGAATTAACCAATGATGAAGTAGAGGTGGCTCTATCTACCCAAATGTTTAATAACCGGGTATTGGTGAATGGTAACGTTGGATATGGGAAAGATCAAACGCGTCCGAGTAACTTAATTGGCGATTTTGATGTGGAGGTAAAATTAAATACAAAAGGAAATATTAGAGCAAAAGCTTATACGCACACAAATAACGACTTGATATATTCAACCAATACTTCACCCACGACCCAAGGTGTTGGAGTTTCTTTTAATGAGGAGTTTGATTCGTTAGAAGAGTTAATGCACAAATATTGGATGAAGATATCTGGCAAGAAGAATGAAAAACCAAACAAGACAGATAATAAAGAATAAATAAAACGTTCTTAATTGTGTAGCTATTTACTACTTTTAAGGCGGAATAATGTCGAAATTATCAGGATCGATTATCTCCACTATTACAAATGATTGACTTAAAGTAAAACTATATGAATTTGTTTTTATTCATTCAGGCAAATGCCGAAAACCTACCTGTAGAAGAGTTGGCTGAGGAAGCCGGAAAAAGCATGGACTTTATTGAGATGGCAAAAGCCGGCGGTCTTATTATGATTCCATTGGTATTTTTATCCATCGTTGCGGTTTACATATTTTTCGAACGTTATTTTGCTATTCGACGTGCATCTATGGAAGATGCTGGTTTTATGAATAAGATTAAGGATTATATACATGAAGGTAAAATTGAGTCGGCTTTGACTCTTTGTCAATCACATGATTTTCCAATATCGCGGATGATTGAAAAAGGAATTACCCGTATTGGTCGCCCTTTAAGTGATGTGAATACTGCCATTGAAAATGTTGGTAACCTAGAAATAAGTAGATTGGAAAAAAGCTTACCGACTTTAGCAACTGTAGCCGGTGGAGCCCCAATGATTGGGTTTTTAGGAACGGTTATTGGTATGGTAAAGGCGTTTTTTGATATGGCGAATGCAGGTAATAACATTGATGTTCAATTGCTATCGTCTGGTATTTACACCGCAATGGTAACCACCGTTACTGGTTTAGTTGTAGGTATTATTGCCTATTTTGCTTATAATATTTTGGTGGCAAAAGTTGAAAAGGTGGTATATAAAATGGAAGGCCGCACAATGGAATTTATGGATTTATTAAACGAACCAGCTCATTAAAGCATGGCTTTAAAACGAAGGACAAAAATAAGTGCTGCTTTTAGTATGTCGTCGATGACTGACATTGTATTCCTGTTGCTGATTTTTTTTATGATCACATCAACAATGGTGCATCCGAATGCAATTAAGTTGTTGATTCCAAAAAAAGTAACGAAAAAAGTAGAGGTTCAGAAATACCTAAATGTACGAGTAACTTCAAGCGGACGTTATTATGTGGACGGAAAAAGAGTTGGTGCTGAAAGTATTGAGAGCGGTTTGTTAAAGGCTTTTAATAGTAATGAACAAACAATTGTTAAACTGCGAACTGATAAAAACGCCTCTACGGGAGATGTGGCTGCTGTGTTAGATATTGCTGAATCAAACGGTATTAAAGTAATTTTAGATATTCGCTAATGGCACTTAAAAAAAGAAGCAAAGTAGAAGCGGGGTTTAGCATGTCATCAATGACTGATATTGTGTTTCTATTACTAATATTTTTTATGATTACGTCGACCTTGGTGACGCCTCCGGCAGTAAAAGATATGGTATTGCCTAAAAGTGATCATCAAGTATCAGCAAAACCTAACACAACCGTATCTGTTACCGCTGATTTACGTTATTTTGTAGAGGGTGAGGCTTTGCCTTTTTGGAAAGTGGAAAGACGATTGAAAGAAATAATTGAAATAAGCCCAGACACATACATCGCATTACATGTTGATGAAACAGTACCTTTTTCAGTGGTGGGAAAGATCAGGGATATTGCAATTCGAAATAAGTACAAGTTAATATTGGCTACTCAGGGCAAATAAAGATGGACGATAGGGATAAAAAATATGGCGTTATTGGTACCACTATTTTTCATGTGTTGGTATTGCTATTATTAATTTTCTTTGGCTTTAAAACGTTGCCACAAGAAGAGGAAGGTATCTTAGTGAATTTTGGCGATACCGTTTTAGGACAAGGTGAAGTAGAGCCAAGAGAATCGCAAGCACCACCTCAGGAGCAAGAAAAAGTAACGCCGCCACCACCAAAGCAAGAATCACTTCCTGAGTCAACAGAATCGGAGCCAAATGTTAAAGAAGAAGTAAAAACACAGGATTTTGAAGATGCTCCTGTTGTTGTCTCAGAGGATCAAAAGAAAAAGGAGAAAGAAGAACGTGAGCGATTAGATAGAGAACGTCAGGAGCGAGAGGAACAGGAGCGAATTGAAAAAGAAAAAGAAGCAGAGCGACAAAAAGAAATAGAACGCCAGCAAAAGATAGAAGCAGAAAAAGAAGCTCAAAGGCAAAAGGAATTGGCTGAACAAAGAGCTAGGGAAGAAGCTGAGAGAAAGAAGCAAGAAGAGCAAGATCGTAAGGCGGCAGAAGCGCGTAACCGTGTGTCAGGGGCATTTTCAGGGAAAGGTAATGGTGATAGTACATCAGAGGGCGACTCAGGAGGAACTGGTAACCAAGGTTATGTAACAGGTGATCCTAATTCAAAAAATAGAAGTGGATCCGGATTAGGTAACTCTGGTAGTGGAGCACATTTACAAGGGCGTTCATTATTAGGTACTTTACCAAAGCCACAACATAACTCAAATAAAGAAGGTATTGTGGTGATGAAAATTACGGTTGACAGAAATGGCAATGTTACATCGGCCGAATTCCAGATGAAAGGGTCTAATACTCAAGATAGAGAATTGATTCAGAATGCAAAAGCTGCTGCACTATTGGCTAAATTTAATGCAGATGAGAATGCTAGTGCCTATGCACAAGGAACGATTACTTACCATTTTCAGTTGGACTAATATTATTGTACTACAGAAATAATACTTTAACACCGGCGATAAATACTGTTGTTAAAAGGAGGTAACGGATGTATTTAACTCCAATTTTCTTCGCATACTTTGAGGCAATAAAAGCACCAGATGCATTGCCAATTGCTAAAATTATTCCGTAAAGAAAGTCAACCTGTCCCGTGTAAATAAAAATACCCAAAGCTACTGCGGTATAGCTAAGAACAATAAATACCTTAACAGCATTGGCTCTTACTAGATCAAAACCAACTCCCAGCACTAAGCCAGCCAGTAAAAAAAAACCAACACCTGCCTGTATAAAACCGCCATATACACCAATAAAAAAGAAGATGATTATTTGCCATATTGGTGGCTTTTTATCCACCTGCCCAGCTTGAGATTTTACCCATTTATCAGGTTTGAGTAAGATGATAAAAAACATTCCAAACAATAAACAGCCAATTGTTAGGTTTAAAATATCTTCGTTGATTTTAACAGCCCAAATGGCTCCGAGTAATGAGCCTAATAAAGCTGGTATAACAAGTAGTCGGCTGCTTTTGAAATCAATAAGTTTTTGTCGCTTAAAGTTCCTTACGGCGACTATGTTTTGAAAGAAGATAGCAACACGGTTGGTTGCATTAGCTTGGTGTGGAGATAAACCTAAAAACATTAAAAGAGGTAGAGTTATTAAGGATCCACTCCCGGCAAGTGTGTTAATAAACCAGGCAAAAAGTCCTGCAATAATTAGTAGAAGCGCCTCAAGTATTGTCATGTACTTATTTGTTTTATTATCAAAGGTAGTTAATTGAGATGTTTTTTAGCTAAGCATAACTATCCGTTCAATATTGATTCTGTGAAGTGTATTTTTGTAAATATCACCGCGAGAGGTGTAGCAGTTTCTAATAATAAGTGCTTATCCTTTGGGGGAAAAAGGTGACGGCCTGTTGTTTTTTGCCTTTGCTCATTTTGGTTTTGATGTTATACTTTCAATGTAAAAAATGAATCTCTCAACAAAACAATTTACGAATTATAAGCCTGTAGAATATATGTTTTTACTAAAGTTTTAGTGTTGGAAAGTGAGGCATTCTTACGAATAACTATTTTTTTGCGCAACACATCAATCGCTATGTTTTAATCTGTTATTTTAGTGTTGAAGAAACCTAAGTTGATATCAATGGCAGATAAACAAAACAAACGAGAGCAATGGTTAAATGTAGCCTACGAATTGTTTGCTGATCAAGGTCCATCCAGTATTAGTATAAAAGAGTTGGCAAGTGCTAGCCAGTTATCACGTACCAACTTTTATTATCACTTTTCAGATAAAGAAGAATTAATTGATGAGTTGCTAAAGATGCATTTAAAAGCTGTAGAAAGTAGTTTTAATACTCTACTGAATGAGCGTGTCCAAAATTTCATTCCTGATTTATATGTATTAGCCGAAGCTCATAAAATAAATTTCCGTTTTCAATGGCAATTATTTCGGCAGCGAAAGGACATGCGCTATAATTACGCCTATCTATACTATCGTAAACGTAATAGTGAAATTATGATTCCCTTGATCATCCAGCATTATAAATTGAATTTGCCCTTATCTATGGTACAAGCAGCTTGGGATACTGTGAGTGATGCTAGGATAGCACATGTTGACTTTAATGATTTTAAGGCTGATGCATTAGCAAAATTAGCAGATGAGATTATGAAGTCTGTTTTAGCATTTGTAAACGTTAACAAGTAGTGTTGTGAAGTTGTAATTTATGTTTTTTTAATAGGGAAGTGGACACACTTGTCTAAACTATTGCCAGTTGATCCGTTTACTTTTGTTGTATGAGTGCAGTAAATGGAATAAAGAAATATAAACCCTGGTTATTTGTAACAGTTATTGGTATAGCTGTTTTTTTAGCTGGAAATGTGTTTTTTGATACTACACAGCCGCGCAATATGCCACTTCAATATTTTGAAAAAGCAAGTCCTGGAAACAATAAAACTTACTCTACATACGTGATTGTTCTCAATAAGCAAGGTGAAATGGAACTTCAAAAAATAAAGCTGGAGGCAGGTCAGGAAACAACTTCTAAGTCTCACCTAATTGTGCCAGAAAGCTATAAAACTCCTAATAAAGTTAGTGCAACAGGTCAAAAGAGATTAACCTTATGGGGGTTGGAATAACGAGTCTATAGTCGCTCTACTTTTAATCTAATGTATTACCTCTTCAAGGTAATTCTCATTTGTGTTGTTCAATGAACTGCTTGTTATTAAAGTTTACAGTTTAAACAGAATTCAGATCAAAAGGTGATGCAAATGTGCGTCACCTTTTGTTGTTAATAGTAATATGATGTATATAGCTGTATCGGTGATTATGCTATTTAGTGTGAATGTGATGATTATTGTATAGGTTTATTGGCTACAGCTAGCGAGGGATGAGAAATGCCTATGGACCTGGTGAAATAAGTTACAGGAGTACCATTGTACCCCTGTAAAGAATAGTTTAGTTGTGTGTAATTCGAAGTTTAGCGCTATAGTTTTGGGTATTATCTGTTAATTCGATGAGATACAGTCCAAGCGGTAAGAATTCGACATTTATAGTTAAGACAGAATTAAGTGAGTGATCATATGTTTGAGATGATAGTAGTTTGCCATCGAATGTGTAAAAGTTAACTTTAAATGGCGACTTGATGGTATTAGTTTTTAGGTTAATTGATAATTCATCTTTGGCTGGGTTGGGATAAATCTCTAGTTTACCTTTTTGCTTATCGTTGTTATCCCAGATCGATGTTCCTGAATCAATAATTACCATTACCTGTCCTTCATCTTGTGCTGAGATGTTAGCATTATCCCGAACGCCAACTTTTAAATGGAAGGTATCGATTTTCGTCTCGAGGTAATTAAGTTTTTCCGCTTTTTCAACTATTAACTCACCCGTTGCAGAGTTTAGTTTAAATGCATCTTCATTGTTGTAGTCTGTAAGGTAAAATGTAAGTTCCTGTCCCTTGTCTTTATCTTCGGCCCATAAGGTATCAATCACAGTTCCTTTATCTAAATTAGGTTGAATAAAAATCTTCTTGTGGTAGAATACAGGTGCATGATTTACTTCTGTCAAAACACTAAGTTCATTTGAAAATGTACTTTCATTGCCACAACGGTCTTCGGCCGTGATTGAAAAGAAATATTCTTTACTAGGAGTTAGACCTTTTATAATAGTCGTTGTATCCAAATGAACATCGATTGGTGAAGGTTCTCCGAATACACTTGCATGGCCTTTGTAAGGGGCTCCACTGATGGTATCGTAATGCACTTTGTAGCTTAGGATATCTTCATCGAGTAAATTATTCCATTTGAGTATAACATTTTCATCTATCATTTGAGCAGATAGAAGATTGGGTTGTTCAGGTGGATTGGAATCTATGATAAACACTTTCGCTATCGCAGTTGCATCTCCATAAAGACTCCTTGCTTTGATAATAATTTCACCTGAAGATGCTGGCGGCAAATAGGTTGCCTTAACCTTACCTGCCGAAGCAGCAACTATTATGCTTGTATCTGGAGATGCTGCATTTAATAGCCCCCGTGAAACCTGGATGAAAAACTGTTCACCATCGGCCACCGGCTCGTCTGTATTGTAGCTTAATAAAGAAGAAGTAATGCTTGCTGTTGTGTGTTTATCTAAATCGATGGTATCAGGATCAATCACTAGATTGAATTGCCCATGTGGAATAAATGGTGCCAAAGTGAATGTTCCAAAGGCATCAATTTTAGCACTCACAGTATTATTGTCTGCATCAACCATACCTCCTATGTACATCCAGCGATTGTTTTCTTTGTCTTCTTTATACATTCTAAGGTCTACCTCATTTATTTGACGAGTACTATCAATCTTCAACTCTTCATCGTGGTAATTAATAACCAAAGTAACATCGTTGTCGCCAACAGAGGTATTGTAGGGTTCAAACTGGTAAAAACCACCAATGCCGTAATCAAATTTGTAAATGTTAGAGGCTATTTTTTTTATGAGCTCAATTCGCTTTAGTTTGGCAGGTGATACTGCTTTTAAGCTACTTTTAGTTGTCTCTCCGGTACCATACCAGTCCCAATAAGCTAGCTTAAAGTGGTCCAAGTCATCAGAAAGAGCTAGTTTTTCACCCTCAATTAGCAGTTTACTAAGTGGTCTATTTTCAATATTAAATGACATCTCGCCGTTAGTGGCTTTTAGCCATGAAAAAAGGTTGAAGAAATTAAATACTTTAGGCAGGCCATTTTGAACCTCTGTCCATAAGTAGTCGCAGGATCCTTCAACAATATCCTGTATTATAGCTTCAGCCTTATAGGCTTCGTTATTATCCACGAATGAATAAGTTTCAGTTGGTAATAGTTGCCAATTATAGAATACTCCTTTTTCGATTGGGTATTGGTTAAATTCAGAATATTTAAAGCCGGCTCCAAATTTTGCTTTAATTAGGTCGAGTCCAAATGCTATCTCCACATTGAATGAGCCGTCATCAACTTTATCGGTCACTGTTTTCTCGTATGGCACAGGTGGAAAATCCAGCGCTGAGCGTGCATGGTTAAAAGCGACTGTATTGAATGGATCATTGAAAATTTTACCTGATGTTAGATCTGAGAGGTTAAGCTTGATGTTATCTGTCGGGCTATTTAGCATTGAATTTGCCAAACCGACTTTGTCATTGAACGTATCAATAGTCATTTGATCTTCTATGGTAAAGGTGTATTGAAATTCTCTTTCTTGGTTTATTCCAGCTTCCCCTATAAGTATATTGCTTGCTTTCAGGTCGTATTTATATCCATACATAAAACCAATGCGACAGGATGGGTTTTGGCCAAAGCGAGAAGTGCCAAAATGCACACCGTATTTGAATCCACCTGCTGCTCCAAGTGATGCTAAATCAATTTCCAGATCGTCGATATCTATTGGAATGGGTATGATGTCATTTTCTATTTCGAATGGATCATCGTCATCATCATCGTTCTTGTTTTTGTAGTTGTCCTTCTTTTTATTTTCATCATCGTTTTCGAACAGTTTTTTTAAGTCGAATCCGGCCTTTGCTTCAACACCTAACTCAAATTCATTTGAAAAACTTAGGTCTATATCGGTTGGGTAAAATATTGCTCCCGGGCTCTTCTGGGCATATACTGTCGTCATGAAATTAATATCACCAACACCTCCTGCACTGCCTTCGAGGCCAACTCCGAGTGGTGTTTCTTCACTGCCGTCGACAAGGTCGCACTCAAGGCTGGCCTTAGCACTTGCCTGTGCATGAATGTTGAATCCAAATCCATTTGATAAGGCTGCTTCATCAATTTCATCAAATTGTCTTTCAATGCATGCCACAAATAGCCGCATAAGTGGGGCATCCATGTAGGGCAAGGAACCATTGGCCATGACCATAAACTTAGCTAATGCTTCTTCACCAGTATTGTTTTTATAATCAAATTGGAAGTCATCCTGAAAAAGTGTACTGGCATTTATGCCAGCCGTTGCTTCGGCACCCGCCTCAAAAGGACCCGCCTCAATTTTTGCTTCAGCACCAAATTCAAGCCCTACAGTTGTTTTACTTTGCCGCGATAGTATGATGCTATCAGCAAACTCCTGATAACCGTTGTTTTTCATGTTGAGCGCCATTTGTGCACCTAGTTCTTGTTGAACTAAGAGATATGAAATACCAATTTTCATGAAAGTGCTTCCCGACCAAGTTTTCTGATACTCATATGGCAAAACCTCAACCGAAAATGTTACCCTTTGGTCCAACGGAAATTCTTTTGATTCGGCTCCTAATTGACTAATTGAATACTCTCGTGTCCCTATGCTAGTGGCTGGGATTTTAATGTCTACAATGCCTTTTGAATCGGTGTACATAGTGTCGAGGCCGGGGATAATCACCTCGACACCATACATGGGGTCATGGGATTTTTTGTCGATGACTTTATAATACCTATGTGCTGTACCCCCAACTCCTACATACGTTTTTTGTGGTTGGTTTAAGTTAAACGTAACCTTGTCGAAAACATAATTTATCTCACGCTCTTTTAATACTATATTACCAAGGTCTACGCATGCATCTTCGGGGATGTTAACATCAACCAATAGGGTATCGTAATAGCCTTTTGCTTTAATTTCAAGATGGTATCCTTTCCCTGGTTTAACAAAAGGGATTGTAAAGTCACCATCTTTTTTACTGTATATCGTTTTGGTTTTACTACTCTTCAATTTAATAATTGCCCGAGCTAAAGTTTCATTATCGCTACCCGTTATGTATCCTTTCACAATTGATGAGACTAAATTGCTTTGAGCGTCTGATTTTTCAAGGTGATTGCTAAAGGATATGTCATCATCGACTTTACATCCGTTACCGTTTATATTAGACTCGTGGATTGGACCATTTTTACTGTTCCAATAATTGTAATCCGCATTGATAATTGCAGGTGGTTCAGAATTATTGGGTGAGATAATACCGTATTGATTTTGTTTTAATAAAAAGTGATTGTATTGAAATATCAGGCGATCATCAAGGAATGCCTGGTCGTACGCTAATATGCCATGCGCATATAGCTTATTAAATATGCAGTTTTCTGCGAATATATCATTAATGGAGTTTATAGCCCTTCGATAATGTAGAACTGCTGAGGAGTCACGTATTATCTCATTATTCTTATTTACATATTTACCACCATTTAAAAAGTAGGTGTATTTGAAGAACAGGCTATCGCCACTTATGTATCCCCAATCGCCTGGCATTGGTTTGTTATTTATCTTCACAGGGCGTTTTACTTCCCATGAATAATCATACATTGAGGTGAAAACGATGGGGTTATCAGAAGTGCCAGTGCTTATCAATGCCGCATCTTGGAGGTTGATAGATAAAGGCCTGCCAGCAATCGATGATGGTAAGAATTTGATAATATTGCCAGCTTCAATCGAAAGATTGAGGCCTTTCACCAATAAGTCGTTCGTAATAAGAAAAGGAATGGTGTCGTTAAGCAGCTGAACATCTTTGTTGAATTGGCTGTCACCGATTTGTATGTGGCCGTCAATAGCAATAGCCGAAATTCCGTTTGACTTAAAGGTATTATTATCCAAATTGATGATGTTGGGAAAATCACTTAAATGATTATTAACTGATAGGTTTGACAAAGTTATGGGGGTGTCGGTGTTATTACTGAAGGTACAGCCTGTCACATTTCCATCTGAAGTATTAAGAATTAAGCCAGTTTTGCAGTTGTCAATTGTTGTATTCGACAAATAGAGGTGTGCGCCAAGAATTCCTTCATTGGCACTTCTTTCTATTATTGAATTACTGATATTAAAACTTTTTATATCAGGTGTTTTATCAATCATGCAAATCATTGGTGAATAAGCTTTATCATACTTTGAATGGTACGTTTTTCCACCGCCATATTTCACTATTATATGTTCAAAGTGAGATTCTGAGTATCCGGTTGATTGATGGTCAATGCATATGTATCCCCAATCTCCAGGTCGTGGGATTGTTAAATAATTATTATTGTCGCGGTCAGAAGTAAAGGTAATTGGTTCTGTAGGGGAACCAGCCGCATATACCTCATCAGAGAAGGTAATATAGGCTTTACGGGTTGGGTGGAATTTAAATTTTATGAGCACACCTGGCTCAATTTCAACTTTTTTGTTAAATATTACTGAATCCACTATTAAGTATGGCGAGAATTCTATTGATAAAACCTGGGGTGTATCAAATGTACCAGTGAGAACTTTTTCAGTTTGAGCTCTGCCTTTTACAGTGATAAATAAAATTGCTACAATTACTAATAAAGAATTTTTCATAGTGCCGGAAATAATTAGGAGTTATTAATACCTAATTGGATGCAAATGTATTACGTTACATATCATTTGTCAATTCCGTTGAAGGGATTTGTATTGACAGACTGTTTTCAATACAATTGAATGCGGTTCATTTTAACCCAAGAATTGTGCACCAGCACCAGATAAAGAAGGGATGGTTTAAAGAAGTACATAGTCTTCCAATGAATAAAAACAGATTTCAGTAGGTTATGGGAAGGACAACTGAACCACAAGATCTAGATCACTTAGCTTATTACACGCAACTCGATAATATTGATGTTCATAGATTGTTATTCACCTACTTAGAGTAATATTTATTTGCCATGATTAATTTCTAATAAAGGGTATTTGTTGTATGGTTTGCACCAAACGAAAAAAGACCTACAAAATAAATTTGTAAGTCTTTGATATTCAATCGTCGGGATGACAAGATTTGAACTTGCGACCCCTGGTCCCCCAGACCAGTGCGCTAACCGGGCTGCGCCACATCCCGCTGAATTGTATCAGCAAAAATAGTTAAAAACTCATCTTTCACAATTGAAGTTTGCTAAAAATGTAAATTAAATTCACGCTAGATAAAGTATAAATATTTGTTATGTTTTTTGTTATGAATTTATACATTTGCTATTGCACACAAATAGACATGTTTTAATGCAAACAACAATTAACGAAATTGAACTTATACAAGGCATAGAACGGGGAGAAGAGTCGGCTTTTCAGGAATTATTCCTTAAATATTATACGCAATTGGTTGTTTTTGCACGTAAGGTTATTGTCGACGACGACCTGGCGAGGGAGTTAGTTCAAGATGTGATTGTCAACTTTTATGAAAAAAGGGGAGCAATTAAAATTCATTCATCCCTAAAAGCTCACTTGTATCAATCGGTACGAAATAGGTGTCTTAACCAAATTAAACATAGTCAAATACGTCGTGATCATCATGCCAATATCTATCAAAATACCAAAAATGATGAGATGTATGTGGATACTAAGCTTGAAGAAACGGAGTTAGAGCAAAAGATATTTTCCATCATTCAAGCATTGCCTAATCAGTGTAAACGTATTTTTGAAATGAGTAGGTTTGATGGAGAGACCAATCAGGAAATAGCGGATAAACTTCAATTGTCTAAACGAACTGTTGAAACACAAATAAGTAAAGCGTTAAAGGTATTACGTAAAGGTTTAGATGGTTATCTAGATCTGTGGATAATGTTGTTTTATTTACTTTTTTAGAAAAAAATAATATTCAAGATACGTGTAAGTCGAAAAGTGTTTGTCATAGTAAGTGACATGAGTTTATTTAACCATTAAACCTATAAAAATGGAATTCGTATTTCAAATATTAGCAGATTTGCTTTCGCCAGTTGATGAAAAACAGGTAAAGAAGGAAACAAAGCAAGCTATTGAGCAAAAAAATACCGAAACTAAGGCTCAGCAAGTCGAAGAAACTACTGCTGAAGAGCCAAATATTTTCGGAATCATGGATTTTCATTAAGCTGTTTTACTAGGTAATAGCCCTATTGAAACAGATTAAGGAGAACTAAAAGAGAAGAATGGAAGAGCAAAATATCCATATAGATGAAATAATTGTCCAATATCTGACCAATGATATTTCAGATGACGGCAAAAAATACTTGGATAGCTGGGTTGAAGAATCTGAGGCTAATAAAAGTTATTTTGACCAAATGCAAAAAGTGTGGAATAAATCAAATGGTTTAGAAGCATTTTGTTGCGTTGATGTTAAAGCAGATTTTGATCTGTTTAAGCAGAGGGTTGGCATGTCTTCTAAAGTCATTAAACTTTCAGTACGACGCAGGTTTATGCGTGTTGCAGCTGTAATGATTCCTACAATTATGTTTTTGGCAGCTTATGGACTTTACCAAAGTGTTCCTGGTTTTGGTAAGTTGCAAGCATTTAATACCGACGGAGATATAGATAAAGTAGTATTAGCCGATGCTTCTGAGGTTACACTAAATGTCAATAGCAAATTAGTATTTGAAAAAGATTTTTCTGGAAAGACAAGGCGATTAAAACTAACGGGGGAAGGTTATTTTAAAGTAGCGAAAAATCCTGACAAACCTTTTGTTGTTAATGTTGGAGGAACAGAAGTAGAGGTATTAGGTACCGAATTTAATCTTGAGGAGAATGTGAATGATCAAACAGTTCATCTGTCAGTAACAGAAGGGCGTGTGTTATTTACAGCAGGAAATGAGGCGGTTGAAGTTGTTGCTGGAGAAAGTGCAGTTTGTTTAAATAATAAGATTACAAAAGGTAAACTAGTGTCGAACAACTGTCTGGCATGGCGAACTGGACAAATTGTTTTTGAACAAGCATCCTTGGATGAGGTGCTTAAAACAATTGTTGATCACTTTAGTGAACTTGAGATAATAGAAAACAACACTAGTGATACTAGTTTAAAAATCACTACTAGCTTTACGAACCCGAGTATAGAGGATGTTTTAGTAGAGCTTAGAATTCATTTTAAGAAAAAAATAGAGATTAATGATAACAAATTGATCATCTCTGATTAATTTCGGAGGTGATTAATTTTTTATGCCTACAATCTTAAGCCATATTTATAAAAGCACATGTTTTGTTTTGCTCATTCTATTGGTTCACACCAACTTGAATGGGCAAAATGTTTTATATACCCCCATCGAATTATCCAAAACCACAGGCTCTACTCAGGAGCTGCTATTGGATATAGAACAACAGGCGCATATCACTTTTAGCTATAGTAGTAAATTGTGTTTTCAGGAACAAGTGATATTGCCAACTCCCAAAGGTACTGTTCATCAATTATTAGATGCTTTATTTGTCAACTGTCAATCAAACTATATCGTCCGTGGACAAAAAGTTATTATTGAGCCGATTGAGGGCGTGGCGCAAAAGTTTGTAATTAGTGGTTATGTGATAGATAGCCAGTCGAAAGAAGCATTGATTCAGTCGAACGTTTATGAGCCTGAATTATTGATAGGAACTGTCAGTAATAATTTTGGTTTCTATAGCATAACTGTGCCCAAAGGCTTTGTGCATGTGAGTAGTTCTTACGTGGGTTATCATAGTCGTCATCATTATATAGAGCTGAATAAGGATACGACCATCAATTTTTTGATGGAACAAAATAAAGAATTAGGCGATGTTGATGTGGTTGGAGATCGCGTATCCGGAAGAGTTAAAGGCACTCGTCCTGGTGCCATTGAAGTGCCCATTGAGCAGATTAAGAACGTGCCCGTATTTCTAGGAGAAGTTGATATTGTTAAAAGTATACAATTGTTACCTGGTATTCAAAGTGGAGGGGAGGGGTTTTCTGAACTGTATGTGCGAGGTGGAGGACCGGATCAAAATTTGGTTTTAATGGATGATGTGCCTATTTATAATGTGAGTCATCTTCTAGGATTCTTTTCCATATTTAATGCCGATGCAGTTAATAATGTCAGAGTTATTAAAGGTGGTTTTCCTGCGCGTTATGGTGGCCGATTATCATCCGTTGTTGATATAAGAATGAATGATGGGAATAATGATGAGCTGAAAGGTGTCGCGAGCATCGGTTTGCTATCAAGTCGTTTAGCAATTGATGGACCATTGATTAAAGATAAATCATCTTTTTCAGTCTCCTTTAGACGTACCTATTTCGACCTATTTACTAGTATGTGGCAACTTAATCAGGCTGATAAAAGTCGTTATTATTTTTATGACTTTAATACCAAACTTAATTATCGTTTTTCTCGCAAAGATAGGTTGTATCTGAGTACGTATATGGGAAAAGATCAATACGGAATTTCTTACAATGAGCAAAAGGTTGTAGTTGAGGATTTGGAAGATCAGCCAGATAGAACCTTTACAACTTATGATGAAAACGATGTGGGTTGGCGTAACTATGTTGCAGCTCTCAGGTGGAATCATGTGTTTGGAAATAAGATGTTTGCCAATACCAGCATTCTTTATAGTGATTACCGTTTTTTTATTGATCAGACATTGAATTATGTATCTGATAATAATTGGAGCAAGGGAAGCCAGAGTTACTATAGTGGTATTCGTGATATGAGTGCAAAGATAGATGTTGATTATGTGCCATCTCCAAAGCATTATATTCGTTTTGGTGGAAGTGCTATTGCACATGTTTTTTATCCTGGAATAGATGTACAGCTCAGTAATCTTACAGGAGTTTCGCCTATAGATACCACCTTCGGTGGTGCCGAAATGCATCGCTCTGAGTATCGTATGTACCTGGAGGATGATTTTCATCTCTTACCGCGCTTGAAGATGAATATTGGCGGTCATTTTTCTTTATTTCAAACAGAGAGTGATAAGTTCTACTACTCTATTGAACCCCGTTTATCTGCCCGTTACTTACTCAAAGATAACCTATCTATTAAGGCAGCCTATAGCCATATGACGCAATACATGCACCTATTACGAACGGCTTCTGTAGCCATGCCTACTGATTTATGGTTGCCCGTATCGGATCAAATTGAACCCATGCGTGCTGTTCAATCTGCTTTAGGTATAGAATATGAGATAAATAAGGGTTTTAGTTTGTCTTTGGAGCTGTATCACAAAAAGTTGTCAAATATTTTGGCTTATAAAGAAACAGCTGGGTATTTTGATTTTGCATCCGATTGGCAAAGTAAGCTAACCTCAGGGGATGGTGAGTCCTATGGTATTGAGCTATTATTGCACCGTAAAATGGGTAACCTTACCGGATGGTTTGGTTATACTTTCTCAAAATCGACCAATCAATTTGATGAGCTCAATAATGGCAAGGAGTTTCCGGCTAATTACGATAGAACGCACGACGTATCTTTATATGCGACCTATAAATTCTCAGAGAAGGTAGATATGGGTGCCACATGGTCATTTGGAACAGGTAGTCCTTTAACATTACCAGAAACAAAATACTATGCGCCTCAACTGCCTACATCTGAATTGGTCAACTCATCATTCTATAATCAATATATTAACGAGCGTAATAGTTATCGGATGCCTAACTTTCATCGTTTAGATGTAGGTTTTAATTTTAAGAAGAAAAAAAGCTATGGCAGTCGTTTATGGAGTGTTGGTTTAATGAATACCTATGGACGTCAAAATGCATTTTTTTTGTATTTTGCTGATAGTGAAAATGAAGAGACTGGCGAAACGGAACGTTCTCTTAAACAATTTAGTTTATTTCCAATACCAATGCCTTATGTAAGGTACACCGTTAAGTTTTAAAATTATATGAACGAGCCATGAGAATTGGTTCACACAGAGGAGAATGGTAATTTTGGCGAGTTCCATCCCGATAAATCGGGACAAGTAGTGACAATTAAAGCAAAATATAAACATATCGTTAGTTTGTGGAATACCTAAATATGAGAAAACCAATTAGGAGTCAAACGTGATTTTTAACTTAGGCAAAAAGCTCCATCTGCTGCATTAACTTTAATAAACAGATAGATAAAATCTAAGTTT
>NZ_VKDE01000004.1 GCF_007097485.1 Carboxylicivirga sp. M1479 | reverse complement strand
CAATATTTAGGTGGTTATTGCATCAGGGTTCCACCTCTTCCCATTCCGAACAGAGAAGTTAAGCCTGATAGCGCCGATGGTACTGCGTAGAAGTGGGAGAGTAGGTCGCCGCCTTTTTTTAGAGAAATCCGATATTCATTTTGAGTATCGGATTTTTTGAGTTTATAAAGTTTAGTGAATAAAAAAGGCTTGCAATTTATTTACAAGCCTAATATTAGTAATGTTCCTCAATTATAGTTTGATAATAATTTCATCAAGTGGCTTTCTGACTTTTGGTAAGTGTTGGTATTTATCGTCTTTTGAACGAAATCCTACCGCAGCCATAACAACTGAACCTAATTTTTGATTTGGTAGGTCTAGGATTTTATCAACTGCACCTTTATCAAAGCCTTCCATTGGGCAAGTATCAATACCTTCTACCGAAGCCGCAACCATTAATTGTCCTAAAGCAATATAGGCTTGTTTAGCCGACCAAATCGCTAAATCATTAGATGTCATTTGAGCAACAAAACCCTTCATCATTGTCTCATATTCTGCTAAAGAGCTTAAAGGGATATTACGTATTTCAGATGTGCGACTTAAGAAATTATCAATATCATCGTCATTAAGTTCTAAATTAGCAGCAAAGATTAATAGATGTGATGCTTCTGTAGTTTGCGGCTGGTTCCATGCTGCTTTTTGCAACTTTACTCTAATGTCACTGGTTTCGATAAGCAAAATTTTAAATGGTTGTAAACCAAACGATGTAGGTGCTAAATTGGTAGCTTCTAATAACCGTGAAAGTTGTTCATTATTAAGTTTTTTCGAAGGATCAAATGCCTTTGTTGCATATCTCCAATTTAGTTTTTCTAATATATCCATTATTGATATTTATTTATGTGTCTACTATTGAGAGTTAACAATAGATAGGTAATATTGTTTGTTTCTATTTATTATTTGCTTGATAACGAAGTTTAATTACTTTTATACGACTTAAAAAGTAAATTATTGAAAGACTATTATTTTAAATATTTCACACTTTTGTGTTTGTTATATGGGGTTTTATATCCCATAAAATTGTCTTCACAAGTAAAAAGGTATCCCGCATATAATTTTTCAATAAATGATGGCTTATCGCAAAATACTGTTGACTGTATTTTAAAAGATAGCAGGGGTTTTATGTGGTTTGGTACCGCTGATGGATTAAACCGTTATGACGGTAATTCCGTCACGATTTTTTCTTCTAAGGAGCATTCCTCAGTTGGATTAATAAATAATGCGGTTACATGTTTGTTGGAAGATCGTGTAAATGATCTACTATATATAGGTACTAATGGCGGTGGCTTAAGTGTCTTCAATCCTAAAACGGAAAAATTCAAGCATCTTCGGTATAGTGAGTCAGAAAATTCAATTTTATCTGATTTTGTATATGACTTATCCTTTACTACTGATGGTCAACTTGTAGTTTGTACGAACTATGGTGTGAGTATTTTTGATCCAGAAACTGGTTTTGTACAAAATTACGAAGCAACAAAAGATTCTTTAAATACTTTTCCTTTTACATCTGCAACCAAGGTTATAACAGAAAGCAATACCTTGTGGATTGGAACTTATGGTCACGGCATTGTGAAAATTGATTTGTCGGATGGAAGCGTTACAACTATCAAAAATAAAGTTACGAGTAAATCTAATTTCAATAGTAATATCATTGAGGATATAGAATTTAGTAGAGATGGACAGAAACTTTTGTTAGCCACGGATAATGGTTTTTACTCTTTAAATAAAACGACGTATAAATACGAAATAATTAGCCAGGAGGGTTTTGTGGTGCACGACGTGGAACTAGATAAACAAGGCGGAACCTGGTTAAGTAGTGGCCAACATGGGATTACCTATATCGATAAAAACGGAGAAGTAACAAAGTATACTCACGATCCTTATGACATTCATTCTTTACATGAGAATTATATACGTAGTTTATACTTGGATGATAGGCAGCATTTATGGATTGGTACAAAAAGCAAAGGGTGTATACATATGGATATTTCGACAGCACGCTTTACACATTACTACCAAACAAAAGATGAACGTGGAATAAATGGACAATCGGTTTATACCTTATTAAAGCGTGGGGATGATCATTTGTGGATTGGCACAATGAAAGGTTTATCACTATGGGATACAAAAACTGATGAGATTACAGCCTATTATGTATTTAATGATAAAAGGAATTTTTCTGTTTGGTCTTTATATCAAGATGAGGAGGATCATTTTCTTTGGATAGGAACTTCACGTGGCTTAATTAAGCATAATATGGTTTCTAAATCCAATATTATTTATTCAAACATAGATGGTGACAACACCAGCCTGCCCGATAATGAGGTGTTTGCAATCGAGCGCGATTTTGATGGTACTTTATGGGTAGGAACAGCTTATGGTTTGGCTAAGTTGGACGAACAGACAGGACGCTTTTATAATTATAATAACACTAACCGGCAAGGGGATATTAGTAATGAAACGATTTGGGATATACATCTAGATCATAAGGATGACTTGTGGATTTCGACAAAATATGGTGTCAATGTTTATCAACGCGAAACAGATTCCTTTAAATATCTGATAAGCGACAGTCAAGATTCATTAAGTTTAAGTAGCTCCGACGTTTATTCAATATATGAAGATTCGAACAAACGAATTTGGCTAACAACGGATAAGGGACTGAATTTAATTAACGATCGGCTAGAAGTAATAAAGCATTTTGGTTACGAACAAGGCTTACCGAATGATTATACCTATCGGGTATTCGAACATAACAATTACTTATGGGTAACTAGTAACAAAGGTTTATCGCGTATTGATATTGAAACATCTGAAGTGGTGAATTACGATGCGAAAGATGGCATACAAAGTGATGAATTTAATTTTGCTGGAGAACAACTTACTGATGGACGGATCGTTTTTGGTGGAATTAATGGGATTAATGTATTTCACCCCGATAGTATTTCACCATCTCATTATAACCCCCCAATATTCTTTACATCGTTGGAGTTGTATGGTCAACCTGTAAATGTTCGTGATTCGAGTAATCTGCAAGATGTTGTTATTAAAAGTTCCATGATAACAGCAAAAACGTTGAAGTTCAAACCTGATGAACGTTTCTTTACGATCAATTTCGCCGCCCTCGATTATCAGGGACCCGATGAAATTGACTACTACTACCGGATGCTGCCAAATTCACAGGATTGGATTCCTTTAAAAAAGAAAAAGAATCTAACTTTTATTGATTTGAATCCTGGCGAGTATGAATTACAAGTACGATCAACTAATGCAGATGGTTTTTTATGTAATAACACAAAGAGTATCATCCTAGTTGTGTTACCTCCATTTTGGCAAACCAAGTGGTTTATTATTTTAACCATTATCATCATATTGGCCTTAATCTATATCACCGGTCGATTATATTACATTAGAGTTAGACGCGATAAAGATGTTTTAGAAAGACGAGTCGCAATTCGTACTAAAGAAATTCAACTGCAGCGAAATATTGCCAACCGGCAGCGGGATGAAATCGCACGACAAAAAGAAGAAATAGAAAGTTTTGCTAAAAACTTGGAGTCAATCGTTGATGTTCGAACAAAGGAATTGTCACAGGCTAAAGATGCTGCTGAGGAATCGGATCGTTTAAAATCAGCTTTCCTTTCTAACATGAGTCATGAAATTCGAACACCTATGAATGCGATTTTAGGTTTTTCTGAATTGTTATTAGATGATTCATTTGCCAATCATGAAAAAACTGATTTTGCTCGTTTAATACGAACAAATGGAGATAACTTACTGCACTTGCTGAATGATATTATAGACATCTCAATGATTGAATCAGGTCAATTACAAGTGATGTGGAGTAATATTGATGTTGTGCTATTGCTAAAAGAGGTTTTTGAGACATTTAATACATCTCGTAATATTCAAGATGTGCAAGAAGTTAAATTTGAAATGAATTGCGATGAACAAGTACTCTTTATAGATACAGATGCTTTTCGCCTTCGTCAAATTTTAAATAATTTAATTAGTAATGCACTTAAGTTTACCTCGCAGGGTTATGTAAAAGTTTCACTTAAGAAAAAAGGTGATCAAGTTCGTTTTAGTGTTGAAGACAGCGGTATTGGTATTAGTCATGAATCCCAATCCAAAATATTTGATCGCTTCTTAAAAATAGAAAATAGCAACGACGATTTATATGGAGGTAATGGATTAGGTTTAACAATTACCAAAAATTTAGTAGAGCTTTTACATGGAACTATTGGTGTAGAGTCTGAACCAGGACTTGGTACGAACTTTTATTTTTACTTACCGCTTAAGAAATAGAATTATTCAAGATGCAGTTCTGTGCCTGACTTTATCTCGCGCATCACAAACGAACTCTGCACATTGCCAATGTTATTAACAGAGGCCAGTTTGTTGTATACAAAGTGATGGTAAGTATCCATGTTTTTAGTGATGATTTTGAGCGTGTAATCAAACATACCTGCAATGTGATGGCATTCGATAACTTCTGGCAATTTGGCAATTTCACTTTCAAACTCTCGAATAACATCATGAGCGTGTTGTTTTAATGAAACATTGCAGAAAGCCACCAACTCTTTTCCTACTTTTTCCTTATTTATTATTGCTACATACTTTTCTATTACACCATTTCTCTCTAATCTCTTTATACGTTCAAATACGGGCGTCGTTGATAGGTTTAAATGATGAGCAAGCTGCTTGGTAGTCATTTTTGCATTCTGTTGTAGTAGCATCAGAAGCTTCTTATCTGTTTCATCCAGATTTATGGAAGAATTTTTTTCTGTTACGTTCATATATTTTAATCTGCAATTGTGTAAAATTCTACTAAATACCAAAATTAGAGAATAAAAGACTAAATATCAATCTTAATGTAGTTGAAAGAACTGCAAATATGTAATTTTGATAAAAAATATTTCAACGATGGATAAGAAGATGAAACCAGAAAGTTTGATGATGTCACATGCATATGATGCACACGAGCATCAAGGTGCTGTTAAGTGTCCTATTTATCAAACATCTACTTTTGCTTTCAACAATTGTGAAGAGGGAAAAGCTTATTTTGAGTTGGCTTACGGTTTGCGTGAGGCTAACGAGGGTGAAGAAATGGGAATGATTTATTCGCGCTTGAACCATCCTAATATGGATATCCTTGAAAAGCGTTTAGCTTTATGGGACGAAGCGGAAGCTGGTGCATTCTTCTCAAGTGGAATGGCAGCCATCTCAACAACTATTTTATCCTTTGTTAAGCCAGGTGATGTGCTATTATTCTCTCACCCTGTTTATGGTGGAACAGACCATTTTATTCATCATGTATTACCTCAGTTCAATATTGGTGCTGTTGGATTTGTAAAAGGAGAAAAGGAAGATGTAATTATTGAACGTGTTGAAAAAGCATATCCTGGCCGTAAACCATCGATGGTATATGTCGAAACACCAGGTAATCCTACCAATTCAATTATTGATATTGAAATGGTATCGCGCGTCGCAAAATATTTTAGCACAAACGAAAAGAAATGTGTATTGGCTGTTGATAATACTTTTCTTGGGCCTGTGTTTCAGCATCCAATGGAGTTTGGAGCCGATTTAGTAGTTTACTCCGCTACCAAATTTATTGGTGGGCATAGTGATGTTATTGCCGGTGCCATTACAGGATCAGCAGATTTAGTGATGCAGGTTAAGGTAATGCGTACTTTCTTTGGTAGTCAGCTAGATCCGAATTCAAGTTGGTTACTGCAGCGTAGCTTAGAAACAATTAAAGTACGTATGGAAGCCCAGGCTAAAACCGCTAAGGTTGTTGCCGAGCATTTGAAGGATCACCCAATGGTTGATCAGATTCATTATCTTGGGATGCTGGAAGAGGGAAGTGAAATGAAAGAGATATTTGAACGTCAATGTTTATCTGCTGGTTCAATGATCGCTTTTGATATAGTTGGAGGTGAGAAAGAAGCTTTCATGTTCTTGGATAATTTAAAGTTGTTTAAATTGGCAGTAAGTCTTGGTTCAACAGAAAGTTTAGCTGAGCATCCAGCAACAATGACGCATGTTGACGTTGCACCTGAAGATAGATTGAAATTAGGAATTTCACCTTCTTTAGTTAGATTAAGTATAGGACTAGAAGATTCACAGGATTTGATAGATCAAATAGAAAAAGCCTTCGAAGTGGTTAAGAAGGCTAACAGTTCGGCCATGTGCTAGCACTTGGTTGAATTTGGTTTTTATGGTTAATGTTTTGCTAAGCCGTCCTGTGGTGGGACGGCTTTCTTTATGTGCTCTAAAAAGAAATAGAGGTCTGAATATGCTAAAAATCATGCTTTTAAATTCATTAGCTAGATTTGCCGTTTTACAATAAAATTGGTAGTCTTCATTCTATATTGCTTCCAATTTTATGCTATAATTTTTACATTCGCTACAGGATGAAATTTTTAAATTTTCCTTCTTTATAATCTATCTAAATTATTGGCGAAAAAGAGTCAAAAAAAGCTATATTTGGTTTCCAAAATTGTGAGCATTATTTGCTTTTAATATTAGTAATGTGGAGTCAGTTGGAGCTTACCGGCTGATTTAAAAAATAATTTATGAACGATATCAAAAAAAAGAGGACAGGGAACCTGATTTCCATCCAGGATTCGTTGGTGAGAGCCCGATTCTTTGATGATGTGATAATGGGGGAAACTGCAGAGATTTCCGTTGATGGAAAGTTCCTCCAAGCGGAGGTTTTGCAGATTCAGCCTGATCCTAAAAATGCCGATGCAGGTATTGTAGAAATGCAGGTTTTTGAGGATTTAACCGGCGCAAAAATTGGTGATGAAGTAGTGTTTAAAGGCACGCCACTATCTGTATTGTTAGGGCCAGGACTTCTAACAAGTGTTTGGGATGGGCTTCAGAATCCTTTGTATAAACTGAGCGAAGAAGATCATTATTTAAAGCCAGGAATGAATGCCCCAGCTTTAGACGAAGAAGCATTATGGGATTTTACCCCAAGTGTAAAAGTTGGCGATACGGTATCTGGTGGCGATGTTATTGGTAACGTACCTGAAGGTAAGGTCGATCATAAAATATTAGTGCCATTTAGCTTTGGTGCTTGTAAAGTGGAAAGTATTATCGATAAAAGTTCGCTTAATATTACCCAGCAAGTAGCCGTAATAGTTGATGAGCAGAATAAAAAACATGAATTGCAGTTGGCTTTTCGTCAACCGGTAAAAACACCAATCCCTTTTGTTGATAGAGCTATTCCAAGTAAGCCTATTTCAACAGGTGTGCGTGTTATTGACTTATTAGCCCCTGTAGGATATGGTGGAACGGTTGGAAACCCGGGTCCTTTTGGTGCCGGAAAAACAGTGTTGCAGCATTCACTATGTAAGTATGCCGTTGCCGATATAATTATTATGGCAGCATGTGGCGAGCGCGCTGGAGAAGCCGTAGAGGTGTTCAAAGAATTTGCTGAGTTGGAAGATCCAACAACGGGCGAGTCTTTAATGAATCGTATGTGTATTTTCGGAAACACCAGCTCCATGCCTGTAGCTGCTCGTGAAGCATCCGTATTTATTGCCTTAACAGTGGGCGAATACTACCGTTATCAGGGTAAGAAAGTTGTGATGTTAGCTGATTCCACATCGCGTTGGGCACAGGCCTTACGTGAGCGTAGTGGTCGTCAGGGTGATATTCCAGGTCCTGAAGCTTTCCCGATGGATATTCCGGATCAGATTAAAGGTATGTATCAGCGTGCTGGCGACGATTTAGGAACTGGTGGTTCATTAACATTTATTGGAACCGTATCGCCTGCAGGTGGAAACTTTCAGGAGCCGGTAACGCAAGCAACCATGGATGCAACAGGTGGTTTCTGGGGCCTTTCTCAGGATCGTGCCGATGCCAAAAAATATCCGGCAATTGATCCTTTGGTTTATACCACTTCTGTTTACGATGGCTTTGTATCGTGGAAAGATCGTCAGAAAATGATACAGACCTTAAACGATGCCAACGATATTGACCAAACCATTAGTACCATTGGTTTGAAAAAGGTACCAGTATCCAACTATATACAGTTTCAAAAAGGATTAACCATTGACTTTTGCGTGATGCAGCAAGATGCATTTGAAAAAAATGATGCCTGTACGCGTCCTGCTCGTTTAGATGTTATCAACGAAGCTGTTCAAAATTTGATTGATAGTGATATTGACTTTAATGCAGGCGATGTGGATGATGAGCAGCTGAAAGAGTTAATAAAGCATAAGTTTGATGAGTTGCGTCAGTGGTGGAGAGCCTGGAACTACTCAGCTATATCAGAAGAGGAAATTAGTACGCTGCCATCAGCAGTAGATAAATTTATTTTACAGGAGGAGTACGCCGTATGATAAGAAAGGAAATAAATAAAATTAGCGAAGTCGGTAAGGCCCTTATCTCTGTTGAAGGTAACCCTGGTGTGGCGCTTAACCACGTTGTGGAGCTGTTAGAAGCAGATACCAACCAAAGCCTTTCTTTTGCTAAGGCAATTAATATTACTGAAGATACAACACGTTTTCAGGTATTTAATGGCACAACAGGCCTAAGTACGCAAACTAAAATACGCATGCATGAGATTCCTTTAACAGCAGGCTTCTCAAATAAAATGCTTGGACGTAGTTTTGATGGTGCTGGTGAAGTGTCAGATGGTGGACCCGATGTTATTTTTGAAAAAGAAGTGTCGACCCGTTTAGATACCTTAAATCCAACTGTGCGTAACGTGCCAAAGCAGGCGTTATGGACAGGTATCCCGATGATTGATGTGTTTAATACGCTTGTAAAGTCGCAGAAGATTCCAATTTTTGCCGGACCTACAGAGCCTTATAACCGTCTGTTATCTCAAATCGCTCAGGGAGCACAGGCCGATGTAATTATTTTTGCTGGTATAGGGTTGAAGTTTGATGAGTACCACTACTTTAAGGAGCAGTTAGCGCAATCAGGTAACATTGATAAAACCATCATGTTTACCCACTTAGCCGGAGACTCGCAGATCAAAGGTTTGATGTTACCCGACGTTGCTTTAAGTGTAGCACGTGAGTTTGGCGATCAGGGAAAAGATGTTTTGGTATTACTAACCGATATGACCAACTGGTCAAACATCTTGCGTAACGTAGCCAACTACCAGGACATGATTCCATCATTGCAAGGATACCCAGGTTCGTTGTATTCAGAGTTAGCCAAAAGGTATGAGGTGGCAGCCGATATTGAGGGTGCAGGTTCAATTACGATTATTGGTGCAACTACCTTGGAATCATTGGAAGATCCAGTGCCTGATAACACGGGGTATATTACCGAAGGTCAGTTCTTCCTGGAGAATGGTAAGTTGAAGTTAGCCCGTTCGCTTTCGCGCTTGAAGCAAGGTGTAAATGGGAAAACACGCAGTGACCACCGTGCCATAATGACGGCCATGGCTTCGTTGTTAGCCGATGCCGAAAAAGCCTACGAGGCTTCGGAAGTAGGTGCTGCAAATGATGCCTATTCACAAAAGCTATTGCGCTACCGTACCGATTTTATCGACAATATTGAAGAGCCGTTTGGAGAGCCAATTGAGCTTGAGCCGGCCTTAGATAAATGTTGGGCTATACTTAAGCGCCATTTCGAACCAACCGAAACAGGCTTAAGTAAAAAACTGATTGAAGAATTTTGGGATAATAATTAAGCGCTTGTTAAGCAAAAAAATATAGAAATGAACGATAATAAAGAAAATTTAGAAGGCATCGTTTCGAAGCTTAAAGAACAAGGCATTAATGCAGGAGAGGCCGAAAAGCAACGCATTATTGAAGATGCTAAAAAGCAAGCCGAATCTATTATAGCTGATGCTGAAGCTCAAAAAACACGTCTTATCGACGAAGCGAATGCTAAAGCTGAGCAAGCAGAGAAGAATGCTCAAACAGCTTTGAAACAAGCTTCCAGAGATATGATTGAGGCAACAAAAGTAGCTGTGTTAAAATACATGGAATCGATTTTTGGGAAGCTAAGCGAAAGCTTATTTACCCAGGATCAGTACTTGGAGGAATTAACAAAAGCTGTGGTGTCGTCCATCGAGGGAAACAAAAATGTATCGGTACCACCTGCCACCTTAAAAGGTATGCAAGCATTCATAATTAATGCAGGGTTAAAAGAGGAAGTTAGTTTACAACCTTTGAATAACAGCGATGCTAAAATTGTGATTCAATCGACCGAGAATAGTGGTGTGCAGTTTGTATTGAGTGATAATGACGTGCAGCAAGCCATGTTTACTTTATTGAATAAAGATTTGGTTGAACGCATAACTGAGGAGGCTTAGTATGTCAAACTTGGTTTACTTAATGTGTAGTTTGCCATCCTTGAAATTTGGACAGGTGCCACCCATCACAATCGATGAGTTCAGCTCCGAAGCCAAGGATCAATTATCGACAAAACACTTTAAGCAACTCGAACCGGTTGACATTTATCAAGCAGCCGATTCGGAAGGGAAGGTTGGTTTGAAAAGCATTGGTGCCATGTTGAGCGATTTACAGGAGGATATTTCTGAAATCAGAACAGCCAAAGCTCAAAAACGAGCTCCCAATTTAACGCGACTTCCGCAAGCTGTTATTAATGCCAATCCATTGGAGCGTGAAAAGCTCATTATGCGATGGCAATGGGAAGAACTGGATAACATTCAGGCCGGCGAAGTATTCACGTTTACCGAAGTGATGGTTTATAAATTGAGATTACAGATTTTAAGCCGTTTAAATTCCTTTAGTAAAGAGCGTGGTTCGCAGGTTTTGGCGTCCGTTGTTAACCCATCTAAAAAGAAGGAGGAATAATGGCAGGAGCAAAAATTAAATACACAAAAACAGAGCGTGCCCGTCAGAAAAAAATTTTGAAGGTATCCTTACGTATGCTGCCTTTGTTCGAGGCGATGGAGAAATCATTGATGGCAACAATTAATACAATTGCTGAACGCATCGAGGAAATTCGTCAGGTGATCGAAAAAAACAAACAGGCGGCAGAGCCATGGGTAGCTGTTATGAGCGATTCGCATGTTGATATTAAAGCGTTTATATCAGTCAATAAAATCATCACTAAGCATGTTGATGTGGCTGGCGTACGAGTGGAGCAATACGAGAGTGTTGACTTTAACGTAATGCCCATTAGCGACGACACCCCTTTGTGGGTTGATGATGCGGTGGTATTAATGCAGGAGCAATTACAGTTATTAGCTGAAATCGAATGCCTCGACGAGCAGATTCGTTTGCTTGAAGAAGAGCTATTGGATGTGCGTGCTCGAATTAAACTGTTTGAGAATCGTCGTATTCCAAATGCAAAGACGGCTATTCGTAAAATTGGTCAAAAACTGCAGGATGATGAACGTCTGACAATTGCAACGGCAAAAGTGGTTAAAACGAGTCAAAAAGAGGAGGTGATGGTATGATTACAAAAATGAAAAAGCTATTACTCTTCATGTCTCAGCCAGAGGCCAACATGGATGCCGACTTAACGACTTTAGGTCAATTAGGACTGATGCACATCAATCCATTTCAGCCAGCAAAGGATGATTCGATTGATCATGTGGAGGCTCGTATTCAGCAGTTGGAGAAAGCGCTTTCTGTTTTGGATGAATATAGCGATCAGACCATACATGCTTCGGGTAATTTGTTGGATTATAGCAAAGAGGAGCGTGGTGAAATAGCTTTACTTGAAAAAGTATTGGATACGCACCGTTTGCATCGCGATCTGGAAAAGCAATTAAAGGAACTGCATAAGGCACAAAGCTGGTACAGCACTTGGGGAAATATTTCTTTGGATGATATTAAGAGTATCAACAAAAATGGTGTTTCTATAAAGCTTTATGAGTTAGCTGATCGGGATTTGAAAGCTATTCAGGCTAAGAGCAACGTCAAAGTAATTGGGCGTAGTAATGAGTTGAATCAAGTGGTACTTATCTCAGAGGATGCACAACTGAGTTTGAACTTTCAACAAGTAGATTTTCCCGATATTTCACAGGCTGAGTTGGAGCTGTCTTTGAGTGAAAAAAAGACCAAGTTATACGACAACACACGTTTGTTATATCAATTAAGCTTACAGAAAAGTTTGCTGCAGGATGCCTTGCTTGAACGAAACCATCGCCTTGAAGTACGCAATGTTCAATATGGCGGCCTTTCATTCCACGACTGTGTGAGATGTTGGGAAGGTTTTATACCTGAAGACAAAATTGATAATGTAGTAGAAACCGCCAAGGAGAATGGTTGGGGCTATGTGATCAAAGAGCCAAGAGCTCATGAATATGATAAGGTGCCAACTTTACTTCGTACGCCTAAATGGGCCCATAAAATTAAGCCAGTAATGAGCTTTATGGGATTGGTTCCGGGCTATGATGAAATTGATGTGTCGAAAGTATTTTTGATCTTCTTCACGTTCTTTACTGGCATATTGGTTGGAGATGCAGGTTACGGCCTAATCTTTCTTCTGATCACTTTATTGGTTCATGCCAAACAGAAGTTCGCCAAATCAATTGAATTTGGTTTGATGTATACACTTTCTGTTTCCATAATGACCTGGGGTGTATTAACTGGTACCTATTTTGGAGCTGAAGTAATCGCCAATATACCTTTCTTGAGCAACTTAAAAGTGCAGCAACTGGCTAGTTTTGGAGGTGATAACCTCAGAATTCAGCAATTTATGTTCTTAATAGGGGCTGTTCATTTGAGTATCGGACATATTCAAAAAGGATTTAAATACATCAATACAGTGCTGGTTGTGGCGCAAGTTGGTTGGATAGCCATTATTTGGGGACTCTATTTTATGGTGAATAAAATGGTTTTATCCATTGAGGCACCTGAATTTATGTCTTGGCTATTTATCGGAGGTGCTACATTGGTGGCCTTGTTTTCGAGCCCAGGACAGCCCATACTAAAAGGTATGTTATCTTCTTTAGGTAATTTACCTTTGAATGTAATTAATGGTTTTTCCGATGTTATTTCCTACATCCGCTTGTATGCCGTTGGTTTATCAACCGTATTAATGGCGAGTAGTTTTAACAACATGGCCATAGGCGATGGAATTACCACAGTTGCTTCGGGTATTGGAGCGGTATTGATTCTTATCCTAGGTCACGGATTAAATATGACACTGGCCGCAATGGCGGTTTTGGTACATGGTGTTCGATTAAATATGTTGGAATACGCAGGCCATGCCAGTGTTGAGTTTTCGGGTAGTGAATACAACCCATTTAAAATTAAAAAGTAAGTAAAATCTAATAAAATTATATACAATGACATTATTAACAGCAGTAAATGGATTTGGTGGTCATGCCATCGCTTTAGGAATCGCAGGTGTTGGTTCAGCAATAGGAACTGGAATTGCAGCAATGGGTGCAATGGGTCTTTGGAAGCAGTCAATTAAAGACAAAAAGAAATTACCATCATTGGCATTAGCAATGGTAGGTATGCCTTTAAGTCAGGTGATTTATGGTATGATTTTCATGAACTCATTAATTGGTGCAGACCTAGCTCCTGATAGCTATATGAACCAGATGGTATTTGCTATGTTTGTGGGTATTGCTATTGCAGCCTCAGCAATTATGCAGGGACGTGCAGGAGCAGCAGCTTGTTCGAACTTAGCTGTTGACGATAAGCAAGGTGCTGGTATGTATATTGCAGCAATGGGTATTATTGAAACAGTTGCCCTTTTGGCCATGGTATTTGGTATGGGTGGAATACCAGGCGCATAAGCAGCTTAAAATATAAAAGTGAATAAATCAAAAGAGTTGGCTATCTTTGCCAGCTCTTTTGATGTTTATAGGCTGTAATCAG
Organism: Carboxylicivirga sp. M1479; assembly: GCF_007097485.1. Classification (GTDB taxonomy): domain Bacteria; phylum Bacteroidota; class Bacteroidia; order Bacteroidales; family Marinilabiliaceae; genus Carboxylicivirga. The sequence continues at coordinate 358,187 of NZ_VKDE01000004.1, read as the reverse complement.
TAACTTATTTACTTCGTTTACAGCTATACGACTAATTAATTAATAGATGGATTTAAGCGGACAGTGGCATTTTTTCGAGCAGTTTGAGGCAGGTTTTGACATGGGTTATGCTGTTTTTCGTCAGAAAAAGGAGAAAATATCTGGTACGCTGGTCTATCGCGAATACATCGATAACGAAGGTTCGTTTCTGATTTCCATTGAAGTGGAAGGTGATGTTTTTGATGATCGCCTTATGTTGCGTGGAAAGAGCTATGAAATTATTGAAGCTCCTTTTCATATCGATTATTGTTTAGATGACAGAATTGCCGAATTAACCGACCCAAATCGTATCGAAGGGCATAGTGTTGATGATCAAAACCTGGAGGGGCGTTTTTTATTGAGGAGAGTTTTTCCAATGGAATCCTAAGGGTTATTAACCCTGTTCTCGAGTGCTAGGTTACTAAATATTGACGAATCAATCAAATGAATTGACGAATCGCTCTCCTGTATTGACTAAAAACAAAACATTCATTTCTTACATTCCGTATACTCATATACTTATTGTGGATAATTCAAGTAATTATCCAACTCTAATCGCTTTTCCGAAAAGGTTCGGTTATGAGTTTACCTACGGCAAAGACTGCCGGTGCCGCAATACTTAAGCAATTTCTAAAATATTTGTGTTATGAAACGGATTTTGTTACTAACCGATTTTTCTGACACTGCTCGAAACGCTGCTATGTACGCTCTTAAGATGTTTGAAAATGAGAAGGTGTATTTCGATCTTCTTAATGCTTATGACCTTGAGTTTAGCGGCAGCCCCTATGTTATGCAGGTGAAGGAAGAACTGGGTGAAGAGAGCCTGAAAGGCCTTAAAAATGAATTGTCCCTCTTGCATCGTCGATTTCCCAATGCGCGCGTTGAGTTAGCTTCTCGTTTTGGTCCATTGATGGAGGTGGTGCAGAATGAAGTGTTGGATTTTAAACCCGAGTTGATTGTTCTTGGTTGTCGTGGCGAAACAGCCTTGGAGAATTTTCTATTAGGTAGCAATGCTTATGAAATAGTTAAGAATATTAATGCTGCCATTCTTGTGGTTCCTAAGCATGCCAAGTTTAAAAAGCCCGATAAAATTGTATTTGCAACCGATTTGAAAGATATCAAGGTGGATGAAGTGGTGGAGCCATTACGCGACTTATCACACCAATTCCAATCCGACTTGATGTTTGTGAATGTGATGGAGGGGGACTATGCTAATCGCATTGAAGCTGAGAGTAAAATTGCATCTCACTTTGAAGGTTTAAGTTTGAGCTTCAATTTTATTGAAGGTGATGATGTTTGTAATGGCATTCTTAAATTTATGGATGATAACGACGCTGACATGGTAACGCTGGTACGACACAATGAAACATTCTTTGAACGTTTATTCCACCCAAGTGTTACTAAAAAAATGGTTTTGCATCCTGAGCATCCCATGCTTGTGCTACACGATGAGACATAAAAAAAAGCGGCCATTGGCCGCTTTTTTTATGTCGTAATTCAGATTGTTTTGGAAAAAACTAGCTTACTATCATCAGATGAGAGTGGGGGATGTTATACTTGCAATGTAAGCTTACATTTTTATTAATGTTTAAAAAATAAGACGATGAAAAATTTAAATGAAATTGGATTGCAAGAATTAAGTTGTACAGAAATTAAAGTGTTTAATGGTGGTGAGAAATGGTATGTTTTACTTTCTCAAGGGTTTAATGCTGGGACTGGTCAAGGTGACGTTTCAAGAGAGGATATTAATCACTTTGGTTGGTATTCTATTGGATATGGCTTAGGTGTTTCTGCGAAGGCTGAAGTTGGTTAATTTGATATAAAAAAAAGCGGCCATTGGCCGCTTTTTTTATGATTGAAATACGAATTAGCTAGCAACTCTTTCAAGCCACTTAACCATCGCAAGCATTACAAACATTGAAAGGCCACAAGCCGCAACAAAAACAAACCATGTTAACCACATAGGGCTGTTAGTGTATAGTATACCACCAATAAATAAGATTGAGTTACCAAGTGCAGTAGCCGCTAGCCAAGCACCCTGCATTATACCTTGCATGTGAGGAGGAGCTACTTTTGCAACAAAAGCAATTCCAAGAGGACTAATAAAAAGCTCAGCTACAGTGAGTATGAAATAGAGCCCAATCATAATCCAAGGAGTTAGTTTTATGGCATCAATTGCTTCAGGAGTCATACCTCCTAATTCGGCTTTAGTAGGTAATGCTAAAGAGTATATCATTAAGAAAACATAAGCTAAAGAAGCAATACCCATACCAAATGCAATCTTTTTTGGAGTAGAAAGGTTAAATCCTTTTTTCTCGAGGAATCCGAAAAACCACACTATTACTGGTGTTAGGAATACTACGAAAATTGGGTTAACAGCAGCGAATATTTCTGCGCCAATAATCTGGGTAAAACCTAAATCAATTTTAATAGCGCTTAAATCGATGTAATCTCTTGCAAAGTAAGTTAAAGAGTATCCATTTTGGTGGAATGCAAACCAAAAGAAAATAACAACTCCAAATACTGCAAATAAAGCGTATAAGCGTTGCTTAATTTCTTTAACATCCATTTGCACCTCTTCTTTAGAAGGCTTTTTACTATCAGCTTTTTGAGCTTTAGCAGACATGTCTGGGAATCGAGATTTATTTACTATATAAATAATCAAAGATACTCCCATCATAATAATAGCAGACATGAAAGCATATTGAAAACCAGCACCAAATACGTTGAGGTAATCGTTAACAAAGGTGCCTAATTCAGGTGTAGGGCTACCGTCAGCCATAACTTCTTGTGCATAAGTGGTTAACTGACCAAGTCTGCCGGCAGACATCTCAGTTCCTGCCTTAGCATGTTTAATATACTCGTGACATAATTCTGGCAATGATGAGTTGTATAAGAAGTTGTTTGTTTTTAACCACCAGTTTCTTACACCTACTGCAATAAAAGGAGCAAATAAAGCACCGATATTGATAAACATATAAAATAGTTGGAAGCCTGACTCACGTTTGTCTTTGTATTCTTCGCCATCATACATTTGGCCAACAAGAGCCTGCAGGTTACCTTTAAACAAGCCATTACCAAACGCAATTACAAACAAGCCAAAACAGGTAATGCCCAGGTATAAAGCTTGATTAGGTACTGGTGTTGGAGTTGGAATCGCAATCATTACATATCCAGCAGCCATTACGATTAATCCAGTTAAAATCGTACCATTGTAATTCTTCGTTTTGTCAGCAATTCTACCACCAACTAATGCCAATAGGTAAATTGAGGCATAAAAAGCAGAGAAAATATAACCTGTGGTAGTTTCTGATAAACCAAATTTAGCAGAAATAAAAAGTGTTAAGATTGCCATCATAATATAGAAGCCAAATCTTTCTCCCATATTAGCTAATGCCGCGGCAATCATTCCTTTTGGATGTCCTTTAAACATATCTATTTAATTTATAATTAGTTGTTAATTCTAAGAGGGGCAAATATATATTTTTTTAATGCACTTACAAATCGTAAGTGTCATGCTTTGTAGCAGGTGCATCATAAGCCTGTGAGACATAGAAGTGTACGTGTAAAAGAATATGAATAAAATGTTGACTTTATAATAGTATTGCTTTAAAATGAAAGTAAGTTGGTATTATAACCTTGATGAGCTTCTATTTATGCAAAAGTCGGTGCTTTGTTATGAAAACTTTGTAAATTTGATAATCTAGCTGGTTTTTCCTCAGTTACTTATGAAATGAATCATTATTGTTGCGCTAGGCTTTCGAAAAATAAAATTTAGTTGTATGAAACGAGCCATGAGAATAGCTTCTCACACAGGAGCATGAATATTTTGGCGAGTTGCATCCCGATAAATCGGGACAAGTAGTGGCAATAAAAAAAATTAAACACATGAAACGACCATGTAGATTTAGCATCCAAATTTTCACACAGGAGGATGATAAAATTTATTTGGGAGTTCCATATGGCCTTTGAAAATATATTATAATCATATGAAACATCCATGGCAAGTAAATTTGACACACAGGGGGATGATTATTGGTGGGAATTCGGAACTTAGTGAATAAAAGAAGGCATGGCTAGGACAAGTAACAACATAGAGTTTGAGCAGGTCATTGAACGAGGCTGCGGTATCGACATCCACAAGCAAGTTTTGGTAGCAACCATCCGAGGACCCGGGATAAAAGAGGAAACTAGTTCCTTTGATGGATTTACAGAGTCTATTGAGCAGCTGCGCGATTGGCTTAAAAAGAATAAAATAACCCATGTTGCCATGGAAAGCACAGGCGTATATTGGAAGCCCGTGTTTAATATCTTAGAAGAAGAATTTGAGATATTATTAGTTANAGTTAATGCGCGTCATATAAAGAATGTACCTGGTCAAAAGACTGACAAGAAAGACAGTCGGTGGATCACTAAACTGTTGTTAAGTGGTTTATTAAAAGGAAGTTTTATTCCGCCCAAAGGTATACGCGAGTTACGGGATTTAACTCGTTACAAGCGTAAAGTTATTGAGCAGGTTTCATCAGAAAAGAATCGCATACACAAGTTGCTTGAAGATGCCAACATAAAATTATCGAGCGTAGTTAGTAACCTTAACGGTGCCACAGCTACCAAAATAATTGATGCGATGATAGCTGGAGAAGAAGATGTTAAAGAGCTAGTGAAGCTTCGTCATGGCAAAATGCAAACTTCAGTAGAAGAGCTTGCAGCTTCTCTGAAAGGCAAATTAACAGAACATCATCGATTTATGCTTCAAACGGTTAAGGCATCAATAGAAAGCAAACAGGAGATTATAGCGAAAATAGACGAACAAATAGATAAGCAGTTAACGAACTGTGAATTGGAACTTGATGCTGAGTTATTAACAACCATTCCTGGCGTTGGCAAGGAAGGAGCGGCATATATTTTAGCGGAGATCGGCAATAATATGGATCAGTTTCCAAATGAGCAACATTTAGCTTCATGGGCGGGGATGTCTCCGGGAAGCAATGAATCGGCTGNAAAGAGCTAGTGAAGCTTCGTCATGGCAAAATGCAAACTTCAGTAGAAGAGCTTGCAGCTTCTCTGAAAGGCAAATTAACAGAACATCATCGATTTATGCTTCAAACGGTTAAGGCATCAATAGAAAGCAAACAGGAGATCATAGCGAAATAGACGAACAAATAGATAAGCAGTTAACGAACTGTGAATTGGAACTTGATGCTGAGTTATTAACAACCCTTCCTGGCGTTGGCAAGGAAGGAGCGGCATATATTTTAGCGGAGATCGGCAATAATATGGATCAGTTTCCAAATGAGCAACATTTAGCTTCATGGGCGGGGATGTCTCCGGGAAGCAATGAATCGGCTGGTAAAAAAAAAAGCACCCGAATAACACATGGAGATAAATATCTTAAGGTTCTGCTAGTGCAATGTGCATGGGCAGCAACGAGAACAAAAAATACCTATCTACGCAGTAAGTATGATAGTCTTGTAGGACGCAGAGGTAAGAAAAGAGCATTAGTAGCAATAGGACATAAGATCCTGATAGCCGCCTACTACATCCTTCAAGACAAAGTAGCTTATAGGGAGCTAGGAGCAGAGTATTTACAAGAGATTAAAAAGGAAAAACAAATTAAAAGACATATTCAGCTCTTGAAAGAAATGGGAGTTGAAATAGAGATTAAAAAAGAAGTTGCCTAAAGGTCGATTTTTACTGGAGGTTGAAACATCCATATTAAGATATGGAAACCCCGTACATGAAACTGACTTCAAACGCTAAGCACACAGGACTATTGCCTCGAGCATGAACATGAAAATTTAACTTCTTGGCGTTTACAACTTATTTTGAAACAAACTCTATGTCAGAGAATAACAAAATTATAAATACATGAAACGACCATGTAAATTTAGCATCCAAATTTTCACACAGGAGGATGATAAAATTTATTTGGGAGTTCCATATGACAAATGAAAGTAAATTATAATCATATGAAAACAGTGTTATTAAGCATATGCTTATTTGCAATTACACTAGGTAGTGCAGGGCAAAAAGCAAAAAAACTAGAAGATTTAAAAGCATTATACATTTTTAATTTTACTAAACTATTTAATTGGGAGTGTCAGTCAAATTTAAAAATTGGAGTTATTGGTAATTCACAAGTATTACTTTCGCTACAAGAAATATCTAAACGAACCAACAACTCCTTTGATGTAATTAAAATATCTCAACAGAAATCCATTGAGGACTGTAATATCATTTACATACCATCTTCGCAAAGCAGGAACTTACAGATGATTAAATCTACAATCAACAATTCGGCTGTTCTTTTAGTAAGTGACGAAGTACCATTATTAAACAAGGGGGCGGGAATAGCTTTTAATTTAGAAGGTGATAAACTAAAATATTATATTAACAAAACAAATCTCGACTTATCGGACTTAGCATATAACAGTAAATTACTGCATTTGGGTGAGGTAATTGATATGTAATACTACTAAACGTTGGTAATACACCATCATGCATATCAGTTAGTGGGTTTATAGACAGGGCTAATGAATAACACTCATAACCCTGTCTATTTATGCCTCATACAATGACACCCACAAAGCGAAAATAACGAGACACCATACTTCCTTACATAAAAACAGTAAGGCACAAACTAATTATTCGAAATCAACACGAGTTTGGAATAATACCATAATAGATTAAAACCGTGAATAAAAGCATCATTAAAAATTACAAAACTTATTCCTTGCTATTTGGGATACTAGTAGGCACTATCTTTCGTCTAATAGCACCTTTATTTATCAAATTCAAATCCAATACATTAGCTCTAAGCTTTACTGGCTTGTGTTTAGTTGCCGGAATACTCGTTGGCTATGCATCCTATATAATTGGTAAAGTAACCCTTATCCAAACAATCAAAAAGATAAATAAATATACAACAACGGTAGCCAACGGTGATTTTCAGCAAACGTTTACTTTGAATTCTGATGATGAAATAGGAGAATTAACGAATTCGTTATCGCAAATGATTGATAATATCAAAAGAGTGATTATCAATATTGCTGAAGAAGCTTCTGCAATAACATATGCAAGCCAGATGATCAGCACAAATACCAAAGAATTGTTTGAAGGCGCAAACCAGCAAGCCGAAGCATCTAATTTAATCACTAATAACATTAATCGAATTGCCACACGAAGTTCCAAAAACCATGCATATGCCATTCAGACAGAAGAATTGACCTCACAAGCGATGACAAGTATTAATGCTTTATATCGAACGGGTAAAGAAAGCATCAATTCAATTAAGAACATTGTAGCCGAAGTGGATATCATCTATGAACTTGCTTCTCAAACGAATGTTTTAGCAATAAATGCATCTATCGAAGCAAAAAGGGCTGGCGTGCATGGCAGAGGATTTAATGTGGTTGCTGATGAAGTTAGAAGTCTTGCTAATAAAAGTCAGCTGGCTTCCAATGGTATTGGTACTATTACAAACGATGTTAAATCAGTTTCATTAAAATCTAATCAGTTACTAAATGAATTACTCCCCGGAATTCAAAAAGCATCCAATCAGGTTATAGCCATAACACAGGCCACTAGAGAACAGCAAACCGATATTGAAGAAGTTAACTTTGCAGTATGTGAAATGAGTGAAGTGATGCAACAAAATAAATTAAATGCGAAACACTTTACTGATAGCTCTTTAGAACTTGAACAACAAGCCGAAAAGTTAAAAAATATCATTAGTTTTTTTAAGGTTTAGCGCATTTAATAAATGTTTTACAATGAATGTTTTATTAGCAACGTCATAGCCTTCACTGAAAATCGGACGCTTTAAAAGTAGATAAATTTTAAGCAGTCAAAAACAACATGAAGAAAGCACGAAATAAAGAGAGCCAGATCGTAAAAATCTTGAAGGAATTTAAAAATGGTATTGATACCAACAACTTATGCCGCAAGTATGGTATGCCCAAGGCTACATTTAATAATTGGCGGAATAAGTATTCCAGAATAAAAACTCATCAATTGCAACGCATAAAGGAGCTTGAAGAAGAGAACCGGAAGCTCAGGAAAATGTATGCCGACATAAGCATTGATAATGCCATACTTAAAGATTATGTAGTCATGCTTAAAAATTTAATAGGAGCCTGTCGGACTTAAGCACTTTTTAGCTTTTTTTCTTGACCCCTATTCGAGACTGTTGTCGAAATATTCGATTCTCAGGGGCTTAAATGTATAAGTCCGACACACTGCTAGAAACAAACTTTAATGCTATACTAAAAAAGTACGAGTAGACTACTTGCAGACAATCAATTCTAACAGTATTGTCACAGCGTTCTAACTAAAAAGCTCTGCTCACTCAATATGAAATTATATAAGCAGGCAGTATGACAGTGTAGTAAGCAAACACCAAGCAAGGCTTTTATAAATAGTATGTGCACATACAAAACGAAGCTCAAAACAACCCTTTTGTACTGCTTAATTAATTACAAAGTATGATGAATACAAATCACTTAATAATACCTTTGTACCGTGCCAAATAGGATATATCCAAAATTCGCAAACTTTTTTATTGTATGGAGACTAATTTATTTGAGGGGAGAGATTCATTGAAGTTTTCCGCAGAACTGAGTGCCATTTTTGAAAATGCAATGGTGGTACTAATCCTTGTTAACAACGAAGGAAAAGTTGTTAACATTAACAGAACAGGCCTTGAGTTTACAGCGAAAGAAAAGAGTCAGGTTTTAAATCGATTAGGCGGAGATGTTTTCAATTGCATCAATAGCTGGAGCGATGGAAAAGTAGTGTGTGGAACTGGTGATAATTGTAGCGAATGTTTCATACGCAAGCGGGTAAACAATACTTTTAAAACTGGAGAAACACATTATAAAGAAGAAGGTTACCTGGATGTATTGGCGGACAATAAAAAGGAAAGGTTAGAATTACAACTATCAACATCATTAATTGCTATTGACGGTAATAATTACACATTATTAACCATTGACGATATTACACAACAGAAAAAAGCTCAACTAGAACTTAAGGAAAGCCAAAAACAGTACAAATTCGTCAATGATAATATTAGTGATGTCGTTTGGATGGCAGACATTAATATGAACTTGACACATGTGAGCCCTTCGGTATATAATCTGACTGGTTATACAGTAGAAGAAACATTAAAATTAAACGCTGTAGATTCATTTCACACAGGTGATGCTGCTGATCTATTGCATGATTTGCTCAACAAAAAACTCAATGATATAAAAAATGAAAACCCACAGGGCTGGGAACCATTTACCATAGATGTAAAACTTCAAAAAAAAGACCTTAGCTATATCTGGAGTCAGGAATCCATGTCCATCATAAAAGGCCCTGATGGAAAGCCTCAATCGGTTATGGGAACCTCAAGAGATATAACTAAACAAAAGAAAGCTGCCATTGCATTAGAGCAAAGTGAACAGAAATTTAAAGATACCTTTAAGTATTCAGGAGTTGGAATGGTACTGGCATCATTGGATGGGACATTTTTAACTATCAACAAGGCTGCTTGCCATATATTTGGTTACACTGAAAATGAACTACTTTGTAAAAATTTTCGAGATATAACGCACCCGGATGATGTAGAAAACAACCTGGAATTACTAGATCAATTACTTGGCGGTGATATTAAGTTTTATCATCTCGAAAAAAGATACATAACGAAAAGTGGTAATACTGCCTGGGCTAATCTATATGTTACACTAGTAAGAGGTGTGAATAATGAGCCACTTTATTTAAATACGCAAATTGTTGATATCACCCCTCGTATGATTTATCAACAGGAGTTACTCGAAGAGAAGAAGAAGATAGCTGTTAAAGAAAGTCATTACCGGGCTTTGTTTGAAGAATCGTTTGATGCGGTTATTCTCAGAAAGGACTATAAAGCCATTGACTGCAATCAGGCCGCTGTTGATATGTTGGGGTACGACTCTAAGCAGGAATTACTAAATCATCGCCCGGAAGACGTATCACCCGAATATCAGCCAGATGGCCAGCTATCAAAAAATAAAGCAACTTACTATACGCAATTAGCCTTAACAATGGGCCAATCGAGCTTTGACTGGTTATTTAAAACAAAAACCGGTCTGGAAAAATGGGCTAACGTAGCAATTACCAGGTTCGAGATAGATGGCGAAATATATTCCTATTCTATTTGGCGCGATATATCCATAAGAAAAAAGCAAGAGCTGGAACTCAAGTCGATGAGTGCAAAATTGGCTAAAGCTCAATCTCTGGCTTCAATTGGCTATTTCGAATTCTTCATAGGCGATAAGTATGCCAAAGGATCGGACGCGTATTATAATATCTATGGAATTAAACCTGCACAGCATACTCGTAAAGATTTTCTGGATGTTGTATCCCCTGAGGATCGTGAAAGAGTGATGACAATACAGGGTAATGCCCAAAAAGGTGATGGATCGTATGAAATAAAATACCGTATTAAAACACCTTCAGGTATACATAAATATATACATGAAATTGGTGAGTTTAAATTCGACAAAAATAACAGGCCAACCTATCTCTTAGGAATGGTTCATGATATTACCAAAGAGCATGAGGCAGAACTTCAATTAAAATCATTAAGTAATAAGCTAATAAAAGCACAAAAAATAGGACTTGTTGGTAATTTCGAGTGGTTTAAAGAAACAGATTATGTTACCGGATCGGATGAATATTTCAAAATATTCAGATCTACCCCTGAAAAGCACAAATCATTTGATGACTTTATTAAGACTGTACACACTGAAGACAGAGAGCGGGTACACAGGGCTTTGGATTATGCGATAAAAAACAATGAATTCTATAATGTTGAATACAGGCTTACTTTTAACGATAATATCATCAAATACATACATGCCATTGGCGAATTTGAATTTGACACAAATGGTAATGCCACTTATCTCTTAGGCTTGGTGAGAGATATTACGGAATTAAAAGAAGCCGAACAAAAAGTAAGAGAAAGTGAGCTTCTGTTAAAAAACATTTTTAATACATCGCAAGTTGGCATAACTTTAAATAAAAATAGAGTAATAGTATTTGCGAATCCATACATATGTAGTCTATTGAATTACAAGCCTGAAGAAGTTATCAATAAAGATTCAATCGATTTCTATCCTACTGTTGAAGAATATGAATTAGTTGGAAAAAATATAGAAGATGGTCTCAAAATAAAGAATAAAGTCTCCCAAGAGTCAAGGCTCAAGACCAAATCTGGCGACATCATTCATATTCAAATGAATTCATCCTTTTTTAATGGGCAAAATGAATCAGATGGCATCATTTCGGTTATAACTGATATAACGGAATTAAAACGTACTGAGACAGCCTTAAGGGATAGTGAAGATCGTTATAAAACTATTTTTAAGAACTCGGGCGATCCTGTTCTTATTCTCGAGGATGGAAACATCATTGATTGCAATCAAGCAACCATCGACGTTCTGAAGATAAAATCAAAAAAGGAAATTCAGAAAATTAAGATATTTGAGTTATCACCTCCATATCAGCCCGATGGTATTCTTTCTATCATCAAGGGCCCTCAAATGATAGAAGCTACTTTGAAAAAAGGATTTCATGAATTTGATTGGGTGCATCAAAATAAGAAGGGGCAGGATCTTTGGTTTAATATCCAGTTAATTAAAATTTACCTTAATCACAAAGAAGTCATCTACGCACGATGGCACGATATCTCTAAACGAAAATTGGCAGAAAGTAAACTGACAAAATCAATTGATGCCAGAAACAAATTTATTTCAGTATTGGCCCACGATTTAAGAGGCATGATTGGAGGAAACATACCTTTGATTGGCCTTATTGAAGCAAATGGGAAACAATGGGACAGACGAGATGAAATAACTAGCCATATCTTCAAAAATATCAATAGCTCATTTGACATGTTAAATAGCCTTGTAACTTGGGGAAAAACAACACTCTTAAACGAGCGTGCTCAATTATCTCAGTTTAATATATTTAATTTGTTTGAAGAACTTAAAACACTCTGTAGCTCAAGGTTACAATTAAAAGACATTACCTTACACACTTTATGCTTGGATAAGCAGATGATAACGGCGGATAAACACATGATAGAATCAACAATTCGTAATTTGGTAACTAATGCTATTAAATATTCACATAACGGAGGGAATATATATTGCAATTGCCTTCAAAAAGAAAATGAACTCGAAATATCAATTGCTGATGAAGGTGTTGGCATGGCAAAAGAACAGATAGAGCAGCTATTTGAACTAAATAATACCACATCCATCAAAGGTACAGCAGGTGAAGTAGGTAGCGGCCTTGGCCTTCAGATAGCAAAGGAATATGTGGAGAAACACGGTGGTAAACTATGGGCAGAAAGTGAGCCTGACAAAGGATCTGTATTTAAATTCAATATTCCTTTGAACCCGAAATAGACATTTAAACTTAGTAATGATGAGTGAAGATGCAGACGCACAAGAATATCACGATAAACATAACAACACAATAATGAGTTGAAACAATTTACTAGCTAAATAAAACCTGCGAATTCTTACTTTTATGTCTAAAAAAGTACCTACTAAGCATCAAAGCCAATGTCTGCCGCAAACTTTTAGCTCATTCAACACACTAAAAAGTAGTTCTGAAGTACTTTTTAATACTCGTATAACAACTAATTAATACCATGCCAGCTCAGTTCAAGTCACTAATAATATTTAAGCCAATGTTCTAGAAGTGAAATTAGTTGCTTGGTGGTACCTTTAAATAGTTAGAGAAAAGTAATTAATAGTTATTAACTACTTTATTAGATTTCAAACCCCAGAAGAGATAAATTGGGCACAGTTATATAAAAGCTACCTATAGTTCAATTACAATTGGGGTGAATAAAAAATCCGGAGGTCTGCATCCGGATTATCAGCTTTATTCTGCTACTTCTTTCTTTTTAGGTCGTCCGGGAAATCGGCTTCTTAGATCGTCATAGATTTCTTTGGCTCCCGGCACACTATTTTTGGCGGCCAACTTAGCATTGTTGTAAAATAACAGTGCTTGCGTGTACGCTTCACTTCCTGCTAACATAGATGTATCATTAATCTGACTGGCCAACTTAGTCAATAAGCTTTCAGCCGGCAGTAAGTTAGTTGCATCAGCCACATCAATATCAAAATCTTCCTGCGTTGAAAATGATGGGCGTAACTCGGGATGCTGCTGACTGTAATCGTGAGCCTTGGTGACAAAAGCCAACGTCTTCTCTCCCATTTTCGGTAGCGTTTGACGCTCCTCTTTTGTTAGGGTAAACAAATGTGTTTCTAGCAAGGTGTTTACCTCTTTTAATTTGCTTACCACCTCGTTAAGCACCTCATTCGGGATACTGGTAGAATGATTATTCTTCATAAATTATTATTTTTGAACCATTAAACATGTGCGGAACACATAAGCCGGAAAGTTTGCAGACCCAAGGCCTATTGTGCTCCGCATTTTTATTTAGCGATTGAATTAACAATAAATATTTATAGCAACAATAGTACTATTGACGAACAAGCAATAAAACATGATTAACAAACCTCAATCTTTGACAAAGGGCTTTTACCACAAAATTTCGACCAAGACAATAACCTTAATGTGTTAAATACGCGCCCATTAATAAACTCAAATAAAGGCACATACACAAACCTGAATTAATGATTTTAGTCAGCATCATCCACGAATTTTACATCTTAAAAGGAATTGAGAATACTCAGCACACCCAAGCCCTGAAGGTCTGATTAACGACCATTATGTTGCATAATTCACTACGTCACAAAAACATTTCCACCAATAACTTGTTGCAAAATCAACAAGACAAGTATAAAAATGAAAATAGTCCTTATTAATTCCATCTTACTACTGGCTTTTTCAACATTTACTTATTCACAGGTTGAAAATGACACGATTAAATCGAATGATTTAATAAGAGCAGAGTGGCATGACGAGGCTGGGAATGCATACCTTACACTCAACCTTATTAATGGCATTCCAATTGCCGACTTTTCATCGCGTTATTCAAAAAAGAACTTGTGGGGTTTCGGTACCGACCTGGTTATTAGTCCAATTATAAGTGCTCTTTTTTGGCAACCTGGTATACAATACCAATACTACCATGGAGGAAAAGATTGGGCTGATTGGCATGGTTTAGAATTGGCTACCAGCGTACATTTCCATCAACTCAATTTCATAAACCGCTTCCGATTTGCATCTCGAAAGAAGTTTTCGCCCTACCTTGAAATTGGGATGGGCAAAACATGGAGTAAAGCAAGATCATGGTATACCATTGTAGATGAAGCAACATTTTTTGAACAGCTTTTTTTTAACGCAGAGGACGAGGTAGAAACGCATCAAATGAAGAAGTATACTGACAACGTTTCTAACCTATCTTTGGGGGTAGGCTTTATGTTGTATAACTGGGTAAATATTCAGATTAAATATGTTTCCAGTCAGGAAATAACCTATGTACAAAAAGGAGACATAAGAGTTTCTGCCCCAGACATTACCTATATAAATAGCAACTCAACAATTGAGATGATTGTATTAAGCCTGGGAGTAAGTACGGAGTTGTTGTATCGCTATTAACAGACAGGCAAGATATAAGCTGAGATTTGCACAATACCATTCGACTCATCACTATAAAACCTGAACTAAAAAAATAGCATTTACTAAGCAAAGTGCTTCCAAAGCCTTTTCTATTATAAGGTCACACTTTTATCTAACCATTCCCATTCATTTAGACATAAAAACGTTTCAAACTTATTTTTCTGACAAATGGAGTTTCTTCAATAACTTCCATAACTTTATATAATTCGGCATACCATCAGTGATAAATGAAAGTTGTTAGCGTAAATATTTTCCAATGAAAAAGCTACAAAAATCTGATCAATTAGCTCTTCAGATGAGGCATAAGGTATATAACTATTTATTAGAAACCAGAGCCTGGAAGTACCGAAGTTTCCTAATTTATTTGCGTTTATTTAAATATATATCATTTAGTCCTTCCAGAGGAAATTTTCTGGAATCGTATTATACATTGATGCGTTATATTGATGATATTGTTGATGGCGATGCACCTGTACCAAAAGGTTATAAAGATTCAGAAGAATATATCCGTTCGAAGCAGGCATTTTCCAAGTTATTGATCAATCCTGCAGATGAGGTAGACTATTTAATGATATACTGCATGGAGCTGGCCAACAAAATTGGTGAGGACTTTACAGGTGAAACAGATGATATATTGTCCAGCCTTTTGTTTGATGCTAAAAGAAGGGGAAAGTATATTATTTTTCCTGAGAAAGAATTATTGCATCATTTTCACATCATGGATGTGAGAGGTACTATCAAAGCAACACTCAAATTATTTAAAGAAGAACCGGATAAATATACACTTCTTCAGCCGCTTGGATTAGCTACCAGAATTCATTACGACCTACAGGATTACGAGTCCGATTTGGAAGCTGGCTATGTCAATATAAGCAAAGAAGATTGCGAGCGTTTTGGCATCAGGCCAGATTATATTAGAGATCGTTCACACCCTTCAGTCCAAGCTTGGTTCGTTCATCAGGCAAATAAGGGTTTAAAATTAATTAATGAGCACCATGAGAATATGAAAAAAGCCGATTTTTCATACTTAACCAAGTGCACTTTGCCAGTTGTGTATGAATGGCCGGCTAAAAAGTTCCTCATGGATGTACTTAATAAAAGGTCAACACAATCATTAGAGATTAAAGACTATGATGAAGTCAATAAACAAACATACCACTAATCAAGCCAACACAGAGTTTAGCGTTTCTAAATGGTTTATGGATTGTGTATCTGAAGAAGGCACTTGTATTATTGCCTATGCTGCTGAAATGAGAAAAAAGGGAATTGTTATACCCTACAAAAGTCTGTTAATTTCAGAACCAGGCAAGGAAGCTGTCATAAAAACAAAATTTAAAACTAGTAAATGGCCTCAGCTTAAAGGAGAATGTATCCAATGGGATGATGAAAGCCTGGGCATAAAAGGCCATTGGAAACAAAAAGGAAGTAGTTTAAAATCCAGGCTGTATGATTCAGAAAAAGGAAAGCTTGACTGGCATTGTTACCAAAGCAGTTCGTCAGCTAATATAGGCTTAAACAATCAACTTGATTTGAAAGGCTATGGATATATTGAACATCTTTCACTAACAATTGAGCCATGGAAACTTAAGATTAAAAAATTACGCTGGGGTCGGTTTATTTCTGATAACATAAACCTTGTTTGGATTGACTTTACCGGAGCCCAAGCTCAACGCTGGGTATGGCACAATGGTGATTATGTGGTGGCCAGTGTGTTAAATGATGAGGAAATAATTATTCCCACAATGGAACTAAAGCTAAAATTGAAGCTGGAAAGAATACTGGAAAGGGGGCATAAAATGCTTAAAGTAGCAAGAGGTATCCTACAATTTATTTCCGGTTTTAATAAACAGATACCCGATTTGTTTCTAAAAACGAATGAAACAAAGTGGCTAAGCAAAGGTACACTCTACCATCAAGAGAAAGTAATATCTGAAGGGTGGGCAATACATGAATTGGTTGATTTTAATTAGACATATTTTGAGGCAATGCTTAAGGCAGAAAATATTAAAAAATCATTCGGTAAAAAAACGGTTTTAAACAGGATAAATCTGGATATAGGTCCTGCTCAACTAAAAGCGATCGTGGGCGAAAATGGCGCAGGCAAATCTACACTTGTCAAAATTATTGTTGGATATTGGAAAGCTGACGAAGGGAAGTTAAGCACAAAATGCTCAATTGGTTACTGCCCGCAACAAACTTTGGTATTTAAGCAACTAACGATAGAGGAGAACTATCGGTATTTTGCTGCAGCTTATGGTCTCCAACCGGACGAACGAATCAATCAAGAGCACTTTAATTACCTGATGAAACTGTTTAAGTTTGAACAATACAAGAACCAAAAAGTGATCCAATTGAGTGGTGGCACGATACAGAAACTCAATCTGGCGCTTGCTTTAATTCATCAACCAAATTTATTAATACTTGATGAGCCATATAATGGTTTTGATTGGGAGACATACCATTCTTTCTGGGAGTTTATAAGCTTATATAAGGATATTGGCAACAGTGTACTACTAGTCTCACATTTGATAACTGACAAGTCTTTGTTTGATAGAGTGTATCAACTTAATAATGGAAAATTTGATGCGTAAAATACGTTTATATATAAGCAGTGGCATGGTACTGAGAATGATTCTACGAAAAAGAATTATTCCATTACTATTGATTGTAATACCCAGTGCTTTCTTCTATATGGTATACCTAACCACGTCGGAGAGAATCATGCCTTTTGAAGTAGCATCTATTGCTGATAAATTAATTCTGCAGGTTTCAGAACGCAATAGTTCATTCGTCTTTTTTGCAGTTGCTACGGTGGGTTTCTTATCATCGTATATTGGTCTGAGTCTTATTCAGGAAATGGTTGACGTGAATAAACGGCTGATTATATGTGGCTATCATCCAATAGAGTTAATGGGCAGTAGCTTTTTAGTTCTTCTTGTTGTCATTATTTTTGTTTCCACCTACATCAGCTTATCCATGCTTTTGTTTTTTACACCTGTTAGTTTTGCTGGCTTTTTTATATCCATGGTGATGTCTGGCTTAACCTACGGCTGCTATGGTTTACTGATTGGCAGTGTATTTAAAGGAGAACTGGAGGGAATATTGCTGATTGTTTTACTGGCCAATATTGATGCCGGATGGCTACAAAATCCATTGTTCTATTCTGGGGCGCAAAACAAAATGATTATACAAGTATTGCCGGCATATTACCCTTCGCAAATGGCTATTGTTTCGGCCTTTAGTAGTTATTCAACTACTAAAATATTATTCGGATCCATCGCTTACTTCTGCTCTTTCGGAGCATTAGCTGCAACAATCTATTATCAAAAAATGAAGAAAAAATAACACAGGACATTATGGTTAATATTAAGAGTGTGTATAAAAAAATTATTTATAGCGCCTTTTTCACCATCGTTTTACCAGTAGCACTATTCTATTGGAGTAAAACAATTGATACCTTAAGTGATTGGTCGGTTATTTACTCAGTAAAATGGGGTGTAGCGTTATTTGCATTGGGCTCGATAATGCTTCTTTGGGGAATGATTGCAATAATGTACTTTGGCAAAGGCCTACCACTCAATGCGTATCCACCAGAAACATATGTAAAAAAGGGGCCCTACTATTTATTAAGGCATCCTATCTATTGGGGTTTTGGCTCAATGTTATTCGGTGCATCCATATACTTTGGTTCTTCTGGGGGATTTTGGCTTGTTTCACCAATACTTATTTTAAGTATGACAGCTTTGGTGTGGGGTTATGAGAGAATACAACTTAAAGAACGATTCTCTGATTACGATGAGCCAGTTTTCTTTTCCTGGCCGGCCAATAATAATCAAAAACCATATTGGAATCATCGCTTG
Organism: Carboxylicivirga sp. M1479; assembly: GCF_007097485.1. Lineage (GTDB taxonomy): Bacteria > Bacteroidota > Bacteroidia > Bacteroidales > Marinilabiliaceae > Carboxylicivirga. The sequence continues at coordinate 339,681 of NZ_VKDE01000004.1, read as the reverse complement.
AATGCGGCATTATTGCCATTACTATTAATACTGATAACCAAGATGATATTTTTGACATTTGATCCAATTGGTGACAGTACCAATACTACCAATTGGATATTTAAAAACATTCCTGAAATAGTACGCATTGACTATGTTGCGATACTTCTTATCCTTTTAACGCCCATCTTACCACTAACTCAAAAAGAATTACGGGATTGGATTAAGTCAGTCACTCTATTAAACATACTGGTAGTCTACACCACTTTAGTCTGTCTTCCGTTTGCAGAAATAAATCTGTATAACTCGGTTTCTTTTTCATGGCAAAATATCTTTTGGGCTGATGCCTTGTCAGACACGAATCGATGGCTATTTAATGGTTGTTGGTTACTGCTTATTGGAAACACATATGCCCATGCTTACCCCCGATGGCGATATTTCATTGGCTTACTATCACTATTGCTATTAATCATTATTGTGGGTTCAACTAAACAGCCGCCCGTTAACTTACTTACCTCCTTAGTGCTATATGGTTTAATTGTAAAGAGCAAAAGAATTTGGAATGTTTTGAGAAGTACATCGGAGAAAATCGCTAATTCATGGAAAGAGTGGGAATTTGGTTCGATACGTATTATTAACCATGGATTTTATGTTGGAGCAGGAGCTTTCTTAGGGGTTGCATTATCGGGTTGGTTAGTCGGAGTAGAATATGTGTGGGCCATCGTGATTTTTGGCATTATTGTCATCGTATTCTCCGCCTTGTGGGCACAATTTATTGAAGGATCTGAAAAACTTAAAAGACCATATGGCTACTATGGTGCACTCGTCGGAATTATATTCTCAGCATGGGCAATGCACTTAATTGGATACCAGGTTTGGGTAGTTATTGGAGTGATCTCGGTTTTCATGCCATGGATTCAGGCAATTGGTCGATTAAGATGCCTAATTAACGGTTGCTGTCATGGAAGCAAGGTAAAGACTACAGACATAGGTATACGCTACTTTCATCCACGATCAAGGGTTTGTGGCTTATCGCATATGAAAGGAGAAGCACTCCACCCGACCCCCCTATATGCAATCATTTGGTTATTCTTTGTCGGTTTTGCTCTTCTTTCAATGTGGTTCAACAATGTATCATATTCTATGATATTTGGGGTCTATCTTTTGCTTTCAGGAATCGGTCGTTTTGTTGAGGAAGCCTACCGTGGTGAGGTTCAAACACCCTTCTTATATGGATTGAGACTTTACCAATGGACAGCCATGATATCGATGTTAATTGGAGCAATAATAACTCTTATACCGGTTGAACGTGAATTGCATGCTCCTGTATATACTTGGGATATCCTATATAGTGCTTTTACATTAGGGATGTTTACATTCTTTGCAATGGGAGTTGACTTTCCAAAGTCTAATAAACGCTTTTCGCGTTTAGTTTAACCATTTTAATTTGAAATCATGAGTGAGGTTTCCAAATATCAAAAGTTCAATACACCTGTATACATCTACTCAAAGGATCAGCTCTCAGCTAATTACAAGTTACTTGAGGCATCATTCCCTTATCAGCATATGCAAATTCATTATGCGGTTATGTGTAACAACAACAAAGATGTATTAAGGGAAATCAGAAAGCTTGGGGGCTCAGTTCAGGTCAACTCACTTAATGAGCTTGAGTTAGTTAAAGATATTGGCTTTGATAAAAGGTGTATTTCATTTACTTCTATTGGTCTTGATAAAGATTCTCTAAGACATTTGATAAACGAAGGTGTACAGCTAAACCTTGATTCGATAGAAGAAGTTGAGAAACTATGCCAACTGACTTCTAATTACTCTTTTGGCATTAGAGTAAATATAAAGGATGATATCATACTAAACAAAGATCATACAAATTCGTACAAACATTCTGATGTTGGAATTAAAGAAGAAGACTTTAAAAGAGTTACACAAATTGCCCGCCAGGCATCTTGCAAAATTAACGGTGTACATGGCTACTTAGCATCTAACATACTCGATACTGTTCCCTGTATGAAATTTGGAGATTACTTAGGACGTTGTGCCAGTTCTTTTAAAGATTTGGAATATCTAAATTTCGGCAGTGGCTTTGGTGTATTTTGCGAGTGCAAAACCAAACACTTTGATTTTGAAACAATAGGGCGACACTATGCAAATATTACTGAAGATTTAAGTACCAATTTCAACAGAGATATTCAACTTAAAATTGAACCGGGTCGATCAATTGTAGCAAGTGCCGGCATACTATTGGCAAAAGTCACAAATATCAAACAACTGCAGGATAAAAAACAGGTTGCTATTGACGTTGGCTTTGGCGGCTTTGCAAGACCTATACTATATAATGCATGCCATTTAATTGAAGTATTAGGTAAAGAAAACGGTGCAGAACATTATGATGTAAGAGCTGCCACGGTTTTACAATCTGATTTTATCGGAAGAGACCGGTACCTTCCCTTAATTGAAGAGAATGACATTGTAGTGATACATAATGCAGGTGCTTACGGAATGGTTATGGCGTCTGGCTTTCCCGGACGTAAAAAACCGGAAGAAATCATGATTACTTCCTTTGCAGACTTGCTATAAATATTTTATGTCCAGGTCTATTATTGAAAATGAGAAACTGATAACCTTAGTTCGATATCAGCTTTAAGATTCTGTTTATTAATCTCAGTTCGACATAAAATTAATAGCTCAGACCGCTTGTAAATAATTGGTTTCAAGGAATCTTTGCGAAGGCATAGCGGGCTATGGTAAGCAATTATGACGAAGAAAACAGTTGTTTACAAGTGGAAATCCATGCTTTTTATTAAATAACAGATCTACTTCTCTAAATTTTATCACCATAGCTAGCTATGCTTCAAAAATTTATATTGTATATCAGTCATTTAATAAAACCTGAGCTGTTTAATTTTAATCGAACTGAGGTTATTACAAAAAAGCTGATTAGTAATTCTAATTTGAAATGAGACTTAAATTATTTTGAATATTCTGGACTTATGTGAGGCAAAAAATGATGCATAGCCATAGTTATGCCGATATATTTCAACAAAACACATGTTCAAAAGAACAAAAAAAATAAGGCGCGTTTCAATGTAGTATTGGTATAAGATCAACATTATAAAACACAAATTAGCTTGCTATCGTTAGGGTAAAAAAATCCCTGAATCGGCCTAAAGACTTCATCAGGGATGTATTGTTTATATCGCTATATCAATTACTTATGGCAACTTACTCACATCAACATCGGGTTGTTGTCCTATTGCGCTACGTGTATGCTCACTATCAATTGCTGTTGTGTGGTTAAAAAAGCCACAGTTCTGCATAAAAAAGCTACCCTCTTCAACACCGCCGGCATAATCCATGCGCGACTCCTTACGTGCTGTTGCATCGGCCGTAAAGCGAGCCTTCACCATCTCGTACCACTGCCCGTTGGTAGCTCGAACCCATTGATTGTTATAAAATGCTTTGCGTGTTTGAGCCCCAGTTTCTGTATGAAAATTCTCAAGAAACGAATGCGGTCTCGTCAACCAGGTTTGTGTTTTTGGTCGCTTAAAGCTGGCTATTAATTGCCACTCATTAAATTCCGGTCCGTTAAACCAGGCTGTATACTGGGTATAACCATTATCAACTGGTTCACCTTTTAGTAAAAATTGATAGGTATTACCCGTTATCCAATTGTACTTCCAATAACTTTGGCCACCCGAACCTTCGTTACCAAACTCGCCTGTTGTTACACCATCGCCCTTTCGTACTAATTTAATTCTATCCTCTTCAGGTATAGAACTTGGGTCATCGGTTTGATAAGGACTCCAAACGGAAAACAATATGCGGCGCTCGGTATTTGAATTAACCTGAATACCAAAGTATCCTTCGCCAAAGCCATTGGCCATGTAGTACGATCCTACTTTATCCTGTCCCTCTGGCACTGTTATCTCATTGTAAAAGTATTCCACATCACTTACGGCAGTTGGTACTTCGTATGAGAGATGTACCGATGGACCACGACGTCCCCAATAAAACTCTTCATTAACAAAGTACACTTTACCTTTTGTTGCTTCTCCTCCCAACATCACATCCTTGATCTCGGCAAAGGTTGCTGCTTCTTTTGACAAGCCTTCAATTTCTATACAATAGTACCCAGGTTCGTTAATGGTATACGCCCCCACATAAGTATTACTTATACGCGTCGATTTTAGTTCCACTTCGTTAGACACCCCATTGAGGGTGCATTTCAATTGCGATTTACCACTTATGACTTTGGCATTTAAACCAAGATGCAATTCCCCTGTAGCCGGCAACTTAAAGTAAATACGAAAAACATCTGTCTTTGAAGTCCAATTGGCAACTCCCTGCTCACTTATTAGTTGCGCGCCTTTATCAACATTACCCACCAGCCACGTATTGCCACCTGCAGGCACACGGATATCCAAAGTGGGTATTTTATCATCAGGCGTTGTTTTGCCATCATCACTACAACTGACGCAGCCCATCAAAAGCATGCCAACAGTAATAAATAATGTTAGTCCTATAATTTTCATTTTATATCTTTTATTTTTAATCATCTATTACTATATACTCACTCTAGGACTTCATCCCTAAAGCATAAAAAAAGTTCCCATTCTGTATGCCAATCCGTATAAAAGTAAAAATCGCAAAGCAGATAAATTCATCTTACAATTGCGACTTTCACAATATCATTAAAGAAAGAGCTCACTTACATCCCTACCTTTAGGCCAGCAATACTAAACTAATTGCTTTTAGTGCACATTCAATTGCTTACCAGAATCGGCTTCTTTTAAGTTACGAACACCTGTTGTGCCACCACCTTTTAGGGTTAACTCAACTGGCTTATTCGTCTTCCATTTTCCGCGTGTAAAATCAGGTATATCAATTGGCTTGGAGCCATTCAATATCGACCACTCACTCAAAGGCGTAATACACGACCATGAGGCTGCGTCATACACATCCATGTCCATTGGTAAACCATTACGCAAACAGTCGATCAAGCGCCAATCCATCATAAAGTCCATACCTCCGTGGCCTCCAACCTGCTTAGCCATCTCACCGATACGACGTACAATTTCAGGAGTATATTTCTCTTGCAATTCTTTCATTTTGGCATCATCAGCCTTCGAATGGCCAAATGCTATGTGTTGTAAAGGCCACTTCTGAGCAAAGCACTTAGTACCGCTCAACATGTGTATACGTGAATATGGACGTGGCGAGCTGATGTCATGCTGAATCATCATAGTACGACCTTTGGCCGTACGAATCATTTGCATATCCATGTTACCACGCATTTCCTTACCAATAAACTGCTGCAAATCGGGTCTGTCAGGAGCCAGCTCTTTAATACGATGCTTCAAAGTGAAATCATCCGACATCATGGCCGTTAAGTAATCCATACGGTCGCCACGATTAATATCCATAGCCTGACAGATAGGTCCTAAACCGTGCGTCGGGTATACATTGGCCTTACGGGTATTTTCGTGCAAACGCCACAATTTGTCATAAGCTCCATCGCCACGTGGTTTATCGTCCTTTGGCTTGTTGAAATGCCAATAATCCAAATCGTGGATATAAGCTCCTTCACCGTGCACCAAATCACCAAAAGCACCCTGACGTGCCATATTCAAGGTCAATAACTCAAAGAAATCGTAACAGCAGTTCTCCAATATCACACAGTGTTTTTTGGTCTGCTCCGATACTTCAACCATCTCCCAACATTCGTCCATGGTTTTAGCAGTAGATACCTCAACGGCTGTATGGCTTCCACCTTTCATGGCAGCAATAGCCACTGGCACGTGCCATTCCCAAGGTGTAGCGATGTATACTAAATCAACCAAACCACTCTCACATAACTCTTTAAAGGCAGTATCGCTACCTGTAAATTCTTTGGCTTTTGGCAAACCAGCCTTAGCCAGCGAAGCCTGTGCGCCATCTAGTGCTGCCTGACGGGTATCGCAAATGGCTGTTACCTCAACTCCTTCGATAAAACCCATGCGGTCAACAGCGCCAATGCCTCGGTCGCCGATTCCCACAAAACCTACTCGCACAGTTTCCAATTTGGGAGCAGCGTAGCCACACATGTTAAAACTCATGGCAGGCAAACGCTCTGCCGATTTACGAATATGACCAACAACCTCGTTAGTTTTGGTGTTAGTAGTACATCCTGCCAAAGGAGCCGAAGCGATAACGCCTGTTCCAATAGCCATATTTTTCAAAAACGACCTTCTACTTGATGACATGGTGTTAATATTTTTAGTTTGTTATAAGTTTTTGTCTTCTTTTATTGCTAAATCAGCTTTTTCAGCCAGTTTTAATATCTGCTTAACAATCTTCGGGTGCTGATCAGCCACATCGGTCTTCTCTCCGATGTCATTATCCAAATTAAATAATTGCGCTTGAGCCACATTTCCAGTCCAATGCTTACCCGGCATTATCAATTTCCAGTTTTGATAGCGCACACTCATTAAACCACCTCGTGCTTTAAATCCATAGATAGCTTTATGTGGCGAAACAGCCCCATCCTCTTGCCTCATTAAGGGTAAAATATTCTTCCCATCAATAATTCGATCAGTAGGTATTTGAGCACCTGCTACATGAGCGAATGTTGTAAATAAATCCATGGCTGCCACAGGCTCGTCACAGGTCGTTCCCTGCGGAATATGATTGGGCCAACTCATGATACACGAAACACGAATCCCCCCGTCAAAACGTTCTTGATACTTTCCTTCACGCAAAATATGCTGACGATTTGGATCTGTATACCCAAATTTGCCATAACAATTCTCTAATTCTTCATCCTGATGCACCAAAGGTCCATTGTCCGATGAAAACACGATGATGGTATTATCTTCTATTTTCAAGCGTTTTAAGGTGTTAACAATAATGCCAACCGAACGATCTAAGTATTCCACCGCATCGCCATAAGCCGCTGCTTTACTTTGCCCCTCGAAGCCCTTTGGCACAAACCAAGGGGTGTGCGTTTCAATATTGGCATATTGTAAGTAAAAAGGTGTTTCTGCTTTTACCGATCGAAAGATAAATTTACAAGCCTCACGCGTAAAAAGGGCAGGTAATTCGGCAATGTCATTATTATCGCAACGCTTGATAACTTGTGCTTGCTCAATCAATGGAATGGCCGGATCGCTCACTCCGTTAGGCCTCCAACCACTGTTACCAATACGCTCTGGTCCGTGATCATTGGGGTAAGGAATACCTAAAAACTCATCGAAACCGTGTACACATGGCAAAAATTGAGGCAGATGTCCGAGGTGCCACTTACCGTACAAAGCAGTAGAATAACCCTGTTGCTTTAACAGTTCGGTAATGGTGACTTCTAACTCATCCTCCAAACCAGTTTTCGAATGAGGAAATAAAACATATAAACCCTCGCCATTATTTACTCTGGGAGCATAGCGCCCTGTTAGAAGAGCTGCCCGAGATGGCGTACACGTACCATGTGGAGCGTAAAAGCTGGTAAATTTCATACCCTTGGCTGCTAAAGCATCCAAATTGGGCGTGTTGATATCTTTTGAACCAAAACAACTTAAATCGTCATACCCTACATCGTCGGCTAAAATATGAATGATGTTAGGTTTACTAATTGTTTGTGCTTTGCTAGTAAGAGCACATGCGAATAATACTGTTGAAAGAAAAAGTACTTTGTTAATTCTGTTCATAACCATTCGTTTGTTGTTAATCAGCTTATCACCCAATTAAATCAGATTTCCTTATTATTTCAGTTTAAAAATAAGGCGATAATCGCTTATCGCCTTATTCATTTGTAGGTATTATGGATTTTGAATTAGGTCTGGTTGTGCTTGAATCTCTTTTTCTGGAAGATACTCAACAATGTCAAACGACGTTGGTAGCATCTCATAAAAAGGTTCGTTACCACGTAGGTGTGTACCTGGGTAATGGCGATTCATTGTTCGACCGTTACGGAACACATCAAATTTACGATGCCCTTCATAAGCCAACTCTAAACGACGCTCTTTAAGAACGATATCCAACAATGTCATTTCAGGTGTTATGTCTGAAGAAGTATACTCAGCTTCAGCACCAATTGCACGACGACGCACCTCATTGACATTCATTAAAGCATTGCCAATATCACCTTTTTTAGCATATGCCTCTGCTTTGTTCAGATACATCTCAGCTAAACGCACAACCACTGGTGACCACAAGTGACCTTTCCCCTCTTGACCCGAACACTTTGTAACAAAGTATTTTGGATAGGTTTGACGACTTGCCAATAGCTTATTAATACGCAATTTAACAGGCGCATCGAGCATAGTTGTTGCACCAGTTGATGTATTAACCATGTATGGTGTAACACTATAGTTAGTAACACCTGTTTTAGGATCTACCTGTGCAGTAATAGTTGACTCTTCGATAACAGTTGTTTCGTCTGTTCCATCACCATCCAAATCTATTTCCCATGTTTGTTTTAAAGTGGTCATATCAACTGACACTTCATCTTGGTGAAATAAGTAACTGTTGTATTTCATATTTGCATCAGAATCGTCGTTGTCGTATGCATTTAAACCATACCACTCGCCAAACAAACTCTCGCTACTTTCGTCTAGCACCATGCCAGTAACAAAAGCGCCACGTGCATCATCCGGCCACTCATCAACCAAATTGCGGTAACTCACCGAAGCATATAGCTCACCCCAACCAGCACCAGTTAAAGACGGATAACCCTGTGCATCCACAGAAGCGTACATCCCCGGGAATGTATACCAATCATCCCATTGCCCCTGATTGTCTGCTCCATCAACATAACGCAAAGCAAAAATAGTTTCAGAGTTATCATCTGGCGTAAAACGCGGGTACTTTTTAAAGTCATCTTTCGACAACAAAGCATAACGACCCGAGGTAAATACTTTATCGGCATATTCAATGGCCTTATCATTGTCTTCCATATATAAATACACACGCGACAACAAGGCCTGAGCAGCTTCTTTTGTTCCGTAACTAGCTGTTTTCTCAATGGTCATTAACTCTTCTGCTTTTAATAAATCACGAACGATTTGATCGTAGCAATCTTTCACAGAAGAACGAATTGGCTGATCATCAACATCAGTCGTTAATTTTAATGGCACTCCAAGGTTCGACACTGGGTCTTGATTATAAGGACGACCAAACACATTGGTAAGGTAAAAATAAACCATACCTCTTAAGAAGTAGTTCTGACCAATCATGTGATCAATTTCTTCGGAAGCACCAGCTTCAGCTCGTTCAATAACGGTATTGCATCCTACAATTGTTTTGTACGAAGCAGTCCATAAAGCTTGTTTACGATATCCTGTTGTTTGACGTTTGTAGTTGTAAATAAACATCAGCGGATCGGTTGTACTTCCACTTAAAGCCACATTATCACCTGGATATTCGGCAAAACGATAGAAGTTATTTACCCAAGAATACCCATCGGCAATACCACTACCCTTTAAGATAGCGTAATTACCCAAGGTCAATGCTTCTAATGAATTACTCGATGAGTACACATCGTCTTTTTCGATTGTCTCGAATGGTTTTCTATCTAATTCGCAGCTAAAAAGCCCCAGAATGACGGCAGGAATTAGGAACCATGTATATATTTTCTTATTCATTTGTTTTAACTTTTTTTGTTAGCATTTTAATTACCATAACCGGTGTGCTTAAAAGGACATATTAACACCAAACATAAAACGCTTTGGAATAGCATAATCATCATAGGCATCACCACTACCCTCTTCACCAACTTCGGGGTCGATACCTGAATAATCAGTGAATGTCACTAAATTTTCAGCTGAAACATACACACTTACATTTTTAAGAAAATCAACTTTCTTAATATTACCTAAAGAGTAATTCAACATTACGTTACGCAACCTCAGGTAACTTCCATCTTCCATATAGCGTGAAGACGTTTTGTTCGAAAGGTTGATACCACCATTGTATGGCTGTGGATGTGTTGCATTATCGCCAGGCTTTTCCCAACGACTCCAGCCATCGTGTAACGACATGGCATTAAAGGTTGAGTAGGCGCCATCGTTATCATACAACTCACGTGCATAATGGTAAATATCGATACCAGAAACGTAATCCAAATTCATCGTTAACGTTAGATTCTTATACGACATAGTAGAATTAATACCACCAAAGAAGTCAGGTGTTGAAGCACCTACATTTTGCAAAGCGGCTTTGTTGTAATCAGTCGTCAAACTACGGTTACCATCGTCATCAATCGTTTCCCACTGAGGCATACCATCATCAGGGTTCACGCCCATCCACTTACGCATGTACCATGTATCAATATCTTCGCCAACACTGCGGATTTTATTACCAGAAATAATGTCATTTCCTTCAAATAGTTCAGTAATTTCGTTACGATTAACACCGATATTGGCATCTAAACGCCACTCAAAACCATCAGAAGCAGATGTGATAATATCAGCACCTAGTACCACCTCAAAACCTTTGTTTTTAACAGCTCCAATATTCTCCCAATAACCTTCAAAACCAGAAGTTGCAGGAAGAGTAACGTAGTACAATAAGTCTTTCGTATCCTTAATGTAGTACTCCAAACTTAAATCAATGCGGTTATAAAAACGGGCATCTACAGCAATGTTAGTACTGTATGTTCTTTCCCATGTCAAGTCTTCATTACCTAATTGACTAGCTGATATAACCGGCACTTTGTTATATTGGTTGGTTACCGAGTACAATTCTTTACTTGGGTAATAATTACCAGGTGTATTACCTAATGCTCCATAACTGGCTCTTAACTTCAATACATTGATATTATCAAGTGTGAAAAACTCTTCGTTGTGAATATTCCAACCACCACTAAAAGAGTAGAAATTACCAAACTGTGAGTCTGTACCAAATTTTGAAGAACCATCGCGACGGAAAGAGAATTGTGCCATATAACGCGAACCATACGTATAGTTAGCATTAAATAAATACGACTTAAAGGCATAACCTGCTTTTGTACCCTCAATGCGTTTCATTTCAGAACCTGCGTTTAAAATTTCGGTTCCAGAAACAATCCCCTTTTGCTGAGCAAGTGTTGTTGAGTATTCAAAATCGTTAAACTCATAGGCCACTAAACCTGTGAAATAATGCTCACCAAAACCTTTTTGATAACGCAACAACTGGTTGGTAAAGCGGTTTAAGCTTTTATAATGGTAATTGGTTACCGAACCAACATCATTACGACCTGCTGTTGACTGAGGATCGATGTAACTCGACTGATTATTATGCTGGTAATCAAAACTGTTTGACGACACAAAGGTTAATCCTTCAGCTAATTTAATGTCAAAACCAAAGTATGGAGACAAACGTAATTCCGTTGTTTCTGTGTAATCCCACTGCAAATTATAAATAGAGTTACTCTTATCACGGCCAATCCATCCAGACTCAGGATCTGTTGGATCTATAATGGTACCATTATCATCGCGCGGACGATCGTACGGCATATTTAAAAACATTTCGCCAACACTCTGCTGTTTGTTTAAAATATCGCGGTATGAGAAACCTAATTTTGGATGCAAGGTTAACCAAGGCTTAATGTCATAATCGATGTTCATACGACCTGTATAACGCGTATAATCATAACCTTTAACAGCACCAGTTTCATCATATACATTACCTGATATATACGTTCTCAAACGCTCATTACCTCCAGAAAATGAAATACCATAATCTTGTACAATACCCAATTGAGTTCCTTCATCGAACCAATCAGTATTACGAGCTTGCGCTTCATTCGTAAACCAATCTAAATCGCCATATCCATTGGCAAATGACTTAATATAGTCAGTCATTTCAGTGTTGTTCATCACACCAAAGTTCCCAAGTGATAATTTGGTAACACCTGCCTTAACAGCAACATTAATGTTATCAGTTCCTTCTTTGGCAGAACGGGTTGTTACCAAAATAACACCATTGGCAGCACGTGATCCGTATAAAGCCGTCGCAGAAGCATCTTTTAAAATGGATGTTGACTCAATATCTTCTGGATTTAACTGAGGTGCTTCGGCCTGAATAACACCATCAACTACCCAAAGAGGATCAACACTACCACTCAAGGTTGACTTACCACGAATACGGATAGTAGGCGCATCTCCAGGACGACCTGAACTTTGCGATACAAATACACCAGCAGCTTTACCCTGAAGCATGTTACCAACATTAGGTGAAGTAATTCCTTTAAGGTCTTCCGTTTCAAGATTAGCAACAGAACCAGTCAGGTTAGATTTCTTTTGAATACCATAACCCACAACAATTACTTCGTCCATTTCTTCGTATGCCGATAATAAAGTAATATCAATATTACTTTGGCCGGCAAAGGCAACTTCCTGGTTTTCCATGCCGATGAAAGCATAAACGATTGTTTGCGCTCCAGCAGGAATATTAAGCTCATAGCGTCCCTCCACATCTGTGATGGTTCCAATTGTATTATCTTCTTTCAGGTAAACAGCAGCACCTGGTAAGGGATCGCCCGATGCATCAACGATTTTACCTTTAATGGTAACAGCCTCTTGTTGAATATCTTTTGCCATTTTAGGCGCGCTTGGAGTGATGATCACTAAATCGCCCTTTTGCACAGTATAGTAGATATCTGTGTTCTCTAATACCTCTTGCAATACACTTTCTAAATCAACATTACGTTGCTTAATGTCAACCTTTTTACTTAAATCAACTAAATCGGTCTTATACAAGAAACGATATGAACTTTGTTTCTCAATATTAGTGAACACCTCTTCAAGAGAAGCATTCTTTAGCACTACATTCAGCTTTTCTTGCTGACGCGCATGCGTGTGTGTTCCAACCAACAGCATGCTCACGATGAGTAAGCTTGTGACTTTCCACCTGTTAACAGATGTTAAAGCACTTCTCAATCTGTTTTTTTTCATAGATCTGTTATTTGTTATATGAATTATTTGAGCATCTATTCATCCGGCCAGGGATGAGGGTGCTCATTTTTACTTGAAATTTTTCTTGGGGGTAACTATTATTTTTCGGCCGACAGTTTCCACATTAAAAGGTGTGGCAATAGCAAAATGATTCATAACAGCCCACACTGTTTCTTCGTTTATTTCACCTGTATAACGTTCATACTTTAGACTTTCATCTATTTCTATCTCCACATCATAAAGTCGTTCTATCTTTTTAGCAAGCGCTACAAAAGGCAAATCTTTAAACTTAAGTTTTCCATCCTTCCATGCCGAGGCATCATTTTGCTCTTCCGTTTTATGTATTTTAAACAAGCCACTTGATTTATGGTAATGAGCGGTTTGACCTGGCTTCAGGTATCGTCCGTTAACGGTATTATTATTAGCACCAGAAAAACGAACACTGCCCTCATCCAAGGTTGTTGTCACCAATTCATCGTCGCTATAGCACGACAAGTCAAAACTTGTACCTAATACTTCAATGGTGATACTTTCTGTCTCAACTAAAAAAGGATTTTCCACATCATGTACAACAGAAAAATAGGCCTCTCCGTTTAATTCTAAGCGCCTGTTTGTGGCAGAAAAATTTGACGGTATCCGCACGCGTGAATCCGCATTAATAAATAAGTGAGTACCATCTGGCAATAACAATTCAGACTTCTCACCTTTGGGAACATATGTTTCAGTATAAAAAACGGCGGATTGATCATCAACAGCATTTTGCTGCAACAAATACGCTACACTACCTAATAACAGAGCAAACATTACGGCTGCTGCAACTTTGTAGCTATTTAACTTAATACGTAAACGTTGATGACCTTTGTCCAATCCTTTCGCAGTATTAAAACGATATAAAAAGGTATTGACATTACTTTCGCTTGCATGAGTAGATGTTCCAATCGAAGAGCTTACAGCCCACAAATTCTTTTGCTTAATAAACTCCCTCTTCAGATTAACATCGTTTTCTAAGGCTGAATAAAAACGAATCTTTTCGCTTTCTCTCATTCTACCTGACAAATACTGTATGATATTTTCTTGATTCACTCTATTTCAATTGTCGATTCAACAGTATAACACCCAAGTCAAGCTTACCCCCCAAAGAAATTTTACATTTTCTTTCTACTTAGACCAATCTCACATCCCTACACCTTAATATAGTGCACATTAGCATACGTAAAATATTTCTTTTAAAAGCGTCTATATTTAAATTAGCCATGGTATGCACTAAAGAAAATAAGCATCCAACCTTTTTTAACACTACAACAGCCTATAATTCAACTATTCTTTCTAATTTTGCGCCCTGAAAAACGGAGATGTAACATGATTACAGTATCAAACTTAGCCATTCAGTTTGGCAAAAAACCTTTATTCTCAGAAGTTAACCTAAAGTTTACTCCTGGTAATTGTTATGGTTTAATCGGTGCTAATGGCGCCGGAAAATCTACTTTCCTACGCATTTTAGCTGGCGATTTAGATTCGACGCAAGGTGGTATGAAAATGGAACCAGGCGAACGCTTATCTGTTCTTCGTCAGGACCACTATGCCTATGATGAATTTACAGTAATTAATGCTGTAATGATGGGCCATAAAGAGATGTGGGAAGTAATGCAAGCTAAAGATGCTTTATACATGAAGCCTGATTTTAACGAGGAAGACGGCATGAAAGCAGCTAAGCTTGAAGATGAATTTGCTGACATGGGTGGCTGGAATGCCGAAAGTGATGCTGCTGAATTATTAAGTGGCTTAGGCATCAAAGAAAACCTCCATAATCAGGAAATGAAAAACCTGACCGGTAAGGAAAAGGTACGTGTTCTTTTGGCGCAAGCTCTTTTTGGTAATCCAGACAACTTACTACTGGATGAGCCTACCAATGACCTGGATCTTGAAACAGTGCTGTGGTTAGAGAATTATCTGGCTAACTTCCAGAACACTGTAATTGTTGTATCCCATGACCGTCACTTCTTAGATAATGTTTGTACTGACATTGTGGATATTGATTTCGGAAAAATTCGCATGTTCTCAGGTAACTATACTTTCTGGTACGAATCAAGCCAGTTAGCAGCCCGTCAGCAAGCGGCACAGAATAAAAAAGCTGAAGAAAAGAAGAAAGAACTTCAGGAATTTATTTCACGCTTTAGTGCCAATGTGGCCAAGAGTAAGCAGACTACCAGTCGTAAAAAAATGATTGAAAAGTTGAACTTCTCTGAAATTCAACCTTCTACTCGTCGATATCCTGGTATTATCTTTCAACCCTCGCGTCAATCGGGTGATCAAATACTAAAGGTCGAAGACCTTAGTTGCACTATTGATGGTGAGGTTATGTTTAAAGATGTGAGCTTCAACGTTGAAAAAGATGAAAAAGTAGTATTTATATCCAAAAGTAACCGTGCTGTAACAGCATTCTTTCAAATTATAAATGGAGAAAGAGAGCCAGATACAGGTAAATTTGAATGGGGTCAAACCATTACTAGCGCTTATTTGCCAATGGATAACACCTCTTACTTTCAAAAAGAGATTAAACTTTATGATTGGTTAGGCCAATTTGCAAAAGACACATCGGAAGATTACATGCGAAGTTTCTTAGGAAAAATGCTTTTTTCAAATGATGATATCGAGAAGAAAGCATCTGTACTTTCAGGTGGTGAGAAAATGCGTTGTATGATTGCTCGTATGATGATGGAAGAACCAAATGTTTTGATTTTAGATCACCCAACAAACCATTTGGATCTGGAATCAATTCAAGCATTTAATAACAACATGAAAACATTCCCAGGGCAAATATTAATGGCATCTCATGACCATGAATTCATTCGCACAACCTGTAGCCGTGTAATTGAATTAACGCCTAAAGGGATTGTTGATAAATTAATGGATTTTGAAGAGTACCTGGCTGATGAAAATATCAAAGCCGTGCGTGCTGGCAAGTACGAATAAGCACACAATAAACCACTATATTTACACAAAAAGGGATAAGCTACATCAGTTTATCCCTTTTGTTTTTTCACTCTATTCTTCAATTTGCTTGAGCTCCCTAACTGTGTTAAGTACAACAGTTGTATCACTGGGAACAATCGTTACATCACTCCTTACGTTGGTAAAGTAAACATACGTACCGTTATCTAAGAAACGGTAAACTTTACATCCATCATGCTCAAATAGATATGCAACCTGGTAGTCCTTATTGTTCTCGGCTATGTTGGTACTAACTGGTTGTTGAAGAGCACATGAAGTAAGCATGAGAGCGAATAGTAAAAATGAATACATCTTCTTCATAACAAATTATTTAGGGGTTAAAACTTAAGCAAGACAAGACGTTTAGAGGTTGCCGTCACATTTAAGACGACTATATACATTTAAATCAACAAAACGATCATTCGAAAATCGCTCTCCTTGCCTTTCAACTCCTTCAAGCGCAAAGTTCAAACGAACTGGTACCTGTTGACTTTTAACGTTCTGCGTGGCACATTTAATTTGAATACGATTCATCCCCATTAAATTAAATGCATGATTACATAAATACTTGGTACAAGTAGTTGCTATGCCGTTTTTCTGATAAAGTTCGGATAACCAATACCCTAATTCAGCACGACTATTGGAGCGATCAATTTCTTTAAAACCGATCAAGCCAGCAAAATTATCATCGTATAAAATGGTATAAACAATTGAGGACGGTTGTTGATATTGAACTGAAATAGATCGAATAAACTCCTCTGTATCTTGCTGTGTTTTGGTGAATGCAACAAAGGGTAGCCATTCTCCAAGGTAGACTCGCTGGGAATCAATAGTTTGGAAAATAAGAGGAGCATCTTCCAGACCAATCGGTTTCAGCTGTAGCCTGTTATTTACTTTCAATAGCATAAGTAATCGTGTTAAGGGTTTACAATATAAGAAAACAACTGTTACTCACGTTTCTTCAGTGTTATTAAAATTGACATTAAAGCTAAAAGCATATTAATTGCAATTTATTTATCGCATTTGCCCTTTCTGAATATCAACTTTAGCCGATTTTTTTGTTTTTTTGTGCTTTTAAATTGATAACAAGAATAATACAATGAAATCAGTACTCGGTTTTTTATTAACACCAATTTTTCATCTTTACTATGGATTAGTGTTAGTTATTTTCCACCCAATTCAGGTTTTATCCAATCTATTAATTGGCGATGGTGCACGGCGTAAATCAGTTGATGCGCTAAACTTCTTTCTAGTAAACGGTCTGTATATTATGGGTTGTCGAATTAAGTTTAAAGGATTTGGCCAACTTCCTGAGGGACGTCCAATCATCATTGTAGCGAACCACCAAAGCCTATTTGACATACCAGCTGTAGTGTACAAGTTCCATAAATACTATCCTAAATTTATTTCTAAAATTGAGCTAGCTAAAAACTTGCCAAGTATATCATACAACCTTAAGCATGGTAAGTCAGCCTTAATTGACCGCAAAAATGGTTCACAATCCATTAAAGAAATTTTTAAATTAGGTCGACTAATTCAGGCTAATAACTATGCGGCCTGTATTTTTCCCGAGGGTACCAGAAGTAAAAATGGCAAGGTTAAAAAATTTATGAGTGCAGGACTCAACACATTATTACGAGCGGCTCCCGATGCCTTAATTATCCCTTTTGCGATAGATGGGCACAGCCGAATGATGGAAAAGGGCATGTTTCCACTTAAATTTGGTGAGAAAATTACCTACACCGCATTGGATCCAATCGAACCTAAAGGCAAAGACATTGAGCAGTTGGTAGCTGATATTCAGCTAATAATTAAAAAAGAACTGAATCAGTAAAATCGAACTTAGCAAAATAATATTCTAAATTATTGAAATATAATAAGAAACGACCCTCGGGTCGTTTTTTTTGTCTCATATAATAACGTATCTTCGTGCTTATAATTTAACAGGATTAATCAATGGATTTTTTGAAAAAACACACTTTTCATATTCCCGTTTTGGGACTTGGATATACCTTGGACACGCCAATTAATGTGGCACCCTATGGCATATCATCGGTAATATCTTTGGTGGATGATAAACTAATGGAACAAATGCGCGAGTTCTATTGTCAAAAATTCGACCTCCCATTTAAAGCCATTTCAGATAAAGTAGAGGATTTTAGAGCCAAGCGAATTACATCATATCTTAACATGGTGGATGACATCGTTAGTTCTAAGGTTACAGAACTGAAGCAATCAGCCATTGAAAAAGGCAGTGAGTTAGAGAAGTATTTTAGCATGCTACCTGATTTATCAGCAATCAAAGAAAAACTTAATCTTGCTGAAAAAAGTCGTCAGTTAAAGGATGATTTAAGCAATTGGATTAGCGAACATCTTCCTGTTGGCGAAATTGATGTTAACATCATGACGAAATTGGACAAGGTGAACTATAAAGATGGTGAACAAATGCCTATCGAATTTAATGATGCTCACGCTGCTGTACGAGGTTTCGCTAATAGTAAGCTGACTTCGTCATTGGTTCTTTCTGCTGGCATGAGCCCTCGCTTATACAGCTACCTTGAGAAATTCAAAGATTTCTTTCCAGACATGAACGGTGAGTTGAAAAAGAAAATCGTACTAAAAGTTAGCGATTTCCGTTCTGCTCTTGTACAAGGCAAAATGCTAGCAGCAAAAGGGATATGGGTTTCTGAGTATCGCATTGAAAGCGGTGTTAACTGTGGAGGACATGCATTCCCAACCAATGGTATTTTATTTGGGCCAATATTGGATGAGTTTAAAAAGAACCGCGATAGACTGATTGACACTTGCATGGCAGCTTATGAAGCAGGTCTTTCTAAAAAAGAACTGAATATACCTGCTGAAACACCTGCTATTAAAGTAACAGCACAAGGTGGTGTAGGTTCTAACGAGGAGCACAACTTTTTAATGGATCATTACCAGATGGATGCAGTAGGATGGGGAACACCATTTATGCTTGTTCCAGAAGCTGTAAGCATCGATACTGAAACCTTAGATTTATTAAAGCAAGCAAAAGAGGAACAACTATATTTTAGTGGTTTATCTCCTCTTGGCGTTCCATTTAACAGCGTTAAGTGGGCATCAATGAGCGAACAACGTATTGCAAATGCTGAAGCTGGAAAACATGGTATGCCTTGTACTAAGCAGTTTTTACAGTACAATACCGAGTATACCGATAAACCAATTTGTACAGCATCTAAGCAATATCAAAAAAAGAAGCTAGCTGAAATTGATGAGCAAAACTTATCAAAGGAAGCATATCAGGCAGCCTATAACACCATTATGGAAAAAGAGTGCCTGTGTGTAGGTTTGGGCATTTCTTTGCTTGAGTCGAAGAACATTGCAGTGGGTAAAACAGATAAGGTAACTGTATGCCCTGGTCCAAATTTAGCTTACTTCTCTAAGGAAGCAAGTTTAAAGGAAATGGTAGATCACATCTACGGCCGCACTAACCTGCTGGATAATCGTCATCGTCCGCACATGTTCTTAAAAGAGTTGGGTATGTACCTCGAAATTTTTAAAGAACGAATGGATAAATTTTTAGGCCAGCCTGATGATGCGAAAGAGAAGAAGCAACTTAAAGCTTTTCAAAAAAACATTGCTGATGGTGTAAACTATTACAGAGAATTATTTATCGAGAAGAAAAAGGAAATTGTTGAAGAGTTGGAAACAATGATCAGCAAATATCCATTGCTCAATAAAGAATTATAAAACACATCTAAAGACCTTAAGAAAATAACCTTAAGGTCTTTTTTTACTTCAGCTCTATCTCTAAAATACGCTTCGTACGTTTAGTTACTTTAAAACGATCATCGATACGACAGCCTGCAAGCCAAATCACATCTTCTCCACTTATCACCAACCAGGCATCTTCCTTATCCTTTAAACTATACTTTTTATCGATAAAAAAGTCGCTTAATTTCTTAAAGCCTTTCATACCTAGTGGCATAAACGAATCACCTTTCTGCCACTTACGAACTAAGAGCGGCAAATCCAGGAGTTCAGCATCTAAATGGATGCGTTGTGGATCACGAGAAAACTGAAAATCTTCTGGCTTACTATAAATCGATATATCCATAGGTAGCTCAACATTATTAAAGCCTTCCTCAACCCAGAAGTGAGGCACCTGAATCTCCTCAATAGGCATAACAAGTAGGTTATGACGATCTTTTATAAGGCGATGTGTTGCACTAAAAAACTGCTTCCCAGATAAGCCATGCAAGTGAGTGCTTACCTCCTTTACTACTGTAGTATTAAATCCATATGGTCTCAACACTTCAAACAATAGGGATTGATGATGTGGGTAATTTTCCAATTTAGAAATCGGAATTATCATCTTACCATGTTCATCCACAACTTCATCCTTCATAAAACGCTTCACTTCCACTTCCAACATCAGCTCCGCATCCATAAGGTGGGCCATATTAGCTAGCATGGTATCAAAAAAAGCGGGGTTAATCGACTCCAACACAGGAATCACTTCGTGCCTAATTTTATTACGAATGAATTTAGTATCGTCATTAGAGGCATCGTGGCAGAAAGAAATTTCTTCCTTTTTGCAGTAAGCTTCAAGCTCTGAACGCTTAAAGCCTAGTAAAGGGCGTACAACATTTCCGTTTCGAAAGCTAATTCCAGTAAGCCCTTTCACACCCGTTCCTCGAACCAGGTTTAAAAAGAATGTTTCAATGGAATCGTTGCCATGATGACCAGTGACAATGGAGCTAAAACCATATTTATTTAATAGTTCACTAAACCACTCATAACGCAGCTGACGAGCTGCCATTTCAATGGATACTTTACGGTTTTTAGCATATTCCTCGGTTGCAAAACTAGTGGTCAGTAATTCAATTTCGTGCTCACGACAAAAGTGAAGCACCAACTGCTCATCTCTATCAGATTCTTCTCCACGTAAGTTAAAATTACAATGTGCAGCCGCCAGCTCAAAGCCTAATTTGTTAAGAATATCCAAAAGTGCCATAGAATCAGCACCGCCACTTACAGCCACTAACAACTTATCGGAGGATACAACATTGCACATCTCCTCCAATATTGTGTAAACTTTACTCTTTGTTAGTTGACTCATATTGATGATTTAAGCACCTCCCCACTTCATTCGTGAAGTGAAGATTAGTACATATTTTAATTCTTAATATTAAAAACTTTCATAATAGCAGAAGCCTTTAATAAACACTCATCATACTCCTGTTGAGGATCCGACTGATTAGTAATAGCTCCACCCACCATAAAGGAAGCACATTGCTTTTTACGGTTATACAATATACTTCGTATGACCACATTAAAATCAAAGTCACCCTCAGGACTTACATATCCTACTGCGCCGCTATAAACACCCCTTTTGCTACACTCAAACTCCTCAATCAACTCCATGGCACTTAACTTGGGCGCACCAGTCATTGATCCCATAGGAAAGGACGTTTTGATAGCATCCATCCAGTTTCGTTCATCGGAAAGCTGGCATGAGACTGTAGAAATCATTTGATGAACCTGCTCAAAAGAATAGATACCACATAATTCATCAACCTTAACCGTACCCCGCTTAGCTACTCTCGATAGGTCGTTACGCACCAAGTCGGTAATCATGATATTTTCGGCTTGTTCCTTTTCCGACTTCCTGAGATATTGCTTGTTAGAGTTATCAATAAACCAATTCGAATCGCGCGGCGAAGTACCTTTTATGGGTTGAGAAATTAATTGGCTCCCCTCCTTCTTTAAATAGCGCTCGGGCGATGCGCCCATTAAAAATTTATCGTGGTATTTTATAAATGACGAGAACGGCGTTGGCGATACCTCTTTTAATCGTTGATAAATAAACTGTGGCATTAAATCCACATCATGAATAAAAAACTCCATGCAATAATTCAGCTCATAAATATCGCCTCGCTGAATGTGCCAAAGTACTTTTTCAATGGCTTGCAAATACTCCTGGTGCGAAACCTGATGATTTAATTTAATGTTTTCCAATGGCTCTTCAACAAGACAAATATGATTTAGATCCTGGATATAGTTCAACACATCATCCTTGGTATCCATTTCATCTAAATAGCCGACTTTCCAAGACTTACCATCATTTAAAAACAAATAACGAGGCCTAAAAAAATGCATATCAGGCATGCCTATCCTATCTGGATTATTCGAAACCAAATCCTCTAGTTGATTCTTAACATCATAGGCTAAAAAGCCCAATAGCCAGTCTTGGCATTCATCATGAAAAGCACCTAATTTTTCAATATCATCACTACAGCTATCAACACTTTGTAAGCCAGCAATAAAATCGTAATTGTTAGTTGTTTCGATGCAATCGGATGCTTTGAATCCATTACCATCTAGGATAACAGCTGTTCCTTCATTTCGTGAAGCCTGACACAGTTGCTGCTTGAATAATTGCTCATCATTCGGATGAATCTCAAAATATTGACGCATGCTACAAAAGTAAGAAAAAACAACTGTTTGCCATTTTGTCAAGGCTTGATTGTTATCAATAAAAAAAGCACCTCCAAAGAATGGAAGTGCTTTTTAGCTCAGTATATATCTTAATTATTTAGCTCCTAAATAATCGGCAATACCATCTTGTGTAGCTGTTAAGCCTTTGTCACCTTTGTGCCAGTCAGCTGGACACACTTCACCATTTTCTTCGAAGAACTGTAAAGCATCAACAATTCGGATAGCTTCTTCAACACTACGTCCCAATGGCATATCATTTACCACCTGATGGCGCACTAAACCTTCTTTGTCGATTAAAAATAATCCACGATAAGCCATTGGCGTTCCGTTAAAAACGATCTGACCATCGTCATTATAATCATACTCACCTGCAAGCACATCGTAGTTTTCTGAAATAGTTTTGCTATTATCAGCAACTAGTGGATATTTAACACCCTTAATACCACCATCTTTTGGCTCAGTCTGTAGCCATTTCCAGTGCGAAAATTCTGAATCAACAGAAACTCCAACCACCTCAACATTACGCGCTTCAAATTCTTTCATTTTATCCTGAAAAGCGATAATCTCTGTTGGACAAACAAAAGTAAAGTCAGCTGGGTAAAAATAAAGTATTACATACTTTTTTCCTTTATACTGCTCCAATGAGAAATTCTCAACAATTTCTCCGCCATTTACAACAGCGCTAGCGCTAAATGAAGGGGCCTGTTTTCCTACTAATACAGCCATAATCTTATTTTATTTAATCGTTAAACTTATTTCCTTAGTATCTTAAATCAACAGTCAAACAAAGATGCTCAAGGGATGTTCAAGCAATTAGTGTTTTTTTGCAACTAATTCAGAAATTTTAAGAATTACCTCAACTGCCTTTTGCATACTCTGCACGGGAACAAATTCAAAACGCCCATGGAAATTATGGCCACCAGCAAAAATATTTGGACATGGCAATCCCATATATGACAAACGCGAGCCATCTGTACCTCCTCTAATTGGCTTAACAATTGGCTTAACGCCAACCTCTTCCATCGCTTGCTTGGCAAAATCAACAACATGCATCACAGGCTCCACCTTTTCACGCATATTATAATACTGATCATTTATTTCAACAGCGGCGGTACCAGCACCATATTCAGCATTAATTTTGTTGATTAAATGCTGCATTTCGCGCTTACGATCCTCAAAACGATCACGCTTAAAATCGCGAATAATATAAACCATTTCTGTCTTCTCCACATCGCCATTGAAGGACATAAGGTGGTAGAAACCCTCATACCCATCGGTATGCTCTGGCGTTTCGTGACGAGGCAACATGGTCATGATTTGATTGGCGATACGAATTGAATTGCGCATTTTGTTTTTAGCATATCCAGGGTGCACCATTCTTCCGTTAACCGTTACTTGGGCTCCAGCAGCATTAAAATTTTCGTATTCAAGCTCTCCAATCTCAGATCCATCGAGTGTATAGGCAAATTCAGCCCCGAACTTTTCAACATCAAAATGATCAGCACCAGCTCCAATCTCCTCATCTGGAGTAAAACCGATACGAATTTTACCATGTTTAATTTCAGGATGATTTACCAAATACTCGGCTGCTGTAACAATCTCGGCAACTCCAGCCTTGTCGTCGGCACCAAGTAAAGTCGTTCCGTCTGTTACGACTAGGTCTTGATGAATATATTTCTCTATCTCAGGGAAGTCATCGGTTTTCAAAACGATGTCTTGCTCCTCATTTAAGACCACATTTCCACCCGCGTAATTTTCAATCACACGAGGTTTCACATTACGCCCCGAGAAATCGGGACTTGTATCCATGTGCGCTACAAAACCAATAACAGGCACTTCTTCGTCAATAGTAGCAGGCACAGTTGCCATTACATATCCATTTTTATCTAACGATACATCTTCAAGTCCGATGGATCTTAACTCTTCCGCTAAAGATTCTGCAAAAGCCATTTGACCAGGTGTTGATGGCGTTAATCCAGTATCAGTATCCGACTCAGTATCAACCACCACATATTTCAAAAATCTATTTAATACTTGTTCCATAAGAAAACTATTCGCTAAAAGCAGCTTGCTGATAGCTTATTATTATTTAGTTATTTTTTATTTATCTTCTTCGTCACTTGCAATTATTGCTGCACATCATCAGCATTATAAACAAAACCCAAACGCTTACCTGTTTGCATTTTCGAGCTTAAAATCTCACCATTCATTTGCATCATCGAAATGATTTTAACATCATCGTATGGGGGCACCAACAAATCAAACTCCAAAGAGTACAAAATGGCTGTTTCAATAATGTTTTGCCAACTATCAGGCTTCAATATCGAGGTTCCAAAATGATTAATGCCAGTCCCTTTCTGTCGTTTTCCCTCAACAAAATAGTGGCCTTCTTTATTTATAAAAATGCGTGCAATTAAATAACCTGCATCATTCTCTCGATTATACCGAAAGGAATCGTGCAGGAAATTGTAAATATTAACAACACCACAATACGAGTTGTTCTCATCGCTTTTAACATACTCGTTTTTCCACACCTCATGATCGCGATCAAATTCAAATGTATTGGTATGCATATGAAATACCAATACATCACCTGCTACCTTTAATTGAGCTACAAATTCACCTTTATCTTCAAACAATAAATGAATGCGTTTGTCATCAGCACCCAATTGCGTATTGTATTCTTTCTCAACTTTCTGAAGCACCGTTTTCAACAGGTCAAAATTTGCCTTTGTTGACTCAAATACATCCTGCTTTACCACTGCTTTGGTCTGCAAAATTCCAACAATCCCTTTCTTTATTGTGTCGTTATTCATGAAGAGTGTTTTTAAGATGAAACGAAATTACAAGGCTACAATTTAAACTTTTTCGCATAAAAAAAGAGAGATCAATATCATTGTCTCTCTTTTCTCACTCTTAAATTAAGTATTTTTAATAGGCTCTGGCAAACATCACTCGTTTTGACGATGGTTTACCTGACACCATACAAACGCCTTCTTCATCTGGCTGATCCAAAGGAATACATCTAATAGTAGCCTTTGTTTCATCTTTAATTCGCTGCTCTGTCTCGGGCGTACCATCCCAGTGAGCCATTATCAACCCACCTTCTTCCAAACGCTCCTTAAATTCATCGTAAGTATCAACCGACACTGTGCTCTCCGCTCTAAAGTCTAATGCTTTCTGGAATATATTTTCCTGAATCTTATCAAGTAAGTCCGTGATATGCTCTACTACTCCATCAATTGCCACAACTTCCTTACTTAATGTATCTCGTCGCGCAACCTCAACAGTTCCGTTCTCCAAATCGCGTGGTCCCATAGCCAAACGCACTGGTACACCTTTTAGCTCGTACTGAGCAAATTTCCAACCTGGTTTACGGTTATCATTATCATCAAACTTAACATCAATACCTTTATCGCGTAATTGAGAAATAATACCGCTAGAAGCTTCCTTTATCTTAGCCAATTCTTCTGGCTTGCGAAAAATAGGAACAATCACAACTTGTATCGGAGCTAATTTTGGAGGAAGTACCAAACCATTGTCATCTGAGTGAGCCATAATTAATGCTCCCATTAAGCGAGTTGAAACACCCCATGAAGTAGCCCACACATAATCTTCTTTCCCCTCTTTACTGGCGAACTTAACGTCAAATGCTTTCGCAAAATTCTGCCCTAAAAAGTGTGAGGTTCCAGATTGCAATGCTTTACCATCCTGCATCAATGCTTCAATGGTATAAGTTTCCAAAGCTCCTGCAAAACGCTCATTAGCCGATTTGATACCTTTGACTACAGGCACAGCCATAAACCTTTCTGCAAAATCACCATAAACATTAATCATTGTTTCGGTTTCTTCAATGGCCTCTTGTTTAGTTGCATGAGCTGTATGCCCTTCCTGCCACAAAAACTCTGCTGTTCGCAAAAACAAACGTGTACGCATCTCCCAACGAACAACATTAGCCCATTGGTTACATTTAATTGGCAGATCTCTATACGACTGAATCCAGTTTTTATAAGTATTCCAAATAATTGTTTCCGAAGTAGGTCGAACAATCAATTCCTCTTCCAACTTAGCCTCTGGATCAACAACAACACCATCACCATTCGGGTCATTCATTAAACGGTAATGCGTAACAACCGCACATTCTTTTGCAAATCCCTCAACGTGATCAGCTTCTTTACTAAAAAAAGACTTGGGAATAAAAATCGGAAAATAGGCATTTTCATGTCCCGTATCTTTAAACATACGATCCAATACATTTTGCATTTTTTCCCATATGGCATAACCGTAAGGCTTAATAACCATACATCCACGTACTGCTGAATTTTCTGCTAAATCTGCTTTTAGTACAAGATCATTGTACCATTGTGAATAACTTTCACTCCTAGGCGTTAAAACTTTTGCCATCTTCTAATTCTTTATTAGTATCCGTTTCTTTACAAGAGGCACAAAAATAATAAAAATAACGCCAAATCATTAGGCTAGATGTGCTGTTTTATTAATATTGCACACATCTAGTGGTAGATGAGAAGCCTATTAAAGAAATTAACATTTATTTGAAAATAATTTACATTTTTTAATACTACGGCATGTTTTTTGCTTATTTCACCACGTATTTAAACCATCAAAATCCGGAGGATTAGTAATGAAAACATATACATTATTTGGCTTATTTATCACACTCCTTTTAAGCGGATGTAGCTCTTCGCAGTGGGCGGACAACAGTTATTACGATGATGACTTGTATCACAAACCAAAGAGTAAACCAATGGTGGTTGATAATGCCTATGCTCCTATTCAAGAAAATAAGGATCTTAAAAAAGAAGATAACAAGGATCTTCAGCAACTTCAGAATGACTATAACAAATCTGAATTAGCAGTTGAAGACAATCGAAACTTCTCTCAGATACAAGCCGATTATTTAAGCCTGTTGGAAAGTGACTCAATTACTCAAATGGATACCTTGGTTTATTTCAATGAAGAAACCGGCTATTGGGTAGATGAATTTAATGGTTCAAATATGGATCAGGATTATGCTGAACGACTCATTAAATTCCATGGCCCTTTTAACGGTATTCCATACTGGTCTCCTTTGTACAATGACATGGTTTACTTCAATAATTGGGACTGGAATGTATATGTTGATGGCAATTATGCCTACGCATTTCCAACTTGGACCAACCCCATGTACAACAACTACATGTTTAACTATGGCTATAATTCATCATGGCATTGGAACTATTCTATGAGTTGGGGATGGGGTTATCCTGGTTATGGTTTCTATGACCCATGGCACAGTCCATGGTGGAGCCCCTATTACAGTTACCATCATTGCTACCCATATTATGGAGGCGGAGGTTACTATCCACCTTATTATCCACCAAGTGGAGGTGGAGGCATTGGGTATGCAACTGATTATAGACCAAGAGGTGGACAAGCGACATCGGTTCGTCCCGGCGGAAGTAGAGTTGCCCCAACAGACCGCACATCTGGAGGAAGAACAGGTTCTGTTCAAAACCCCTACATATCAACATCTAACAACAAAGAAGCTTATTCTGTAGGTAATAGCAATATATCGTACAATAACAACAAACAACGAACGATTACCAATTCCAATACCGGTAGAACTTACACTTACAGCAATCAACAAAACAATAAGGTAAGTAATACATCGAATAATAAAACAAACGTTAGTAGCACAAGTAATAGAACCGGAACCAGCCGAAGGGCATACACACCAAGCTATTCTAATTCAAGAAGTTCATCGAGCAGATCGAGTTATAACAAAAATGCAAGCTATACACGGCCATCTTCAAGTTCAAGAAGCAGTACAAGTAGAAGCAGCAATAACTCATCTAGCTCCCGTTCAACATATACACCTAGCAGATCCTCAGGGAGTAGCACTAAAAGCACCTATTCGCCTAGTCGATCGAGCAGTTCGAGTAAAAGTTCTTATACACCCAGCCGATCATCCGGCAGCTCAAGCAGCAGTAGAAGTTCTTCAACTAGCTCAGGCTCCTCCCGGTCATCAGGTTCTTCCGGTTCATCAAGTGGAAGTAGCCGAAGCGGTGGTGGGCGTAGATAAGCACCTAACCTTTTTCACCCTATAAAAACTTGTACAATGAAAAAAGCTCTATATACTCTATTGATAGCATTTGCTATTATCAACATAGGTCATTCACAAAATCTGGATGATGTAATACGATTTAACAAGAAAGAACTAAGTGGTACATCACGCTCTTTAGCAATGGCCAACGCATTTGGTGCACTTGGTGGTGACTTGAGCGCCATCAGTATCAATCCAGCAGGTATTGCTGTGTATCGAACTTCTGAATTTGCATTTACGCCTTCGATTTCATTTAACCAGTCAAAGGCTAACTATCAAAATTATAACAGCCAGGATGATAAATACTCGTTTATTTTTAACCAAGCGGGTGCCGTCACAACCAATCGTCCACTGAGAGAAAAGGACAAGGGCATGATTAGCACACACTTTGGTTTTACCTACAACAGAACAGCTGATTTTAACGAGAATACATCCATGCTAATCGGTACAGGCGTGAAAGATGGCCTTTACAACGAAGATGGTCAGATTACAGATGTGCGTACATTACTAAGTACCATCAGAAATGAAGCACATGGATACTACGATCAAAATGGCAACTTCGTGCCCATTAATGCAACTCCGGGGAATTTAGAAGGCAGAGCCCACTGGGCTTATGAAACATACTTGTTGGATCCTCTTTTTGATGGGAGCACACAATATTTTAGTCAGTACGAAGATGTAATAGACTATGACGACGGAACCAGTGAAGTTTATAATAGAAATGTGAATGGTATAACTCAATACAACATTATTGAAAGAGATGGTTATTCGGGTGAATACGGACTAACATTTGGAGCAAACATCAGCCACATACTATTAATTGGAACATCTTTAAACTTTCAAACATTTCGATACGAACAGAAAGAAAGTTTTAGAGAAATTAATGTTAATAGCTTTGATCCATCAGGGCCATTGGATGTTGACTATTTCGATGCCTACAATAAATTAGAGCAAAAAGGATTTGGCATTAACGGTAAGTTTGGTCTAATCCTTAACCTCCACCCCATACGATTAGGAGGATCTGTTCACACACCTACTTTTATGGAAGTAGAAGAGGAGTATTATTCTGGCATTACATCATACCTTGTTAACTACGATCAATACAATCAACCATCAAACAGAGGAGAATACAAGTATAAATACAGAACCCCTTATCGGGTACAAGGCAGTTTAGCCATTGTATTAGGAAAATTCGCTTTACTGTCTGCCGATTATGAAATGACTGACCACACATCAGCCAAGTTCACTTCTAATAGTAGCTATGCCACCTTATTCAATCAAATAAATACAGATATTAAAAACCAAATGAAAATATCACATGACCTTAGGGCTGGTATTGAAATAAAACCTGTACCATACCTGGCTTTTAGAGCTGGTGCTGCCTATTTCGATACGCCAATTAAGGAAGAATACACAGATGTTGAACTTGTTAAGTGGATGGCCACAACAGGTATTGGCATTCGTAATAAAAGCTTCTTTTTTGACGTTGCCTATGCCTATAAGTTCAATGAAGATAATTACTACCCGAATACAAGTGACGGCTCAATGCTTGAAGGATTAAGTTTTGCTGATCCAATTTCATTAGAGTATCGTAACCATCAGGCTAGTTTTACCTTTGGTTGGAAGTTTTAACCTTCTCCAACCTATTCTTAACCGTCCGAAGGAGCCTCTAACCAAGGCTCCTTTTTTTTTTGCAATGAAGAGCGACTCCTCAAACAACTTTTTTAAGCGTTTACAGGTTTGGTAGTGGACTATCATTAAACTAAGTCGCAAGTTACATCCTATCAATTAGTACCTCCATGCCCAGTAAAGTCGGTTAGAACTGAAATCACAACTTAGTTTTAAATTCAGTCCATAAAAAAAAGATGTTCGAGACTACACGCTACCATCATCGTCCCAACAATGAGCTTACATTGGTTCAAGCTCGCTAGGAGCGTGGTTGAACCGATGCAGGTACGATGCAAACCCGAAGAAGATACGACGACACCCCAAAGAGGATACGAAGAAACTTTAACAGAAAGTGTTGAGCATGCGAATAAAATGGACACTCAACCATACCTTACGCACTCAAATCGTAGTTACCTAAAGCTTAAAAACAGAAAGGCCGCTTCTCAATATGAAAAGCGGCCTTTTATATGTGATATAATTCTATTCTTAAATAATCATACCAGCAGCAACAGTTTCATTGGTAGCCTCATCGACCAAAATAATACTACCAGTAATACGGTTACGATTGTATGAATCAAAAAACAATGGTTTAGTTGAACGAATTTTAATTCGAGCTATATCATTCATGTTTACATCATTGTTTTCTTCGTCTTTTTCAAGGGTATTGATATTCATTTTATATTGAATCTCAGTAACCATACAACGTGCTTCTGATGATGTATGACGAATAACGTATTTACCTCTCGGCATTAATTTACGCTCGTTAAACCAACAAACCATCGCCTCAATATCCTGACTGTTTTTAGGCTCTGTTCCGTTGTTTTTCTTCACCAACATATCGCCACGACTAATATCTATTTCATCTTCCAACGTAATAGATACCGACTGAGGTGCAAAACCAATCTCTAATGGTTCTTCCATCATATCAATGGTTTTCACCTTAGAAGTAAAACCACTTGGCAATACGCTCACTTCGTCGCCTACCTGAATAGCGCCACTTGCAATACGACCACCATAACCTCTGTAATCAGGCCATTCGGCTGATTGAGGACGAATTACATTCTGTACTGGAAAACGGAAATCATCATGATTAATATCGCTACTAATATGAATATTTTCCAACAAATACATTAAGGTAGGACCATCGTACCATGCCATTGGCTCTGAACGATCAACCACGTTATCACCTTTCAAGGCACTAATCGGCACAAAACGGATATCTTTTACAGATAACTTAGACGATACAGCATCGATATCAGCTTTAATTTGCTCAAAACGCTCCTGGCTATAGTCCACCAAGTCCATTTTGTTAATACAAAAAATAACGTGCGGAATCTGCAATAGAGATGCAATATAGGCGTGGCGCAATGTCTGCTCAAGCACACCATGACGTGCATCAACCAATATTAAAGCCACATTAGCCGTACTGGCACCAGTAACCATATTACGGGTATATTGAATGTGTCCTGGGGTATCGGCAATAATGAATTTACGTTTTGGTGTAGCAAAGTAACGATAAGCAACATCAATGGTAATTCCCTGCTCGCGCTCTGATCGTAAACCATCGGTAAGAAGAGCTAAATTAACTTCTTCGTGCCCCGATCGCTCACTCACACGCTCAATAGCCTCCATCTGATCTTCAAAGATGGCTTTGCTATCATACAGCAAGCGACCAATCAATGTACTTTTACCATCATCTACACTTCCTGCTGTGGTGAAGCGTAAAAGCTCCATATCTAAATATCCTGATTCTTTTCCGGACATATTATTGATTTTTCTGATTTGACAAAAGTTTAAAAATAGCCTTCGCGTTTACGATCTTCCATGGCTGACTCAGATCTTTTATCATCTGCTCTTCCGCCACGCTCGGTTGTGCGTGTAGCTGCTACTTCGTGTATAATATCTTCTAAAGTGTTGGCTTTTGAAAGCGTTAAGCCCGTACATGTAACATCACCAATTGTACGGCAACGCACATCTAAAGTCTCTAACTTTTCGTTCTCTTTCAATTGCATAAATGGTAGTTTAGCCATCCATACACCATCACGATTGAAAACCTCGCGCTTGTGTGTAAAATACAAACTTGGTAGTTCAATCTGCTCCATGTAGATGTATTGCCAAACATCCATCTCTGTCCAGTTACTGATTGGGAATACACGAAAATGCTCTCCCATATTCTTACGACCGTTGAAGATGTTCCAAAGTTCAGGACGTTGATTCTTAGGATCCCACTGCCCAAACTCATCTCTATGTGAGAAAAAACGTTCTTTGGCACGTGCTTTTTCTTCATCACGACGTCCGCCACCCATGGCAGCATCAAACTTATTGCCCTCAATAGCATCGAGCAAAGTTGTTGTTTGCAATTTATTACGGCTAGCAGTAATACCTTTTTCTTCTACTACCCTACCTTGATCGATGGAATCCTGAACCATTGCCACAATGCATTTTGTTCCGGTTTCTTCCATTACACGGTCACGGTATTCTATTGCTTCAGGAAAATTATGCCCTGTATCGATATGCATCAAAGGGAATGGCACTTTAGCAGGCCAAAAAGCCTTACGGGCCAAGTGAAACATAACAATCGAGTCTTTTCCTCCAGAGAATAACATCACCGGATTTTCAAATTGAGCAGCAACCTCTCGAATAACATAGATAGACTCTGCTTCTAGTTCCTTAAGGTGATTTATTCGGTATTGATCCATGATTACTTTATTTGTCAACAATATATTTCGGCATTACGTTAAAACTGCCATATTCTCAATAAAAACGTGGCCAAATTTAATGATTAAAACACGACAATAAAAATATTTAGAGCAGTGCTTTTAAGTTAATTAAACCTATCAAAAAAGGGTGCTTTCAGCACCCTTTCTCAATTTTAGTATTTTGTTTCCAAGTCATCTTGGTCAAAACTCTTATTATACTGAGTCATGGCCCTTAAACTCATTCCCACATTAGAGAACCCACCATCGTGAAACAGATTCTGCATGGTTACTTTTTTCGTAAGATCGGAGAACATTGTAATACAATAGTCGGCACAATCAGCAGCATCAGCATTACCCAAGGGCGACATACGATCAGAAAAGTCAATTAAGCCATCGATACCTTTTACACCACTACCAGCTGTTGTTACAGTTGGTGATTGTGAAATAGTATTGATTCTTACTTTACGTTCGCGACCATAAATATATCCAAAGCTACGCGCGATAGACTCTAATAATGCTTTCGCATCTGCCATATCGTTATATCCGTAAAGGGTACGTTGGGCAGCAATATAGCTTAAACCTAAAACAGATCCCCATTCACTAACAGCGTCCTTTTTGAAAGCTACCTGTAACATTTTATGAAAAGAAACTGCAGAAATATCTAAAGTTTTGTTTAGATAATTGTAGTCCAAGTCATGATAAACCCTCTTTTTACGAACATTTAATGACATTCCGATTGAATGCAAAACGAAATCCACTTTTCCGCCAAGCACCTCCATTGATTTATCGAAAACATTCTCCAGGTCGGCTACATTTGTAGCGTCAGCAGGAATAATTTCAGCCTCACACTTCTTACCCAGTTCAACTACCTCACCCATACGGCAAGCAACCGGCGTATTAGACAATGTAAATCGGGCCCCTTCTTCGTAAGCTCTTTCAGCTACTTTCCATGCAATAGACATGTCATTAAGGGCTCCAAAAATAATCCCTCTTTTTCCTTTTAAAAGATCAAATCCCATATCAATTTATTTTTGAGCGCACAAATATACATCATATGTTGCACAACACAAGTTTCAACATTAATATTATATACCTAACCTATTACAACAAGCAATAGGCAAAAAGGTTTTGTAAGTTATAAATACCTGATTAGTTATTCAATAGCGACCTTGCATTCTCGATAGCAGCTTCTGATAAAGTTGAGCCACTTAGCATCTTTGCAACCTCTACAACACGATCTTCGTGGTTTAATTTCCGGATATTTGAGATTGTTTTATCCGCATCATCTGTTTTATACACTTTAAAATGATGATCCCCCTTAACCGCAATTTGTGGCAAATGTGAAATGCTGATTACTTGCATAGAACTACTCATGTGAGCCATTATTCCACCCATTTGATCGGCCACTTCACCAGAAACACCCGTATCAATTTCATCAAAAATTATGGTTGGCAAACCTTTACTTGACGATAACAACGATTTAATTGACAACATCACTCTAGAAATTTCGCCACCAGATGCTACTTTATTAATAGAAGATGGCTGACCTCCTTTATTACCCGAGAATAGAAATTCTATCTCGTCTTTACCATTGACACCATACTCATCACTTATATGATGTTGTATAACAAAATTGGCATGGGGAATTCCCAGCACCTGTAATTGTTTTTCAATATTACTCTTAACCTTGCTAAAAACCTTGCTTCGTGTTTTACTTAAATCAGCACATGCCTTAGCCAGCTTTTTTTCGATGCCTATTAAGTTTTTTTGTTTTAGTTGCAGTTCATCGTCAAAGAAATTGACCTTATGAATACGTTGCTCAAAATCATTCCTTAATTCAATTAATTCTTCAACAGACGAAACACGGTGTTTCTGCTGAAGACTGTATATATCATTTAGCTTTTGCTGCATCTTAGAAACCACCTCTGGATTATACTCCAAATTCTCAGAACGCGCTTCTAAATCCTCAGCCAAATCCTTAAGATCAATGCGAGCTGACTCTATTCGTTGAATCAACTCTTCACCACCATCTATAAAACCACTGATTCGTTCTAACTTATTAACCGAATCAACTAAGAGCTCTAGAACAGGCGATGGTTCGTGATTTAGATTATTTACCACATCTACTAAGGATGTTTTTATTTCCTCGGCATGCGTTAATTGCTCTAATTCCTGCTCTAATTCTGCCTGTTGCCCCTCTTTTAAATTAGCATCTTTGAGTTGCTCATATTGAAATTGCATATAATCAAGATCTGCTTTTTGCTTATCATTTTCAGCAATCATAATCTCAATTTCTTTACTCAAAGATTTATAATTCTTATACTCATTTTTGTATTGATCCCGAAGCTTATTATTGTCGGCTAGGGTGTCAATAACGGTCATATGAAAACCACTATCGTCAAGCAATAAGTTTTGATGTTGCGAGTGAACATCGATTAACTGGGCACTGATACCTTTAAGAAAGCCCAAATTCACGGGCGTATCATTAACAAAAGCTCTTGACTTCCCCGATGGCAATAATTCACGTCTGATGATTGTTACCTCTTCGTAATCAACATCATTTGCTTCGAAAAAATCAATCAAACCATAATTACCAATAAAAAACTCTCCTTCTACAATGCACTTCTGTTCTTTACTAAGCAATGCATTAACATCGCTGCGCTGACCTAAAATTAAGGACATAGCACCAAGCAAAACCGACTTTCCAGCCCCTGTTTCTCCAGTAATAACAGTTAAACCACCTTCAAAGGCAACTTCTACCTTATCAATTAAAGCGTAATTAGATATAGATAATGACTTGAGCATATTATTTTGACGATAAAATCTTTTCGTATTTCTTACTATTTGGAGGATCCACCTCCAGTAAAATTTCAACTACACGACCTTTTTCCATAGAAAAAGACTCCTCAAATATCTTGACTAGCTCATCGGCTTTGGCAGTAAAAAAAACTTGAGTGAAAAATGAACTCGGTCGCTGCCTATGCACCTTTCGAGTCAACTCCAATGCCTTGACGACTTCCGCACGTCCTTCTTCTACTTTATCACCCATGCGATCTAAACCTTTTCGATGATACTGATACATGCATTGACGTAGCGGACGGTGGTACTCATTTAAAATATTCTCGACTAACCAATACCTATTCCTTTGGCCCTCAAATGACTTCCAGCCACCCTCACGAGCACTCTGCGCCCTATTTACAATTCTTTCTGCTTCTTGGAAATAAGGTGTACCTCCATTATTTTTAAAGGAGTCGTAATCTAAACCCAGTACGATATTAGCATAGTAGGCTAATACAGCAATAAGATTAGAATCAAAGTTATTAGGATTATAAATCAATGGTTCGAACTCCACGTACTTAAAATGAAAATCCTGATCTTGATGATTGAACAATACCGTATAGTAGTTAGTGTTATATACCGGACGACGTGCCTGTATTTGAAACGTTCCTCTAAACTCATCAATGGAAATCATTTCAGAGATGTTGATCATTATATTACAATCAATTCTCTCTTCAGGCGCAAACTTATCATTTGTCCATTTCTGATTATTCATAAACTCCATAATAGATGTTTGAAGAGTTTCGAACACCTTTTTATTAGAACTTTGAATTTGTGAAGAAACAACCTGCACAGCACACTGAAACTCTTGCGCTTGAGCTCTCATCCCCAAAAAAACAAATAGAATAATCAATACGTATTTCATAGCGATCTTGTAAGGTTATGGTGCGACACCATTTATGCGAGTAAGCAATTCATTAACAATATCCTTGGCTACTTCCACTTTACTCTTTAACGGAAAATTCTGCGTCTTATTATCCTTATCGATAATTGTGATTTTATTAGTATCAGAATTAAAACCTGCACCTGCATCTTCCAGACTGTTTAAAACAATAAAATCTAGATTTTTCTTTTCTAATTTCTTACGTGCATTCTCTTCAGCATTTTGCGTTTCCAAAGCAAAACCAACAAGTAACTGATTCTTTGTTTTTGTGGCACCAAGCGTCGCAGCAATATCAACTGTTGCCTTCAATTCTATGGATACTTTGGGCGCCTTTCGCTTTACTTTTTGCCCTTCCACAATTTCAGGCGTATAATCTGCTACTGCAGCCGACATAATGGCAGCATCGGCACCTTCGTACTCCTTAACACAAGCATCGTGCATTTCCGCCGAACTTTGCACATCAATGCGTTTAATATTTTTATGAATAACACTCAATTGACTTGGACCACTTACCAACGACACTTCTGCTCCACGCTCCGCTAATTCTTCTGCAATAGCATATCCCATTTTACCCGATGAGTAGTTACCAATAAACCTTACCGGATCAATTTTTTCGTGTGTTGGACCAGCGGATACTAGTACTTTCTTCCCTAGTAACTCTTGTTTATCCTGATTTTGAAAAAAATTCTTTAACTCACCAACGATCTCTTCCGGTTCTGCCATTCTACCCTTTCCAACTAAACCACTCGCCAATTCTCCAGCATTGGGTTCAATTAAATGGTTACCGTATGATAGAAGTGTTTGCATATTGCGCTGGGTAGACGGATGCTGATACATATCCAAATCCATAGTTGGCGCAACAAATACAGGACAACGAGCAGACAAATAAGTTGTGATCAATAAATTATCTGCTACACCATTGGCCATTTTGCCCATGGTATTAGCTGTAGCTGGAGCAACAATCATAGCATCGGCCCAAAGGCCACTATCAACATGACTGTTCCAATCGCCATTTTCAGGATTAAAAAACTCAACTAAAATAGGACGCTTCGATAAAGTTGCCATGGTTAAGGGAGTTATAAACTCCTTGGCCAACTTAGTCATAATCACCTGCACCTCTGCCCCTTCTTTAACCAGCAAACGAGTTAGTTGAGCACATTTATAAGCTGCAATACCACCAGCTATTCCAAGTATAAACTTTTTTCCTTTTAGCATATCCCAAAAATAAAAAAAGATAAAAGAGAATACACCATTCCCCTTTACCTTTATATTTTTAAATCAGAAAGGTTTTATTAAAATAATAGAAACCTAACCTTTTTACTCTTCAGAACCTTCTCTATCAGGATTACGGTGGTAAACCTTACCCTCAACAAATTCTTGGGTTGCAATACAAACCGATTTTGGCAAACGCTCATAAAAGCGCGAAATCTCAATCTGCTCACGGTTTTCAAAAACTTCCTCTAAATTATCCGTGTAAGAAGCGAATTCTTGT
This sequence comes from Carboxylicivirga sp. M1479, assembly GCF_007097485.1. Taxonomy (GTDB): domain Bacteria; phylum Bacteroidota; class Bacteroidia; order Bacteroidales; family Marinilabiliaceae; genus Carboxylicivirga. The sequence goes on along the minus strand of NZ_VKDE01000004.1, from coordinate 301,628 downwards.
AGCTTCTTATTCAACTCTTCCTTCATTTCTGAACTTATCTGATTGGCTCTTTTACCCATCACAACAAGTGATTCATAAAGATTCCCGGTTGGTTCAGATAATTCGTTCTTATCCCAAGTTACTGTTGAAACCGGTGCATTTGTTTTCTTGTAGTCGATTGACATATGATAATTTTTAATTTACTGCAACTTCTTTATTATACTCTTTAAGCATTCGATCTGAATCTTCGAAAATACGCTCTGCTTTGCGTCTCATTTTCCCTTCAGGAAACTCATTAACAAAGGAGTAATATTCATCTAATGTATCACGAACACGCTCTTCTTTTTTCTCCTCCACACTGTTTACAGCCTGGATATATTTTGATTCCAAAATCAAAAATGATAATTCTTCTCGATATTTGGTGTCTGGAAAATCACGCAAACTGTTTTGAGCAGCGATAACCGCTGACTTGTAGTTATTACCTAAATAATCACCCAGGTTGTAATACAACTTAGCACTTAGGTATGACTTATAAACCAACTTATCCCTCAATTCATCCATCAATCGTGTTGATTCCTCAACCCGCGCACTATTGGGGTACATATTAATAAACAACTGAAACTCCTGAATTGCTTCCTCAGTTGTCGTTTGGTCAAGACGTGGCTTTGGCGATCGCATATAATAGCAATACGCACTCATGTACTGACATTCCTCAGCATAATCCCCAGCTGGAAAACTTTTTACATACTCACGATAAAAATGACCTGCAGTCATAAAATCATTTAATCCATACAAACAGTTAGCATAAACATAGTTCACTTCTTCGGCCTTATCTGTACCACGATATATGTTAACCAATTGATTTAATAAAGTTGCTGCACGTGTGTAGTCTTCCTTTTCGTAATACCTCATTGCTTCGGTATACCACTGCTCATAATCCTGACTCTTAAGCAGTTTTTGATATTTACTACAGCCAGAAAAAACAAGCCCTATTAAGGCAAAAACAAAAACCAAGTGCTTCAACTTCATATATTTAATCTTAACAAGATTCAATTATTAAATAAAAACAGCACTAATTACCACCATTTTTACAACATGCAAAGATAAACTTTAGTATTCAACCTCACAACACCCAATTTGATATATTCAACAAGCACAATAATTTGCATCTATCATCGTCAGTAATTTATCAATCAAAAAATCACGAGTATTAGCATATTTTAAGAACAGGTACTACATCAAGCCAAGCTACGAACACAAGCGCTACTTAGCAATCAACCACACACTCTACCAGACACTTACACCCATCCTTAACTCAAGCTACATTCTTTTTTAATAAGGTTTCCTTTATAAAGATAAGTAAAAACACTACATTTGCACGGAAAATTTTAAAAGCTCAGTATAGTGGACATTTTCGATAGAATAAAAGAACATATGGGTCCTTTAGGACAATATGGCAAAGAGGCTCATGGATATTTCACATTCCCAAAATTAGAAGGTGAAATTAGCCCAAAAATGAAATTCCGTGGTAAAGAAGTTTTGACCTGGAGTTTAAATAACTACCTAGGATTGGCTAACCATCCTGACGTAAGAAAAGCAGATGCTGATGCCGCTGCCGATTACGGTATGGCGTACCCTATGGGTGCTCGTATGATGTCAGGACAGACTAGTAAGCACGAAGAGCTAGAAGCTAAACTTGCTGAATTTGTTGGAAAAGAAGATTCTTACCTACTAAACTTCGGCTATCAGGGAATGGTTTCTATCATTGATGCATTAGCAACTAGAAATGATGTTATCGTTTATGATTCTGAGTCACATGCTTGTATCATGGATGGTATTTTCATTCACAAAGCTAAAGGTGGTAAAAGCTTCGTTTTTGCTCACAATGAAATGGACAAGTGTGAAAAGATGCTTCAGTTCGCCACTAAGCGCGTGAAAGAAACTGGCGGAGGTATCCTTTTGATTACTGAAGGTGTATTTGGCATGGCTGGAGACCTTGGAAACTTAAAAGACATTGTTGCTTTAAAGGAGAAATACGATTTCCGTATTTTGGTTGACGATGCACACGGATTTGGTACAATGGGTAAAACTGGTGCTGGTGTTGCAGAACATTTTGATGTAGCCGACCAGATTGATGTTGTATTTAACACATTTGCAAAATCAATGGCAGGCATTGGTGGCTTTGTAGCCAGTAATGAGGAAGTTGTTAGCTTCTTACGATACAACCTACGTTCACAAATCTTCGCGAAGTCTCTTCCAATGCCGATGGTATTTGGTGCTCTTAAACGACTAGAGATGTTACGCGACCAACCTGAACACAAAGAAAACCTTTGGAAAGTTGTTAACGCGCTTCAGAAAGGCTTGAAAGATGCAGGTTTTAACTTAGGAAAAACGGAATCGCCAGTTACACCAGTATTCTTAGAGGGTAATGTTGGTGAAGCAACTCAGTTAACAATGGATTTACGTGAAAATTATAATATTTTCTGTTCTATTGTCATCTATCCTGTTATACCTAAAGATCAAATTATGCTTCGTATAATACCAACAGCAGTTCACACAATGGAAGATGTGGATTATACGATTAAAGCATTCCGTGAGGTTCAAGAAAAACTAAAAGAAGGAAAATACAAGAGTGATAAAATTGCTAGTGTAATTTAATCCATTTCAGAATATTATAAAAGAGGGTAATCCATAACGGATTACCCTCTTTTTATATAATAAACTCAACACTAATAATCACTCAACTTTAATACTGCGTCGACGCAATATTAAACCAATTAATAAAAAGCCCAGACTAAAGTACTTTAACTCAATCCAACGATCGAAAACCAGATCAATATCCACAAGATCATCTGCAACACTTCCGTAGTATTGAGTCTGGGATAACGCAATAACCCAACCTTTTATCTTAAAATTATTATCCAGACTTAATTCCACATCCTCAAAGTCTTCAACGGTATTAAAAACCCTCACACTCGCTTTACTAATCTGCGATTCAATAGACTCATCCACAATACTAGTAATCAACTTAACAGCAAATGGCAGTTGGTAATATTCGTCTCCGTCGACCTCATTAGCTTCAAAAATAGCACGTTCAGAACCAATTCTCATCGCTAATTGATAGTAGTCGTTTTTTCCCACAACAGTTCCAAAAATAAAAACAAGAGACACAAGCGATAAAACAATACTCGACCACCTATTTTTGAAGGATGAAACATTTAATGCCACATAAATACCACTACTCAAAAAAACATATACAGCAGCTAAAAAAGCAGGCACCTGAAGCAATGGACTAAGCCACTCCTTACCAACAGCATCGGGATGAAGCATTAACCATGCACCAATGACCATTAAAAACATTAGCGTTGGCAATATGAAAGCAACACTTTTAAAAAACCATAATCGTTGAGAATTAGCAATAAAACCAATACATAAACCAAGGACCAAGGCAATAGAAATCACGATTAAGTTTTGAGGCCATAACATTTTCACAAATCCAAACAGGCCAATCGTAGAGTTTAAAAACAAACCTAGCAACACAATCGCCACCAGAATGAGAGTACCTTTTAAGTACTCTCTTTTAATCGATATTTCTTCCATATTTAATGAGATTCGTGATATCCGTTAATAATACTTTTAAAATTAGAGCTAAAACTGGCACCCATCGTTGCAAAATACAGGTGGATTACCAAAAATAGACTAGCAAAAAATCCGGCACTGGCATGCACGAGCGCAGTTAATAAGGTACCTCCTATTCCGAAAAAATCATCGATGATTACTTCTGGAAACATCAAAGGCAAACCAGTAAATATCAATACAGGAAACAGCACGAACAGTACGCCAACATAAGTAACTTTCTGAAGTGGATTAAACTTACTCTCTTCAGTAGAGGGATATGGCGATTCTTCGCCTTTAAAAACACCAAATAGGTAATACCTCATTTGTGTTATCAATTGACCTATTAAGCCTTTGCATTCGATCTTGTAATGCTTTTTATTGCTAGTAAATACAAATCCAATCAAATAAATAAAATAAGCAATGGATATGCCAATTCCAGCCACATTATGACTTGTTACTGCAACATCAAAAGGCATTAACATAAAATCAGGACTTGCGTATTGCATACTTATACCTGACAATAATAACACAAGAAAGAAAACGGCATTAAAAATATGCCAAATACGAATCCATACTGGATATAAATATAATTTATCACTCATCTTATTTCTTTTTTATCAGGATAAAACGTAAAATCAAATGAACCAATAAACCCAAAATCATTAATGAGAATATTCCAATACTAATATTATTGAGGGTTTGATTACGATTGGCTCCAATCATATAGCCCTCATTAAGTATAACGGCATTTAAAAATCCTGAAGACTCCCTACTTTCTTTAGCACGATACGCATACAATGACTCCATTAAAACAGAATTAGCACTATGGCATTGCACACAATTTTTTAAAGCTTTTTCTTTTGGCAAGATGTTGTGTGATACCAACACATCCTTCTGAACGTTTGTGTGGCAGTCAACACAACGAACCTTTTTAAAGTGACTATCCTGATTAGGTAACCAAGCGTGTATTTCGTTGATCTGCTTTGGTTGATCATCGGAAATTAAGCCATATTTAAACTTATTATCGTGGCAGCTTAAGCACATATTATTGCTTAATTCAACAACCTCAACAATGCTTTTATCATTTCGCAATGCTAATTCATAACCATGTGCATCATGACAGCTCCAACAGTTAAAGCGCTCTTCTGAGGCTTGAAAATGCACACTTTCCATAAAAGCTTCTTCAATACCCTCAAAATTATATTTAGCATAGGTATCGTCTCCTCCATGGCAATCCATACACGTGTATTTAGCTTCTAACCTTAACTCTCCATCGTGCGGAAACGTTTCATAATCCATCGAATGACAATCGATACATGCAAACATCTTATGAACAGACTGATGCATCTTCACACTGTCAATATGATGAAATGGATTTAGTGGTTTACGATCTACTTGACCGGTCCATTCATTATCATACTCGTAAAACACCTGACCATGACACTTCAGGCATTTGCCATTATCGGCAACATCTTGAGCTATACTTTGAGAACCACCTAAAAACAAGCAGGCAAAAAGACATAGAATTACTAATTTGTATTTATTTACCATTGTAATATGTTTGAAAATAGAACAAAAAAACTGCCGGCAGAAAAGAATCAATTCTTTTTCACGGGCAGTTTTTTAATAATGGTTATTTCTTTACTTCTTAAGAGTACGCATATACGTCACTATTGCCCAACGATCTTCATCATCAGGAATTTTCTTTTCAAAGTTCGGCATCTCATCACGTCCAATAAAAGACTGATAATAAATCACACCATCTTTTTGAGCTTGGAATTCAGCTGTTGTAAAATCGCCTAAATCAGCATCAATACTGCGCGCCTTTGGACCATTACCCTGACCAATGTTACCATGGCATGATTTACAGTGGCGAGAGTAATTCATCTTACCAATTTTAATCATGTCTGCATCATCAGCCGATTGAGGATTAGTCATCGCCTTATACTTAGCAGGTATATCCCACGGCTTCTTTTCTTGCGTAAACGACATTAAAACAATACTAAGCATTAGCATTGCGCAACTCATAAAAACTGTCATTTTTAACTTTCTCATAATACCAGATTTACTTTAATCAATTAGAAATTCCACAATCGAGTTATATTAAATCCGAAGCGTATACTCTTCGCATCGAACTCGCTCAAGTTAAACATATATAACTCTTGAGGCAATATTCCTAAACCATTTGTTACAAAAATTTGAAATGCGTGTGTACTTGTCGAAACTTCATAACCAATAGAAAAATGTGGCTTTGGGTGATCTGTAAAAGACGAGTACTGAGACAAACTCTCAATTTTAAGTGGCACACCAACTTCCAAAGTTAGTGATGATTGTGGACTGAACTTGACACGTCCGCCAAAACCAAGTCCCATCTTATCATTATCCAACAAAGTATCGACAGCGTTATAATGTGTAAAGTTAGCACTTGCCTGTACCGACAGCCAATCATTTACCTTACGACCAACTATTACTTCTGAGAAGTACGATAGACGATCAGTAAATTCATAATTAACGCCAAAAGTTTCCTCAGCACGTGCATCAATAGCTGCATTACCATAAATAGTTAAGCTAACAGGTATTGTATTTTCTCTTGTTTGTTGAAAAGGCGTATACTTAGCCTGAAAATCCTGATATTTTTTTTGACTATTAGTACCAAAACCAACACTCAAATCATCAAGAATAGTATAGTTAAATCCGATTCGAATATTAGCTCCTGGAGCCATAATTCCAAAAACATCACTAATACCATTTTCAACCGGTCCAAAACGGTGACTAATCACCATTTCTAATGTATTTTTATATTGCGTTACACTTGTTTGGTGATTAACCAGTGTACCAGATTCCCATGGTGAGCGAACCGGCTTATCAACTTTCTTTTCTACTGGTGCTTCTTCCTGAGCCCAAATTAATTGACCAGAAAACAGAACCAAAACAATCAGATATATTATTTTTTTCATGTTAATCGTTTTTAGTTATCCTCTGCCCCTTGATCAATCCAAGTAGTAATTATAAGCTCTTGATTACCAGAATACGTATAACCACTATGCAATCCACTGGATCCCGGAACTGTAACAATCTTACTATTTGCAGAATTTTCCAAATCCAATAAACTATTGTCTATTAATGATTGATAAGCTTCACCTTGTTTTAAGCTAAATAGACCATTTCCGCTATGGCAGTTTACACAACTTTGACTTGTCCATATTGGTTCTACTTCAGCAGAGAAACTAATTGGATCATCAGGATCTACTGGAGCGCCTGTATCGGGCGTTATATACTTATAATCGCAACCTATTGCCAAAACGAGCAATAAACTAACGATTACTGTTTGTAATGCTTTCATATGACTTAATTAGTTAGTTGAACAAAAAAGGGTGACTATAAAACAAGCCACCCATTAGACTTTTTTTAGTTTGTTCCTAAATACGTTCTTGCAGCATTAATTAAATCTTGAGTATACTGCTCGTTATGAATACCATAACTATGATCATTTTTAACTAAGGCATAATTCCAGTATGCTGACAATTGTTTGTGAGTCCAAGTACCACCTAATAAGTGTCCATCAGCATCAATAATTTGCAATCCTAATAAATCAGCATGTAATGCATCAATTAAGATCTTATTCGAAGCCATTTTACCAGGTAAATCTATTGTGGCACCTCTATCAGTATGACACTCGTCACAAGCAGTAAATACAGGCTCTCCATCGCTACCTGACATATTCATTGAGTGGCCACCTACATAAGATCCATAGTTTCCAGTTAATGAATTAAAAGACATATGACAACTCTTACAACTATGGTGCCCTTTCGTTCCTGACGGCGCAGTTGGATCTGTTGTACCTATATAACCACCAACGCCTCCGAAAATAGCACCTTGTGCACCATAATGAGGCCCCCAGTGAGCAGCGGCTCCATCTGATATAACAATAGTTCCATCCAATGATGGATCAGGCTGTGTCGTACCTCTATGTCGTGGTTGGTGACATTTGATACATGTATTACTCATTCCTTCAGGATCACTATACTGACTAGTGGCATCTACTTCTAAACCGGTAAATACACCATTATCATTTTCATTCAAATAAAAGTTCACTGCATCTGTATAGTGCATTCCATAATCTTCTCGAGTGTAACTTGTGTGAATTTCGTGACATGTATAACAAGACATGGCTGCAGCCTCAGGATGTAAACCTCCAGAGTTAGTACCGTCTTCAACAGCTTGCATAAATCCATTGTGTGAGTGACACATTGAACATGATCCACCGGCATAATTGGCGTATCCTACGTGTTCAGCTCCTCCTGTATAGTGTAAAGACTTCTTAAATTGTGTAGTCTTCATTGCCAGATCAGTATCATTTGTATGACAAGTAATACAACCTGATGTTCCATCAATACCATTAGTACCATCTAAACCGTTGGTACCATCAGCTCCAGGAGGGCCTTGAGGACCTTCTTTTGTACAGCTAGATAACACCGTAGCAACAGCTACAACTATAAGTAAAAGAACTTGATTAATTTTTTTCATAACGTATGGACTTAAAAACATTACTGCTAATTCTTCATTTTAATTATCAATACAATTTTAAACATTTACAAGTGAACTAACACGATGTAAGTTATACTCACAAAAATTGACAAATATCAATACAAAACACTTATACTCCTCACTATGTGGAACTTATGAATTAATAATATTTAAAGAAGTAATTCCTTATTTAAATTCAATCCAACTAAGCTTTATGCTGACACACTGTATGCCTGAACATTAAACCAACTCCACACAAAACTAACATATACCCGGCGACGTTAGAAGCTTTGGTTATATCACTTATTCTTACTATTTTTAATTTTACACGCATCTCAAAAAACCAAATGAGTATAACAAGAGATATTTCAAACGATTGCAGTTTATGCCATGTAAAATTCAATGGCTTTGACACCTTAAGTGAAGATGAATTAACTTCATTTAAGAAGTCACATTGCAAGGTCATTTACCAAAAGGGCGAGACTATTATTAAGGAAGGTACTAGATGCACTAGTATCATTTGCATTAAAAAAGGTTTTGCAAAACTTTACATCAATGGGCTAGAAAACAAAAAAATAATTATAAAAATACTAAAGGAAGGTGATTTCATTGTTAGTCCAGGGCTATTCACAGACGATCTTAATCATTTCTCAGTTAGCGCCATAACGGAGGTTGACACCTGCTTGATTAGTATTGAGGCCTTTACTTCAGCCTTTCGCAACAACAATCGTTTTGCAGAACAAATCCTTCAGCTTAATCATCATATTACACAAGATTTGTATAATCAATTAATAAATTTTTCACATAAAAAAATGACTGGTAGAATTGCTAGTACCATCATTTATTTGTCTGAAAAGATATACAACTCCAAAAATTTCCACACCACATTAAGCCGTCAAGATATAGCTGATTTATCAAGCGTTTCAAAGGAAAGCCTAATCCGTGTATTAAAAGATTTTAAGGAAAGTAACATCATTGCAATTAACGGAAACCACATTGAAATAAACTCATCAAAAACCTTACATGACATATGTCGGGTAGGTTAACAGGCCTTTTTAACAACCTCAAAAAATCACCTCACATATTCTAGCACATGGGTGGCCTTGGCTTTGGCATGTAATTACAAGCTTATATCTTTTACCACTAATGATACCAGTTTCAATAATTTCTTAGTGTGTTTTGGAATTGGCTTTATTGGGTATAATTATATTTATTGGTCAGTATACTTTATATCATCGAGTAATTTACAATACGAACGCTACTTATGGATGAGAAAAAACAAAGTAATAATGCTCATAGTTACTGGCCTAATAAGCTTTGCAACTATTACTTTTATTATACATAGCCAACTTTACCTTAATCTAAAGTTTATAATCCTTGCTCTACTTTCGCTGTTCTATATTCTCCCAATAAAAAAAGAATTTGGCCTAAGATGGATCCCCTCGATTAAAATATTCATCATTTGTACTTCATGGTCACTATTATGTTTGTCGTTAATTGAGACTCCGCTTGATTACCCAATTACACCACTTATAATCTGGCTATTTGTTTTTGCCATTACCTTGCCTTTTGATATAAGGGATTTAGAATCAGATGGATTAGATTTAAGAACAATACCACAATTGATTGGCTCAATACAATCAATTAGGCTTGCACAGTTATGTCTACTTCTATCAGTTATAGCATACACTACCATCAAGCCTAATACTGTCATCGCATCCACCATATTTGCGCTTGTTGGATTGATAGCACTCGAAAAAGTTAAGAAAAACAAAACCCAAGCATACATCAACTTTTATATTGAAGGTTTACCAATTTTATGGATCATACTTATCTGTACTTCATATATGTTTTAAAATGCAAACTCCAAACCCAACTTAAATGCCCAATTATCCATTGCATCAGGCAACTGATAAGCTCCATATCGATAGTGCACTGACAAGCCATATTGGAAAATAAAATTAGAAAACAGATTCTTAAGGTATAAACCCGACTCATAATAACCATTTTCAAGCCCTGAAATACCATCGGGAGCCTCTCCATAAACCACATTGGTTCCTAATACTATTTCTGGCTTTATACGCTTATCCGTATTTAAAGACAAAGGAATACCATGTGATAAATACAAAGCTCCAAATCGCTCCAAACCAAACTCATTCAAGCGCATGGTTCCAAAGGTATAGGGCACCAAAATAGTGAAAGATTTATAACTCCCTAGTGCACTATATAACATTGTATTGCTATACTTTCCACTTAAAATACCACCCTCTACCCTCAATGTTGTATACATCGAATTAGAATAATTAAAGCGCTTATGCAAGCGAGTTTCAAAACTACTGTAGCGAAACATCTCCTCAAACTCTTGCTGTCCAACTGCTGCATTAACCCATACTGTCGGCCAATTCGTTCCATTGGAAATCATTCCCAATGGTGTATGATTAAACGTTTCTTTATGAGCCCATTTTAGTTTTACACCTGTTTCTTGCAAATCAAACATTGGCGCAAGCACATCGCTCCCCTCAAATAAATATGGTTTTAAAGGCTCAATAGAGTGCTTTTTAAAATAAAGACCTGCTTTGAAGTATTTCAAGAATTTAAAATTAACACCAGTTGTTACACCCGCACTCAAATCCATTGTTTCGGTTAGAAATCGACTAAAACGCTCGCTTGACATTTCTTTAACGCCGTCAAGAAATTCGAAAGATCCAGTTGCAAATACATCATCTTTATAATTGATATAAAAACGATTGTACTTTTCGTCGAAAGGTGTAACAGATAAGTTAAAGCCGTACTTGCTGGCTTTGTCACCAAAACCATAGGTATAATAACCACCAGCTGTAAATTTATTCGAAAGCTGATTTCCAGTATAAAGCCCAGCCCCTAACTTTAATCCTTCGTAGTCGTTATAGTCTATCAATTTAGATAAATCAAATTGTAGCACACCAATAGGCACATAACCCTTAATTAATGATACTTGTGTTTTTATCAAGGCATCTAAATGATTTTTACGCCCTATACTATCCAACAATTGATAGGTTAAAGAATCCTTAGCCGTCAATGGCTCATACCTATACACGCCAACATCAGGCGACGATTTGGAAATAGCCACATCTTCCATAACAACATTATCAAAATCTTTAGGATTGAACTGCGCTTGGGTGTTTATCGCAGTTACATAACTCTTCCCTTTGCCTATCATGGGCAATGGAAACTGGCGAGCTACACCAATCCTCCCAAACTCTAAGCTACTTTCTAACTGTTTTGGAAACCAAAGGCCATTCTGCAATGGTTGATATTTTTGCTTAATAAATAAACGCATGCCATTTTCAGTACCCGTTGTAGTAGCCGAAACAGTTTGAATAGCCAATGAACTACCGTGAATATGAAAAGCGCCAGTAAGCCCTCTAAAGTTTTTACCTTTACCTGGGCGGTAAGAAATATAATAAACAGAGTCACCTTCTAAATTAACATAGGTATCTTCTAAAATAAATTGATACGCCGATAAACCTGGTTTTGATGCAGGATTCAAATAGGCATATCCCAGTAATTTAATATACTGATCGTAAAATGAGAATGGCTGCAACATGGCTGGAAATGAAGCCAACATCGGATCTTTCAAGCCACTAACTCTTCCAGAAATTACTTTTTCCTTTTCAACTCCTTTTTTCAAATGCTTTTTTTCTGAAACCGACTCAAATAGAAATAAATAACTATCATCTTTTAATCCTAAGGAATCCTTTAATTCTCTTCTTTCTTCGGCATTTAAATCGGCGGGCCAATCAAAATCTAATGTCATTTTATGATAAATAATACAACTAAATGGATTGTAATGACTTGGATCGTGTTTAACTTTTTGATCCACTACCCTTTTCATAATGGCTACGGCTGGGTTTTCACTGGGCAGTACATTTACAGTTGGCAATCTATATTTTAATGGATGTAACAGAACTTTACCACCAACAAAATTATCTATAGCAAGCGCTTGCGACTCGTAGCCTAAGCAACTAAAGCGCAACTCTTGAATGGCAACATTTGTACGTATTTCAAACTTGCCATCAATATCAGTTACGGTACCAGCTCCTTCGCTATAAACCACGTTCACAAAAGCAATCGGAAGTAATGTTTCAGCATCAACAACTTGCCCTTTTACATTCTGCGCTTTTACATGCGACAGACTCACAAAACAAATTAGTATTATAAAAAAGAAGCGAGACATAAAGTTCATTTGATATTAGGTTAAGCTTGATTCGCTCTTCGAAATTAAGAAACACCATGTAATATAAAAAGAAATCCCTTGTCATCTTTTAAGTTTGACAAGGGATTACATAATATCATTTGAGCATCTTACTTAAGCATTCCTGCTTTTAGACGCGTTACTTCTTTATCCGAAAGATATCTCCATTTACCACGAGGAACATTTCGTTTGGTTAAACCCGCAAAGAAAACGCGGTCTAACTTCATCACCTTATAACCAAAATGTTCAAACATACGTCGAACGATTCGGTTACGGCCTGAGTGAATTTCTATGCCGACTTGCGTTTTATCGTCTTTCTCAACATAGCTAACAGCATCGGCATGAATAGGTCCATCTTCAAGTGTTATACCGGAAGCAAGTTGATCTACATGATTCGCAAAAACAGGTTTATCAGTAAAGACGTGATAGATTTTTTTTGCATTGTATTTAGGATGCGTTAACTGCTTGGTTAAATCCCCATCGTTAGTTAACAACAATAAACCCGTAGTTTGCTTATCCAAACGTCCTACCGGATAAATTCGTTCATCACACGCATCTTGCACCAAATCCATTACGGTTTGCTTGGCATGCTTATCCTCAACTGTCGTTACGTAGCCTTTGGGTTTATTAAGCAATACATAAACTTTTGTTTCAGGATTAAGACGCTTACCATTAAAACTAACATTATCTGTTAATTCAACACTTGTACCAAGCTGGGTTACAACTTTACCATTTACACTTACCTCACCCTTTTCAATTAACTTGTCGGCCTCTCGGCGACTGCAAACACCGGCATTTGCGACATATTTATTAAGTCGAATTTTACCTGATGAATCAGCAATATCTTTGCTTTTTTCTGTTTTCTTAACTGTTTTCCTATTCGGAAAATCAGATTCACGCTCCTCAGCCCTTTTGTTACCAAAAGATTTCTTTTCCTTGTTATTGAACGGGGCGTCTTCACGACGTTGTCTTCCGCCTCTTTTATTTTGTTCTCGTTTCATTGTCGTACAATCACTATACTCACTTGCAAGCACTTGCAAGTAATAATAAATATTTTTGCAAAGTTGATAAAAAAGAGTTTAAAAAAGGCCTAATACACAAACTAAATATTCTTTAAAGGATAATAACTTATTCTTCATAACGCAATATTGCAATTCGTAAGGATACGCAACCAAATTAAATGAATATTGCATCAATATAAAATGTTTCGTAAGAAACTGTTGGCTTTTAAAAAAATTACCACCAATTTTGCACATTCATCATTAAACGCAATTTAATATGACCTTAATTAAATCCATTTCAGGAATTAGAGGAACTATCGGAGGTAAAGTAGGAGAAGGTCTTTCTCCCTTAGATGTTGTTAAATTTTCATCGGCATATGGCCAATGGGCTAAACATCGTCATCAAGGACGGTTAAAAATAGTTGTTGGCCGCGACGCTCGCATATCGGGTGACATGGTTAAAAACCTAGTAATTGGCAGTCTTCAAGGCTTGGGCATTGATGTTATAAATATTGGCCTTGCCACTACTCCAACTACTGAAATTGCTGTTACAGAAGGAAAAGCTCACGGTGGAATAATACTAACGGCAAGTCATAACCCAAAGCAATGGAATGCACTTAAGCTTTTGAATGAAAATGGTGAATTTTTAACAGCTGCAGACGGAGCTGAAGTTCTGAAAATTGCTGAAGACGAAAGTTTTCAATTTGCTGAGGTAGACGATTTAGGTACTGTTACCGAAAAAGACAACTATACCGATTTGCATGTTGAGCATGTACTAAACCTAAAAATGGTAGATGTAGAAGCAATTAAGAAAGCCAACTTTACGGTTGCGATTGATTGTGTAAATAGCGTTGGTGGTATTGCCATACCTGCTTTATTAAATAAACTAGGTGTAAAAAACACTTTAGAATTATACTGTGAGCCAAATGGACACTTCCCACACAACCCTGAACCATTACCTGAGAATCTTACTGAAATCTCGCAACTTATAAAAGATAAGAAAGCTGACGTTGGTTTTGTCGTTGATCCGGATGTGGATCGCTTGGCAATCATCAATGAAGATGGCTCTATGTTTGGCGAGGAATACACTCTAGTAGCGGTAGCAGATTATTTATTATCTAACAAAGTGGGTAATACGGTTTCTAACCTTTCATCGTCGAGAGCTTTGGCAGATGTAACCCATAGCTTTGGTGGCAAATATGAACCTGCAGCAGTAGGCGAGGTAAATGTTGTTGCTAAAATGAAAGAGACCAACGCTGTGATAGGTGGTGAAGGAAATGGCGGCGTTATATATCCTGAAAGCCATTATGGACGCGACTCACTGGTTGGCATTGGACTGTTCTTAAGCCATTTGGCAAAAAGTGGAATGAAGTGTTCTGAATTACGAGCCAAGTACCCTGAATATCATATCTCAAAAAACAAAATAGAACTAACTGCCGGAATTGATGTAGATGGCATTTTAAAAAGCATCGAAGAGAAGTACAAAAACGAGAACATCAACACTATTGATGGTTTAAAAATTGACTTCCCGGAAAAGTGGGTACAGCTACGAAAATCTAATACTGAACCAATCATCCGTATATATGCAGAAGCACAATCTATGGATGAGGCAAGTCAACTTGCACAAACAATAATTGAGGATATTAAAGCGCTTATTTAACATCGTCACTTAACAATATTTAACAAATGGCTCGTTTAAATAAACGAGCCATTTTTATTTATATCTACAAGATTTTAAGTAATATCGTGCTATCTAAACCCCACTAAGAAAGCATGAATAGAAAGATTATTATCATTACAAGTTGCGTATTAGTAGCTATTGTATTACTTGTCATCCTAATACCGCAAACCCAGCAAACCAAAACCTACCTTACCACCAAAGTTCAAAATGGCCCTTTTTCATCGATGGTTTATTCAACCGGGCAATTGCAAACTGAAAACTCGGAACTTATTGTACTACCCAAAGAAATGTCGAGTCGTAACATAGACTTGTATGAAATTAAGGTAAGCCATATTATTGAGGAAGGCAGCGTTGTTGATTCGGGGAGTTATGTGGCGAGTCTGGATCATGCTGCGGTTGAAGAACTCAAAACGAAGGCATCTGACGAACTAGAAACAGCCCTTAACGCCTATGAAGATGCTAAAATTGATACTAACCTTAATTTAAGCACTCTACGCGATGAGTTATTAAATGCCGATGTTGATTTAGAAGAAAAAATGCTCATTCTTGATCAATCGCTATACGAATCTCCTGCTGTAAAAAGGCAGGCCAACCTAGATGTAGAAAGAGCGAAACGCGACTTGGAGCAAAAAAAACGCAACTATACCTTAAAGCAAAAACAAGACGAACACCAGGTATACAGAGCTTGGGAAAAGGTTAAAAAGCGACAAAGTAAAGTTGACGATATAGAAAAGTTATTTAAAGTATTAGAGGTTAAAGCGCCAAAACCCGGTTTGGTCATTTACAGTTACGATCGATATGGTAAAAAAATAAAAGCCGGATCAACCATTAGCCGCTGGCGACCCAAAATTGCAGAATTGCCAGACTTAACTTCAATGATTTCGAAGACTTTTATAAACGAAATTGACATATCCAGAATCAAAGCTGGACAAAAGGTAACGGTAGGCATTGATGCCTTTCCGGAAAAGCAATTTAATGGAGAGGTAATTTCCGTTGCCAACATAGGGCAAGTCATTCCTAATGGTGACGCCAAGGTTTTTGAAGTAATTGTTAAAATTAACGGTACAGACAAAGACCTGCGCCCAGCCATGACCACCAGTAATATTATCAGCACAGCAGTTTTGAATGAAGCTCTTTTCATTCCTTTGGAGGCCATGTTTACAAATGATTCCTTAAGCTTTGTATTTATTGAGGATGGAAGTAAATATGTCAAACAAATTATAAAACCAGGCATTAGCAACGAAAATCACATTCAGGTTATGGATGGAGTTGAAGAAGGAGATATTCTTTTATTGAATAAACCCACCGATGCTGATAAAGTGAATTTTGATGGAATAGACATCTATAATCAGATGAAAACAATGGAGTCAGACAGCACCAGTACCAATTAATTTTAGGCAGCAACATACGTATACATGAGAAAATCACCACACCAATTATATTTACGTTACGCGCACAATATTACAATTGCTATTGAAGCCATTTTATCCAATAAGGTTAAATCATTTTTAACGGCCCTGGGTATAATGTTTGGAGTTGCAGCCGTTATTAGCATGCTGGCAATAGGAAAAGGAGCGCAACAGGAAGTACTTGAGCAAATAAAACTAGTAGGAGTTAATAACATTATTGTTACGCCAGTAGACCAAGCCATTGAAGCCAATGGCAATAGCGCGAGTAATGGCGACACTAAAAAAAAGAAATTCTCAAGAGGACTTCATCTTTTAGATGCACAAGCCATATTACAAACCCTTGAATCGGTTAAAAAAGTTAGTCCTGTGGTGTCGCTTAATTACCATGCTATCAAACAAGGGAAAAGTTATCCGGTTACCTTGGAAGGTGTTTCGAGCGATTATTTTGACATGCTTAACATGGGCATCGATAATGGTAAAATTTTCAGTCCCCAACAATCAGAAAAAGGCGTTCCCGTTTGTGTGATTGGCGATAATATACGCCATCAATTTTTCAATCAGCTTGATCCGATTGGTCAATACATCAAATGTGGGCAGGTGTGGCTGCAGGTAATTGGAGTTATTGAAAAACGAGACTTCACAACTTCTGCCTCAGACGAAATGGGTATCAGTTCCAGTGATAATAAAATTATCATCCCGATTAAAACCATGCTTATGCGTTTTAAAGACAAAGGGGCTATTAAGCCTGAAGTGATGGACAATATGGCAGGCGGTGGCTTTGTCTTTTTTATGGGTGGTAACGATGAGGAGGAAGCACCCAAAGAAAGCAATCCCACCTTACACCAGTTGGACAAAATAATTGTACAAGTTGAAGATACTGAGCAACTATCTGCCACTGCAGATGTTATCAATCGAATGATACTGCGCCGTCACTCTAACACCTATGATTTTGAGGTTACAGTACCTGAGTTATTATTAAAACAACAGCAGAAAACCAACGAAATTTTCAACATTGTTTTGGGAGCTATTGCCGGTATCTCGTTAATTGTTGGAGGAATTGGCATTATGAATATTATGCTGGCTTCGGTTTGGGAACGTATACGAGAGATTGGTACCCGACAAGCCATTGGCGCATCGCGTATAGATATTATTGTCCAGTTTTTGGCTGAATCGACACTCATTAGCATATCAGGTGGCTTAATTGGTATAGTATTAGGCGTTGTATTAGCGCATATTATTCATCTAACAGCTGATATTAAAACAATCGTTTCTATGTTTTCGGTACTTATAGCTTTTAGTGTATCGGCAACGGTAGGAATAGTCTTTGGGTATATTCCAGCAAAAAGAGCGGCTAGTCAAGACCCTGTTGAATCATTAAGACATTAAACCATGCACCAAATAAAAATCACTATCCTCTTTTGCTTTTTTAGCCTGATTAGTCAAGCTCAGTCTGTCCCTGATTCGTCAAAGCAAATAATACGTCTTAATTTAAAAGAGGCTATTCAAATGGCTAAGCTTCAATCGCTATCCAGCTTTCGATCAAAGAACATGTACATTGCAAGCTATTGGGACTTTAGAAGCTACAAAGCATCGCAACTGCCTGGTATGCGACTAAGTACCACTCCAATCAACTATAATCGCTCAATTTCAAGAGAATACAATTCCAACACCAATACCTACGAATTCATTAGTAATGAAACGCTTTCGTCCAACTTAGGTGTATCAGTTGATCAAAATCTAACAATAACAGGTGGTCAATTAAGTGTAGCATCCAACATACGACGCCTGGAAAACATGGGTTCAGATAACATTAGCTTTACAACAGTTCCCATTAGTATACGCTTGAGTCAGCCCTTAAATGGTTACAACAAGTTCAAGTGGCAATCAAAACTTAAACCTTTAGAATTTGAAAAAGCCAAGAAAACGTTCTTAGCTGAAATGGAAGCCCTGTCGGAACAAGCTGTACGCATATTTTTCAATTCAATTGGTGCCGAAATTGACTTGAAAATTGCTGAGACCAACCTTGCTAATGCTGATACACTATTCAACATAGGGAAAGGCCGCTTTCAAATAGGTACAGTTACGCAAGATGAATTACTTGATTTGGAGCTAACCTATCTCAATGCCAAAATGGCAAAAACCAAATCGCAAGTGAACCTACAACAGGCACGCAACCTGCTTAACTCATTCCTAGGATTTGATAAAGACATTGTGATTATCCCATTAATTCCTGATGAGATACCTGAACTAAAAGTTAATTCTGACAAGGCATTAGAACTTGCCAAGTCAAACAACCCACAAGTGCTGGAGTTAGAATCAAAAATGATAAGGGCAAACGAGAACATTGCCAAAACGAAATCAACAAGTGGACTCAGTGCCGACTTAAATGCCAATTTAGGTATCAATAAGCAATCGGATGAATTGCAAAATGTGTATGCTCCTCCTTTTGGCGACGACAGAGGGTTGGGTGTAACGCTTAATGCGCCAATTATTGACTGGGGCACACGACGAGGCCAAATTCAAATGGCTAAATCAAATAAACAGGTTGCTGAAGCAGAAGTAAAACAGGCTATGATAGATTTTGAGCAAGATATCATCATGCAAGTTCTACAATTTAATTTGCAGGAAGAGCAAGTGCTTATATCATCGAAAGCCGACAACGTAGCTCAACTAGGCTATAATGTGACTAAGCAACGTTTTATGATTGACAAAGTAGATGTAATCAGGTTAAATGCTGCCCGTAACTCATTGGATGGAGCTAAAAGAAGGTACATCGATGCCTTATCGGAATACTGGCGTGGTTACTATAACATTAGACAGATTACCCTATTCGACTTCGAACAAAATCAATCCTTAATTAAATCGCTGGACTACCTGCTTGAACAATAGTGCTATGAACAAAACTAAACTAGGCATATCGGCTACAGTTATCATTGTTATCCTACTCATCTGGCAGCCTTGGAGTTTCATCTTTCAGAAAAACCCGACTACGACAGTTATAAGCAGCGAGTTTGAGACAACAATTAGTGTAACAGGCGAGTTAAAAGCAGAAAAAGCGGTGGATATAATGGTGCCTGAAGTGAGCTTTAATGAGGAAGTTGATATTTGGGCCATGAAAATATTGAGTCTGGTTGAGGAAGGTAAAATTGTAAAGAAAGGTGATGAAATTGCACAACTTGAACCAACTGAAGTAGAAGAAAACCTGAACTCTGTAAACGATCGTTTAAACGAGCAATACACCATTGTTGAAGATGCTAAAATAGATTCGAGCCTGGCTCTATCAGCTCAACGCGAATCAATTGAAAAGGTACGCGACAGGTTATTAGATGCGAATATTAAAGTCGAACAATCTTCATATGAGTCAAAAGCGGTACAAAGGCAAGCAACCATAGAGCTTGATAAAGCAAAACGCGCACTATCCAAGGCTCAACGCGATTTAATTACCAAAACCCAGAAACACAAAAGTAAAATTGCCAGAGGTCAAAGACGTGTTGACCGCTATGAGTATAAAAAAGCACTCTTGGAACAGCTACGTAGCGAATTAATTGTTAAATCTCCTGCCGATGGCATGGTTATTTATGGCAATGGATATAGTAGTCAGAAAATAAAAGTTGGTTCGCGCGTCGGTCGTTGGTCGCCACTTATTGCTACTCTACCCGACCTGAGCACCCTTATCTCTGAAATGCATGTTAAAGAAATTGACATTGCTAAAATTAAGGTTGGCCAAGTGGTTAAGATAAAAATTGATGCATTTCCAAAAGTAGCATTTGATGGCACCATCATCTCCATTGCCAATATTGGGCAGGAAATACCTGGCGAATTCCAAAATGGCTTTAAAGTAAAAGTAGAGCTGTTAGATTATAAAGAAACTCTTCTCCCTGGCATGACCACAAACAACTCCATCATTACAAATCGCATAGAAACAACATTGATGGTGGATAAATCTGCTATATTCAACCAAGATTCCATCAACTATGTTATTAAAAAGGATGGTTTCAAATTAATTAAACAGGAGGTTAAGTTGGGCCTTGAAAATGATAAGTTTTTTCAGGTTACAAAAGGTTTAATGGAGAATGACAAAGTATTATCTCATCTACCTGACAATGCTGACAAACTAGAAATCATCAAATTGTAGTCATCCATATTTTGAAATTTGTCAACTAACTTCAAATTCTTCTTGCTACAGTTGTCATTCTGTCATTAAACATGACATCTTCTTCAGTAATTTCTTCACTATGCTGTCAATTTTGCACAAATTTCAGCTCATATACTATTGGCACACCATTTGATTAATAGCTCATCGTTAAAAATGAATATTAATTAAGAACAACAAGATAATAATATAGCAATGGGAAAAATTATTGGTATCGACTTAGGAACAACCAACTCATGTGTTTCTGTAATGGAAGGAAACGAACCGGTTGTGATTCCAAACAGTGAAGGTAAAAGAACTACGCCATCAATCGTAGCTTTTGTTGAAGGTGGAGAACGCAAAGTAGGTGACCCTGCAAAACGTCAGGCAATCACAAATCCACAAAAAACGATTTATTCAATTAAACGTTTTATGGGTTCTATGTACGACGAGATTCCTAACGAAGTAACTCGTGTACCTTACGAAGTGGTAAAAGGAGACAACAACACACCTCGTGTTAAGATCGATGACCGCATGTATTCGGCTCAGGAAATTTCAGCAATGACACTTCAGAAAATGAAGAAAACAGCTGAAGATTATTTGGGTCAGGAAGTAACTGAGGCTGTAGTAACAGTACCTGCTTACTTTAACGATGCTCAGCGTCAGGCTACTAAAGAAGCAGGTGAAATTGCAGGACTTAAAGTGAGCCGTATCATTAACGAGCCAACTGCAGCTTCATTAGCTTATGGTTTAGACAAAATGGACCGCGACATGAAAGTGGCTGTTTTTGACCTTGGTGGTGGTACTTTTGACATCTCTGTGTTAGAATTAGGAGACGGCGTATTTGAGGTAAAATCGACTAACGGTGATACTCACTTAGGTGGTGATGACTTTGATGATGCAATCATTAACTGGTTGGCTGATGAGTTTATCAAAGACGAAAACATTGACTTACGCAAAGATCCAATGGCTCTTCAGCGTTTAAAAGATGCTGCTGAAAAAGCGAAGATTGAGTTATCATCTTCAACAAATACTGAAATCAACTTGCCATACATTATGCCAGTTGACGGTATTCCAAAACACTTGGTTCGCACTTTATCACGTGCTCAATTCGAGCAAATTTGTGACCGCTTAATCCAACGTACTTTGGAGCCTTGTAAAGTAGCTCTTAACGATGCTGGCTTAACACCGTCAGATATTGATGAAGTAATTTTAGTTGGTGGTTCTACTCGTATCCCGGCTATCCAAAATATAGTTAAAGATTTCTTCGGAAAAGCACCATCAAAAGGTGTTAACCCTGATGAAGTAGTAGCTGTTGGAGCTGCTATCCAAGGTGGTGTTTTAACTGGTGAAGTAAAAGACGTTCTTCTTTTAGATGTTACGCCTCTTTCTTTAGGTATTGAAACAATGGGTAGTGTAATGACTAAGTTGATCGAAGCTAATACGACGATTCCAACTAAAAAGTCAGAGACATTTACAACTGCTGTAGATAACCAGCCATCGGTTGAGATTCACGTATTGCAAGGTGAGCGTTCAATGGCAAAAGATAACAAAACCATTGGTCGTTTCCACTTAGATGGTATTCCACCAGCACCACGTGCAACGCCTCAAATTGAAGTTACATTTGACATTGATGCCAATGGTATTCTTCATGTAACAGCTAAAGATAAAGCAACTAACAAAGAGCAAAGCATTCGTATTGAAGCTTCTTCAGGTTTATCTGACGAAGAAATCAAGCGCATGAAAGATGAAGCTGAAGCTAATGCTGATGCTGATAAAGCTGAAAAAGAGAAGATTGATAAGTTGAATGGTGCTGATAGTTTGATTTTCCAAACTGAGAAGCAGTTGAAAGAGTTTGGTGACAAATTGCCAGCAGACAAAAAACAACCTATCGAAGCGGCTCTTGAGAAGTTGAAAGAAGCTCACAAAGCTCAAGATCTTGAAGCAATTGAAGCTGCAACAACTGAGTTAAACACAGTATTCCAGGCTGCATCTCAAGAGATGTACAACGCCAGCCAGCAGGCAGGTGGTCAGCCAGGACCTGATGCTGGTGCACAACCAGGACCAGACGCTGGAGCTCAGCAAGGTGGTAAAGACGACGAAGTGACTGATGTTGACTTTGAAGAAGTGAAGTAAGCTACTATCCTAGGATAGTCCACGATAAAGAAATCCCGGTAAGTTTTTTACCGGGATTTTTAGCATTATACAGTTCCTAAAAATTAGATATCAATTGAGTTTCACTATCTATTTATACAAAAAAGTGTAACGAAACATGAGTATTGCAATCACGTAGTTAACTCGCATTTCTGCAATGTATGTAAAGTGGTTTTGCCGATTTCTAAGCAAAGCTTTTACTTCAACTCTAATTGCTTAATCTTAGTATAGTCTCCGCCTCTAATGATTTCAAATGCAGCTTTCATTTCATTTAACTTATCTGGATTACTTTCTGCTAGATTATTCGTTTGACCAATATCATGCTTCAAATTATACAACTGATAATCGGAATGATTACCTAATTCAATATTTACCAGCGTATTACTTTCAGGACCTTTGTAAGGAGGAATCAATGCCCAATCCCCCTTTCTAAAAGCTGTTCGCGAAGTAGCTTCAATAACCAGTTCTTCACGTCCTATTGGTGAATGACCTAATAATGCAGGCATTACATTTTCACTATCTTGTACTTTCTTATCACTACCTGTTAATGCCGCTAAAGATGCGAATAAATCCATCTGACACACCAAAGCATCTGATATTCCAGGTTCAATTATTCCTTTCCAATAAGTAATAAAAGGCACACGTGTTCCTGCTTCGAACAAACTATACTTACCACCGCGAAGTTTTCCTGCTGGCATATGTTTACCTAGTTTATCAACAGCATCATCATAATAACCGTCATTTAATACAGGACCATTATCACTCGATAGAATGATAAGTGTATTCTCCATTAAACCCTCTTTCTCAAGGGTTTCAAAAAACTCACCGATACACCAATCGGCCTCTACGATTACATCTCCTCGTGGTCCCATACCCGATGCACCTTCAAAACGCGGATGCGGAGTGCGAGGCACATGTGGTTGCTGAAGTGCATAATACAAGAAAAATGGTTTTTTCCGGTTAGCACTCCTTTTTACATAGCTCTTAGCTTTTGACAAGAAATGATCGGCCATATCCACATCACTCCACTTAGCAGATTCGCCACCTTTCATAAACCCAATGCGCGGAATGCCATTAACAATGCTATTGTTATGCCCATGATGCCAATTCATCGTTAACAATTCCGGATTTTCTTTGCCTGTTGGTTCTCCTTCAAAATTATTTTGATAGCTAATCTCAATTGGATCATTTTTATCCAATCCATCAACATAGCCATTATCAATGTATACAGTTGGTACTCTATCCTGAGTGGCTGCCATAATATAAGCATAATCAAATCCCACCTCATTAGGTCCTGGTGATACGCGTTCGTTCCAGTTAACAATTCCTGCTCCAAGTCCTAAGTGCCATTTGCCAACAACAGCCGTTTCATACCCTTGCTCCTTAAGCATTTTTGGCACTGTCATTTGCTCAGTTCCAATAATCAAAGGAGCTGTACCTGGTAAAATTGCAGCATCTTTATTGCGCCATGGATAAACACCTGTCAACAAGGCATAACGACTTGGTGTGCAAGTTGCCGAAGTTGCATATCCATTTGTAAAACGGACACCACCATTCGCTAATTCATCCATTGCTGGTGTATTTAACTCGGTGGCACCATAGGCACCAATATCGCCATAGCCCAAATCATCCAAATAGATGAAAATAATGTTTGGCTTAGCATTCAGTTTTTTTTCTCCCTTAAGACAACTCACTAACGTTGCCAAAAGAAGAATCATTCCAATTGCTTGTAATAGTATTTTCTTCATATTATATATTCTTGTGATAGTTTCAAACTTTGGTAAGAGGGCGTCCAACTAGCAGACACCCTCTTTTAACCTGTAAAAATAATCGGACTATGTATTTGGGAATACTGAGTTCTATTAACTGGGTTTACTTTGTGTAATTTTAGCTATGCTTTTACAAAGCGGACAAACTCCTTTTTATTCTTATAGTTCACCTGTAAAACATACATACCTGGCTTTAATACGCCAACATATATGGGCTCGTTGGGCTCACAATGTAGCATTGACTGACCATCGAGTGATAAAACCGACACGCTACTTGCACCTACAACCTGGTTATAATTTAAATAATCGGAAACAGGGTTAGGATAAACATTTATTCTACTACCTGTTGAATCATCTTCTCCAGCAAGCGTTGCAGAGGTGTTCTTTTGCAAATTAATATCAATGGCTAATCCATGGATGGCAGTAAACTCGAGAATAGTTGTATTATTGATGTTATCAATAACTCGACAATTACTGGCCGGATTAGATAAAGAGAAGTTACCGTTGAGTGTCACTTGCACCAAACGCTCTTTTACCTCATCATCACTAATTAAACCATCGGGCACGGGCATGTTGATCGATGGATCGGCAAAACTAAGCTTGAGCTCACCATTGGCATCATTTTTAACCATTATAATGCAAGGGAAATTGCTGCTTGCTATGTACTGAGATGAAAGAGGCGTGTTGGCTTCAAAAATGACATGTGCAGTAGTAGAGGTAGCGTGGTCTTTAACTACATGTGCCACACGGTCTTTCTGAATCACTTCGTATGGTGCATTGTCAGAGTCCATATCGTTCTTAAACTGTGTCAATTCTGCATTGTTCGTTTGCACTAGTATGGCAAACTCATAGCCGGCATTTCCCGGTGCTTTACCATGATCAATCCAAGCTGTGGCAAAGTCACCATTATTAATGCTCCTGTTTTTGTCATTTCTCGACTCTTGATTGCTTTTACTAATTTTAAGCGTTCCCTCGGGCACATAATAACCCTGCCCCTTCGTATCCATTACTGTTATTGGATTATTGATATGGTATGTTTGACTAAAAGGAAACTGAGTAATGGTATTGGCATCAATTACTATGCTCTCCGATGTATTTGTTAGGGCAGCCTGAAAAAGTGTTGTTTCAGTGTTATAAGTTGCATTACTGTTGGTAATATTGCTACCCAGGCAAATAATGCATTTATCGAAAGCAAATACTGATTTACGAGCCACAAAGTCATCTGTATAATTAGTATGACCATTCTCATTGAGAAGCATGCCAAAGGCCCCATTCCCATCTTGAGAACACGCACCTGCAAAATCAGACTCTAATGAACGTTCATTAATTTTACTACTTGCCAAATCCAATAAATCATATGGCAGGTGAATTGTTGTGGCGCCAGGAAAACGGCTCCAGTCCCACCCTTCCATAACAAAACCACTCTTAACAGCGCTCACTGTACTGCCTGATGCTAATATTTGTACAGTTCCGTAGCTTTGGTAGCGCCCATAGCGGTTGTTTGATGAATAGATTTCTGTTCCTGTCACTATTTTATTAAAGCCTTTGATAGCTACCAGCCAGTTATCGCGACGGTGTAAGTTAAGCGCGCCATAATTAATACTCATATTACCTGTTGGTGCACTTGCGGCTTTTATGCCCAGGGCATTAAACTCATTGTACAAGTCTTTTTTATACTTGGTAAGGCGCATGTATTGAGACGCGGCATCGGCATCAATTGGATCTGTTGCTTTTGCCAGGTAGGCATAGCCATTGATGGCACCCGTGCCCAATTCCTGATCCATGGGCTTGCGGCCGCACACACTATTCACTATTGAACGATGATTGGCATACCAGGCGTGCACATCGAGTGCCTGCCTGAAGTTAGCTCGTGCTTCATCCGACAAATTATAAATTGTATTCCCAACATAACTGAGCAGTTCACTTAAACCACCGTAACCACCATTCATATATCCGGCATATATCATACCATGATGGAAACCAGCCCCATCGGGTTTAAAACCACCCATCACACCAACACTGTGCTGCATACTGGCGTTCATCCACCGAGCAAAAGATTGCATGTCACGCAACAATTCAGGCGAATTATCACGCAGCATAATGGCCATTAAGCGACCATTTATAATGGTATTCCAGGCATCTACAATACCCTGGAAATTTGAGGCATCAGGAGCTTGTCTTATTTCTGGCACACCCGTCCAATATTGAATCATCTCAAAGGCCTCATTGAATTTTCCTGCATCCTTAAGAGCATCTTGCATTAACCAAATAGCCTTTGGAAAACCACGAAACTGGTATCCATAATGATGGTTGGTTCCCAATCCACTTCCTACTGTCAGCCCTTGATCATATAACCAATCGAGTATATTAATAAATAGTTGATCAAAACCCACCTCCTGATTGTGGTGCCATGCTTTGGCTATATCATATAGTAAATCATCAATCTCATCGAAATACCTGTCGTTGTTACTTGCTTCGTGCTCATCTTCCGAAACAAACGCCGTTCCTACTATGCCATATTCTGTTCTTTGAATCTGCAAATCGTCGTATTCATCGCGTAGTTGGTTAATGCGGGTAGATGTGGGTGCGCTTCCTTCAATAGCAACAGTAATACGCTGCCTAATATCATCTAAGTCGGATATTTCTTCGGCACTTAATGAAGCAGGTAAGGGCATATCATATTGGTAGTTTGCTTGCCAGTACCACAATGCCGCCCAATGGTTATGGTTCATATCGGGGTTGATATAATCCAACTGAGCATCGGGTGTTACACGGTCATTGACACGTTCATCCGGAAACTTCATACGATCGAAAAATAAAGTACCGCCACCATGTCCTTCAGGAGCCGTTATGCTTATCCTAGTCAGGTCTTTATCAGCCTTGCTACCAAACATATCTTCATCAAAACGGAGCCAACAAGCGCGCCAACCGGTAAAATTGATGTGGTAATTAAAATGGTAATGTACCTGCCCTGCTGCATTTTTAAATTGAAACTGTAAATCGGCGTTTTTAGCATCCTCATTATATACCCACAACATCATACCACCCTTATACTCTTGAAGAGCATTGGTCATGCCTGCTGGTGATTCAATATTTATCTGAGCTCCCTCACTCCAGTTCCACATAACAGAACTAGAGCCCAATTTATAATGGCGAGAAGAGATACTTAAACCATTATCGGTAGCCGACCAGTTATTTGGTACACTCGCTTCAAGTCCCAAGTAGTTTTGAGCCTTTATGCTGCATGAGGCAATAATAAAAAGAAAGATTAATCCTAAACGCATCCAGTTAGTATTTACAGTTATTGTATATGAAGAACGATCCTCATCGTGCATACTCACGCTAAGAATCGTTCTGTAAATTTTTAGCAGTTTAATAATTACCTGCTATTATTTTATAATTACTTTACTTGATTTCACTTCCTTAGAGTCTAACACCATGCGCACCAAATAAACACCTGGTGAGCAATATGATACGTCAACACGTGAGCCACCATTATAGTTAACATTTACTTTCTGACCACCTAGATTAAATAGCTCTACCTGCTGCACATCGTTACGTAACATTAAATAATCTTGTGCCGGGTTAGGGTAAAATAAAGGTGCTTGTGACTCAGGTATAGCTTCACCTGCAATACTGGTTGCCTTCGGATCAATAGACGCTTTTATATCCCCTATTTTCCATGTAGACGCTCTTAAAGAAGAATTCGTACCATTAACATCGGCATAAGTATCTGAACAGGTATAAACAAATGCGAATGAAATGTTTGGGTTTAAAGGATCAACATCCACTTCACCAATACTGTTAACCCATGTTTGGTCATAGCCCAGAGATTCATCTAAATTAAAAGCATCTGTAATATCAACCCATGTGGCGGCGGATAAAGCACCTAATTGATCAGCCTGATTAATGGTATAATTCGTTGACATTTTAATTCTTAGTTCAGAATCACCACCTTTTTTGTATTGACTAATTCCCCAAAACGATAAATAGGCTTTTGAATAACCAGTAAAGTCTACTGCATTTAAAACAGTCCATGCTTCTGTTGGTGATACATCTTTCTCACTTCCATTGCCGTATACAGCACTGGCCTGAATTGACTTATAATCTTCTCCCTGTGGTTCTACTAGGTCAGTTCTAAGGTTCTCTGTTCTTTTCCAACCCTGCGTATTGGTGCTGACAACATCAACCATTTCAAATAAATTAAAATTATCGAATTGCCACTCAGCTACAGGCGTTAAATCTTTGGCCGTGGTCGTAAAGCGTACTTCGCAAACGCGCCATGCTCCAGGACGATCTACTTCAGGTGTCACATCTGTTTCCTTATCAACGACACCAGCCTTTAGGACCTGGTAACGAAATGCTAAAACTAAATTTGCAGCTCCCCGCCAGGCATTTAAATTTAATGTCGACTTGGTCCATTTACCATTGTAATTAACCTCATCATCAATTTGGTCTAATTGAGACGTTACATCCTCCCAAACTGTTGTTGTGGGGTCATCGGTATAATTATCAGAAATAAGGACGGAGAACTTAGAAAAGTTAGCCAAACCATATTCTGCTAAATTGAAGAAAGTCACTTGGAAATCCTGATGCTGAGGGTAAGCCGACAAATCAACACCATCAATAACTGCATAGGTATCTGTAACACCATAAGCATCTCCAACACCATCATACCCCTTGGCTGTTATACTTGTTGCTTCAGCATTTCGGGTATATCCCAGTTCTGCGTCTTCAGGTAATTTAGCTAGGTTGGTTGTTCTGCTCCAGAGATTACTCTCAACCGAACCAACTGTAATGTTGTGCTTGGTAAATCCTCTATTTGAGTCATATCTAAAATCGGGATAAAAAATAACTGTTTCTTGAGCTGAAACTTTAAAAACTACAGCTAAAAACAAGGCTGTAATTAAGAGTAATTGTTTTTTCATAATACGATAGATTTATTGTTGATTTAATAGCTGCTAAACTACTGGACATCAAGAATAGTTAAGGGTTGATTTGTACAAACTAGGGTAACATATTGTACAGTCAACATTCCACAACTACCTTAGAGCATGACTATTACAAAATAGTACATAAAAAAACCGAAGCTTATACACATAAGCTTCGGTTCGTTTATCAATCAAATAACAATATTACCAGTTGTCCTTTTGGTCGAGCAAGTTATTAATACTCACTTCTTGCAATGGATATGGTAATGTGTTGTGTTTCGTTTCATCGTAATTCAAACCGGCGCGCATGTAACTTACGTGCTGCTCATTCTTAGCATCAAAATTAGGATCTCCCTCTATGGTGGCATTTAAAAACTCTAAACGCTTGCCTAATAAACCCCAGCGAATTAGGTCTTGCTTACGTAGGCCCTCGAAACAGAACTCGCGCAAACGTTCATTTTGCAACTCGGTCAGAAAGGCCTCCTTAGTGGCGATAGCCTCTGGTGAAGCAATCTCAATTAACTCAAGTCCCGCTCTTAAGCGTACCTTATTCAGGTTGGCAATTCCCTCTGTGGTTGGCATTCCATTTACTTCATTACTGGCTTCTGCATGCATTAATAAGACATCGGAATAACGCAGAATTGGAAAATTAATCCCCGTATAGTTTTTATTAGGTGAGGCGATTGGCTCTAAGACCACATACGATTCGATCTGTCCATTATCAGGCTTCGTGTTTAACACACTCCAGTCGGTAGGTTCCCAACGGCGGAACTTAGTTGGACAATAAGCGGCATCCATGGT
The DNA here is from genome assembly GCF_007097485.1 of Carboxylicivirga sp. M1479. Classification (GTDB taxonomy): domain Bacteria; phylum Bacteroidota; class Bacteroidia; order Bacteroidales; family Marinilabiliaceae; genus Carboxylicivirga. The sequence goes on along the minus strand of NZ_VKDE01000004.1, from coordinate 271,392 downwards.
TGTTTTTACCGTGTCGATATTTCCACCTTTATTACGATAAGCTCTCACGTTCCATTGAGCGCGGGCATCTTCAGCTGCATAGCTATTTTTCACCACTGGTGAGGCATTAAGCATGGCATAGGCAAAAGGGTAACCCTCACCACCATAATTCCAGGCTACGCCATTGATATTTCCTACTTTACCACCTACTTGCAAGCCTAAATCGCGAAGATTCGTAAATGAGATTTCAAAAATAGACTCTTCCAAATCATAGGTATTTTGAATATATGTCATGAACACGTCGCGGTATCCCTGATCATCAGACGACACGTTTAATGCATGCCAATCATCTAAAATAACAGAGTCGCAATGCGCTTTCGCCAATTCAAACTTCTCGGTGTCTAATAGAGGATAGCCGGCCATTTTCAGGTAAACACGCGCTAATAAACCATGTGCCGCCATTTTGTTGGCATGCCCTGGTACATAATCGGCATCTTGCGCATGTGGTAATTTCTCGTAGGCATAAGTAAAATCTTTGATTATTTGCTCATACACCTGCGCTTCGGTTGAAGCCGCCACATGGTTGGATGTTTGATCCCTAGAATAGGTTAAACGCAAAGGAATAGGCCCATACCAGCTCACAAGCTGTGAATAAGCAAAGGCGCGCAAAAATCTAGCCTCAGCAATGTAGCGGTTATAAGCATCCTCTTCAAAAGCCTCTTTATCCAATTTCTCGATAAACATATTAGACGCATTAACACAAGCATAAAGTTGTGTCCATAATTTCTCAACCATTAAGTCAGCTGCCGTATGGCGATAAAGAGCCACTGTCCAGTTTTCATTATAACGGCGGTTATAGTACCCTTCATCAGAACCCGCATCAAAAACGGTAGGGAAATCAGAACCATACACCGCTTTATCACCCAGGTATGAATAGATACCGGCCATGCCTAACTGTGCCTCTGTATCATCAGAATAAAAATCATCCACCATCCAGTTTGAGTCTGGTGTTTTATCCAAAATGTCGGAACAGGCAAAACCCACAAGTACCAGTAAGCCTAATATTACCTTATTTATATTATTTGTTCGCATATCTTTATTTTTAAAGCTATTCATCAATTAAAATACTAACTCAATACCACCTGAAACAGTTGTGCTCTGTGGATAAGCAGAATAATCCAAGTTAGGTGTTAAAGCACCATATTTACCAACAGACACATCAGGATCATAACCCGAGTAATTGGTCCATGTCAACAAATTCTGTCCTGATACAAACACTCTACACTTTTTGAATCCCCAACGAGAAAGAAGTGATTGCGGCAATGTATATCCTAAGGAAACAGTCTTTAATTTCAGGTAACTTCCATCTTCAATATAACGATCATCAACCTGGTTTCCTTTTGGTGGCTTACCATATACTGTTTGGTAACGAATGGTGTTAACATCTGTATCAGTATTGTAAGGTGTCCATAAATCGGCCATCCCTGCTAAACCATTATTGGTTTTGGCTTGTGGCTGTTCAAATTCAATACGGTTGGCATTTAAAATGTCATGACCTACCGACCACTGCAAAAATATTTGACAATCAATATTTTTCCATTTAAAATCGTTGGTTAAACCACCAAAGTGATCTGGGTGAGGGTTACCAATAATCACACGATCTTTCTCATTGATCGTTCCATCGCCATTCTGATCTTTGAACATGATACTACCAGGAGCAACAGGCATGGCACCATTATCGCCAACACCATCTTTTAGTATGTAGGTTTGCGTTTGGTTGTCCCAATTAAAATCTTCGAACTGGTACAAGCGTTCAAACTGAAGTCCATAGATCATACCTACCGGTTCACCAACTCGCGTAATGTATTGATACTCGTTGTAGCTGCTTGACCAATCAGGGTTGGTATAAATGGCGTCTTGCCCACTGTTAAGCTTTACCGTTCTGTTTTTATTGAACGAGATATTGAACGATGTTCTCCATGTAAAATTACGATTCTTAACATTCACCGTGTTCAAGCTTACCTCAAGTCCTTGATTCTCTACTTCACCAACATTCTGTTGCACTCGGTTAAAACCTGTACTTAATGCCATCTCGGCATACAGTAATAAATCACTTGTATTCTTTTTGTAGTAATCAACTACCGCTTGAATACGCTGGTTGAAGAAGCCCATGTCAATACCTACGTTCATTTGTGATGTTGTTTCCCAACGTAAATCAGGCACACCCATGTTGCTTTGGTAGGCACCAGGAATATATTGTTCGTTAAATGTGTATCCACTTGACGAACTAACATCTAGGAGGTTGTAGGCAGCAAAATCACCAATACGGTTGTTACCTGTTAAACCCCAACCACCTCGGACTTTTAAATTAGAGAAGACACCCAGGTTTTTCACGAAACCCTCTTCGCCAATACGCCACGCGGCCGAGAACGATGGAAAGTAACCCCATCTGTTTTCTTTCGTAAATTTGGATGATCCATCGGCACGGAAGTTAGCTGTTAACAAATAACGCTGCTTATAACTATAGTTAACACGTCCGAAATATGATAATAAGCTATTTCCTGATTTGTAGGTTTCCGGGATTGATGGTGCCGTACCAATATTTAATTTATCAATACCAAAGGCATCCGTTGGAATCTGCGAGTTCTTCATTTTGCCATAACCATAAGCACGGTCCTGAATTTCCATTCCGGCAAGTGCTCCAATTTTATGACTTTTATTAAGTGTTTTCTGGTAGTTTAAAGTGTTAGAGGTTGACATGGTTTGGTAACGACGATTAGTAACACTACCGTTAATACCGTCATTTCCTCTTGTTCCCTCACGGGTATCTTTACCAAAGAATAATGTTTCTTTTCTATTGTCAATCTGATAGTTTCCGCTTAAACGCAATGTTAAGTCTTTGGTGATTTTATAATTCAAGTATAAATCACTGCGCACCACATCCTGACGACGACTACGCTCGGTATTGGTCAGTGTTTTAACCGGATTAAAGCGTCTGTCGTTTGGATCAGTTAAATCAACACCACCGTCTAAACCATCGCTTACATTTGGTTCTACTGGACGGAACGTAATGGCATCTTTAATGATACTGGTATAGTTATTACCAGCAATATTAATACCCTCACGGTTATTATAAGAGTATTGCATGGTACCTCCTACTGTGGCCTTCGAATTAATCTTATGGCTAAATTTTAAACGGTTAATCAACTTGGTAAAACCAGTATGGATAAGTGTACCTTCCTGATCAAGAAATTCACCCGAGTAATATAAAGTAGTGGTTTTATTACCGGTACTTAATGACACGTTGTAGTTTTGAATAGTAGAGGCTTGGAATATCTCATCCTGCCAGCTTGTACCTTCCACATCGCGGTATAATTCAGGATCTTCCCAGTGCTTGTAAAATTGCCTCACATTGTCTGATGGGTTATAACCATCTTTGGCATAAGCAACTTCTTTTTGATAATTCACATACTCGTATGGCGACATCACCTCTAAACGTGATGGTATCCACTGAATACCTGCCGAAGCATTAACTGACACATCCGTTTTACCATCGGAACGACCACTTTTAGTGGTGATGATGATAACACCATTGGCACCACGAGAACCGTAAATCGCCGTTGCAGAAGCATCTTTCAGGATATCAAAATCCTGAATATCGTTGGAACTAATACTTGCAGGATCAAAGTCTTCCAAAGGAATACCATCTACCACATACAATGGTGAGTTATCGCCCGTGATGGAGTTACCTCCACGTATCACAATGTTTAAGCCCTCACCGGGTGTACCATCGGCAGCTGACACTTGCACACCTGCTACACGACCAGCTAATGCCTGGTCGTAGTTGGCTGTTGGCGACTTAGTAAGGTCGCTGGGTGTTACTTTAGCAACAGCACCCGTTACATCGCGCTTGGTGGTTGTTCCGTACCCGATTGCCACAACTTCATCTAAGCCTATTGACTCGGGCTCCATCGTTACGAATATCTTACTTTTACCCTCAGCACTTAGCTCAACATCTTTAAAACTGATGAATGAGAAAACGATGATATCGGTATTTTTTACTCCACTCAACACGAACTCACCATCCATATTACTAATGGTACCTGTAGAAGTGTTTTTGATCATGATATTGACCCCTGGCAAAGGTAATCCGGTGTCGTCTAAGACAACACCTGTGATGCGTTTTTGTGCCATTAGCGACATAGAAACGCATAGTATTATTAATATTGAAAGTATATTTTTCATTTTATTCTTCTTTAATTTTTTGACACGCTGGTTCTACCAAGCATCTCCTTTTGAATAATGCAATTGTTGAATTATGAATACTGCTTATTCTTGCGCTTGTTCTTTAGCATCAAAACGAACATCTGAGATGTAATAACGTCCACCTCTACCAGTGGCTCCTACAATTTCACCCTCAAAATAAGAAGCGAATTTGAAAGCAACGGTTAAGTTCTTTTCGTTTTTATAGGCCTCCAAATCAAGTACGTTCTTCACCCATTTGCTATCGGCATTTCTAGTCAAATCCTTTAGCCCATCAGGGTTATCACCTTTTTGATCTCCAGGATATGGAGTACCAATAAATGTGTTACCCGAATTATTAATCTCACATTTCAGCACATCATTCACTTGTGTCCACGTAGCCGCTTCAACATCATTAGTAAAGTCGGTTGATACATATATCTCAAGATTGGTTGGTGTTCGTCCTTCTTTATCTGTCATGTATTCAACGTACTGGTTTTTGGTCCAGAAAGTAGCTGTTAACTCATAACCTTGGTTGTAATTAGCTAAATTTTGAGGATTAATAACCGCCCATGAAGTATGTGGTTGTGACTTTTTACTCACCACAATATTGGTCATAATTGATTTGGCTGAAGCAGCACTTTCTAATCGATCATCTCCAGCTAAGTTACAAGGTGCACCTGCAATCCATGTCGCACTTTCTGAAATAGCTCCTTGCTGAGTGATAAACTTTTGGAATCCGTAAACTGGACTTGGCGCTTCTAAAGTGGCATAAAACAGATTGATGGTTTGCAATTCTAATTCTGCTGGTTCTTCTGAAACCACAATGGCAATGGTGCTTTCTCCTTGATAAGAAACCACTTCTTCACTAATGTTACTAATCACATTAATCTGTGGATAGTAGGTATCCTCGGCCGGTGTAACGCCTGCTACTAACTTAATAATACCTGTAGCAGCATCAATGGTAAAAATATCGGAGTGCGTGCCTAACTCATAACGTATATCAGGATTACTTCCTTGTGATACATACGGTGCAGTTGTTTGCTTTGATCCATCTAACAATAGATTTTGCATTACCGGACGATAGTTTAATGCTGTTACCAATGCTGGACCCACCTTTAAATGAAATCCCTTTTCAAAAGTGGTCTCTCTTTTGTTCACGGCATCATCCGGTGAGGTGATCACTTTTATGTCAAAATAGTAATCGCCAAAAGTAAAAGGATTGTCTCCCTCAATAGTAATAGTTCCTGCATCTTTATATTTTACAATCGGCACTCTATCACCTTCATCGTTCACTGTGATTGTATCATTCTCGGGGTTAGCTATAGAAACAAATTTAAGATGCTCCTCACCTAACTCAGCTCCCTCGGCATTGGTTATTCGCACTAACTCAAAGTAAGGAATTAAACCGCCAGTATTAACCGCTGGTGGAAAAGTGATTACTCGTTGACCATCGCGGGCCTCCAAAACTTCAAGGTATTCTAATTCAGTTGGTGGCAAATAGGCCATCTCCGAATCTTCCATAAACGTGTCTTCTTGGCATGCTAAGAATAAACTTAACGATACTAACAACGACAGGAATGTTACTTTTTTCATTACGCTTAGATTTATTTGTTACGATTAACTGCTTTCTAACCTTGATAATTTTTAACGTCAATTAACAATTATCAACATCACAAAAGTAGAGGTGACATCTTATTCTAAGGTGTTCAATTGTCCGTAATAGGTTTAATATCATACATTGAACAATTGAAACACACGACCACTAATCACTGTAAGTCTATTAGTTACACAAATAAACTCAGATAAATATGCTATAATCTGAAATAACAACATGAACCTTTTGCTTAGAATAGCAGGTGTAGAATCGCAACAATATTACCGGGGATAGGAATGCTCAAACGTACAAAAAAAAACAATATCTACATGGACTGTATTTGGGCTATTTTTCTAAAAATCATGACCGGAGTACAATATTAACCACTCATTGAATTATTAGAGTATGGCTATTTATTGTGTAAACGTATTTTTGCCCCTAGTTCAATCATTGATAAAATTACGCTATCATGCAAACAACAACTAGCTTCATATGTATGGCCTTGCTGCTTCTTATCAGCTCATGTGCCAATCATCAAAAAAAGAACATCCGTTTAGGAAATGATGATTACCATGCCGATCTACTCTACCACGACAATTTCAATAGTAAGCTTGATAACTGGACGGTGGAGCAACGAGAGGGTGGCACTGTACAACTAGTTAATAATAGCATGGACATTGATGATGTCAATGGCTGTACGGTTTGGTTCAACACTAAACTGAAAGGCAACGTTTTAATTGAATATGATGCCATTGTTATTGATAAGGGAGGTGCTAATGACCGAGTGTCAGATCTTAATTGTTTTTGGATGGCCAAGGATCTCAACTCTGTAAATTTCTTTGATAACTCAGAGTTGCGCGGAGGAAAATTCCAAAATTATCATGATATGCAATTATATTATGTAGGCTTGGGTGGACATGACAACAGCAAAACCCGTTTTCGTAAATATGCAGGAGGTGGTGACCGGCCCTGTCTTCCAGAGCATGATCTGAGTGATCAAAAATACCTGATTACCGCCAATCAAACCAATACCATTCGCTTGCTTGTATATAATGGTCAAATACAATATTACCGTAACGAGCAGTTAATCTACAATTATAGGGATGACACGCCTTATACCGAGGGTTACTTTGGTATTCGAACCTATAAGAACCATATGAGTATTGATAATTTCAAAGTATACCAACTAAGCCAATAAATCATGACAAAATCACTATTACTCATATCCATCACCTTACTCTTTTTATCGTTAACAAAGGCCCAAGACAAAGAATCGGTTAAACAACTAGATGAGTGGACATTTTATGGTGAGGGCACCAAACTACTAGAAGGGCATGGACAGTACCTGCTAAAAGAAAATCCGAAGGGTAGCAAAGGCGTAGGTCTTATCAGCCCTGTCAGTTACTCTGAAAATGTGATGATGCGTTACAAAGCTATGGCCTTAACACCTGCCACCGTGCTAGTGGCCATATTATCAGCGTCGGACCATGGTGCATCATCCGACCTAAGAATAGCGGATGACTATGATGGAACCATCAAATTCTGGTCGGGCGGATGCGACAATTACTTTTTTGCTTTTCACAATGCCGCACATAATTATCCTCCCTTTGTACGACGCTTTGACGATGAGCGTATGATGCTTGACATTGCCAAGAATAATGTAATGCATGTGGGCAAGTATTACGCCATAGAAGTTGGGCGAAAGAAGAACACCATCTGGTTAAAAATTGATGGCAAGACAATTCTAAAATATAAAGATCCGAAACCTTATAGCGGAGGTCACCTGGGCTTACGCATAAGAGGTACTGGTGGTGAATATGCAGCCTGCCTGATTAAAGATTTTGAGATTGTTACTGATTAAATACGAATTCATTCCACAGGCATTAGCTGCTATTTTGTCCATCAGACAGCTTATTTCAATACGATAATTAAAAACCTATTTATATGCAACGAAAATACATTAGTCACCTATTTATTTTAAGCTGTTTACTGTTACAGGTATTAAATGGATGCATCCATACCAGCAAAAAGAAAGTCTCTAGACCCAATATATTAATGATTGTCACCGACGATCAGGGATATGCTGATTTCAGCGCATATGGAGGTTCTGAGGATGTACAAACGCCACATTTGGATGAACTGGCATCAAAAGGTACCCGTTTCACGAATGCCTATGTATCCATGTCGGTTTGCAGTCCCTCGCGCATGGCTATGTTAACGGGTCGTCAGCAACAGCGTTGGGGCGTGTATAATTACGGTGCTAACTTTCCTGATAGTGAGATAACGCTGGCCGAACAGCTGCGAGCCAATGGTTACCAAACAGGCATGGTTGGTAAAACACACTATGGCCCTGTTACTGGTCCCGGACATAAAGGATTTCCCACATCGCATGGTTTTGACTATTTCTTTGGTAAAGAGGGTGGCACCATGGATTATAACCGACACAAACAAAGCGATAGGGATGGCTTCACCACAAAAATGGCCAACCACCTGGGCATTGGTCCGTTTTGGGATAACGACCAACAGGTGGATATGGAAGGTTATTCAACAGATATAATATTGGATAAGTCCTTGCAGTATATTGATGAGCACAAAGACAATCCGTTCTTCCTAATGGTATCGTTTAATGCTGTGCATTTATTTACCCACCAAATACCTGAGGATGACTTAACAGCTATGGGCTTAGATAAGGTACCAGACTGGGATCCATCAACTGGTGACTGGGACGAATATCTGGAGTGGTACGTTAATACCGTTGGCCCCAATACGCCTCAAGGACGACCACGTTACTTGTACCACCTCAACAAATTAGATGATGCTATTGGCGCGTTAAACAGTCAATTAAAAGAACTGGGCCTTGACGATAACACCATTGTACTTTTCATCTCTGATAATGGCGGATCACCACGAACCTATGCTGACAATGCGCCTTTAAAAGGAAATAAATACATACTTGAAGAAGGTGGTATTCGTGTGCCATTTGTATTGAGCTGGCCAAATCACCTACCAGAAGGTAAAGTTTATGAGCCAACAGTGAGTGGCATGGACATTTTTCCAACGCTACATGCCGCTTTAAACATTGAGCTGCCTCAAAAACACTTAGATGGTAAAAATATACTTCCGTACATCACTGGTGAAAACACCGATAATCCACACGAATGGCTTTTTTGGACCGGCTTTCATTTAACAGGTAAACCATTGGTTTATGATGATCCGAATGGTGCATTAGCCAGACACGACCGAACCTACAATGGCGATAATACCGGATGGGCAGTACGTTATCAAAACTGGAAATTGCGCTACCAGGGCCGCAGCGATGCATACGAATTATACAATTTGGAAAATGACATCAGCGAACAAGTTAATCTGGCTCAGCAACACCCTGAGTTAGTGACAAAAATGACCAAACGCTTTTTTGAGTGGCACGAAGAAATTAAGAAAGACCATAAGAATTATGAATTACCCGAGTCAAGTGAGTTTTAAATAACAATACCTATCTGCTAAATAAAAGGGCTGGCCAATGCAAATATTGACCAGCCCTTTTTATGTAGATTAAACTTAACAGGACTATTAAATTATTAACAGGAACATCATTGCAGTCAACAGGGAGTATAGATATTGAACAGGAAGTTTGAATTCTCGTGATTTAATGCTCCTGTTCACGATTTGGAGTTCCTGTTCGTGATTTAGAGCTCCTGTTACTAAATCAAGTATTCCTGTTACAATTTAAGTCCTCCTGTCAGCAATACTTATTCTCTGTTCTAAATTTCATTCGCTTTTAGGAGTAATACTCCCAAAGATTAATCATTCCGTATTTTTATCTCGCTAAAAGAAGTACATCACAATGGATTGTCACAAAAAAAGGGCTGACCAAGTGATGTTTGATCAGCCCTGTTAAAAACATTCGATTCAATTACTTCATTTCTTTCAAGCGAACTTGCTCGCTTAAACCATGCTGGCAAACAACACTAAGCCATGTGTTCCCATTCTCCAGTAGTTTCACTTGAACAGCTTTGTCTGTTGTTTTCCACTTACCCACTATCTCAAGTTCTAATACAGTTTCCTGACTTGGACTTGGACGCCATGGACGCGAATAAATACTACGTTCCACCCTTTTGCCATCTTTATAAATTTCATCAGCCGGACCAGAATACAAAGCTAAGTCAGGGTTAACAAGGTTAAGCTCCAGTTCGTCATCAGTTTGCTGCGCCATAGCTATACATGGCAGGTTCGTATTTTTTATAAGGCCATCCGCATTATTTTGGGCTGCTTCATAAAAAACATAACCAGTTTCATTGCTTTCTTTGTTATAAACGATATGCTTGTCAGATGTTTGGTTTATTACCTCATACGATGGGTTTTTCGATCTTTCTCTAAGGGTTTCAACACTCGTTGCTGGTAGCACACAATACTGATAGCTGGCATTTTTAGGTGCTTTACCGTGTTCAATAACCGCAGCAGCAAAACTTCCTTCAGTAGGCTTTTCGCTGCTTTCATCACGCGACTGTTGAAGGCCTTGTTTCACATAAATTGTGCCCTCAGGTAACAAATAACCATTGCCCTTATTATCCATCATCCATGATGATTGTGCCTTAAACTGCTCATCATCTCTTTTGAACACTTCGCCATTAATCAGTATCGCAGGATCATTTTCTGCCATATGATTCTGAAATAAAACAGTTTCAGTTGGGCGCTCAGCGTTGGCATTTTCAATTCCTGAACCTAAACAAACAATTAAATCATCGAAAAAGAAGTAGGACTTGCGTGCTCTTAAACTCCCCTGGTATTTATCGTGTTCGTGCAAAATAAAAGCATAAACACCATTGTTATTTTTGGCATGAACACCACCGGCAAAAGCCTCATCGGAGAATAACATCTCTTCATATCCCGAGAACTGATCAACATTACGAATATCTGCTCTTAAGTCATCAAGAGGTAAATTAATAACGGTAGTACCAGGAAAACGGTTCCAGTCCCAACCTTTTTGCACAAAACCGCTAGAGGTTTGCGTTACAGGGTCGCCAGCACCCATCACCTGCAGCTGTCCATGTGCCAGGTAGCGGCCATATAAGTTGGCCCCTAAGTATTGCTCCGAAGCCCACAGGTACCGCGAATGTCCGCGTACTGATACCGACCAATTGTTACGACGGTGAACAGAAGAACAAGCGTATGGCATGGTAATGTGGCCGGTTGGCGTAGCTTCTGATTCAATTCCTTCTTTTATAAACGCCTTGGCGTATTTACTTTTTTTACCTGCTGATAAACGCAGGAATGCCGATGCCAATTCATGATCGATTGCATCCTGCCCATCGGGAGAACCTGCATTGGCCAATATAGCATAATGATCAGGCACCAATTTTCCTTTTCCCTCGGGATGTCGCCCCGACATGGATGTTGGCCAATGCAATTTATTACAATAAAAACGCATGGTTAAAAGGGCCTTTTTAAGGTTGTCATGTGCCGTTTCACTCACCTGAAAAGGAGTTGAATTCAAAAAATAAACCATGCGAACAGCACCAGTCAATCCGCCTGTTGCATAGGACGGGTAATGATTGGCATGGTGGTAAGCCGAACCATCAATCTTAAAGGCATCATTTAAGCCGGGTGCCGGCATCAGCCCATTATCAATCCATCGTGAAAAGCAATTTAAATATTGAACCTTTTGAGGACTATCATCCATAATTAAAACACTAGCCAAACGCCCCATAACCTGGGTATTAAAAGCATCCATATCCATGCCATAACCTACAGGTTTTTCAAACACTTCACCCAGGGCTGCAAACCACTGCATGCCTTCAACAGCTTCCGATAAGCGTTTATTTCGGGCCAGCACATCGCGCATAATAAATAAGGATCTGTAATAATTTCGCCAGTTATAACCATAATGGTGAATCGTACCGAAACCACTTCCTGCTGCAAAGCCCTGGTCAATCATGTGATCATAAAGATCAATGAACATATTTTCCAATGCTTGCTGTTGATTTACGTCTGAACTATTTGCATGTGCGCTTGCTACTTTCATCATAAAATCGAAGTAGCTTTTAACATTCTGATGCGTGGCATTATAGAATGTTTTTGCCTGTTTATGCGTAATGTAGGGCAGGTAAAGTTCAGCATTACGGCCAAACCAAATTGGCAAACCTATAATGTGTTTCCCTTTACGTTGTATGCCGTAGCTCTCAAATTGCTTTTGCAAAGAAGCGACTGTCTTATCACTCACAGTCTGCTTTTTTAGTATGTCGTCCTGAAAACGCTTCTCGATATTTTTAAAAGCTTTTTGATCTGCCTTGGAAATACCAGATGGCAAGTCCATATCTGGCTCGGCTAAACTGGCAGCCTGCTGAATCAGCCAATTACTGGTGGTACCCTTGTTCACAAATGGCACTTGCTGATCGGGTGTATGATGACGACTATCGATCGCCTGACATAGAAACATGTGATCGATAAACAACTGCCCTTTCTGAATACTCTTAGGCCCTTCGATGCGCATTCTGTTCATTGAACTAACGGGCATTCCCTCCATATCGCGTTCATAAGATACCCAGGCAGCACGCCAGCCTTTATAATTTAGTCCAAATGAGAATTGGCAGTTATCTGTTTCATCGGTACCAAAAACAAAGGTAATATGATCGTCTACAGCTTGCTCGTTGTAAATCCAAACTGCGAATGAGGGGATGGATTTATTCTCACCATCAGGATTAAACGGTTCAAAACCAATTGCCTGATGCAAGGTGATATTGCCATTTTTTTTCCACGACCATCGTAGTGACTTTTCGCCATGTTTGTAATGGGATTCGCTTGATGATATTGTATTTCCTTTTGATAAAGTCCACTGTTTCTGCTTGACATCTTCAAACGACCACAATTTTTCGTGCTCAAACTCTTGAGCTATAATGGACATATTTGTGCCCATCAGAAATACGATTAAAACAAATAGATTTAAACGATTTGCTAGCTGATTAATTTTCATTTTTACGCTTCTTTAATAATTTGGCTTAAAAGTAAGAGCCATCAGGTCAATACATGGTCACATCTGTACATCGAGCAGCTAAATTTATTCAAATAGAACGATGATTAGACATTGTACAAATAAAAAAAGGCCTACCCTTGCGGATAAGCCTTAAATTCGATGGTTTGTATACTGATTTACTTAAACTTCAAATACGCATCGCGCTTGGCTGGCATGCCATTACTCCAAGTTCGTTCTTTTGATACAATCTCAATACTGGTGCGGTTAAAATCATCATTGGCTAATACCAGTGTTAACTTTCCTTTCTTACTCGCTTTCATTAGGTCCATCACTTTTTCCTTCGGCAAGGAAATCGTCATCCACTGGTTATCTTCATTGGCCTCCAAAGTTTGAGTAGCTAACAACTCTCCCTTTTCGGGTTGAGAATTAAAAGTAATGCTCGACTCACTCCACTTGTTATTGTCGCATCCGTAAACATTCAGGGCAAACTGTGTGGCATCATCCTTTTTACTGCGGTAAACTCTTACACATATATTCAAATCAACGCTTTCGAAGCTTTCCACTTTTTTAAGATTAAACTGCAAAAAAGCCGTACGTGCATACTTGGTATCTTCCTTAGAGTTCATTACACGCAAACGTCCATCAGTAGTAGTGCCCATAGCTTCGTCAGCTGATTCTCCTCCCTGAACAAAAGCATCTTGCCATACCTTAACTTTTACTGGCTTATTGGCATAAACACCAGCACTAACGAATAATAAGAGCGTGAATATTGTTAATAACCTCATGATATTATCTTTTATATGTTAATAATGTTGTACTAATTAATTTGGCGCTTCGCCCAAACCCGACTTACTTTTTGTTCTTGATGACAAAAACTAAGGAAAAAACATCAAGGCTGCACCTGCTTCGCTCAAAAAAGCTACACTTGATTGACTGAAATTGATTAAACTCGCTCTTTTTCGTTCCTTCAAAAGGCTCAAACAATAATCAATTTTTAAACGTCAGATCAACCTTGTTTTTTGGCTCACCAGCTGAGGCCATTCAAAATCCAAGTTTTACATACATTCAAGCAAAACGCTTAGGTGCCATTGATACTTAACTATTATTTTTTGATATCAATTAACCACTGTGGCAGCTTACCTAAGCGCAGTTCCAACTGTGCTTCGTAAAGCGATTCAGGATTGACTGGCGTTCCTAAAGATTCCAACACCTTAATCTGATCTTCTTTAAAAGTTGTTCCGGCACCATGAAACCCGACCACAATTGGGGGGATAATTTTCCAAAACCACGTCTTAGATGACCAGAATTCAAAATCGGTTTCAGGCTCGCCTAACTCTTTGTAGTTCCATAAAATAAGATGCTCAAGATGATTGGGTAAGTTATGACGCGCACCGCCTCCACGACCAAGGAAGAATCCACCTTCCACACAGTCGAATAAACTAGCGCGTGGCTGAGAAGCATGGGTTTCAAAACTAGTATCTTCATTGTACTTAACTCGCCAAAATACTGACCCTATGGATGCTCCTGAAACACCCGGTGCATGCCATTGTGATGATTGATCATCTAAAATACCGACCAATACACGTGTTGAACTGGATGAGCTAACCGAATTATGACCTGGGGTACCGGTCACTAAACAATTTAAAACCGACACATTGGACGATAAGCTAACACTTACCACACGGTTAACATCATCGAAACGACAATTACGAATCCAACTATTAGCCAAGCGCGAAAACTTCAATAACGAGTATCCGCCATCGTGAATGTAATCTTTATGGTGAACAAAATCGTCTTGCCAGTTTCCAATAAACGCCAAATCTTCAACACCTACTTCTTCGTAGTGCGCATAACTTAATATGTTCCACTCATGCTTTGCATTAACATGTCGCATCAAAGGCTCTTTCAAAACCAGTTTTTTACCTTTCACTGATTTCACCTGGTGGTATTCATTAACATACACACCTTTATTTAGCAATGAGGTCCATGCCTTATCAACGTGGCATCCACACATTTCATGCTCTATAAGGTCAGGTGCATTATTTTTTACACGCACAACAACCCAATCTCCTGCTTTAATCTTAGATGCATCATTCACCTTTAGTTCAAAACTACCACGATGAGCGCTTTGCGTTACCTCGGCCAATACTTTTTCAGCTCCACCGCCGGTAAACTGAAACATATAAGGGCATGTCCAAAGTTTTTTAGGGTCTTTTGCCGGCAAGTAGTTTTTCATGTAAAGCTCAGTCCCATCCGGTCCAGACCCACTACCCTTAAATACAATGTTATTTCCTTTAATAACAATTGGTTTTTGATCATCATCATCTTCGTTAACCAAAAATCGACCTTTGGGAAAGAAAACGATGCCGGAACCATTTTTAACAGCGGCCGCCACTGTTTTTCGAATGGCTTCTTTATCTGACTTGCCATCATTGGGCACTGCACCATAATCACTCACGTTAAAAACCTGGTGCGTAACATCAGGAATACCTTTTTCGCCATGGTGATATCCGGCATAAGAAAAATCGGGTAACTCTGCTACTTTATTACTTGTTTGTGCAGCTTTAAATTCGTTCCAAAGTGCACTCTCTTGTCCATTTACAACCGAGGTCAGAGCCAATACCCCAGCAGCCAACAAGTATTTTTTAATATTCTTCATAAATTGATTTGTACTGATTTACGCTTGCAAAATGCATATAAACCATCAATTGGAATGTACATATTGTACACATGTCGTTCAATATAATACATTCGGTAACTTTTCTATTTTTTCACCTGCTGATTAAACGTCTTCTTCAGAAGGATCAGCACTCTCCGTAAAGTCAGCATTTTCGGCACCTGAGCTATTGCTTGCGGTATATTTAGACGGCGTTACTCCAAAGTGTTCGCGAAAACATCTACTAAAATAACGTGGTGTACCAAATCCTACAGCATAAGCAATTTCCGACACGTTCATTTCTGGGTTTGACAGCAATAACTCAGCTGACTTCTTCAAGCGTATTGACAAGATAAAATCATTGGGTGTTTGCCCGGTTATTCCTTTTATCTTGGAGTAAAGACGTGTACGTCCTAAACTTAATGCCTTGGCAAAATCATTAACATCAAATTCGGTATCGTCAATGTGCTCTTCAATAATAGACTGTGCTTTTTCCAATAACTTTTGATCAATCGAATTATGTGCTAACTCTTTCACTTCTGCCTTGGGATCCTGCTTAAACTTCTGCTTAACAATGGTTCTGTTCTGAAGCAAGTTTTTAACACGTGCCCGCAACAGCTTCACATTAAATGGTTTGGTTATATAGTCATCGGCACCAGTTTCAACTCCTTCTATCTTGTATTCCATGGCAGTACGAGCTGTCAACAAAACAATAGGAATATGGCAGGTTTGAACATTACGCTTTAATTTGGCACACATCTGCGTTCCTGACATGTTAGGCATCATTACATCTGATATGATTAAATCAGGCTCTTCTTCTAATGCTTTATTTAAGCCCACACTGCCATCTTCGGCCTCAATAACCTTGTAGCGCGATGCAAATATATCGTGCAACAAAGCCCTTGCCTCTGTGTTATCCTCAACCAACAACAGTTTGGGAGCATTTTCGGCGGCACCAGGCAACTCCTCATCCTCTTCAAGCATTTTTGTATCCAATACCTGAGGTTGCTCAATTACCAATTGAGGTTTCTCTAGTACCAACTCATCTTCGGTATAGTGTTTATTGCCTTTCTTTAAGCGAACGGTAAATGAAGTTCCTTCGCCCTCAGCACTATCAACTAAAACCTCTCCCTGATGCTCTTTTATAATACCTTTACACAAAGACAAACCAATACCACTGCCCTGTCCACTTGTTTTGCCCGACACTTTATCAATTTGATAGAAGCGATCAAAAATCTTATCAACACCTTCGGGTGGCATGCCTGGACCATTATCCGATATAACAACATCAATAAAAGCAGGCTGTTCAATGACTTCTACAATGACCTTGCCTTTCAACTCATCAACTACTTTAAAAGCATTGGATATAAGGTTGTAAAATACTTTTTCCATTTGCTGCCCATCAAACCAAAGAGCTAGTGATGGCGGTGGTGTTTTAAAGTCGTACTCAACCTGATGGTAATGCGCATACTCAACAAAAGATTGGAAAATCTCATCGAGAAAGCCTGCCACCTTATATTCCGAGACCTTAAGCTTTAAGTAGCCCTGCTCCATCTTTCTAAAGTCCAGAAGTTCGGTAATCAGGTTATTTAAACGAACGGCATTGTTGTTAATAGTCAATAACTTTTTATAATTACGCGCCGATGTTTTGGTATCTTCCAGTATAGCTTCCAGCGTACCGGTAATAAGCGTCAGAGGCGTTCTGAACTCATGCGATATATTGGTGAAAAAGCGAAGTTTTGATTGGTTCATCTCTTTGATTTGCTCCTTCTCTCGTTTTTCTCCTTTCAGGCTATCCTCCAAACGTACACGACTTAAATATATTTGATTGAGCCAAAGGATGATACCAATCATCACCAGTACATAAAAAACATAGGCATACCACGTTTGGTAATAAGGTGGATTAACAATGATTTCTAAGCTCTTACTATCTACCACACTGTCGTCAACACTATTGAGCACTCTCACTTTTAAAGTATACGTTCCCGGATCGAGGTTCGTATAGGTAACAGAGGTTTGGTTGTCTGCCTTTACCCAATCTTTATTAAAATTCTCCAACTGATATTCGTAGCGACTTTGGTTGGTGGATATATAATTACAAGCAGCATAATCAATTGTGAACACATCTTGCTCAGGCTCCAACTCTATTCTATCAGTAAAAACTAAATCGTGCTTTAATATGCGTGTTTCATCATTTGGCTTAACCTCCTTATTATTGACATACAAGCTTGTAAACAACACACTAAAATCACTCGATTTCTTTAATAAATCCTCTTCCTTAAATGATACCAAACCATTGATACCTCCAACAAACACTTCCCCGTCGCTGGTTAAGTACAAGGATCCATCATTCAGCTCCTCAATGGGAAAGCCATTGCTGGACTCATAGCTATAAAACCTATTTTTCTCAATTTCGAAGCGTACTAAACCCTTACTGGTGGCTACCCACAGGTTACCATAGCGCGACTCCTGAATCCCATAGACAAAATCGCTTGGTAACTGATTGGACAAGCGTGAATAGTTCACAAAATGATCTTCAGCCCGGATGTACTGATTCAGCCCTCCTCCTAAGGTACCAACCCACAACCTGAATTGATGATCCTCAAAAATACAATTGATGGTATTAGCACTTAGTGAATTGGGCTCACCATTGTTAACGTAACGCTTCAGCTTCTTCGTTTTGGCATCATATACACACAGACCATTCCGTTCTGTTCCTATCCATAGTTTACCGAAACTATCTTCAAACAAACAGAAAATAACATCTCCAATAAGTGCATTGGCTTCTTTATCGGTAATAAATGGCTCAAAGGTTTGTTCGACTGCATCATACTTAACAATTCCATCATGTGTACCTAGTAGATAATAATTATCGTAAGGGATAATGGAATTTACAACATTAGATGGCAATGAGGTACTATCCTCTGGGTTATGCACGTAGTTAATAAACTTGCCGGTTTTAATATCTAAACGGTTAAGTCCTCCCAGGTGCATTCCAATTAAAAGGTGCTCATTTTCAATCATACACAAAGACTTCACATTATTATGTGACAAGCCTTGCTTACCTTCAATTCGTAAATAATGCTTAAACAGGTTCTTATCCCTATCCAAGTAGTCCAGGCCGCCTCCCTCGGTGCCAATCCACAAATTGTTATCCCCATCTTCCAGCATTTTACCAACCACATGGTAGTTGACACCTTGAGGATGATTGGGCCGTGCAGAAAAATGCCTGTAGACATGAAAATCAGGATTGTAATAACTAATCCCTCCAAAATAAGTTCCTACCCACATGGTTCCTTGTTGGTCGTGCAATATGGAGTAAACACTATTATGCGATAAAGCATCATGCTGTTCGTCTGATTGTTGGTAGTTTTCAAGTTCCAATGATCGACCATCGATTATGCTTAAACCAAGAAAGGTGCCGACCCAAATATTACCTTTCGAATCCTCACCAATAGCACGTATGATGTTATTAACAAGGCTATTAGGGTGATTATCATTCTTAAAATGCTTGATAACATCATGTTGACGGTTGAGCAAAACAACACCTTCGTGCTCGGTACCCACCCATATTCGTTTCTGTGAGTCGGTATAAACCGTATTAACTTTCTCACTCCATATTTCGGTCGTTACCTGGCTATTGGCATTATATTTATACAAGCCAACATCACTACAGATCCATAACATGCCGGCGTTATCGGTTTTCAAGGCACGTATAGCACAGTTGTTTGCAAAAACATCACCTTTTAGTACAAAGGCTTTATTGTCGGGATTAAGCTCAAATAATCCCCGGCTTGTACCTAATAATAGTCGACCTTTATAGGGTAATAAGGATAAAGCACCATCAAAAGGAAATTGCTCAAACTCCAGTGTTTTGGTATTTAAGCGTGACACACCATTATTGGTAGCAGCCCAAATGTATTTACCATCTAACTTTAATGCTCTAATATTATGTCCAAGAATAGAGGTTTTATCTCCTTGTACTGGTCTGAATGTTTTAACCCGATTACCATCATAAACATTTAAACCATCCCGTGTTCCAATCCAAATTCGTCCACTCTCATCTTGCATTAATGAAGTAACAGAAACTTGAGATATGCCATCCTTTAATCCTAAATACTCAAATGCAACATTTTGAGCAGACACAAGGCCGCAGACACTAATTATCAAACACCATATTAACCACCTTTTCTTTATCATCATCCCACTAAGATTGTACATTCCTATTAAAAAAACATAGCTTTAATTACAACAAGAATTCGCTATTACAAAGGAACAGGCTCCCTCAAAAATAAAACTCCAAAATAATTCATAATAATGACATAATTGTACGCACAAAGGGTCTTTTTAGCATTCTTCTGCACTGATAATCAAATGTTAATATGCAAAATGAACGATTGTAGACAAAATTAGACTCTTAAGCAGGTGTTTTTTAAGCCCTTAGGTTCCTTATTTTTGTATTAATCCCTTTGGGGAAATTTCAATTTAGACATACAGATAGACGATAAAATAATTAACGATGAAAACCTCATTTATTAAAAATCTAGGAGTCATTATCAGCATCGCTTCATTGTGCAGTTGTAATATTAATAATAGCACTGACAGAACGATTGATGATAACTTAGACTTTGCCTGCGAACAAACCAGTTTATTATTAAACGATGCTGAAAAGGCTCAGAAAATACCACGAACAATAACCGCCGATGGCCATATGCACTGGACCAGAGAAGGCTTTGACTGGACGGAAGGCTTTTTTCCGGGTACTTGCTGGTATTTATTTGAATACTCGAATAACGCAAAATGGAAAAAAGCCGCGGACCATTTCCAGGAAAAATATGAATCGCATCGTTTACTACCTTTTTACCACGATTTGGGCTTTGTTTTTAATTGCTCCTATGGTCATGCCTACCGACTAACGGGTGAGGAAGCTTATAAGCAAGTACTTATTGATGCGGGCAACACGCTTATCACTCGTTTTAACCCGCAGGTGGGATGTATTCGCTCATGGGATGTTGATAAAGGGTGGCAATCGAAGAGAGGATGGCAATACCCGGTTATTATCGACAACATGATGAACCTGGAAATGCTTTTTGAGCTTTCGAATATAACAGGCGAGCGAAAATATGCCGATGTGGCTATTTCACATGCCAATGTGACTATGAAAAATCACTTTAGAGAAGACATAAGCTCGTACCATGTAATTGATTACGATAGCATAACTGGTGAGGTGAGAAATAAACACACGGCTCAGGGATTTGCGCATGAATCGGAGTGGGCACGAGGACAGGCTTGGGGCCTTTATGGATACACGATCTGCTACCGATACACCAAAGATCCAAAATATTTGCAGCTGGCCGAGAAAATTGCTGATTACATTATGCAACACCCGGCATTGCCTGCCGATCACATACCGTATTGGGATTACGATGCTCCGAAAGTACCAAATGAACCTCGTGATGCATCTGCAGCAGCCATTACAGCCTCGGCGCTTATTGAACTTAATACCTACTCACAAAAGGATTACATGACAGAAGCCACCACGATTATCAACAGCCTGTCGTCGGACAATTATTTGGCTAAAAAGGGTAAAAACCATCATTTCATACTTAAACACAGTGTCGGCAGTATCCCACATAATAACGAAATTGATGTTCCGCTTAATTATGCCGATTATTACTATGTGGAAGCCTTAATGCGATTAAGAAAAAATGATGACTTATTTTCGCAACACCTTGCAGAATCGAAATAAATTAGCACAATGAAACAATACCAACTCATACTAAATGCCATTATTCTTGTAATGGCATTTACTGCATGTGGCAATAGCCCCAAGAAAGTCGAAAAAAAGCCTAACCTGGTATACGTTTTTCCAGATCAAATGCGCAAGCAAGCTATGAACTTCTGGAACGATCCAGAATTTAAGGGCGCTATACGCACAGAGGCCGATCCGGTTAAAACACCTCAATTGGATAAATTTGCCAAGGAATCTTTAGTATTAACCAATGCTGTTAGTAATTGTCCATTATGCAGCCCTCACCGTGGCAGTTTGTTTACTGGCTTATATCCTGGTTCGTCGGGCGTTCCTTTAAACTGTAATGCCGATCGCCCGGTAAGCTCATTGCGCGAAGATGCCATGTGCATTAGTGATGTATTAAGTTCTGAAGGTTATAATCTGGCCTACTTTGGCAAGTGGCACCTTGATTTCCCGACACCTAATGACCCTGTTAACCCAGGTAACTATGTTGATCCTCGCCGACCGGCCTGGGATACGTATTCACCCAAAGAAAAACGCCATGGTTTTGACTATTGGTACTCTTATGGCACCTGGGACGTACATAAAGATCCACATTACTACGATACAGATGGTAGGCGTTTTGATCCGAAAGAGTGGTCGCCTAAACATGAAGCCGATATGGTAATCTCCTACCTTAAAAATGACCATGGCCAGCGTGATACGGATAAACCATTTGCCCTATTCGTTTCAATGAATCCTCCGCACAACCCTTACAACTCATTGGATGACTGTTTGGTTGAGGACTATAACCTTTATAAGGAAATTCCGATTAATGAACTCTTGCACCGTAAAAATGCGGACACTGAAATGGAAAAAGCACAATCTGCACCATTTTACTTTGCCAATGTAACGGGGGTTGATCGTGAGTTCGGGCGCATTGTAGAACAGCTTAAAGCCATGGGTGAGTATGACAATACCATTGTAGTATTCTCGGCAGATCATGGAGAAACAATGACCAGTCAGGGTGTTAAAGATGCCAAAAACAATATTTTCACCGAAGCTTTTGAGGTACCTTTCTTAATCAGATGGCCACAAATGGCCTTAGCACGTATCGACAACTTATTACTAGGCACTCCAGACATAATGCCAACCATTTTAGGCTTAATGGGTTTTGAAGATAAAATACCCACTGAAGTGCAAGGTAATAACTATAGCAAGGCTTTTAATAACGAACAAGGCGCACTACGTCCATCAGCTGCACTGTACATTAAAAACGTTAACGGTAATAAAAACGAAGATGGCCTGGTAACAGACTATTTTCCTATCGCACGTGGCATTAAAACGCATCAATACACTCTGGAATTGACAATAAATAGAGATTATCAACTTAAAGGCACTCGTTTATACAACGATGATGTTGACCCATACCAACTTAATAATTTGAGTGTTGATAAAAACGACCCAATTGTTGAGCATTTATTGGCTGAATTAGCATCTGAACTAAAGAGAAGCAATGACCCTTGGTATCAAAATAAAGTGCTTGCCGATTGGATTAACTATAAAAAATAGACAAATTCACAGCACATTTAAAATGTTAATCCATCAAGAAGTCATTTATTAATTACCACATCATATTATGAAAAAGCTTGAAGTAGCAAAAGTTCAACACTTAGACAAAGGAGACATACTGTTTCCGAAGGCAACAAATCCTATTAGTCATGATAACTGGAATTATCCTGTAAAAATGGATGTAAAGTTTAGCATTGCCTACGACGATAACAACCTTTATTTGCGTTACGAAGTCATGGAAGATCATCCTAAAGCGCAAAGTACCGTTGTAAATGGACCGGTTTGGGAAGATTCGTGTGTTGAGTTTTTTATTGCTTTTGATAACAAAGGCTATTTCAACCTAGAGTTTAATTGTATTGGTAATAAACTTGTTGGATATGGCACTAGCAATAGCGATCGAAAATGGCTTAATGATGATTTGGTTAAAACAATTACCACCAAACCTAGTTTAGGTACAAATTGCATCGACATAGCCAATACACCAACAAAATGGAGCATGGATATTATTATCCCCAAAGCTATTTTTGGAGAACACAAATCACTGCTTACCAAAGGTCAAGTATTTAATGTGAACTTCTACAAATGTGGGGATAAGCAAAAAGAACCACATTTCCTATCGTGGAATGCGATTGAAAATGAGACACCAAATTTCCATTTACCGGCATTTTTTGGTTCTATGAAACTAATCTAGCACACAACAATCACAGCGATATAGTGCGTTATACGCTTGTTAAATTAACAATAAACGTATGACGCATTTTTTTATTTCCATAATAGCCCAAGCGAATCAATTTTAGAATACATCAGGTGCTTAATTAATTTTTTGAAAACTCTCAGACTCCTCAGTTTTCTATTATCTCATATACTTTTATGTTATCGTACAAACCAATGGCCGGCACCATTAATCGAAAAGCAAAGTAGCCCCCTTTCAACAGCTTAGTTTCATCGGTTTCGACGTATTCAAAAGCTTTTTCTCCATTAATTTGCCAAATAACTGTGTTTTTGTACTTCACCACACGCATATGATGAGTGGCTTTAATGTCTTGCAAGGTCAAGTCCTTTCCTTTCATCAGCACCTGCTTTTCAGGGCTTTTGCGTAAGTGAGTTGTTCCTCTTTCCGGTGCAAAAAAGCTTATACGATAGCCTGACATATCACTCTTGGTATATTGAGCTGCTAAACCATTTCGAGGCTTTAGTTCAGAACTAAAAACAGACTCCCCTTTTAAACCCATATGGCTAAACATAAGCATGTGCAAGGGGTAATCACTTAAATTCTGAAAATCAAATTCCAGAATATAATTATCGGGCGTTGGCATCTTGTTCCAGAAAACAATATGTCCGCCAACAAAATTACCGTCTAAATAATAGCTTTCAACAAGCTGCTTATGATCGTTTTTAACCAACTCCTCAACAAAATTGTAATACCCTACTCCATTATTGGCATCCATGCCGATTTGAGAAAGAAATACAGCCGTTTCTTTGGCATACTTGCTTTGAAGCAAAAGTTGACCAACTACGAGATCAGCTAATCCTGGCCCTTCCATTTGCCAATCGCCCAAAGTCTCTGAGCTGTCAAACGTTTCGGTGTACAATAGCTTTGTTACATATGACTGTTGCGCCACAATCACCGCACTCAACAACAAGGTGTTGAATAAAATTAATAGGCGTTTATTCATTGTCTTTTAGTTTCAGTATTTCGTAAAGACAAAAAGCATCCCAAGCTCCATTTTTAACAGCAATTTGTTCGCTTATAATATGAGACACAATAAGGTCGTAAACTTCGGGTCTATAGGCAGCATACCATATAAAACCATCGTATGAAATTGGTGTGGCAAATCGTTTCATTTTGGCACTCCCGTTCATGCGTTCCGAAAACCTACCATTTCCATCCGCAACTTTCTCAACCAAAGTATTGGCCATTGCTTTAATTATTTTTTCATCAAAACCATACCTGCCGCTAGCATAAAAAAGCTGAAAATCACGTGAGTCAAAAGAACCATGCATAAAATCTTCTACCTGTTCTTTATCCGGATTTTTCTCTTGTGCTGCCTGACTATAAGGATATTTCACATACTGTCCTGCATCACCAAAGTAAGTCATATCTTTTATCAGGTAGTTGACCATGGCCTGATTAACCTTATCCATTTGCGCTACTTTCTCGGGATATAGCTTCAATTTTTCAAGCGCTTCAATTAACGGAATACTGCCTGTTAACACCGGAAATACACGATTATAGATATATACTTTTCCATGCCACGCTGTGCGCATTAATGTTTCAGGATATCTAATTAAATAATCATCACCCACAAACACATCGTAAGTATAATCAATGGTTTTTAAAGCCTCATCAATAAGTCGAAGAGCTACTTCATAATAGGTTTCTCCATTAATTTTATCTTGCCAAACAGATGGGTTATTAGCAATCATGCGAATTGGAACCGTAATACTTGGCAGGCCAGCAAATGTAGATGCGCCAGGAACCAATCCAACTGTACCATCATCATATACCTCTACCTCTTTATAATTTGGCCATAATGGAGCTGGCGTGCGGGAGTAACTAATCGGATATTTGCCAAAATTATCGTTTCGATAACGAATCGCGCATTTGGCTACATCAACGGCTTTGTCAAGCAATGCTTTATCTTCTTTTTTACCATACACCCATTCCATCATGTAACTATTCATTCGTTTCCTGAAATAGTAATTCATGTAATTGTGTGTTGGCAGCTGATAGGCTAATAAGTACTTGTGCATCCCATCAAGTTCAGCATCACTTAACGTTCTGCTACTCTTGTCATAAACCAGCTGTTTAGCTGCAGGCTCATCCCAATCATATTTACTTACAGCCGTGCTTTCATATTTAAGCAATGGGTGTAACTCAGCCTCATCAAACTCAGGCATTCGTTCTTTCCCAATTTGTGATTGCGCTACAAAATAAGCTTGATCCTTACCTTTTACGGGTGTGTATACAAACTTAACACCTGTAACTGCCTCCTTCTTCTTGCTTATTTTTCCACCCCAGGTTTTAATTGGCGTTTCGGCAGCCCAAGTAAAACCATTGTTGTTTTTCTGTATGTGTACCTTAACACTAATATCCTCCGCAAAACGATTTAACACATAATATGGCGCTTTTTCAAGGCCGCCGTAACCGGCATAAATACGCAAATCTTTCTTATTGTTTTGAATGATAAAAGAGCATCCATCAACTATAAAGCCGGCATCAGCCACACAGCTTCGACTTTCAGTTTGAGATTTAGAAACCTTGGTCACTTTAAAGATAAAAGACAACTGTTGCCCTTCTTTAATTTTTATGCCTGCCAATTTATTTTTAACCGTACTTTTTGCTTTACTACCAGCAATTGGTAATTGATACCCCATTTCATTATTAATTGGTTCCAAAGGCAGCTTTAATGTCACATTCTGCGCACCTGCCAGCGACACTAATAATAAGCTTAGTAAGCCAAATAAGGTAATCGTCTTCAGTTGTATTGTTTTCATATAAAAATGGATGCTAAATAATTAAAACTTTAAAAGCATAAAGTTGATATAAACCAACAACTAACAGGTATAGAATTGTATCATTTGAATACACCAAACATACAAAAGCAATTAAAAAAAAGCGATATTAACCTTAGTTCGATTGGATAGATACAGAAGTACTATTGTTTCCAAAAGATGAACGAAATTAGCCATTCTAAAATACCTGTTAAGTTACTTTTGCATTTCAACAAATTCATTCCCAATGGTCAGATCACACATATCATTTTTAATAGTTGGAATTATCAGCTTATTACTAAGTATCGGATTTCAAACACAAGCCACGAATAAAAAGGTCAACTCGGTAGAAACACTTGAAAAAGCAACAAATGATCTGCTGCCAGGCGACACGTTATTATTAGCAGATGGTGTGTACATGGATGTACAGTTAATTTTAAACAACTCAGGAAAGGAAAATAAACCCATTGTTGTGCTTGCCCAAAATCGAGGGAAGGTTTTTTTTAGTGGAGATGTAAAAGTAGAAATACGAGGTGCTTATATTGTTTTAGATGGTATTTATTTCACCAATGGCAATAGAAACCAAGAAGAATGGAGTACCCATGGCCCTGGTTTAGTAGCCATTTACGGCAGTCATAACCGAATAACTCAATGTGCCTTTCATGCTTTCGACCAAGCCAATTCGGCTTATATAACTACCTCATTAACCGAAGATGGTCAAGTACCTCAATATTGCCGCATTGATCACTGCTCTTTTACCGAAAAAATTACTTTCGATCAGGTAATTAATCTAAACAACGTGGCAAAAAAGGATATAAAGAAAGGGACAAAAGGGATACCAATGTACCACCGCATTGATCATTGCTATTTTTCAAATCCTAAAAAACCCGGTAATGCCGGAGGGGGTATTCGAGTTGGTTATTGGCGCAGTGATTATGGTCGTTGCTTAGTTGATCACAACCTCTTTGAGAGACAAGATTCAGAGCCAGAAATTATCACGAGTAAATCCATGGAAAACGTGTATTTTAACAATACCTATAAAAACTGCGCAGGCACCATGAACTTCAGGCATGGCGATAAACAAGTGGCCATAAATAATTTCTTTATTGGAACTGATACGATGCATGAGTACGGAGGAATGTTTGTATGGGGAAGTAATCATATTATTGCCAATAATTACTTTAGTCTTCCAACTACGCTTAAGTCGAGGGGTAATGCAGCCTTGTTTCTTAACTGTGGTGCTGTTGCCGACGAGCATGCCTTAGCTTTCGACATTAAAATACTCAATAATTATTTTGATCGCAATAATGGCTATACCATTAACTTAAGTGCATTACACGAACGCAGGATAGAATATTGTGCCAAGAAAGGAGTGAAATTTGAACTACCTAGAGATTTATTAATTGCAAATAATTTGTTTGTTTCTGATACTAATAACATGTTTCCCTTATTTTATAGACTCAACAAAAGAGGACGTAATATCGCCTGGCAACACAACATCGCAATAAATAGTCACAATGAGTTCAAAATTAAGACAGGTATACGCTTTGATAAAGCTTTAATAGATGATGATTGGCAAGAGACATATGCTGGGCATTTTGATAAAAATAAGATTGATTATACAGATGTTTTATATAATATTGATGGGATTGATCTGGATATTCCTGCCCTTGTTTCGATGGGCTTACAAGGTAAGCCTTTAAGCTATGAACAGGTGGGCCCAAGTTGGTTAACAGACGCACCGGGCACCTATGCTAAAACAGGCAAACTATCTAAAACACTTCAAAAGAAATTTAAGGAAGTGATTAATAAACGCAAAAAGTAAAATCATGCATAAACTCTCGCTCTTAAGTAACTCAATATATTACGTCTGTACACTCTACCTACTCGCAATGGTTGCTGGGTGTGGAGATAAATCGAAAGAGCTTAGCCAAGATACTAATCAGCCTAATGTGTTATTTATTTCGGTTGATGATTTAAATGATTGGATAGGTCTACTAGGAGATCAAGGACATTCAGATGTTAAAACACCTAACCTTGACCGCCTGGCTCGCCGAGGTGTGTATTTTTCAAATAATCATGCCAATGTGCCAGTTTGCACCCCTTCTCGCTTAGGTGTAATGACTGGGCTTAGTGCTGTTTCAACAGGATGCTACTCAAATACGAGCGGCGTGCAAAACAAGAATTTATGGAATGAAACACTTGCTCTACCAGCATTATTTAGGCTGAATGGTTATCATACCATGGCGTGTGGAAAAATTGAAGGACATGCATGTTACGACATTGAGATTGACCATCCCGAGCAAAAAATGTGGGATGAAAGAGCACCTCGTAGTTTTAATATGACCGATGATTTGATGAAAGATGGAGATGGTTATAACGGTGTCTATTTTTATCCATTCCCCAAAGGAGGGTCACCAATAAAAAAACTCAATCCAAAATACAAAGGTCACTCCTTATGTGCCGGGCCAATAGATCGAAAAGATTTACCAACAGGAAAAATGCCTGACGAATTATCAGCAGACTGGGCAATTGAGCGTTTAAATCGTGATTACGAAAAGCCTTTTATACTTGGAGTAGGATTTGTACGACCGCATGTACCATACACTGCTCCACAGGAGTTTTTTGATTTGTATCCCATCAACAAAATTAATATTCCAAGTGAGCCCAAAGGAGAGCTAGATGATATACCTATGTACGGAAAAGCTATGGCTTATGGTGCTTTTGAGCCAAGCAACGAAATGCTTGTTCGAGATTTAGGGCCTGATTACAGAAAGCATCTGGTACAAGGTTACCTGGCATGCGTTTCTTTTCTAGATGCTCAAGTTGGTAAGGTTTTGAGTGCTTTGGAAGAAAGTAAATATGCTGATAATACCATCATTGTGCTTTGGTCAGACCACGGTCAGCATTTAGGCGAAAAACGTAGCTGGCGCAAGAACACGCTTTGGGAAGAATCAACTAATAGCCCAATGATTTGGGTTGTGCCTGGATTAACTAAAGCAGACGGGATATGTTCGCAAGCAACAAGTTTGATGGACATATATCCAACTCTTGATCAACTTTGCAACCTACAGAACACTAATAATGTAGATGGAATTAGTTTAGTTCCCCAGTTAAAAAATGTAGAAACAAAACGTAGCACCCCAGCAATCACGTCCTACTCATATGGAAGTCATTCTGTACGAGAAGAACGTTGGCATTACATTCGTTATTACAACGGGGAAGAAGAGTTATACGATGGTGATTCGGATCAGGGGGAGCATTATAACTTAGCCAATGATCCAAAATACAAGGACATTATTGAGCAAATGAAAGGGCATCTGCCTAAAGATATTCATCATTCAGCACAAAAAAGTAAAACATTTAAAACCTATAATACGCGAGCTGACTTATGGAAAATTGATGCATCATTGATACCAGAATGGTTACAATAGACAAAAAAGATAAGTCTATATCTATCTGCAAATCAGAATGTACTGAAAATTACATGGTATTGTATAACAATGGTAATCCTTTTATTTGCAAGCAAACCTACCCAAGTTGGCACCACATCTGCATTAAAAGCCTTAGTCAACTAATAATCAGTGCGCTTACTTTAAAGAAGTGAAGTAATAATCACTCCATAATACGATTAAAGAAAGTCTCCTGTTTAGGGGACTTTTTTTTTGTATTTTTGAAACCTGTTTTTAAAATGTCAGTAACAGCAAAAGGGCATTGTTTTTGCCTTAGGAAAATCTTTGTTTAAAGAATTATATTATGAATATGAAGTTGGCTCTTCTGCTACTAGTTATGATTTTAATGAGCTTTAATAGCTCTGCTCAAATGGATGTTTTTGGTAATCGCGTACCAGCAAAAAAGAAAACCATTGCACCTATCCCTCCAAACTACAACCAAACAGACGCCAGTGGATTAAAACAAGGCCCCTGGGAAAAACGATACACCGATGGTACTCCACTTTATAAAGCGACATTCAAAAACAATAAACCAGTTGGTAAATACACTCGCTTTTATCCTAATGGCAAAAAGAGCTTAGAAATTGTGTACGACGAAAATGGTGTTATTGGCGATGCCAAATTATTCAACGACGAAGGCAAACTTAGCTCCGAAGGACAGTACAAAGGCAAACTGAAAATAGGTCAGTGGACGTATTACACTGAAAAAGAAACAAAGCTAGCCACCGAGGAGTTTGAAGAAGGGAAGGCTCACGGCGAATACAAAGTATATTATGCCAATGGTGCCGTTTCAGAAGTGGTCACTTGGAAAGAAGGAAAGAAGCATGGAGATTGGTTAAAGTTTTTTGAAAATGGATCGCCACTCTTAAAGGCAAACCATTCCGAAGGGCAGTTACAGGGGAAGTACCTATACTATTTTAAAAAAGGTCAATTAGAAATTGATGCTCAATATAAAAATGGTAAAGAAGATGGAACATGGACTTTTTTCTATGCCGATGGCAAAGTGAATTATGAATTAAAATACAAAAATGGAACGCTCTTAAATCCTGAAGTGCTAGAGAAGAGAAGAGCAGAAGAACAAGCCGAGTTTGAAAAGCGTAAAGACAGCTTAAAAGACCCTGAAAAGATGCAAAATAACCCGGAACAGTTCATGAGATAAGAAGAACATTCACAATGTTATCCACCGAAACGAGCCAAGAAGAATTCTTCACTCAGGAGCATTATTAATTTTGGCGAGTTCCATGTGGCAAATGATAATAAATTCAAATAGATGAAAAAACAAATAACCATACTCACTTTTATTCTAATTGCATTAGTCTCTAAAGCGCAGGATGGCTATTTCGTTTCATTTACTGATAAAAATAACTCCCCGTTTTCGCTTGATAAGCCTGGCGACTATCTGTCACAAAGAGCTATTGATCGCCGAAGCCGACAAAACATTGCTATTCTGGAAGAAGATTTACCAGTAAATCAGAGCTATGTAGACAGTTTAATAAAAGCGGGAATTGATGTACGCCATACAAGTAAGTGGCTCAATGGTGCCATTGTTTTTTCAAACAACACAGAGTTGATGGATACGTTAATGCGAGTATCGTTCATAAATTCAGTTGAAAAAACAAACCCGAGCACTAGTTATTCAACAAGGTCTAAATTTGAAAAAGACTATCCCTTACTTAAAAACTCATCAAACAATGAGTATGGCGAATCACAAACTCAAATAGAAACAGTTAATGGCCACAAGCTTCACGAGCGTGACTTTAAAGGCCATGATTTATTAATTGCGGTTATTGATGCTGGTTTTTACAAAGTAGATGAGCTACCACTTTTTCAACACTTGTGGGACAATGAGCGCATTATCGGCACAAAGGATTTTGTTAACCCACAATCTAACATATTTGATGAACATACCCATGGCATGAATGTGTTGTCAATCATTGGTGGTTATACTGAACAGGAATACATAGGCTCGGCTCCCGATGCATCATTTTGGCTTCTACGTTCCGAAGATGTTTCTTCTGAGCACCCAATAGAGCCCGATTATTGGATTTGTGCAGCTGAATTTGCCGATAGTGCAGGCGTTGATATCATTAATACATCATTGGGTTATTACGAATTTGACTCGCCTTCTACGAGCTATTCCTATGCGGATATGAATGGATCAACGCGCATTTCAAGAGCATCAGACATTGCGGCTTCAAAAGGCATGCTAATCGTAACAAGTGCTGGCAACGAAGGCAATGGTAACTGGCAATACATTGGTGCTCCAGCCGATGCAAAAAACTGTCTGGCTGTTGGCGCAATGAATGCCGATAGTACCAAAGCCAATTTTTCATCCATTGGCCCATCCGCAGACTTTCGTATTAAACCAGAAATAAGTGCAATGGGTGTGGCCGTAGCCTACCAAGGGCCTTATGCAAGTATACGTAAAGGTAATGGCACTTCATTTTCCGCACCAATTATAAGTGGTTTAGCCGCCTGCCTTTGGCAATCAATGCCATATAAGACTGCCGATGAGATACGAGATTTAATAATACAAGGTGCTCATCAAACCGACAATCCGGATAATGAATTTGGCTATGGGATTGCCAATTTTGATGAAGCCTACCACGTTGATGTGCCCAATTTAAAAAATGACAAAGTTAAATGCCAAGTATCTCCCAACCCCTTCTCTAATCAATTAAAGATTAGAAGCAATATTGCTCAGTCATTCACTGTATCAATTGTTGATGTAATTGGTAATTTAAAATACCAACAAACTCATCATCAAAGCAAAGTAATTGTGATTAATACATTAGGACACCTTCCGCGTGGATTGTATATTATCACTATTGAAAACAAAAGCTTTAAGCAGCACGTTAAAGTGATTAAAAGCCATTAAAACCATGCCGCCAAAGCACCAAAGCTTATTTGAGCTCAATCAAAATATCAAAGATCAACTTAGCCAGTCCTTTCCTACCAGCTATTGGGTTGTGGCCGAAATAAGTGAAATCCGAACGGTTAGAAGTGGTCATTGCTACCTGGAACTAATTGAAAAAGAAGATGATTCGGACCAGGTAAAAGCAAAAGCACGCGCGACTATTTGGGCTTATACCTACCGAATGATTAAGCCCTACTTCGAAACAACAACAAAGCAAGCCTTAACAGCAGGACTTAAAATATTAATTAAGGTTAGTGTTGAGTTTCAAGAAGTATATGGTTTTAGTCTTAATATCAAAGACATTGACCCAACCTTTACATTAGGAGATATTGCCAGGCGCAAATTGGAAGTGATTAAGCAGCTTGAGGAAGATGGCGTAATGGACATGAATAAGGAAGTTGAATTATCAACAGTTCCACAAACCATTGCCGTTATTTCTTCGCCAACAGCAGCTGGTTACGAAGACTTTGTTAAACAACTCGAAAATAATCCTGACGGTTACAAAGTTCATCATCATTTATTTCCTGCAACAATGCAGGGCGATGATGCGGAACAATCGATTATTAACAGCCTTGATCGCATCTATCAATACGAACATATTTTTGATGCAGTGGCCTTGATTAGAGGCGGTGGGTCAACAGCCGACCTAATGTGTTTCGACTCTTACGAATTAGCATTAAACATTGCTCAGTTCCCCTTGCCTATTCTAACTGGTATTGGTCATGAACGTGATGAATCAGTAGCTGACATGGTGGCCCACACACGCCTTAAAACACCCACAGCTGTAGCCGAATTTATTATAGAAAACATTAGTAGTTTTGATGGGTATTTAATGGATTTACAAGAGCAATTTGTGAACAATACCAAACAACTATTAAATGAAAAAAAGCATCGTTTAGACATAGCGGCGCTTAGCATTCAACCACAGCTTAACAAGGCGCTATCGCAAAAAAAACAATATCAATCAGAAGCTGCTCAGCGTCTTGACTTCATTACGCGTAATTACTTCCATAAGCAAGAATCTTTCTTCTCACACGTTAAAGAATCGGTTCACTATTTAACTAAGAAACAAGTAAGAAGTGGCCTGCAAAAACAAGCGTTTCTATCGACCAGGCTAAAGCTCGAAGTATCTGCGCTTATGAAAAACCAACACCAAAAAATACAACTATCGCAGCGCACAATAGAACTTCGCGATCCTAAAAACATTATAGCCAAAGGTTATTCAATTACCTACAAAGACAATAAACCTGTTAAAAACCTGAATGCAATTAAGGCAGGCGATGAAATTCAAACGCTTACAAATGGAGGTAAAATACTTAGCCGTGTAGAAAAAATAACACCCGAAAAATAACATTTTGTGCCCCCCTTTTTATATTTTGTGCTCAGATTATTAAGCCTATTCTCATTCTGATGACGACCAAACTCTCAAAGCACAATACCAGAGCACGCATATTTTATGTATTTGTTTTATTCATTCCTTTTCTCTGCCTGAGCGCACAGCAAGCCGATACTGACCTTCAGCATGAAGCATACAAACTTGTTGAGAAAGCCAAAACTGATGTTACTAAGGAAGAAAAAATATCACTTTGTAAGAAGGCAATAAACAGCATCCAAAAAAGCGATAATATGTCGTTTAAGTTTGATATTAATTATCAAGCAGCAATTATTCTCTATCAAACAAAGCAATTCAGCGAAGCTAAAAAAGCTTTTGATTATGCCTTATCTGTAAAATCATATGCTTCAGATATTGTATTAGAAGGGGATATACAAGAATACCTTGGCTGGATAAGTAAAGAAAATAACAACTACGATGAGGCAATTTTACACTTTAATTCAGCTATCAATGTTTTTACATTGAATAAGCAATACGAAAAGTTGGCGAACACCTACAATAGTATCGGTGCAATGTATTGGTACCTCAGAGACTACCCACAAGCTCTTGAAAACTTCAGTAAGGTTCTTAGTATTGGCGAAGAAATAGATAACACACCATTAATTAGAAAAGGACTTACCAACAAAGGGGTTGTACTAAACACCTTAGCGCATTACAATCAAGCATTAATTTGTTTCGAGAGAGCCCTTGAAATTAACCAATACGACAACGATTTATATACGCGAGCGGTACTCTTAAACAACATTGGTAATATCAATACTGAACTAAAGCATTACGACCATGCCATTAATAATTTTACAGAGGCGCTTGAAATTCATTCAAAACTGGAAAATAAGGAAGGCTTAAGCGATTGCTATAATAACCTTGGAGAGGTTTATTTAGATCTCGGTAATATTATACTTGCTCTTGAAAACTATCAAATATCACTTAGCTTATTTAAAGAAGAGGGCGATAGCGGAAAAATTGCTGCTTCCTACTTAAACATAGGCCGGGCGCACCAACATGGCAAACAGTATAGCAAAGCAATTTCATACTTTGAGAAAACACTTAAAATAATTTTAAACCTCGAAGACCCATCGATAAAAGCCGAAACATACCTGCATTTAGGTCAAACACTAATGATCAATCAGCATTATGAACAAGCAAAAGATTATTTGGACCAAGCTCTTGAACTTTCAAACTCATTACAGGAACAGGCTTTAAAGGTTCAAACGCTCAATAGTCTTTCGGAGTGGTGTAGTTTACAAGGCAGATACAAGGAAGCTTTGCATTACAAAACACAATATTCTGAGCTAAAAGATGATATTACAGATGAACAAGCTTTGCAAAGTAGCGCTCGTATGGAAGCCGTATACAAATCACTGCGTAAAGACGAACAAATTTCATTATTACAACAAGATAACATTGACACCTTGGCAAGCTTGGAATTAGCAAGAAACAGCCATGTTGTATACCTTGTAATTACAGGCTTACTTCTTCTACTCGTTATTGTTCTTTTCTTGGCATTCCGGATGAAGCGCAAGACTGAGCGTTTGTTAAAGGATAAAAACAGAGAACTTAAGGAGCTGAATTCAACCAAGGATAAATTCT
Source organism: Carboxylicivirga sp. M1479 (assembly GCF_007097485.1). Taxonomy (GTDB): domain Bacteria; phylum Bacteroidota; class Bacteroidia; order Bacteroidales; family Marinilabiliaceae; genus Carboxylicivirga. Next base: position 235,798 of record NZ_VKDE01000004.1, on the reverse strand, counting down.
TCTCAATTATAGCCCATGACTTAAAAAGCCCCTTTAGCTCCCTCATGGGTTTTGCCGAAATGCTAACGTTAAATGCAGAATCGAAAAACACCAAAGAGGTAATTGAGTATTCGCAAATCATCCACAACTCGACTAAACGTTTGTTAGGCCTAGTCGAGAATCTACTTCAATGGTCACGCACACAAATTGGAACAACTGAATTTCGCCCCTCTCAACTCGATATATCCATTCAAACGCATAATATTGTATCCTTACTTCGATTAAATGCTGAAGAAAAAGACATTGTGATTAGTCCTAAAATAGAGCGTAATTTGGTTGCCTGGGCCGACGAAAACTTATACAATACAGTACTAAGAAACCTCATTAGTAATGCCATCAAATTTTCGCGCATTGGAAGCGTTATTTATGTTAGAGCAGGCATAAAAAATGACATGATTCAGATATCCGTAGCTGATTCAGGAGTTGGTATTCGTCAGGAAAACCTGGAAAAGTTATTTATGGTTGACTCTACATTCAGCACAAAGGGTACCTTAAACGAAAAAGGCACGGGCCTTGGATTAGTATTGTGTAAAGAATTTGTTGAAATTAACCAAGGTCAAATATGGGCAGAAAGCTCTCTTGAAAAAGGGAGTACATTTTATTTTACATTACCTTTGTTTAACAAACAATAAAACGTTTGAAAAATGACTAAAAAGAAACTTACCTATAACGAAGCCGTTAGCGAAATAGAAGAGATTCTCCAACTAATAGAAAACGAAGAGTTAGATGTTGATGACTTATCAACCAAGGTCAAACGAGTAAGTGCACTTATTAAAATGTGTAAAGATAAACTACACAAAACCGAACAAGAAGTTGAGAAAATTCTCAATGAAATAGATAATTAATTTAAGTACTGCATCTAACTAATTTAAAAACCATTACCTCCAATTCGGCTATCAAAAAAGATACTTACAAAATTTATTAATCAACAAGCATCCATTAACATATCATCTACATCATTTTTGTTTCTTGCAAATATTGATAATAATCATGTATCTTTGTCTGTAATCAAAAAAACATGTAAAGATGAGAGTAGAATACGACATTAAGTTAGGATTCAAAGATGTCATGTTCAGACCCAAACGTTCTACATTAAAAAGTAGATCTCAAGTTAGTTTGCAACGTACATTTAAATTCATGCACACCACAATTGAATGGACTGGCGTACCAATTATGGCAGCCAACATGGATACTGTGGGTACATTTGAAATGGCCAAAAAACTAGCCGAGAAAGATATGTTTACAGCCATTCATAAACATTACACACTTGATGAATGGAATGCTTTTTTGAAAGATGCTCCTCAAGGCATCGAAAACAACTTAGCTGTTAGTACTGGTACGGGAGAAAAGGATTTGGAAAAAGTCAGCGCTATCTTCAGCACTAATCCACACCTTAAGTTCATTTGCATTGATGTTGCCAATGGCTATTCAGAGCATTTTGTAGCCTTTGTTAAGCAAGCACGTCAATTATTTCCTGATAAAGTAATTATAGCAGGTAATGTTGTAACCGGAGAAATGGTTGAAGAATTACTTTTAGCCGGAGCTGATATCATCAAAGTGGGTATTGGTCCGGGTTCAGTATGTACTACTCGTGTTAAAACAGGAGTAGGTTACCCGCAATTATCTGCTATTGTTGAATGTGCCGACGCAGCACATGGTTTGGGTGGTCAAATCATTAGCGATGGTGGTTGCTCTGTTCCTGGCGATGTTTCCAAAGCATTTGGCGCTGGTGCCGATTTTGTAATGCTTGGCGGCATGCTAGCTGGTCATGATGAAAGTGGTGGTCAGGTTGTCGAAAAAGATGGAAAGAAATACAAGCAGTTTTATGGCATGAGCTCAGCTACAGCAATGGATAAACATGCTGGTGGCGTTGCTGAATACCGTGCAAGCGAGGGTAAAACCGTAGAAGTTGAATACCGTGGAGCAGTTGAAAACACTGTTCAGGATATACTAGGAGGTGTTAGAAGCACTTGTACTTATGTTGGAGCCTCTCAACTTAAGGAATTAACAAAACGTACCACATTCATTCGTGTTGCCGAACAAGAAAATCGTGTTTATACCAAGTAACACGAATATCTAAAAAATAAGAAAGCCGCTAAAACTAGCGGCTTTCTTGTATATGATGGTTTCTAATGCTTAACCAAGCAATTGCTTCACAACTACAGAAATATCTTTACCATCGGCTTTTCCAGCCAATTCTTTAGATGCAACACCCATCACTTTTCCCATCTCTTTCATCGAACTAGCACCTACACGCTCAATTATAGCCTGTACAATTGGTTTTAATTCTTCCTGTGACAGTTGTTGTGGCAAATAAACTTCAATAGCTTTCACTTCTTCCAGTTCCTTTTCTGCTAAATCCTCACGATTTTGCGAACTGAATAATGCGGCAGCATCCTTACGCTGCTTCACCATCTTTTGAACAATTTTCATCACGTCAGCGTCAGTCAACTCTTCTGCTGCACCTTTTGATGTTTTTGCCTCAATAACTTCTTTCTTAATACCACGCAAAGCCTCCAGACGAACTTTGTCTTTCGCTTTCATGGCTTCTTTTATATCGCTATTAACCTGTAACTCTAAACTCATAACTACCTAACTTAAATATTATACATTTACTAATTCTGTAACAGAATTAGTCTACATTATCGTGTAAATAGGGATTATCTTTACTTATCTGCGGTCCATTTTTAGGATCATCTGACAATGAAAAACGACTAACTTTTTTCTCTTGGCTTATTCTAGTATTAGCTTGTTGATCACCAACAGGCATTTGTCGACGTTTATAAGCAGGTACATTCTCAATCTGCTCAATATAACGCTCATCTTCCATCTCCTCCTGGCTCATTTTCGCTTTGTAATAGCTCGCTCCTGCCGCTTCAAAACCCTCATCAATAAAGTTATCGGCACTAGGATTAAAATGATCCACTTCTGATTTTCTACTTTGTGGAACTACGGGCTGATAAAAAGAATCCATTCGTTCCTGTTTCTTTTGATCTACCGTATCAAAATCAATAACACGTCCTCTTTCTTCATTAATTTCAGATGATAGTTCAGGAACAGAATCCTCAACAGAACTTGGGCCAGCCGTTATTTCACCCTCTTCATCCAACGAAAAGCGAGTAACCTTATCTTGATTCTTTTTTACACGATGTTCAATCAATTGCTCTGATACAAAGCCAGTAGCTATTATGGTTACACAAACTTGTTTACCAAGTGTTTCATCGGTTCCTGTACCCCAAATAATGGAAGCATTATCGCCAACAACCTCTTGAACGTAATCAGTTACTTCTCCCACTTCATCCATGGTAACTTCATCAATTCCTGAAGTAATATTTAATAAGATATTTCGGGCGCCTTGAATTTCGTTATTATTTAATAATGGAGACTCCAACGATGCTTGTATCGCATCTAAAGCACGTGTTTCGCCTTCTGCATAAGCAGATCCCATAACCGCAACACCACTTTCTTTCATCACCGTTTCAACATCGGCGAAATCAACATTTATATATCCATGAACCGTTATAATCTCAGCAATTCCTTTGGCTGCTGTTGCTAACACATCATCTGCCTTGGAGAAAGCATTGGACAGTTTTAAATCACCAAACATCTCCCTTAGTCGCTCATTATTAATGATTAATAACGAATCGACATTCTTTTCCATTTCGGCAATACCGTCTAATGCTTGATTGATACGAAGTTTTCCTTCAAATCGAAAGGGAATGGTAACGATTCCCACTGTAAGAATCCCCATCTCTTTGGCCGTTTTTGCAATTATAGGTGCTGCACCAGTACCTGTACCACCACCCATTCCAGCAGTTACAAATACCATTTTGGTATTTTCATTCAGTACACTTACCACATCCTCCAGGTTCTCGATGGCTGACTCTCTACCTTTATCAGGTTTATTTCCAGCCCCTCTACCTTCGGTCAACGATTCGCCAAGCTGTATTTTAACAGGCACAGGACTACTTTCTAATGCCTGAGCATCCGTATTACAAACAACAAAGTTTACATCTTTAATACCTAAGCCATACATGTAATTGACGGCATTACTTCCACCACCACCAACACCAATCACTTTTATGATCGAAGACTCAGATTGTGGCATATCAAAATTCATCAATTCCTCACTCATATCCGTCCAGATTTACCTACACTACATTTCAACATCCTTCTCATCGAAGATGTTAACTATACCATTTTTTATACCACTAAAGAGGTTTCCTGTTTTATAATTTGATTTTTCCTTTTTAGGTTTCTCACGCTTAACAGATGCTCTTTGTTGCTCTTCCCATTTAGGCTCCACTTCGCCAAATAATTCAGGCTCTACAATTGAACGTTTAGGACGCTCCATCGCACTTAAAACTAAGCCAATACTTGTGGAGTAGTTTGGTAAATGAGCCTTTGGTGGAACATCTCCTTCAAGACATTGATCAGGCAAGCCTATTCTAACATCTAATCCACTTCTATATTTGATTAATTGCGGTAAGTTCTTTAATAAGGCGCCACCTCCAGTTAATACAATTCCAGCTCCAACTTTATCGTAACAACCCGAGTTTTCAACCTGAAACATGACATAATCTATTATTTCCTCCATGCGCGCCTGAATAATATAGGCAAGGCTTTTGAAAGAAATCTCTTTTGGCTCCCATCCTGCAATTCCAGGAATGGTTACTACCATATCTTCACGGGCTGCATCACCCATGGCTGAACCAAACTGCACTTTTAAGGATTCGGCTTGTTTATACAACACCGAACATCCCTCTTTAATATCAGATGTAACAACATTTCCACCAAAAGGAATAACCGCTGTATGACGAATAATTCCATCGTAGAAAACGGCCACATCAGTCGTGCCTCCGCCTATATCCACCAATACTACACCTGCTTCTTTCTCCTCTTCGGTTAATACACTTTTGGATGATGCAAGCGGTTCTAGAATTAAGTCATTTAAATGAAGAGCTACACGTCGAATACATTTCTCAATGTTTTTAACTGAAGCAATACGCCCCAACACAATGTGGAAATTACCTTCAAGCCGACGACCTGACATGCCAACAGGGTTTTTCACACCCATCTCATTATCTACAATGTAATCCTGAGGAATTACATGCATTATTTTCTCACCAGCTTCCACTGGTATTTTGTAGTTATCTATGAACAAATTATCGACATCATCCTGGTTAATTTCTAAACCATTTTCAATGAAACGATACCCACGATTACGCAAACTTTTGATGTGTTGCCCTGCAATACCAACGTAAACATCTTTTAGCTTGATGTCTAATTTGCTTTCAATCCTTGCAATGGCAACTTTAATAGAGGCAACTGTTTCATCAATATTTAAAACAACACCTCTTTTTACGCCAATAGATGGCACCTGCTCCATGCCGAGCAACTGTAATTTTCCATTTTCCAATTTACGTCCAACAATGGCTACAATTTTAGTTGTACCTATGTCAATCGCTGCTATCAGGTTAGGTTCGTGGTTCATAACATCTATCCTTTTGTACAAACAACTTGTCCTTTATATTTTAAACTTACTTTCTTATACAAATTCCATTCACGGGTATCCCACCCGTTTTTATAAAGCGCCTTTAAATTGCGCAATTTACTTTCAGTGTTTTCAATGGTACCAAACTCAACTATATGATCCCCTACTCGAGGTACTAAGGTAAGTTCACCTTTTTTGTCAACATAAATCTGCTCGATTTGCGCTTTCCAGAACTTATCCTGGTAAAGCGTAGTTGCAATGGCCATTAAATCCTCCATCGAAGACAACCTTTTAACAAAACCATTCACCACTAACACGTGAGCTGTATGGTGCTTGAAAAGAGGCATTTTATCGCCTTTCATGTCCAAATAATACGATGTGTTATTATCAAAAATCCGAACTAAGGGTTCACGTTGCGTTACATTCAAGTGCAGTGCACCACCGTAGGTAACAAACACTTCGCAATTTTCAATAGCTGGATGTTTCATAAAAAACAACTCCATTTGATTACAATCCACATCTTGAATATGTCCACCTAACAAGCCTGGATATTTACTTAGCACCAAATCATTCATTTCATCTTGTGAAATAAAACGATTTTCAACGCTATCACATATTGATGGCACAATTTCGCTACACACCACCTCATGCTTATCAATGGCTACAAAGGCAAATATGATCGGGAAATAAATTCCGATTAAAACTCCGAATAATATGTTTTTCCAGCGTTTCATTTACTACTAAACCTTCTAAATCCGCTTAAATATAAACTTTTCAACCTACTAAGCCCTGTGTAACAATTATTATTTATTAACAATTTGTTAAACGACTATTTATTACTGATAAACTCATCTAATTTTTCTTTTAAAAGCGGAACTTCTTTATCAATATCACCCGCTCCTAAAGTCAATAACAACTCCAGTTCATCCTCCAAAAGAACATCACTCAAATCATTTTTACTAACAACACGAACATCGGAATTCTTCATGCGCGATGCAATCATCTCAGAATTGACATTTTCAATTGGCAGCTCGCGTGCAGGATAAATATCCAGTAGCAATGTTCGATCAGCCTTATCCAATGACTCTGCAAAACCATCGGCAAAATCACGTGTACGAGTGTACAAATGGGGCTGAAAAACAACCGTAATTTTTTTATCAGGATAAATAGCTTTAACTGATTTCATAATCGCATTAATCTCCTCTGGATGATGTGCATAATCATCAATAAACACCAGTTCATCGGTGTTTATTTGGTATTGAAACCGACGTCTTATACCTTCAAAGGTTGGTAATGACTTCCGTATCTCTTCTTCATCTACACCACCCAATAATGCCAAGCCGATAGCACCGACTGCATTTTCAACATTTACCAATCCGGGCACTCCCATGTACAAACTCTTGATAAGTCCAAAAGGCGTTTGTAAATCAAAATGGTACAAACCATCAATTAGTTTGAAGTTGAATGCACTAAAGTCTGCCTTTTCGTCAATTGAATAGGTAAAAACTTCAATCTCCTCATTCACATCATCAACAGGAAGCCCAAGTTTATGTAACAACACACCACCTGACTCAATCTTAGATACAAACTCATGAAAAGCATCAGTAATCGATTCCTTGTCACCATAGATATCTAAATGATCAGCATCCATAGCCGACAACAAGGCCAAATGAGGTGTTAAATGCAAAAAAGAACGATCAAATTCATCAGCCTCCAATACCATGTAGGACGAGTTGGCATTGTGTAAAAAATTGGTTTTATAATTATTGATTATTCCGCCTAAAAAAGCATTACACCCAACCTCTGACTGTGTATACAAATGTGCCGCCATGGAAGAAATTGTGGTCTTTCCATGTGTACCCGCAACACAAACACTATTCTTCCCCTGAGAAATTATGCCCAATACTTCGGCGCGCTTTCGCACGTCAAAACCATTATCTTGAAAATATCGTAGTTCGGTATGTTCCTTTGGAATAGCTGGGGTATAAACAACTAATGTGGATTTTTTATCGCGATAAGGAAGTTGAATTTGATTAACATCGTCTTCGTAATGAATTTGCACACCTTCTGACTCAAGCTCAGATGTTAAAACGGTTGAAACACGGTCGTATCCAGCTACTGCCAATCCTTCATATTTAAAGAAGCGAGCAATCGCACTCATACCAATACCACCTACACCAACAAAGTAGACACTTTTTATATCCTTTAGCTGTAACATACTATTTATTTTGAGCCAATTTCAACACTTCAGAAGCAATCACCTTTGCAGCATCCTGCTTTGCGAATTGCTTAATATTTTGCGACAATATTGTTAGTTTATCCTGATCAGCCAATAAACACTCCATTTCAGAAATAAGAGAATCAACCATTGCATCCTTAATCAAAATGGCAGCTTCCTTATCCACAAGAGCCATGGCATTTTTTGTTTGATGATCTTCTGAAACATTGGGCGAAGGCACAAAAATAGTGGGCTTGCCAATAATAGCTAATTCAGAAATTGAACTCGCTCCTGCGCGCGACACCACCATATCGGCCGCAGCAAAAGCCATATCCATTCGACCAATAAAATCAGTTACAATCACTCTATCTTTCAACTCTACTGGCAACTTTGACTTCATCTCATCAAAATAAAACTTACCAGTTTGCCATATCAACTGTATATCACTTGGTAAATTAGCAATGGTATTAATCAAACCATTATTAATGGAACGCGCACCCAAACTTCCACCAATAACAAGAACAGTTTTCTTGTTAGCATCCAGTTCCCAAAAATCGAGAGCCTCATCCTTACTAATTGTATTAATCAAATCTTTTCGAACAGGATTACCTGTTACCAATATTTTATCCTTTGCGAAAAAACGTTCCATCCCATCGTATGCCACACATATTTTTGCAGCTTTTTTCGCCAATATCTTGTTGGTTACACCTGGATAGGAATTTTGCTCTTGTAGCAAGCTTGGTATACCCGATTGCGACGCAATGCGAAGCACAGGACCGCTCGCATATCCTCCAACACCAACAGCCACATCAGGCTTAAAGTCCTTAATAACCCTACGAGCCTTTAGCATACTCCTGATTAACTTAAAAGGAAAAGCCAAATTCCTAAGCGTCAACTTTCGATGAAAGCCAGCCACTGGCAGCCCAACAATATCATAACCCGCTGCGGGTACTTTGTCCATCTCCATTTTCCCCTCTGCACCTACAAAAAGTATTTGCGCACTCGGCTCTAATTCTTTTAGTGAATTAGCGATAGATATAGCTGGAAAAATATGGCCTCCAGTACCACCTCCACTAACTATTACTTTAATTGGACTCATAATTTTCTTTTTCTTCTTGTGCAGCTAACTCCGATTCTTCAATATTATTGCGACTTACGCTTAAAATAGCACCCAAAGCCAAGCAAGTAAATAAGGTAGAAGTACCCCCCATACTAACCAATGGCAAAGGCTGACCCGTTACTGGCATAACGCCTACCGCCACTCCCATATTTATAAAGGCCTGAATGACCAACAAGGTAGACAAGCCTACCACCAGAAAGGCGGGAAACGTTCGACTACACGCCCTCACAATAACACCAGCCCTAAAGAGTAATATTAGATAAGCGAACATAATTAAAAAGCCTCCTAATAAAATACCCCATTCCTCGATAATAATCGCATAAACAAAATCACTATATGGATGAGGCAAGAAATATCGTTGTTGACTATTTCCTGGCCCTTTACCCCAGAAAACACCACTTGTTGCAATGGCCATTTGCGATCGCTCGGATTGGTAGTCTGCCGAACTTCCTTTTTCCTGATTCACTTCATCGTCTCCAACAAATCGTTCTATTCGCGCTTTCCAGGTACTTGCACGGTGTAAAAATGGCACATATTCCGATAAAAAGATGATTACAAAAACAAAGATCAAAACAGCCGCTACAGTACCCATAAGATATTTCATTGACACCCTGCCAATCATCATTACCACCCAACTTGTAAACCCAATTAATGCAGCAGTTGAAAAGTCATCTTTAAATATTAATGCACAAACAATTCCAACATGAATCATAATTGGCTTAAAAGCCTCATCAGCAGTCCTATCATTGCCCTGATACTGTGCTAACACCTTGGCGATATACATCATCAAAGCCAACTTTGCAATTTCTGATGGCTGAAACGAAATACCAACAACTGGCACGGTCAACCATCGACTGGCCTGATTAAGACTAACTCCAGAAACGGCGGTAATAGCCAAAAGAACGATAGATATATAAAGAAAAATAGTAGCAAACCTGGCAAACCACTTATAATTAACATGATGAACAGCGATAATAATACCAATGCCGACTAGCAAAAACTTCGCATGCCTGAATAAATAATATACAGCATTACCATCTTGATGTTTATAAGCCAAGTTACCTGTTGCACTATAAACCACCAAACAAGAAAATACAGACAATAAGATAATTACATACCATATTATCCGATCTCCCTTGATGTATTTTTTTAATAAATCGTTCATTATCTACCTCTTAATTCAACAGCCCAAATCTACTCTATAGGTTTCGCACGCATTCTTTGAACAAATCTCCTCTTTGCATGTAATTATCAAATAAATCGAAGCTAGCACAGGCGGGCGACAGCAAAACAACATCGCCCTTTGTTCCCTTTTTATAGGCATTTCCAACAGCATCTTCCATTGATTGTACCTCAACAATATCTTTTACTTTGCCTTGAAATGCTTGTTTAAGCTTATCATTGTCGACACCCAAACAAATGAGCGTTTTAACTTTCTTTTCAACCAAAGGCATCAACTCGTTATAATCATTGCCTTTATCAACACCTCCAACAATCCACACAACAGGCTTTTGCATACACTCAAGTGCATACCAAGTCGCATTGATATTGGTTGCTTTGGAATCATTTACGAACTCAATTCCTCTTACCGATGATACTTTCTCAAGACGATGAGCCACACCTTTAAAACTTAAGAGACTCTCACGAATAAGCTTCTTTCTAATATTCAACACCTTAGCAACAATACCTGCAGCCATCGAATTATATAAATTGTGACGTCCTTTCAACGACAACTCATTAGAGAATATACTCATCGTCTCATCGTTATAATTAATAATTAACTCATCAATAGTAGAATAAGCCCCTTGCTTAAGTATATCTGTTTGAGTAAATGGCAATAATTCAGATTTAAAGATTCGCTTTGGCAACTCAGTACAGATTACCTCATCATCCTGACAATAAATAAATACATCTTCTTCGGTTTGATTCTGAACGATGCGAAATTTACTATCGATGTAATTTTGCATATCATAATCGTAGCGATCTAAATGATCAGGTGTGATGTTTAATAAAACAGCCACATCAGCTTTAAAATCATACATTCCATCCAACTGAAAACTACTCAACTCAATTACAAACCACTCAGGCGTTTTCCCTTCGGCAATCTGACGAGCCAAACTAGTACCTACATTACCAGCCATTTCAACATTAACACCAGAATGCATTAGCAGATAATGAATCAACATGGTTGTTGTCGTTTTTCCATTACTGCCAGTTATACAAATCAACTTAGATTCAGTAAACCTACCTGCAAACTCAATTTCTGAAATAACAGGTATTTTACGAGCATGCAACTGTTGTACCATTGGGATATTATCAGGTATTCCAGGGCTCTTAACAACTTCGTTGGCTGCAAATATCAGATCAAGGGTGTGTAAGCCTTGCTCCCACATAATTCCAGCCTCGTCGAGCTCTTGCTGATAATGCTCTGCTACAACACCACTATCAGACACGAACACATCCCAGCCTTGCTGATTGGCCAACAAAGCTGCACCAACACCACTCTCTCCTGCTCCTAATACAACTAGTTTTTGCATTTCTTTAGCGAACTTTTAAGGTTACTATTGTTAAAACAGCCAAAATAATACCGATGATCCAAAATCGAGTGACAATTTTAGACTCTGGGTATCCAATCTTTTGATAATGATGATGAAGTGGTGCCATTTTAAACACACGTCGCCCCTCACCATATTTCCTTTTTGTATACTTAAACCACGACACTTGAATCATCACGGATAAGTTCTCAACTAAAAACACACCGCACAAAATTGGAATCAACAATTCGATACGAAGCAAAATAGCAAATACAGCAATAATACCTCCAAGGGTTAAACTACCTGTATCGCCCATAAAAACCTGAGCTGGAAAAGAATTATACCATAAGAAACCAACCGTTGCCCCAATAAAAGCAGCCATAAAAACCACCAACTCCTGAGAGTGTGGGATATACATTATATTCAAATAATCGGCATAAATAACATTACTAGATAAATAGGCAAAAATACCTAAGGTCACCCCTATAATTGCCGAAGTTCCAGTAGCCAAGCCATCTAGTCCATCGGTAATATTAGCACCGTTCGATACTGCCGTAATGATAAAAATAACAGCCACGGCGAAAATCAACCATCCCCACTTTTGAGCCTGATCGCCTAAAAACCAAAGGACAGAAGAATAATCAAAACGATGATTTTTTAAGAATGGAACATTTGTGACTGTTGACTTGACCTCTTGTGCTGCAACCCTTTCTACTTGCGATCCATCTTCGAGCTGCACAACAACAGTTTCGCCCTGCAACTTTTCCCTCACAACAACATCCCCACTTGAAAACAAAGTTATGGCTACAATTAATCCTAAGCCAACCTGTCCAGCCACTTTAAACCGACCTGCCAAACCTTCCTTATCCTTTTTGAAGACTTTAATATAATCATCAACAAAACCAATTACACCCAACCATAAGGTTGAAACTATCATTAAGATGATGTAGATATTATCAAGTTTGGTTAACAAGAGTACTGGCAATAATATGGACGCAATAATTATGACACCTCCCATAGTTGGCGTACCTTTTTTGGCATATTGTCCTTCCAAACCAAGATCGCGAACCACCTCACCAATCTGTTGTTTTTGAAGCATATTTATTGCCATTTTGCCAAAAACAGTTGCTGTAATCAAAGCCAAAATAACAGATAAACCAGCCCTAAAAGTGATATACTGAAACATACCCGCTCCAGGCAAATTCATAGATTCTAAATACTCAAATAAGTAGTACAACATAATTGGGATCTTATTCTTCGTTAAATACTTCGTTTACAATTTCTTTATCATCAAAATGATGCCTTTCACCCCTTACCTCCTGATAAGTTTCATGACCCTTTCCAGCAATTAAAATCACATCGCCTTGTGCAGCTACCATACAAGCAGTACGTATTGCTTCACGCCTATTAACAATTGACAAAACCTTGATGCGCTCCTTAAAAGCAACACCCTCCATCATTTGCTTTATAATTTCTTCAGGATCCTCACTTCGGGGATTATCAGATGTAAGAATGACTTTTGAACTACCTGTAACAGCCTGTTTAGCCATTTCTGGTCGCTTGAGGGGATCGCGATCACCACCTGCACCCACAACAGTTATCAACTGTTCTTTCGATTGACGTACAAGATTTATGGTTTCTATCACATTCTTTAATGCATCTGGGGTATGGGCGTAATCTACAATTGCTGTCTTCCCACTTTTTGAACGGATTATTTCGAATCGTCCATCAACTGGCTTTAACTGACTAATTGCCACTTGCACCTCAGCCTTTTCAAAACCAAGCAAACAAGCCGCTCCGTATACCGTCAATAAATTCTGTGCATTAAAATCACCAACAAATTGAGTCCAAACTTCCTGCCCATCAACCTCAAGCTGCATACCTTCGAACATACTTTCAATTATCCTGCCTTTGAAAGTGCCCATACTGCGTAAAGAATAGGTAAATTGTTTGGCCTTACAGTTTTGCAACATCACCATACCATTCTTATCATCAGCATTGGTTAAAGCAAAGGATGACTTACCCAAACCATCGAAGAATGATTTTTTAGCATTGATGTATGCCTTAAATGTTTTATGGTAATCTAAGTGATCGTGTGTAATATTCGTAAATAATCCACCCTCAAAAACAAGGCCCGCAGTTCGTTGCTGAACCAAGGCATGAGAACTAACCTCCATAAAACAATACTCACACCCCGCTTCTACCATCTCTGCCATTACCTTATTTAAGGTAACTGCATCGGGAGTTGTGTGCGTAGCATCAAGCTTTGTTTTTCCAATATAATTAGCAACAGTTGAAAACAAACCCGCTTTATAACCCAGGTTCATTACCAAATTGTATAATAGCGTAGCTGTTGTTGTTTTACCATTAGTGCCCGTAACACCTACTAACTTAAGCTGTTTTGATGGATGACCATAAAAAGAAGCAGCCATTTGCCCTAAAGCTTCTAAGCTGCTTTCTACCTGTACCAACACAACACCATCAGCCTCACATTCTGGCATTTCCTCACACACTATAACCCGGCAACCCGCTTCGATCACTTGGGGTATAAAGCGATGAGCATCGACCACCGTACCACGCGTTGCTACAAAAATGGTATCGACACTAGCTTTTCGCGAATCAAAAACAATATCCTTAATCTCATAATCGTCATGAGTAACACGATCTTTAAGCTTAATATCTTTTAATATATCAGAAAGTAACATCATTCTCTAACTCATTTTTAAATAAATGGTTGATCCTTTACGGTAATTCTGACCAGCCGTCATCGATTGCTGTTTTACCCGACCAACTCCATTAATTATCACCTTCAAACCCATATTCTCAAGAATGGAAACAGCATCCTTAGCGCCCATTCCTTTAACATTTGGTACAATTCCGCTTGGAAAGCTTTTACTTTTTAAACTAATATCATGTTCACGTGCTGAAGTTGAGATCCATTCCGCCTCCACTTCCTGCCCTTGCACCATCACACCTACTTCATCCAACACAGCCAATAACTCTTCCTTTTTTCCTCCTTTTGAATAAGGTTGGTGCTTACCCAACTCAACTTCATATTCCGTTTTTACATCGTCATGCTCAAAACTTTGGGCATATACCCGATCTGAAATCTCTTTAAATACCGATCCTGCAACCACATTTCCGTAATAACCCTTTTTAGTTGGCTCATTCACAACCACAATACACGAATACATGGGACGATCAGCAGGAAAATAACCTACAAAAGAAGCCTGGTGTTTCTTTCCACCCTCTCCTTTGTACCCTGTTGTTCCTTTTGCAATCTGAGCCGTTCCCGTTTTACCCGCTATTTGATAACGTTTACTTCTTATATTTCGCGCAGTTCCATTCTCCACTACACCAACCAAAAGTTCATGTACTTTTTCGATTGTTTCCAAGGAACAAATAGATGGGTTAATAACTTCGGTCTGTTTTTCCTCAATCACTTCGCCATGATGCTGAATAGCTTCGACAAACATTGGCGTAACCATTTTACCATTATTGGCGATGGCATTATAGAAAGATAAAATCTGCAATGGCGTTTGCTGTAATTCATACCCAATGGACATCCAAGGCAATGTTACTCCCGACCAGGTTTTCTCTCCAGGGTATTTAATCATCGGCATGCCCTCACCCTTGATTTCAATACCCAAAGGATCTTTTAGGTTCATATCATATAAACGATTGACATAACGACGAGCATCATCTCGATAATTATCAAATATTATTTTAGATATCCCAATGTTTGAGGACTTCTCAAACACCTCTCTAACAGACAGAGTACCATACCCACCCGGATGACTATCTGTCATCTTTCGGTCGTGAAAATAACAAAAGCCCTTACCCGTTTCGATACTATCTGATAATTGAACAACACCATCTTCAAGAGCAACAATTAAGGAAGCCAATTTAAATGTTGAACCAGGCTCTGTTGCCTCTCCAATGGCATAATTATATTTTTCAATGTATTTACCCGATGGCGTTCTTCCTAAATTAGCAATGGCTCGGATTTTGCCTGTAGCCACTTCCATCAATACCGCACATCCATGATCAGCTTGATATTGTTTTAATTGATGAAGAAGTGCGCTTTCAGCAACATCCTGCAAACCAATATCTATTGTTGTTACAATATCAAGACCATCAATTGGCTCTATCTGTTCTTCAACCACCCAATTACCACTCACCCTAGTGCGAGTGCTGATACCAGCCAAACCTTTCAAGCTGTTGTTATAAGCCATTTCCAAACCAAAACGACCGCCTAAATCTTTTTCAGCATATAAACTCCCAACAGTTCGGGCCGCCAACTCGCCAAATGGCAATTTCCTGTTTTCATATTTCTTCGGAATAAAACCACCTTTATTAGCACCTAAACGAAACAAAGGAAACTGCTTTAGCTTTTTTAAGTCGGTAAAAGAAATACGACGTGGATGAACCATATAATAACGCTTACCATCTGCTCTGGCTTTTTTCAAACCACTTCTAAAAGTACGTTCTGAACGATCGCCATAAAAGCGCGACAACAAATAAGATAAACTATCAACATTAGCATTAAACACCTCATCGATTAAACCATGAGCTCGCATATCCATATGAATTCGATAAGTAGGTACCGAACAAGCTAGCTTACGAAAGTCGGTAGCCAGTATATCCCCCCTATTGGCATCAATAACAATATCTTTATTGTTATGCTCCTCAACTACCTCTTCCCACCTATCACCCTCAACCACACGAAGATATAGTGCCTTACCTAAAATAGCCACAGCCAAAACTGCAACCCCCAGGTATAAGAAACCAAACCTTAATATGATGCTTTTCTTTATTTGCATTTTTAATACTTCACTTTTAAATGACGCGGAGGCTCTCGCAATTCCTCCAATTTAAGATTCTTGTTTCGTATCTTTTTCAACACTTCGCTTTGCTTACTCATAAACATCAATTCAGACGATGTTGTAATGGCCTCATATCGGAGTGATTTTAGCTCTCTATTCAAAACTGCAATCTCGCGCATTTGCTCCTCCATACGGTAATGATTACCGATATACATAAAAGCAAAAAAAGCCAAAAACAATGCAAAAGGCAGTTGATTGGCAATTAGTGAGCGTGTAAATAATCGACCATTAATAACATCTCGCAAGGAGATGTTTTTCAGCTCATCTACATCTTCTTTTGACAGAATGAAGTCTGGTATTTTATTCATCCGCCACTTCATACCCGCTCAGCAATTCTAAGTTTAGCACTACGCGCACGATTATTACGTGCTATCTCTTCTTCGTTAGGAATGATTATTTTACGATGCGTTGCCTTAAATGGCACATTTGATTGCCCATACAAATCTTTATCGGCTTGGGTTTTATCACAATCACCCGAACGCACAAAGTTCTTCACCAATCGATCTTCCAAACTATGGTATGATATAACAGATAGACGTCCGCCTTTTTTGATAACATCTGTACTTTGCATCAGAACCGACTTAAGCACATCCATTTCTTTGTTAACTTCTATTCTTAAGGCCTGAAATACTTGAGCTAAAAATTTAGACTGTTCTTTTTTAGGACCAATCTTCTCAGCCAAAGTTTTTAAATCCGTTGTTGTTTCAAAAGGTTTATTCGATCGCTGATTTATTATTTCACTGGATAATTTATACGAAGACTTTATTTCGCCGTACTGCCAAAAAATTCGCTTCATATCCTCCAAACTATAAGAATTTACAACATCGGCAGCTGTCATTTTTAAACCCTGCCCCATGCGCATATCTAACTTCCCCTCAAAACGAAATGAAAAACCACGCTCTGCTGCATCAAAGTGATGCGATGACACTCCTAAATCACCAAGTATTCCATCTACTTTTTCAATACCCATGTAACGTAAAAAATGTGACAAGTATTGAAAGTTATGCCTTACAAACAACAGGCGATCGTCCTGTGGCCTATTCTTATAAGCATCTTCATCCTGATCAAACACAACCAGCTTTCCATCCTCACCTAAACGACTTAATATTTCACGGGAATGACCTCCACCTCCAAATGTTAAATCCACGTATATTCCACCCGGATGAATATTCAATCCATCAACCGATTCCTTAAGCAAAACTGGTACATGATACCCTTGTTCCATAACTTTTAATTTTCTTTCTCGTCGGCAAAGTTACCACCAAGTAATTCTTCTGCCAACTCCCCTAGCTCATCTCCATCCAATCCGTCATCATCAAAGTGCGCCTTACTCCACAATTCAATACTATTCCCAACCCCCAACAACACAACTTCAGCATCAACTTCCACCAGATCCATCAAGCGCTTTGGTACTAAAAATCGACCATTTGCATCCAGCTTCACTTCTGCCGTTGAACGATACAAAGCGCGTTTTAAACGCTTATCCTTTTGACGAAAACCACTCAACTTTTCTTCTACTAGCTTCACTTCTTTTTGCCATTCGTTTTGCGGAATCAAAACAAGACAGTGATCAAATAAATCTTTGCGCACCACAAAAGCAGACTGCCCCTCGTCACTCATCAACTTCTTGAAGACTGAAGGCAGTACAACACGCCCTTTAGCATCGGGCTTACAAACAAAATCGCCTATAAATGTGGTCATTACAAAAGCATATTTCTTGTTGTAAAAATATAAAATAATAAAACCACATGCAACCACATTAAACCACTTTATGACACTTGTTGATAACTTTTCCTATTCAACTCAGCTTAAAGTCACAAGCACCCCTACAAACAAGCCATAAATACGCGCGATTCATCACGTTTTTTCATAAATAATTCCTAAAATTGAAGTCTATTACGATTTTACATGGAACAGAAGATACAACAAGATAAATTCATCGACATTGATAAGGTTTTTAATGAGAAAAACGCAAAACTCAAACGGTTTATTCCAAAATTCCTGATCAACTACCTAAAACGCATTACCCATCAGGAAGAAATTAACACTTTTATGGCCAACAACGTGCATTTATTCGATGCAGAATATGCAGAAGCCATTATTGCAAATTTCGAATCGAAATACGTCATAAAGGGAGAAGGGAATATACCAAAAGCCGGTCGGTACATTTTTGTGGCCAACCATCCACTTGGAGGCCTCGATGGCGTTATGTTTGTTGCTGCTGTAGGTCGGTTTTTTCAAAATATGAAATTTCCTGTCAACGATATTTTGATGAATATTAAAAACTTAAGCAACATCTTTTTACCAATAAACAAGCATGGTAGCCACAGTCGAGAAGCGGCCAAAGCAATTGACAATGCCTACGCAAGCGACAATCAACTACTGATGTTTCCTGCCGGTTTAGTTTCCAGAAAACAAAAAGATGGCACCATTCAAGATTTGGAATGGAAAACGAATTTCATCAAAAAGGCAAAATACCACAACCGCGACATCGTACCAGTTCATATATCGGGACAAAACACCAATCGTTTTTACAATTTAGCAAACTGGAGAAAGAAACTAGGCATCAAAGCAAACATTGAAATGCTTTACTTAGTAGACGAACTATATCTTCAACGCAACAAAACAATTACAATTACATTTGGGAAACCTATTAATATATCAGACGTAGAATTGACCAAGGGCGGAAAAGTATGGACTCAAAAAATCAAAGATGAAGTGTACGCCTTATCAAAAATAAATTAAATTTGTAGTCTACCGAAAGAAATCACCGAATGAGAGTAAAAGAAATTATACCTCCTGTACCAAGGGAAGAGCTGGAAGCAGAGTTGACAAAGGAGACATTTGTACGAAATACGAATAAAGGCGATAATAAAATATATGATTTTACTGCTCAGCAAGCTCCTGCTTTAATGCGCGAGGTTGGTCGATTACGTGAAATCACATTCCGCATGGCAGGTGGAGGAACTGGAAAAGAGACCGACATAGACGATTACGACACCGCAGAAGTACCTTACAGACAACTTATTGTTTGGGATCCTGATCAAAAAGAAATTCTAGGAGGTTATCGTTACTTACTCGGTTGCGACATTCCAGTAGATCAGTTGGGAAATGTAAAACTAGCCACATCGCGCCTTTTTAGTTTCTCAGACAAATTCATTCACGAGTACCTACCTTACATGATTGAACTTGGCCGATCATTTGTTCAGCCAACCTATCAGTCATCTAAAGCAGGCACAAAGAGTCTATTTGCTTTAGATAACCTATGGGACGGATTAGGCTCTCTCATTGTTAGCCACCCTGAAATGAAATATTTCTTCGGTAAAGTAACAATGTACACACATTTCAATCGTCACGCACGGGATTTAATCCTCGGATTCATGCAAAAATATTTCAATGATCCCGATCGATTACTTTATCCACACAAACCAGTTGAGATAGACCTCACAGAGCAAGATTTAAAAGAAATATTTTGCGGAACTAATTATCAGGAAGACTATAAAATATTAACAAAACGTGTTCGTGAGTTTGGCGAAAACATACCGCCACTTATAAATGCCTACATGAATCTCTCTCCATCGATGAAAACGTTCGGAACTGCCATAAACGATCGTTTTGGAGACGTTGAAGAAACCGGTATCATCCTAACAATAGACGAATTATATTCTCAAAAGATAAACAGACACGTGGACACATTTACACCAAATGAGCCACATGAATAGTTCTTTTTAATGAACGAAGATTTAAGAAAGAAGAGTCTCCAATAAACAATTGGGACTCTTTTTTTTTATATGCATATAAGATTTTAACTAATGATAGACATTTACGACCTCGTAGTTATAGGCAGTGGACCTGCCGGATTTTCCTCAGCCATTCGCGCATTGGATTATGGATTAAACGTATGCATTATTGAAGGAAAACATTTAGGTGGTGCCGGCATCATGAATGGAGCCCTTACTTCAAAAACCATGTATGAGTTATCAATGGATTACGCCATTGCCGCACGTGTCGATCGAGGCTATAGAGTCGGGTCACTCAGCGTCAATTTCGAAAAGGTAAAGAAAACAGTTATTCAAGCAGCAAAAGAAAAGCAATATCAGATGCTGAGCCAGATTGAAACGTTTTCACCAGCCAAAGACAACAAAGGCTCACTGACCATTGAATATGGATGGGCTACTTTCATAGATTACGATCACGTAGAAATTAAAGGACAAGACAGCGCCAAAACCATTAAAGGTAAAAACTTTGTAATTGCTACAGGATCAAGACCACGCCATTACGAAGGCTTACAAATTGATGGAAAAAGAATTATTACTTCCGATGGCGTATTAGATTTAAAGGAATTTCCTGAACGGATGCTGATTATTGGATCGGGCATAATTGGTTGTGAGTTTGCCACCATTTTCTCAAATTTCGGACAAACAGAAGTTCATTTATTAGATCGTTCAAATCGTGTTTTACCATACGAAGACGATGATGTTAGCAGTTTCGTCTCGCGTAACCTCGAAAACAATGGCGTTAACATCCACCACACAGCAACCTTGCGCCACATTAAAAAACATCCCGATCATCTAGAAGTTGTGCTAGACTACCAAGATGGACATAGCAAAGTAATTGAAGTGGACGTGGCACTTGTTGCAATTGGTCGTGTACCAAACACCGAAGGCCTGAATCTTGAAAAGATAAACATCGATCTTCATAAAAACGGAACAATACCTATTAAAGATGATTGTCTGTTACACGATGGAAAAGGCAACTGCCATGTATATGCCGCTGGCGACGTTACTGG
The DNA here is from genome assembly GCF_007097485.1 of Carboxylicivirga sp. M1479. Classification (GTDB taxonomy): domain Bacteria; phylum Bacteroidota; class Bacteroidia; order Bacteroidales; family Marinilabiliaceae; genus Carboxylicivirga. The sequence goes on along the minus strand of NZ_VKDE01000004.1, from coordinate 214,718 downwards.
ACACAGTCAACTTTATAGCGTAGCTGAATTTCAAGGCAGACTCGCAGCAGAAAAAATTGGAGATGTACCACAGTACCCCTTAGATTACTCACACATGAGTACTTTAATGTTTTTCAAACCAGAGGTAGCTGCCGTTGGAGCTAACGAAAAAATGCTACAAAACAAAAAGATACCTTACAAGGCAGCATTTTACTCCAACAAACTAGTTAACAGAGCCATTGCCATGCGCAACACCAACGGCTTTGTAAAAATACTAGTGAGCAACGATGACGAACAACGCATCCTAGGAATGAGAGCCGCAGGCCCACAGGCATCTGCTTTTATCGTATCAGTAGCCCACCTCATCAACCAAGGAAATAGCCTACAGGAAGTACTGAAAATATTTTATCCACACCCTAGCATTCCCGAAGCAATTCAAGAGTGCCTCAGAACATTAAGTGGAAAATCGGTATTTAAACCAGAAGCTTTCCCTGATCTCATTAACATCAGAGAGTGGACACCTCCGGTCGAATAAGCCCATTCATTTAGAACGAATTTAAATTACACCAAAGCGCATAGTTTTTATAAAATTATGCGCTTTGTCATGTTGTAATATTAACTTACTACATATATTTGTGTATTATTTAACACTAAGTAATACTTGTGTTAATTTAAACACATGAACTGGACATATAAATACATACGCGACACCTTTGAAAGAATAGAAGTTACTGACTTCTAGCAACTCCCATTTTTGACCATTTCTAAGGTCGAGCAATTGTCGTTTGTCTATTTCAACACACCACAACCTTAATTCTTGAATTACATATTAGTCAAGTCCAAATTTATATAGCTATGGAAGCAAAGAAGCTACAATTAGAAAAATCCCTGAATGAATTAGAGCATGGTAAAACATTAATTCCAGGTGGAGTATTAGGCATTCGTCGCCCCTATAACTTTGTCGAGGGAGAATTCCCTATTTATTTTGATGAAGGACAAGGCGGACGGGTTACCGACATTGATGGTAACGAATACATCGACTACCTATGCGCCTATGGCCCTATGATACTAGGCAACCGCGAAAAAGAAGTGGACAACGCTGTAATAGAGCAAATTCAAAATAAAGGATTCTGTTTCTCGCTTACTCAAAAGTACCAGAACATGCTGGCTGAGAAAATGAACGAACTGATTCCATGTGCTGAAATGAGTTTATTTGTTTGCACAGGATCTGACGCCACATCCACCGCTATTAGATTAGCCAGATCTTACACCAAACGCAACAAAGTAATGCGTTGTGGTTATCACGGATGGCACGACTGGTGTGTAGAAGTAAAAGGTGGTATTCCAGAGAAACTATACGAAGATGTATTCGAATTCAGATACAACAACCTGGAATCGCTTGAAAACCTACTGAAAGAGCATGGCGATGACACCGCCGCTATCATCATTACTCCACTTGGTCACCCACTGGCAGCTCCAATTTCAGAACCAAACGAAGGCTTTTTGGAAGGCGTAAAAGCACTAAGTGAACAATACGGCGTGGTATTAATCTTTGATGAAATACGTACTGGATTCCGTGCTAGTATCGGTGGTGCTCAAAAACTATACAAAGTAACACCTGATTTGGCTGTATTTGGCAAAGCCATGGCCAACGGCTATCCAATTGGAGCGGTTACTGGCAAAGCTGAAATAATGAAAGAAGGCGAACACAACGTGTTTATCTCATCAACATTTTTCCCCAATAGCTTAAGCTATGTGGCTGCACTTAAAACCATTGAAATATTGGAGCGCGACAAAGTTTTGGATAAAATTTGGGCTAAAGGCGAAGAGTTTAACGACAAGATTGAAAAACTTCTTCAAGAATACCCTGTTGGAGCACGCATTAGCGGCATTGCCCCAATGATGTTCATCACATTTGACAAAGATGCCGATGGCACATACAAAAAGAAACGTAACGAATTCTACACTCAGTTAATCCGTAGAAAAGTATTCTTGCAACCTTATCATCACGGTTACATCTGCCACCGCCACTCCCAAGAAGACTTGGATTACACAGTTAATGCCATTGAAGAAGCATTGCAGTATCTAACTGAAAAATACTGATAGATATTGTCTCCCGCAGATATCGCAGATTTAGGCAAAAAAATCAACGTCATTCAGCGCAAGCTTCGGGAAACAACATAATAACATCATGTAAATCGCTAATAGCTATAGGCTAGAAGCTAAATGCTAGTAAAATGAGTAGCACACAACTAAATAAAGGCATCGGCGAGTTATTTGTTTCTCCCAATGCCGATGATATGCGAGGCTTCTTACGCAACAAGAAGAAGCAAATGAAAAGCAAGCTTACAACGGTATCAGAAGCCGTTGAAGCACATATTCATGATGAAGATTATTTAGCCATAGGTGGTTTTGGAGGTGTTCGTATACCAACAGCTCTAATTCATGAAATCATCCGCAAGGAGAAGAAAAACCTAGGGTTTGCAGGACACGTAGCTACGCATGATTGTCAGTTATTAAGTGCAGGCAAAGTGTTTAACCGTTGCGATGCAGCCTATATTGTTGGACTAGAAGCAAGGGGTTTATCGAAAAACTCACGTCGCATGTTTGAATCGGGTAATGTTAAAGTTACCGAATGGTCAAATGGTGCATTATCGTGGCGCTTTAAAGCAGCAGCGATGGGACTACCCTATTTACCATCGCGCGTAATGTTGGGAACCGACACCTTTAAGCACTCAGCTGCTATGGAAGTTGAATGTCCGTTTACCAAGCAAAAACTGGCAGCGTTACCAGCATTATATCCCGATGTAGCCATCATCCATGTGCACCGTGCCGATGTGTATGGCAATTGCCAGATTGATGGTATTTTGGTAGCGGATGACGATATCGCGAAAGCATCAAAGCGTGTGATTATTACCACCGAGAAGATCATCTCAAATGAAGAAATACGAAGAGAGCCATCAAAAACAGTAATTCCATACTGGTGCGTTGATGCGGTTATTGAAATGCCTTATGGCTCCTACCCTGGTAATATGCCTGGCGAATACTTCTCCGACGAAGAACACCTTAAAGATTGGTTAATCGCTGAAAAAGATGAGATGCAGCTCGAAGAATTTGTGGGCCATCACATTCTTTCATCGAAGGATTTTTACGAATACCTCGAAAAAAATGGCGGCATGAATAAAATGAAACAACTCATGCAAGCCGAACACTTGTATTAAGCCTCTAAAACCAAAACAAGATGGAAACAACATATAATCCAATGGAATTAATGATTACCATTGCAGCACGTAACCTCGAAGACGGTGCAATGGTGGTGGTAGGTACTGGTGTTCCGGTGGCAGCCGCTATGTTGGCTCAAATGACCGAATCTCCCAACCTAACCATAATGTTTGAAGCAGGCGGCATTGCTCCTCTTCTGCCAACCATGCCAATTTCGGTGGGCGACTCACGCACCACACACAAAGGTTTAAAAGCCACATCAATGGCCGAAATAATGGAATTATGCCAGGCTGGGGTGGTGGACTATTGCTTTTTAGGCGGTGCACAAATTGATAAATATGGCAACCTGAACTCCACTTTAATTGGAGATGACTATAACAAACCCCGCACTCGATTCCCGGGAAGTGGCGGTGCAAACGACCTTGCTTCATTATGCTGGAGAACCATGGTAGTTACTCCGCAAAACCCCAAACGATTTGCTAACAAAGTCGATTTCATCACCACTCCGGGATTCTTAGATGGTGGCACTTCAAGAGTTGACGCTGGCTTGCCAGCCAACACAGGGCCTTACAAAGTAATTACCGACATTGGTGTATACGGCTATCACGAAGAAAGCAAAGCCATGATGTTACTTTCTCTTCATCCAGGTAAAACACTTGAAGATGCAAAAATGAATGCCGAGTTTGACATCATTATACCTGATAATTACGAAACAACCCCAGAGCCATGTGCTCACGAACTAAAAATACTGCGCGAAAAAGTAGACCCCGCGGGCGTCATCATTGGCCGTGGATAACTCCTTCTTCACCGATTAAACCTTAACAATCAACAAAAACAGAAAAAATGAAAAAAATGATAATCACTTGTGCAGTGTGTGGAGCAGAAACCACTCGTGAGCACAACCCCAACTTACCTTTAACACCTCTTGAAATAGCAGATGCTACCTTTGATGCTTATAAAGCAGGCGCCTCAATTGTGCACTTGCATGTGCGCGATGAAAATGGTGGACCTACTCAAGACCCTGCTGTTTTTAAAGAAGCCATTCGACTAATTCGTGAGCGCTGCGACATTGTAATTGAAATCACCACAGGTGGTGCTGTGGGCATGACAGATGATGAGCGCGTTGCAGTCATCGAAGCCATTCAGCCAGAAATGGCATCCTTAGATTGTGGTACAGTCAATTTTGGCGATGAGTACATCGTTAACACCTTACCTACCATGCGCCGTTTTGCCAAGGAAATGATCAAATACAATGTGCGTCCTACCCTAGAGTGCTTTGACATATCACACGTTGCAGCTGCCGATATTTTAATTAAAGAGGGTTTATTAAAACCACCATACCACTATGGTTTTGTAATGAATGTACCAGGTGCGATTCCATACGACATTGAATTATTAAACCTATTAGTCAGCCGCATTCCTGAAGGTGCCAACTGGACAGTAATGGGCGTTGGTCGCGCATGCCTACCTGCACATTATGGTGCTTATTCCATTGGCGATGGCTTTATACGTGTAGGTTTTGAAGATAACGTGTACTATTCGAAAGGGGTATTAGCCGATAGCAATGCACAACTGGTTGAACGAACGGCTAAACTATCACGTGATGCGGGATACGAAATAGCAACGCCAACAGATGTGAGAGAAATGTTGCAATTGAAAGGCATTTAATCAGGCAAATTGCTTTTAAAACTAATTAACCACCCCGCCTGTCGGCACCCCTCCTATAATTCAGGAGGGGACGGTTTTTCATCCCTCTCCTCCTTGCCAAGAGGAGTACCACAGAGTGGGGAGGTGGTTAAAACACTTAAAAGCGAATTCGCTAGGCATTTAAATAAAACACACGAAACTAGACCATTAATACTACTTAAACAAAAGCCGGTAGCCAACAGCTAACTGCTATCGGCTTTTTATCTACAAAAACAAAATGAAGACAGGTAATAAATACGGGACCCACCGGGTAATTGAGCCACAAGGCGTTCTACCACAACCTGCTACTCGGGTTGATAACAACATGAGTCAGCTTTTCGACAACGAAATACTGATTGATGTGGATGTATTAAACATTGACTCGGCCAGCTTCACACAAATAAAAGAACAGGCCAAAGGCGATGTGAGTGCTATTAAAAGCATTATTCTGGATATCGTATCGAAGCAGGGTAAAATGAAAAACCCAGTGACGGGCTCAGGCGGTATGCTTATCGGATCCATCGAAAAAATTGGCTCTGCACTGGAGGGTAAAATCGACCTTAAGACCGGAGATCGCATTGCCACACTGGTATCTCTATCTCTAACACCTCTATTTATCGAAGAGATAATTGATATCAAATCAGATATTGATCAGGTAAAGATAAAAGGTAAAGCCATCCTATTCGAAAGTGGCATATACGCCAAGCTACCCAATGACCTGTCTGAAACTCTATCATTGGCAGTTTTAGATGTATGTGGCGCTCCAGCCCAAACACAACGACTGGTTAAAAAAGGAGATACGGTTGTAGTACTTGGTGCCGGCGGTAAGTCGGGCATCTTATGCTGTGAAGTGGCTAAGGAAATGGTTGGAGACAAAGGCCTTGTGATAGGTGCCGACTATAGCGATGAAAACATTGAACGACTGAAACAAGTAGGCGTTTGTCATCATGCCATTAAATTAAATGCTACAAATGCTCTTGATTGCTACGAGACCATTGACAAACTGAGCAATGGCCAACTAGCCGATGTGGTAATCAACAATGTGAACATACCTAATACGGAAATGGGCTCCATCCTCATGTGTAAAGACAGGGGCACGGTGTATTTCTTTAGCATGGCAACTTCGTTTACCAAAGCAGCACTGGGTGCCGAGGGTGTTGGCAAAGATGTGGATATGCTAATTGGTAACGGCTACGCCATCGGCCATGCCGAAATGGCCATTGACATCTTAAGAAAGAACGAAAAGATCAGGAAACTATATGAGGAGTTATATACCTAGTCCGAGGTTCGAAGCACGAAGTCCGAAGATTAAGCAATAGCTTTAAAATATAAAATCTACATAAATGAAACGAAAATATTCAAACGTCGATTATAAAAATATCCCCTTATTTAAGGATGTGAGTGAGGAGGATTGGAACAATTGGAAATGGCAAATGCGTAATGCCATACGCGATGTGCCTAGCCTGGAAAAGGTACTTCCGCTTTCTGAAGAGGAGCACGACCATCTATCCAAAACCCTGAAGAAATTTAAAATGGCCATTACACCGTACTATGCGGCTTTAATGAGTAAGGAAGACAGAGATTGTCCGGTGCGCATGTTGGCGGTACCCGTACTTAAGGAATTACACATAGCCGATTCTGACCTAAGCGATCCTTTGCACGAAGATGTGGATTCACCCGTTCCTGGACTGACACATCGCTATCCAGACAGAGCTCTTCTATTGGTCACTCATGAATGTTCGATGTACTGCCGCCACTGTACGCGCCGCCGAATTGTTGGCGAAATGGATGAAGACATGGCGCGTGGCCACCTTGAGAAAGCCTTTGAATACATTGCTAAAACGCCAGAAATACGCGATGTGGTTATTTCTGGTGGCGATCCGCTCATCTTAAGCGATAGTCGCATTGATTACATCCTTACCGAGCTGCGCAAAATAGATCACGTGGAAGTTATTCGCATTGGCAGTCGTATGCCTGTGGTATTGCCGCAACGCATCACCGACGATTTATGCAACATCATAAAGAAGCATCACCCGGTATATGTTAATACACACTTTAACCATCCGAAAGAAATTACAGAAGAAGCACGTGTAGCATGTGAAAAGCTTGCGAACAGTGGTGTTCAGATGGGTAACCAATCGGTTTTACTCAAAGGGGTTAATGATTGCTCTAATATAATGAAGGCCCTGATGCACGATTTATTGCGCATCCGTGTTAAGCCATATTACATCTACCAATGTGATTTATCAGAAGGCATATCGCACTTCAGAACCACCATTTCTAAAGGCATTGAGATAATTGAAAACCTACGTGGTCACACTTCGGGCATGGCAGTGCCAACGTTTGTGGTAGACGCACCTGGCGGTGGAGGAAAAATACCTGTAATGCCTGATTATTTAATCTCCCAAACAGAGAAGCGGGTTGTTTTACGTAATTACGAGGGCATGATAACAAGCTATACACAGCCATCGGACTACCAAGGACATAGCTATAAGGATTGTGATTACTGTAGTGATGAATCTTTAGTTGCTAAAGATGGTGTAGCAAAACTCTTAAATGAAGGTGGAACCATCAAACCACAATCGTTACGTCGCGAAATTAGAACCAATGGCAACGACAAACACTAAACCCTTATCTATTATACTAGTGTGATGTTACATTTTATTAAAAGATAACAACATTTAGATACAAGATTATTTAAAGTATATGTAAGATTATTCTATTTAATTAATAGAATTTTAAACAACTAGAAAAGAGTAATACAGTTAATTAAATGATAAATTCAGGTCAATTAAAGAATTATACATCATCTAATAAGATAGACGATCTTCTATCCATTTACGAAGCTTCGTATACTTTTTAGCCTACTGTTTATTTAAAACACCATGCAGACGCAGCAACTCACATACCAGTTCTTAAATAACACCACGTTTGTGATGGGAAACCGGAAGCATGCGGGTAAAACAACCTTCCTTAACTGGGTTTTGAACCAGATTAGGCAGGTTGAATCGCCTGCTTTCGGTAGCATTGGTGTCGATGGCGAAAGCCACGATCAGATTGATGGGCGAACAAAACCAAGGGTGTATGCTCATAAAGGCGACGGCATAGTAACCAGCCTGGCCATGATTAAAAAGAGCGATGGCTTATTTAGCATTGAAAAAGCTTTACCTATTAACACCCCCCTTGGGCAATTAGTTATTGCTAAAACACTACGTGGCGGGCGCGTTGAGTTAATTGGCCCGGAACACAACGAACAATTACAAATGGTGATTAAGCATCTGAAGGATGAGTTGCAATACAAAACCATTGTTTTCGATGGGGCAGCGAGCCGCTTAACACCAGTTAGTGCAGTGGAACAAAGTGGTTTTTATTATGTGATGAATATTGATAGACGCAACCTCACAAAAGCAGTGGAGCAAATGCAGCTATTGACACTCAGCAGCCAACTAAAGACAATGCAGGCTGCAGAACAACTTCATCCGCTCGAAGGAGCGCTTACCAAGGCCAAACTAAGTCAATTACCAAAGCAGTGCGAAGGCATTTTAATTAATGACCTAAGCTCAGTGTTTTTGAGCTACCAGCAGCTTGCTCAATTAATGAAAAACTCAAACATCCGTGTAAAGCAATCCATTAAACTAAAAGGTTTTGTGATAATTACAAAAGACATTGCTCTGGAAGCGATTAAGGCAATGCTTCAATCAAAAAACATCCAAACAAAGATAATTTACAACCCCTATGTGCATCAATAAAGCCATACAGTTCTGCGATTTTAAAAGCTTCTACGATAAGTACAAGCCTTTAACGCCCTATGGTTATGCCCATAAGGAATCCATGCCATTTTATAAGCAGGCTGATGATTTGGATGCCATCCATCAGTCGGTTGATACTTGGATCAATTTTATAAACGAACACCAAAACAGTACCTTAAAGGTGGTACACCACCTCAGCCGCATCGACAAACTGAACACCTTGGATAAAAAGGATTATGACATTGCAGATCTGCAACTCATTAAAAAATTTCTTATCCACACAAAAGCCATTGAACAGTACCTACCCATTGACATTGCAAAAAGCGCTAGCATTGCTTTTCAAACCCATAGCCTGTTGAACATCTTAATGCCCGATGATGACAAAACGGAGAGTTTTCATCTTTCGTCGGCCTTTGATCCACAACTACAAAAGGTAAGGGAGCAAATTTGTCAGGCCGATCAAACGATTAATAATTTACGCATTGAAGCTCACAAACAGCTTCTGGACAAACTGGGCTTTGACTTTTCCAATCGTGATTTTATACTGGTGGATAAAAAGCAACTACCTGCTAACGGCTCACCATTATTGTTAGCTGAATTATACGATTCGAAGCTAATTAAGCTAAGGGTAGCATTTGACAAAACCTACATGGATGCTCAAATGCTTAAAGAACAACTATTAAATGAAGAGTCGGAAATTGAAAAACGTGTACTCAAAAGCATATCGGAGGCAGTGAGAAAACAGGCTCCACAACTACTGAAGGATATTGACACCATTACACAACTGGATGTTCATTTGGCCATGGCTCAATTATCCGTTCAACTTCAACTGCTTAAACCTAATTACCGTGCCGAAACCATAGTGGTTGATGAGGGCATTTATTACCCACTTTTTGAGAGGCATCAACAAAAAGACTTACGCTACACACCTTTACGTGCAAGCTTCGGCAGCAATGCCATTTTACTATCTGGCTCTAACATGGGTGGTAAAACGGTACTTTTTAAAACCATTGCGTTTTTGCAGTTACTCACACAAATGGGTTTTAGAGTGCCAGCTCAAGCCTATGCTACCAAGCTATTCGACGAAATACAGGTATTAGGCACAACAGACAAGGCAGCGATCGAAGGCTTGAGTTCTTTCGGCCAGGAGATTCATCAACTAAGCGCGGGTTTAACAAAGGGGCAGTCGCGCCTATTGTTGGTTGATGAATTAGCCAAAACAACAAATGCCACCGAAGCCAAAGCTATTCTGGTGGCGGTATTAAAATTCATCAGTCAGCAACCACTTATCACAGGTTTCTTCTCAACCCACTTCATTAACATACCTCATCTTGATGGAGTGATAAAATACCGCATGCGGGGTTTAGACAAGGAGGCCTTTCAGAGGCATTGCCACGAACAGACCAGTGATATAAACGATAAAATAAGGCAGATAAACGCCTACATGCAATACGAGCTTAAGCCAGATGAAGGCGTTAACCATTCACACGACGCCTTAACAATTGCCAACATGCTTGGCTTACAAGCCGAAATAATTGATTATGCTAACGACTATTTAGACAAATAATATGAGTCAAACGAAACTAAATCTGGATCAGAGTAAAATTGACAGGGCTCGTGCGCTTTCGAAAGAAATTACACAACCAGTTAATGCTTACATCAAACAGCACACCACTGTGGCCATTGAACGTGCCACCCTGCGTATGCTGGGAGCCGACGGCGTTACACCCGACGATGTACCCGTTCCTAATGCCATTGTTAATGCCTTGGGAAGTGACATTCAATATGGTGCTTCAAAATATTACATCAATGCCCTTATCCGCAAAAACCTATCGGTTGAGCAGTTGAATGCAGAAATAGCCAAGGGTTTAGATATTGCCAAGCTCGAATTAACCGACATGTCTCTTATTCAGGAGAAGGCCAAAGAGCTGGTGGCTGGCTTTTCACATCGTGTAAAAGGTAATGTAGCCTATCGCACCTCAAAAATAAGCGAGCACAAAGAAAAGGAAAATGCCCCCCTACTCTATTTAATTGTTGCCACTGGTAATATTTACGAAGATGTGCAGCAGGCACAAGCAGCAGCCCGACAAGGAGCCGATGTTATTGCTGTGATTAGAACTACGGGGCAAAGCTTACTTGACTTTGTACCATACGGCGCAACTACCGAAGGTTTTGGCGGCACTTATGCCACGCAGGAGAACTTTAAAATAATGCGCAAGGCACTGGATGAAACAGGCAATGAAATTGGTAAATACATACGACTGGTTAATTACTGTTCGGGTTTGTGCATGCCTGAGATAGCGGCAATGGGGGCCATTGAGCGTTTAGACATGATGCTGAATGATTCGATGTATGGTGTTCTGTTCCGCGACATTAACATGTATCGCACCTTTGTCGATCAAAAATTCTCGCGCATGATTAATGCCTTTGCCGAGATAACCATTAACTCGGGGGAGGATAACTACCTGACCACATCGGATGCCTACGAGAAAGCCTACACAGTAACAGCCTCGCAGTTTATCAACGAGCAGTTTGCCTACGACTCTGGTTTGCCTGCTAAATTAATGGGCTTAGGCCATGCCTTTGAAATGGATCCAAAAATTGAAAATGGCTTTTTATATGAGATGGCACAGGCTCAAATGGCCCGTGAGCTTTTTCCTGAAGCACCATTAAAATATATGCCTCCAACCAAATACATGACAGGCGATATTTTCAAAGGCTACATTATGAATGCGATGTTTAACTTCATTGCCAAAAGTACCAACCAGGGCATTTTACTACTGGGCATGCTTACCGAAGCCATTCATACCCCTTTTATGCAAGATCGCTTTTTGGCCGTTGAAAATGCGCGTTACATCCTTAACAACACCAAGGATTTTGCCAACGACATTGAGTTTAAGAAAGGTGGCATTATGCAAACAAGGGCTCAAAATGTATTGGATGAAACCATTGAATTTATGGAAAACATCAATGAAAAAGGGCTGTTTGACTCCATTGAGCAAAAGATGTTTGCCGAAGTAAGTCGTCCTAAGCACGGCGGTAAGGGTTTTGATGGCGTGCACGAAAAGGCAGCCGAATACTTTAACCCAGTGTATGACTATTTAGAATTGGAACTTGGACTAAAAAACTAAGGTTATGAACAATATAATTCGTCCTTACGGAGATACCATGAACGACGGCGCTGTGCAGCTATCGTTTACATTACCTGTGGCACACTCGGCCAAAGCCGATGAGGCTGCTAAGCAATATGCACACCAACTGGGATTTGAAGAGGTGGAAGTGGTTCACTCCAACCCCCTATCCGACGACTTTACATTTTTTGTTATTTACGGTAAATCGCAACAGCAGATCGATTACGATAAGATAGAGGTGGAAGCCGTAGAGAAATCGATGGATTTTTACGAGGTAAACAACTTTATTAAGGAGCAGATTAAACGTAAAGTAGTAGTGGTAGGTGCCTGCACTGGCACCGATGCCCATACGGTTGGTATTGATGCCATTATGAACATGAAGGGTTTTGACCAACATTACGGCCTGGAGCGCTACCCTATGATGGAAGCCCATAACCTGGGGGCGCAAGTACCCAATGAAGAGTTGATTAAAAAAGCCGTGGAGCTAAATGCCGATGCTATTTTGGTATCGCAGGTAGTAACGCAAAAGGAGGTGCATATTCAGAATATGACCGATTTGGTTGAGCTACTGGAAGCAGAAGGTTTGCGCTCAAAATTAATTGTGGCGGCAGGTGGCCCACGCATCAGTAACAAGCTGGCTTTGGAGCTGGGCTACGATGTGGGCTTTGGCCGCGGAACCTACCCCGAGAATGTGGCTTCGTTTATTGTGGAGAAAATGGTGGAGAGAAAATAAAATATTTATAGTGCCAAGGAACAAGTGCACTAAGCACTGTGAAAACATACAAAACTTCGGACTCCGCGCTACGGACTTCGGACTAAAATGATTAACCATGAAAGAAATTTATATCATCGATGCAGCTCGTACTGCCATAGGTAATTTTGGAGGATCCCTATCAACAATTTCTCCTGCAACAATGGGTGCAACAGTTGTTAAAACCCTTTTGGAGCGCAATAAACTAAATGGCTCGGAGGTAGATGAAGTATTAATGGGGAGCGTACTACAGGCTGGCCATGGACAAAATGTGGCACGTCAGATTGCCATGGAAGCAGGCATACCAAAAGAAAAAACAGCCATGACCATTAACATGGTGTGTGGCTCTGGACTGCGCACGGTAGCCATGGCAGCTCAAGCCATAAAAGCGGGCGATGCCGAATTAATTATTGCTGGTGGAGCCGAAAACATGTCGCAAGCACCATACATACTACCCAAAGCACGTAATGGATACCGCATGGGCGATGGCACATTGGTAGATACCATGATTGCTGATGGCTTAACCGATGTATTCAACAATTACCACATGGGTATTACGGCCGAAAACCTGGCTGATAAATTCAACTTAAGTCGCGAAGAGCAGGATGCATTTGCAGCCGACTCGCAAAACAAAGCAGAAAAAGCCATTAACGAAGGGCGTTTTGAAAATGAAATAGTTCCTGTTGAAATACCTCAACGTAGAAAAGATCCAATCATCTTCAAGCAAGATGAATTTGTTCGCTTTGGTGTTACGGCGGAATCGTTGGCTAAACTACGTCCTGCCTTTAAAAAAGATGGTAGCGTAACGGCCGCTAATGCATCAGGCATAAACGATGGTGCTGCAGCTATTATTGTGGCCAGCAAAGAAGCGGTTGAGAAATACGGTTTAAAACCAATGGCTAAGATTGTTTCTTATGCCTGGCACGGTACTGAGCCTTGCATTATGGGAATTGGCCCGGTGGAGGCTGTTCGTAGCGCCTTAAAAAAGGCCGATTGGAACAAGGATGAGCTGGAGCTTATTGAAGCCAATGAAGCCTTTGCAGCTCAGTCTTTATCCGTTATGAAAGAATTGGAACTGAAGCCAGAAATATGCAATGTAAATGGAGGCGCTATTGCTATTGGCCACCCTATTGGTGCCAGTGGTACACGCATTCTAACAACATTAGTGCACGAGATGAAAAAGCGCGAAGTCAACAAAGGCCTAGCGACCCTCTGTATTGGAGGCGGCATGGGCATTGCCATGTGTGTTGAAAGAATTTAATTTGGAGTTTATAATACCAATTCTATTTTGAAATGAAACTTAAATTGTTTTGAATATTTTGGACTTATGTGAGGCGAAAAATTGAGGCATAGCAAAGTTACGGCGATGTTTTTCAACAAAATCATAAGTTCAAAAGAACGAAAGAATGAGGCGCGTTTCAATGTAGTATTGGTATAATCCCATATACGCTTAAACCTTTAGTCTATGAGTGAAGAGCCTGCCATTTTTTTCTGGTGGGCTCTTCTTTTTTTACAATACAGTACACTCGTTTGAGCAAAAGAATATATTGAGTAGAAACTGACTACTTATTAAACTTCTTCTTCCCCACAAATCGAATGACAGAACCCTCACCCACATGACCAAAACCCTCTTGCAAATGAACCAACTCCTTTTTGAGTTCTATAAAATCGTAATTATCAAAATAGCTTTTTATTTCCTCGATTGAATACATCATGTCAGCATTGGGTGGACCTCCTGCATGCTCATTTACTTTGTTAATCTCACGGTGCTCTTTGCTGAACGCATCCATAATGATATAACCTCCCACCTTAAGATACGAATCCAGTCGTTTGTGCATTTGCATTTTCATATCAGGATGAAAATGAACAAAGGTAAGGCATATGGCATCAAACTCATTTGCTTCATATTCTTCCTCCAGAAAACCTTTTACCTGATAGTTAATACTTACACCTTTTGAAGCCGCCAAAGCATCTGCCTTTTTTTTGCCAACAGCACTAAAATCAAAAGCACATACCTCCCAGCCCAATTGCGCTGCATAAACTGAATTACGTCCCTCTCCCTCGGCCGGAAACAATACCTTTCCTGGTTTTAGTAAGGGCAACTTTTCTTTAATGTATTCATTGGGTTCTGCTCCATAAGCAAACTCGTCCTGACTATATCTATCGTCCCAAAATTCTTTCATTATTAATTACTTTTTGTACTTAATATCAACACATGATATCTATTTTCGTTTAAACAAGAATGATAAAACATTATTCCATAACAACATAATTAGAGTGTTCTAAAGTAAGGAATACCACTAACAATATTGATATTAAAGGATCATATGCCTTAAACTTTTTTAACACGACTTAACTACAAACCATGACAAGTGTTAGCTTGCTCCTTTCGTAGTATTCTTTCCTTTGCTGCTCGGCAAACATTTTTAAAAGTAAATCACTATGAAACGAATTATTATCTGCTCTTGGCTTATAATGGCCTTGCATGTAATTGCCTTTGGGCAAAACATGAATCGAGTAAAGCAATATGTCAACGACTTAAGTTCACCTGAATTTTATGGGAGAGGATACACTAATAAAGGCGATAGTTTAGCAGCTGATTACATTGCTGTTAAGCTGAAGGAAATTGGTATCAAGCCTATAGGAAACTCCTATTACCAGCATTTTAACATGAGTATAAACAGCTACGTTGGCAAGCCTAATTTAACAATTAATGGACAAAGCTTACAAAATGGGATTGATTGGGTGGCCTACCCTACATCACCAAGTTTACAAGGCACTTTCCCTGTAAAATGGATAACAAAACAAATATTAACGAGCAGACGACAACTAAATCAACTACTTGCTTCAGATCTGAAGAATTCTTTTATCTGTTTCGATTCAACGGTTATTAACAACAGTGATTTGTATTATTTTGCACGTAACACATTCACCTCGTCTCCCCTCATGGTAAAAGGCATTATTGATCGGGTAGATTCGCCCAAATACTCCGCTCGTCGCTATGTTAATGATTATGGTACCTTTCGTGTGCGGAAAGAATTAATGACCAAAGCAGTTACTTCAATAGATATTGACTTGGTAAATAAGTTCACCACCAATTATCAAACACAAAACATAACGGGTTTAATTGAGGGGAAAACTGACACTTGCATTACATTAATTGGTCATTACGATCATATGGGTATGTTTGGCGAAGCAATGTATGCGGGTGCCAACGATAATGCTAGTGGTGTTGCTATACTGCTTGAGCTAGCCACTTATTTTAAAAAACATAAACCATACTACAGTATACAATTCATATTTTTTGGTGCAGAAGAAGCCAGTTTTTATGGTTCGGAATACTATGTGAACAACCCTGTTTACCCCTTAGATAAAACCAAACTGGTAATCAATTTCGACATGGTGGCCTCGGGTACAGATTGGACAGAACTCATACATGCAGAATTATATCCAGACATAAAAAAGCAGTTTTTATCCATCAACAAACAAAACAATTACATTCAACATCTTAAACCAACCGGCTACGAAGCTACTTCTGACCATTACCATTTTCACGACAAAGGCATTCCATCCTTATTCTTTTGGACAGCAGGTGGTAACGAATACTATCATGAACCATTGGATACCCCAGAAAAATTAGAATATCCTGTATTCGAAGGCATCTATCAATTAGTAATTGATTTTATAGAAGAATATCAATTGTAAAAACACTTGTTAGGCGTCCAAAGAGCAATTAAAATATAAAGAACAGAATCTTCATTTATACGAATGATAAAAAACAATCTGACCAATATGTACCTCAACATCATTCGATAATTACTATTGCTCTTTGGATACCTCATTCTGTTGTTAAAAGGGGTTTATCACTGCTACTTCAAAAATTAAGTTTAAAGCTTAAAAAAAGTTATTCCAACACAGCATTACTACCGTAAAGTCCAAAACTAAATAAACAGAGTGATTTATAGCAATAGGCAAATTTCATTATATTGCGCTGGTAAATCATGGATAATTTCTCACTACAATCGGATCGTTTGCTCATTGAGCAGATATTAGATGATAGTCAGTATGCTTTCAATCAACTATTTGAAAAGTATTACGATTATGCATTTGATGTAACAAGCTTGTACTGCAATTATTCCGATGCTGAAGAAGTTATAAGTGATGTTTTTGCCAAAATTTGGAATAAGAGGCAGCAATTAGAAGAAATTAGTAATTTCAAAAGTTACCTTTTTATATCGCTAAAAAACCAATGCCTTAACTACCTCCGCAAAAAGAAAGTTAACACGGTTGAAATTGAAAATGCCTTTGAGTTCTTAGCACCTAACGAAATTGATCCACAACATAGTTTAGAGATAGATGAATTAACCGAAAAAGTAGAAGCCGTTATAGACGGCCTACCGCCTAAATGTAAAGAAGCATTTAAGTTAGTGCGAGAAGAGGGTTTAAAATATAAGGATGCAGCTAAGCGTTTATCCATATCAGAAAACACATTGGATGTTCACCTAAAAAAAGCTACCAAGCGTATTTTAGAGGTTATAAAAAACTATGGAATGAAAATTATAATCATTTTTTTACACCTGTAAATCACTGTCCTCAAGTATAGTTATAAAATAATTACAAAAAAAACACTTTTAGAGTAACGGAAAAGTAAAAGATACGAGTCTTTAAGAATAGCAATAAGAAAATGACACAACTTAGAACAGACATAGAGCATTTAATCAACCGTAAATTAAGCGGCGAAATTTCAGCAGATGAAACACAAGAACTGTTTCGTTGGATAGCTGAGAAAGATGATAATGCCCTTTTGTATCAAAAAGCAATGAACAACCTGGGAAGGCAACAAAAGCAACTCAGGAAAAGTGCTATTTGGAATAAAATTCAGAAGAAATCTGTTCGTCATCAACAAAGTAACAATAACATCTTCAGCCTAAGCCGAATGATTAAGGTGGCTGCTATTTTGGCTCTAATTGCACTTATTCCGCTTGCACTAGGCAAGTATGGAGAAGATGAACAAGGCTATGGCTTTACCCATAAAGTAGTGGGTAGTGAATTGGTAAGCTCGTTTTATCTACCCGATGGAACAAAGGTTTTTCTTTCAAGAGGCAGTGAATTAAGCTATAATGATGGCTATAACCAATCGAATCGAGAATTAGTACTGAAAGGTAAAGCCTACATTGAAATAGATCCTACTGCGGCTCACCTACCTGTTATTGTTAATTCAGGAAAAAGATGTGCCATTGCTCGCAATGGAAAATTAGTCATCGATAGTGAATCAAACCACTTGGATGTAGCTGTTGAAGAAGGCGAAGTAACTGTAGTAGATACAGTATACAAAAAGGTTATTATTCCTATGTTCAAGCTTCAGCCAGCTAAAAAGATAGGCAGTAAAGAAGTGGCTTTATTCGAGAGCACAAAAGTAAAGCAAGGTCAGCGTGTTACCTATTCAAACAAAGATGAAATGGCAAAAACAAGCGTTGGCAATTATTGCGATGTATTTAGTTGGAAAGATAAAATATTCTGCTTTAATAATTTAAAGCAACACGAACTAGCATTTAAAATTGCTGAATGGTACGACAAAAGAGTGGAGTTCAAGGGCGAATTAAACCCTTATCAAAACTACTCTGGAAGCTACAACGATCCATCTGTTCAAGATTTATTAAACACAATCTTTGATTCAGAAGTACTAGAAGTCAAAATAACTAAACGGAAAATAACAGTAGTCTTTTCATAAGACAAAGCTAACTATTGAATTTACAAACCACTGGCGAGCCACACGGCCGGTAGCGAAGCTAGTAGATAAATCATTAACCAAGTTAATGTTATTGGGATAAATGTATCCGCTTCAAAATGAAAAATTCGTTATTAATTTAAAATAGACAGTAGTCTGTAAAAGCCCTTAATCAATTACAAACTACCGTCTTCAACTACAAAAATTAAATTGTATGAAAACAAATCTATTAAAATTTGTAATGGGATTACTATTGCCTGTTACTTTAGTTTTTACTTCTTGTGAAGATGATGCACCAAAGTCGTCATTAACTGGATTAACAGCATTCAGTTTTATGGCTGATGATGCCATACCTGGTTTAGAGAATATTAATTTTGAGGTAAACCAAACCAATTACACAATTACCAATACCGATGAATTACCATATATGGCTGATGTATCTGCTCTGGTTGCAGAATTTGATGCCATTGATAAAACAGTAGTAACTGTAGGTATGACCGAGCAAGAAAGCGGAGTAACTGAAAACGACTTTAGCTCGCCTGTTAACTATGTTGTAACCGCTGAAGATGGGGTTACAATTCTAACATACCAAGTTACAGTTAATGTATCGCAAGTAAACCCTGAAGGTGTTAGTTGGGTAAAAGAAAATCCAGCAATCACAGACATGGGTTATAACGCCATGCAAGCTGTAAACTATAAAGGTAAGCACTTGGCCGTATTCAGTAACGGTGGTTTTTCAAGCTCTACTAAGTTATTTAAATCAGATGATGGAAAAACATGGACTGAAGTGACTTTAGATACGAATTTCCCAGGTGCAGCTGCCGGTGCTTATTACACTATGACTGTTCATAATGAGAAATTATACATTACAGGTTATGCGGCTCTTGCAAGCGGTTGGGCTCCTGAGGATCTTGCTGAAGTATGGGAAAGTACCGATGGCGAAACGTTCACTAAGCTAGATAATGCTTACGAAACACCTGCCGTAACATTTGCGAGCTACTCGTTCAATAATGCTCTATGGGCTGTTGGTGGCCAAACAACTTTCTATGGTTCTATTTCAGGCGCTAAAGGTTTAGATTCAGATTTCTTTGGCCCGCAATCTCTTTCTAACAAAATCAGAAGCACATCAGATTTAACTACTTGGACTGAAACAGACCTACCTGAAGAAGCTCCTCGTCGTAATTCAGCCAACATCGTTCACGATGGTAAACTTTATATGATTGGTGGACAAATTCAAGGTGGTTTCTTATCTGGTGATGTTTGGAGTAGCACCGATGGAACAACATGGACACAAAATACACCAACAGGTTTGACCCCTCGTATGGGAGCAGCAGCTATTTCTTACGACGGACAAATATGGTTATTCGGTGGTCAAACAGAATTAGGTGTTTGTGTTAATGATGTATTAGTATCAACTGATGGTATTAACTGGACAGCTCCTGATGAAGATGCTATGTTACCTGCAGAGTTTACTGGTCGTGCTGGACACTCGGCATACATCGATGCTGATAACAAGGTTTGGATTGTTGGTGGCTATACAGCTGTTAAAACAAGCACTACTGACCCTGATTCAGGAGAAGTAAGCTACAGTGAAGAGATTACAACTACCACAGAAGTATGGAGTGGTAAATTAAACAAACTATAAATTGCAAAAACCACTGCCGTTTTAACCTTTCGGCGGTGGTTTCCTTTACTTTATGAATCTTTTTTCATAACTCAATCTAGTTTATAATCTACTACCGGCAATTTGTCAGGTAATAAATCTACTGCCATGCATAAAGCGTTATACATTATTGGCTTATGGCTTTTAACCACTATTAACCTAACTGCACAAGAAACTGTTAAGGCAACAACCCTGCAGCCTGCAACTGTAAAAGGTGTAGTAATTGACTCCGAAACAGGACTCCCAATTCCAGGCGCCAATGTGTACATCAAAGAAACCATGCGAGGCGATGTCTCCAACATGGAAGGGGAATTTCATATACTACAAATACAAGAAGGACAAACCATTTGCATCTCCTGCATTGGTTGTAAAGATCAGTACATCCTATTCGAAGGACAAGAATATATAAAAGCAGAATTAATTGAAGATGTTGTTGCGCTTGGTGAAGTAGTAACAGTAGGCTATGGTGTTCAGGAACGTCGTGACCTCACAGGTGCAGTTTCTAAAATTACTTCAGAAGAAATCTCAGGCATCGCTCCTAGCTTCGACAATGCGCTAGTAGGCAAGGTAGCAGGTGTCAATGTCAACCTAAGTAGCGGTGCTCCTGGTAGTGCTACATCCATAACTATACGTGGTTTATCATCGCTTAATGCCGATAGTAACCCCTTATTTGTAATTGATGGTGTTCCCGTTTACGGAACAGGAAAAGGGGTTAATAACCACGACTTTGGCAATGGCAGTGTAGCTGGCGGAACAATAGGAGGCAACGCTGTGTCAAATGGATACTCACAACAACCCGAGTTTGAACGTAATCCACTTGCGGCCTTAAATCCCGATGACATTGAGTCTATTGAAATATTAAAAGATGCCTTTTCAACAGCAATCTATGGCTCAAGAGGTGCCGCTGGTGTTATTTTAGTTACAACTAAAAAAGGAAAAAAAGGTAAGCCTCAAATCAACATCGGCCATTCAGTAGAAATAAGTCAACCAATGGGAACACCCGACTTATTAAATGCCAACGAATTTAGTGATATATACACACGATTTAACCGTTCACAGGGCGACTCTGATGTTTTCCCAACCACTCATAACACCGATTGGTTAGATCAGGTTATACAAACAGGTGTTGTGCAAGAAACAAGGGCTTCTGTTTCTGGCGGAACAGATAATACATCGTATTACATCAGTTACAATCGCTACGACCAACAAGGTTATATTATTAATCAAGATTTTCTTCGTAATAGCATACGTACTAATTTTGATTTTAGCCCAGCTGAATGGATTAATTTTGGCACCAATTCATCCTTTGCAATTGTTGACAATGCGGCTCTAAACAGTCAAAGCGTTTATCGCGATGCTATAATGATGTCACCTAACTTACCAATTTACAACTCTGATGGATCGTATTTCTTTCATACACCTAGAGGAAGTAATTTTGAAAACAACATCAATACAATATCAGGCCATTTAGGCAATCCGGTGGCAACTGCCAACGAAGATAATAATGTAAAAGACACACGTGTTATCTCTAATTTTTATGCCGAGTTAAAACCTCTTCCTTGGATGCGTTTTAAATCAGAAATTGGACTTGACATCTACAATACGAAATCGTACAACAGAAATATTGCAACACCTCAAAACCCAGGAGGAACAGGTACTTCATCATCCAATCAAAACTTAAAATACGTTGTTAACAACGTTCTAACACTGCGCAAGCACACCGACGATCATTTGTTAAATGCCATTATTGGTCAGAGCTTTGAAACATCGGAAGAAAGCAGAATGCGCGTGACGGGTACCGGGTTTTTTGATGATAATGAGAAAAGTATTCAATCGGCAACCGACAAACGTGTCTTAGATGCAATTACACAGGAGTGGGCGGTTGTTTCGTATTTCACACGATTAAACTACCGCTATAAAAACAGGTATTTAGCAGGATTCACCTACCGTATTGATGGCTCTTCTCGCTTTAGTAAAAACGAACGTTACAGAGGATTCCCATCCTTATCGGCGGGTTGGATACTAACCGAAGAAAGGTTTATGGACAACTCACAAAGTTGGCTGAACGAGTTTAAGATTAGAACCAGCTACGGTTTAACAGGTTTAGATGGTTCTTTTGGCGGTTACTATGGTAATCAAGGACAGTGGACTCGCGACAACCGAACGGTTAATGGAGGTACCCTCATGTACAATGGCGTACCCTTGTTATTTAACTCACAATCGGTTAACCCTAACCTAGAATGGGAAACAACCACATCATTCGATTTAGGTTTTGATGCCTCCTTATTTAATGGCAAGCTAGACATTACGTTCGATTACTTTTACAAACGTACCAATAACTTATTAGCCAACGACCTGGTGCCACTTTATATGGGATGGAGTTCGCAGCAACAAAATGTTGGCGATATGAAAAATGAAGGACTGGAGCTATTGGTTAATGGAACCATTTACCAGAATAGAGATTGGTTGTGGACAGGTTCGTTTAACATCTCGCGCATCAAAGATAAATTACTACGCTTAAACGAAGCGGGCTACCAAATGGCAGAAAGCCAGGGCTTGGAACGCAAAGTTTTTGTTGTTGGCGAAAGTCTAAACCAGTTTTACATGTACGACTGGGTCGGTGTAGATCCGCTCACAGGTAATCCAATGTGGCGTTATGACGATGGCTCAATCAGCGATGTGCCTCCTCAGGCTGTATTCGACGAAGATAATCCATTGGCCAACAGAGTTTCATCAGGCAGTAGCATGCCAGATTTCTACGGTGGATTTAGCAATAATATCCGTTATAAGAATTGGGAACTAAACTTTGCTTTCTCTTATTCGGTGGGCCAGAAGTTATACAATGGTACACAAGCTACCTTAATGACTTATACACTAACAGATGCTAATAATTTATCAAGTGACATGCTTGATTACTGGAAAATACCAGGCCATCAAACAGATGTTCCTAAGCTTGATAATGCCACCACTGTATACCGCAACCCTCAATGGCCAGGTAGCGGTTTAAATGGCTACGATGTAAGTCGATTGAACAACCGTTTTTTGGAAGATGCATCCTACCTACGCTTACGTAACATTACCCTAGGTTATTCTTTCAAAAACGATTGGGTAAGAAAACTATACATGGAGCGCATAAGAGTTTATGTACAGGGCTCCAACCTATTAACATTTACAGGTTATACCGGCATAGACCCCGAAGTGAGTGCCTATGGCTCAAGTGCTATACTTAGTGGTTATGATGAAATAACCATGCCTCAAGCGAAATCGGTGAAATTTGGTATCGATATAAGTTTTTAAGGACTGCGTAATACATTGTGATGAAAGTAAAAAACAAACACATGAAGACAAGATATTATATACTAGGCCTGTTAAGCATAGCTACAATTTTTTCAGCATGCGATAAACAATTGGACTTAGCTCCTGAAGATACCATTGTTGAGGACAAGGTATTTGAAAAGTTTTCAAGCACTGAATCGGCAGTGGCAGGAACGTATCATATGCTTTTTAGCGCTGCAACAAAAGACTATAACATGGCCGAAGCAACAGCTCCTACCTGTGAATATAGTTCAGGTGCAGCACGTACCTTCGATGAAATAAATAACGGTACAGTATTGCCTGAAAACACATTACTTCAAGGCATATACGAGTCGTATTATGCAGCTCTTGTTCAAGCCAATCTATTGTTATATAAGATACCTGAATTAGGTCAATACAACGAAGCAGCAATGAACCAACACATGGCCGAAGCTCGCTTTATACGTGCTTATGCCTATCTACGGTTGTTAGGATGGTATGGCGATGGGGCTTTATTAGACCAACCACAAAAAGACGGTGTCGTATTGTATCTGGAGCATTACAATGGCTTTGACCGCGATACTGATATTCGTCCAAGAAATAGCAATGAAGAGGTGTATGCACAAATCATATTGGATTTGGAAGAAGCAATTAAAGCTCTGCCCGAGCCAGGAGAACAAATCGAGCTTGAAACACGTGTAAGTCGTGCCAATACGGCTACCTGCGAGGCGCTTCTATCTCGTGTTTACATGTTTAACCGAGATTACACACAAGCATTAGAATGGGCTGATAAAGTATTAGCACGTACTGAGTATTACTTGGCTGATGACTTACGAAAAGTGTTCCCTCTTAATCCTAGCGACATGCCAATGAGCTTTTCAAGTGAGCATATCTTTGGATTCCCAGTAAGTACAAATGGTGGTAACTGGCAATTTGGTGGCAACAATATTTACTACAACTTTAATAATTACTGGTATAGCAATGCGCTTATTAGCAGTTTCTCCGACACCGATGTTCGTAAAACAGAACTGATGAGAGAAGAAGTATATCAAGGCGAAGTAGTTTATATCACCGATAAATATCCTAACACTAACGGGCGTGATAACATGACCATGATGCGTTTGACAGAAGTTGTACTATCTAAAGCTGAAGCTATGGCCCGTACATCAGCAAGCGTAACACAAGAAATGGTTGATTTGCTTAATGACATTCACCTACGTGCGAATCCAACAGAAATGGCATTTACACCTGGTGATTTCACATCAACGGAAGTCTTTATTGAGCGAGTTTTATTGGAAAGAAGTAAAGAGTTAGCCTTTGAAGGTTTCTCACGCTTTGATCAACTACGAACCGACAGGCCTTTATACAATCCGGAACTGCCTGATAGCAAAAAGGTATTTCCAATTCCTTTACGCGAGATACAAATCAGCAATGGTGTAGTAAAGCAAAACGAAGGATATACTAATTAATCGACAATCAACTTACATACATAAATTATGAACCGTAATAATTTTAAACAGGTATTGCTACTGATGGCTATGGCCTTTTTGCTAACATTTACTACAGAAGCACAAATGCAACCAGCTAAACGCATTGCCCCTAAAGTAATTAAAGGAGTAAGCCTAAATGCAACAAATGATCAGGTGTGGGATTTTGTGTCTCAACCTAAAGCATTTTACGAAGCGATTGAAGAAGTTCAAAACCTTAGCTGTCCGAACATAAGCGATGGAGCTAAGCTAAGCTTTACTCTTCCAGCGGATAAAAATAGAAAACAAGAAGTAAGCTATTTTAATAAGCAAGAACAAGCAATTACCTATTACATTACAAAATCAGATTACTACCATCAGCCATGGGTATTCCAACTATTAGTAGGCAAAGATGGTGATAGTGCTTACGTTCAGTTTCAAGGCATTTTTAGCATTGATGATAAAAAGCTTGAGAAAAAAATGATTGCCTTGGTGGAAAGCGAATGGCTATTATTGAAAAAGGCGCTAGAAATAAAATTTAAATAATACCTGATAAACATAGACGAATGATGATAAGACTAACACTAACGATGATCGTTATAACTCTGTTGAGTGCATGTAGTACAAAGCAAAGTGACTCCATAACCCTATCGGGAAAAGTGAAATTTCCCGATGATAGATTTAAAATGTACATCACTCAGTACCGCGATGGTGAGAAGGTTGTAACAGATTCGTTTCAATTGGCCGAGGACGGTAGTTATCACTATGTAATGAATACATCACTACCCGGCGAGTACAATCTAGACTGTCAGAAATGGCAATCGGTACGTTTCTGGGCTGAGGATGAGAATCTGGAGATAGACTTTAGAGGTCAGGATACAGCCAAAATAAAAATTAAGAACCCGCCTTATGTATACATTAATGGTGGTGACAAAAACGAGGTGATGAACCACCTTAACTTCAACAATTATCGCTCATACCAAGTAATGATTGGTTTATCGCAAGGTGTTTATAAAGCTACCAAAGATATACCTGAGAAATACGGTGAGATAGCAGGTATGGTATATGGTGTTACTGGCGATGATGATGATGCCCGAACCCGTTTTTTAGCGAAGGAATATGCTGATAGAAACAGTGTTTTGGCGGTTGTTAATCGTTTACGCGATAAAACAGACAAAGAACTGATTGATGCAACCCTTGCGACTCTTAAAAAGACTAACCCGTCTTATCCTCCTTTAGTGAAGTACATTAAAGACAAAGAAGAAGCACGTGCTGCAGCCGAAAAAGTAAAATTGGGTAAGGTAGCCCCTCACTTCTCCTATCCTACTCCAGATGGCGAAATGGTGTCACCAGCCGATTACAAAGGAAAATTTGTGGTGATTGATTTTTGGGCATCATGGTGTGGCCCATGTCGTAACGAAATACCTCATTTAAAGGAAGTATATGAGAAATACCATCCGCAGGGAGTTGAAATATTAAGTGTATCCATTGATAAAAAAGAAGCCGACTGGCATAAAGCCTTGGGCGAAGAAAACATGGAATGGACACAGGTACTGGCTCCTAAAGCTGGTAAACAAACCATGAAAGACTATCAGTTTAGCGGCATTCCTTTTATCATCATACTTGATAAAGATGGTAAGATTGTTGCTAAACAATTGAGAGGTAAAAAGATTGATGAGAAGTTAGACGAATTACTAGCAAAATAATAGATAAAGACTTTGATAATGAAGAATGTATATTCCATTTTATTAGCATTAGCTTTAATGGTGGCCGTAACGCCTAAGCTTAAAGCAGAAGACACCGGCGAGGGCATACAGTTTACCCACGCCACATGGGCCGAGGTAATAGCCAAAGCAAAAAGCGAAAACAAAATAATTTTTGCCGATTGTTATACAACGTGGTGTGGTCCGTGTAAAATGCTTTCGAAACAAGTGTTTCCTCAAAAAGAGGTTGGCGATTATTTCAACGCCAATTTTGTAAATGTAAAAATTGATTGTGAAAAAGGCGAAGGCATCGATTTAAAAAACAAGTTTGGCGTTTCGGCTTTTCCAACCATGCTATTTATCGATCCTAGCAACGAAAAAGTATTACACCGTGTTGTAGGTTTTCGTCCGGCAGAAGAGCTGATTAAAGAAGCTAAAGGTGCACCTGCTGAAGCCAAGCGTGCCGAAGCATTAGCAGTAGCTTACAACAAAAATAAAAAGGACTTAAAAACCGTTGAGGATTACTTAAGTTACCTTGTGAAGGTAAGTGACCCTAAGGCCGAAGAAGTGGCTTTGCATTACCTAAAGATGGTGCCTAAAACAGACTGGCACAAGAAAGAGTATTTTTGGTTGATGGCGCGTTACGTAAAAGATCCTTTCAGTAAGGAAGCAGCCTACTTTTATAAGAATAAGGCCAAGTTCCTGGAGGCAAACGGATTTCAAGGCGAATATTTCGAGTCGGGCATGTACTACAGCTATGCAGGTAAACTTACCGAAGTAAGCACCAAGGATGAGTTTAATCAGAAGAAGTTTGATAAACTGATTAAGTTGATGGAGACGAATGAATTTGACCGCATCGACAACGTTAAAGACTATACTAACAGAGCTTTACTAATTAGTGTGGGCGACTATGCCGGTTACATGGATGTAGTTGAAGAGAAGTTTGCAAAAGGATTAGCGAGCAACCCTAAGTACTATGCCGAGTCGGGTTTTAACCTATTAAACCGTTTGCAAGACTGCGAAGACAAAGCCATTTATGAGCGTGCAGCAAAACTTTTGGATGATGCCGTTGAAACACAAATGAACGCGGAAGAGTTGGACATGTTTAGTCTATCAATTGCGTACCGCGATAGCTATGACTATTTGACCAAAGCCGGCATTACTGGCGAGCGTTTGGCGGTGGCTAAAGCCATGAACGATCTGTTTGTTAACATGGTGCCAAAGCATCGTAAGTTGCTTGATAAAACACATAAAGAAGCTCAAAAAGCCAAAGAAGAAGGCAATACAGGTGGGCGTGCAATCCCAGCTATGAAAATGGGTGGATATTAGAATTTATTTAACATTTGGTTTTATTGGCAAACGCTTTGGATATTGTATTCAAGGCGTTTGCTGTAAATAATAGATAATGAAAACACTTTTAAGCATACTATTAAGTCTGATCGTTATTACATCGTGGGCACAAGATAAACATGGTATCCAATTTACACATGGCAGTTGGAGCGAAGTAAAACAACTGGCTAAAGAACAGAACAAAGCCATTTTTATTGATTGCTACACCGAATGGTGTGGCCCATGTAAGATGTTATCAAAAGACATTTTTACCCAGGATAAAGTTGGACAATTGTTCAACAACAACTTCATTAACTATAAAGTAGATATGGAAAAGGGCGAAGGTCCAAAGCTTAAAGAGCAATTTAATGTGGCTGCATTCCCAACCCTTGTATGGGTCGATGGCGATGGCAATGAGTTACACAAATCGGTGGGTGCTCCTAAAGCTGAAGCGCTAATCAACATTGCTCAGCTAGTGATTGATGGCAAAGGCATGGTGGCTTTACAGCGTCAATACGAAGCTACACCTGATGATTACCAAACAATGCTCACCTATATTGAGACCTTGAGCAATGCCTATGAAAAGCAGAAAATACAAATCGTGCTAGCCGACTATTTCACTAATCAAAAGGGTAAAAAATTATTGAGTGAAACTAACTACCTCTTGATAAACAACTACCTCAACGATATATACTCACCCGCTTTTACCTGGTTCGATAAGCATCAAAACAGATTTAAAGATAGTTATACGCCCGGTGATGTAGACCAAAAGCTTTACCAAACATACCTTTCATACGGTCAATCGCTCATTAAAAAAAACAAAGTAGATTACCCAGGCTTTGAAAAATACAAGCAAACACTAAAAACAAGAAAAGTAGTAGGTAAAGAAAAAATGCTCGCTTATGTGCAAGAAAGCATCTATAGAAGTGAAAAAAACTGGGATGCTTATATCAAGCAGGTCAATAGGAACATGGAACTGGGCTATCACGATTCTGGCAACTCCTTTTTGTATTACAATTGGGCACGTTCAATAAGTGGTGATGAGGATTCTAAAAAAAGCCACCATCTGCAAGCAGCCCAATGGATGGAAAAAGCCTTTGAGGTAAGTCAATGGCCTTTAGCCAACAACATTGTTTACCTCGATGAAAAACTAAAAATATTAATAAATACGGATGCGGATACTGAAAACATTGAGAAGCTTAAAAAGCGCATCGCAAGGCTCAACGAAGAGATTAAGAAAAAATAAGGTGTTTTTAAATGCCGCTTTGGTATACCTTTAAAAAGGTGCTAAAAAAATACTTGAATGCTCTTTGAGCGAAGTTGAAATGATAAGAATTGCTATTCATTCTTCATCTTGACTTTGCTCGATGAGCATTTATTGCATTGCGCATTAAAGTTCAAGCATACTGTGTTTACATATACCCGTCTTGATTCTACACTAGTCTGCGGCACATTGCTTGTCGTTTTTAGAATTCAATCCAATTTTAAATTATATAAACTATCAGCGATAGAAGTGATCACATCCAATTACGGACAACCACATTTTTGAAAGATTCCATTTTCTTTGTTCTCTCTATATTTTAACAGGCGTTCTTTCCTAAGTGCTTTCAAGTCATCGCGATTAAAAATAATATCCATACCATCCGTCGGTTTGGTAACGCAAGCATACAGCTGCTCATTATTTACCTCAATAACACAGGCATTACAGCAGCCATATTTGTGCTTATTCAAAAAACAAGGAGCGGGAATACCGATGCGAGCTTCCTTGGCTATTTCCACAATATTCTTGCTACTATCACTCACTACAATCTTTTTACCATCAATGGTAATATGCATTTCATTGGCTTTGCTACTATTGCCTGTTTGCTCTCCTGCCGTGTCACCAGAAGTATCGCAGCAGCCACTATTACAACCACAAGACGAAGAGCTTTGTAATTGAACGGATTTAAAATCAGTTGTAGCCATCGGCGTTAGAGGGTATTGTTTATTTTTCTTCATCGTGTTTACTTTAAAATTAACGGCTTAATAATTTCCATTCTTAGCTCCTTGGAGTGCTTTTCGTTCTTTCAAGAGATCAATTACCTTAAGATTACAAACGCCCGAAACATTATCACTTACATGCAACTTGCCGTTTAATTGAATAGGGTAAATATTAAGTTCCATGGGTTCAAACTTTTGCCAGAAACACTAATACTTTCTTTTCTTGCATATAGTTTAAACTTATCAAATTGTTTGAACTCTAATTAGAATTGCTATTCTAAATTGCTATGAAGACCTAGGCTTGTGTTGCGCCTGCGGCAAGACTATGCTTTATGAGCCATTTTTGGCAACAGTTTTTTATATTTATAGGTCAAACTAAAACACTTTTCATGAACGTTCAAAAATCGCATCAATACCATCTTGAAAAGAAGGTGTAATTGCAGCATACCCTCTCGTATCATCATAAGGATCTTGATTTTCTAAATAAGTCATTGCCATACTTTCAAAATCTAAATTCGAAACAATATTTGATGTACTAAACTCTATCTTTTCCAAAACGGATTCATTAAAACCCTCTAAACAATAATCTAAACTTTCATATGCTTCTGATTCAATACCTGTTGTGTTAATTTCAAAGTCAGAATAACCATCTGGATATTCAAAGTGATTGATATTACTACTAAAATCAATGTCTAATCCATCATTAGCAATAATATCTTCCAAGTAAAGTCCAATTTTATTTTCTACTAGGGAGAATATATGTGTATCTGTAATATTAAATTTTTCAATAAAATTTAATAGTTCTTTCAAAGAATCTTCATCTATGGTGTCTTCAATAAAATTCTTTAGAAAATCGTAATTCTTAACTTCTATTTGGGGTTCAAATTCTGTTAATATCATTAAGAGTTCGGATAATCTATTTCCCCTAGGATAATCAGTATTTAACAAAACTTCTATGAATTGTTCTATTCTCGTTTTTATGCTCTCATTGAAAATATTAATATAGGATAGCAATATTAAGAAATCCCAATTTTCCTCTGCCAATTTTTCTTCGAAAAAATAGTCAAATAAGTTTTCTTGAATCTTTTCTAAGCACTGTTTATTTACTTTATTAAAAACAGAAAGAGTGTTTAAATAACTTATGGAAGTTTGTGTTCCTAGCGATTTTAGAATATTTGAAATTAACTCACACTCTCCAGAATAAGAACTTAATATAAAATCTGCAATAGATGGATTAAAAAGGGTATACTCATAATTTGTTTTATCAGTCTGATTTCTATTTAATAATGATTTAGTAGCTAATTTCCTTATTGCTTCAAAGCTCTTGTCAGAGTAATCACCTAAATTTACACGATGAATTTTAAGAAACGTATTGTATGAATATCTAAGTTTTTCTTCTGATATCTTACCATTATTATAAACAGTGAGATACGTTAATGCTCTAACACAATCATCTGTTTGGTTTTGAAAATAATCAGCCCATATACTTTCAGGTTCTTCTAGATTTCTTTTTATGTAATCCCAATATTCAACTGGCGTAATATTCCCAACTCTAATATTGTCGGTAACGAATTCGATTATCCGTGGATTAAAATTGCGATGCTTTATTATGTCTTTATATCTTTTTTCTTGATATATTACGTCTATATATTCCTTATTCAAGTTGGAATGATATATATGATTATATAGGATATTTGCTTTATCCAAGTCTGTTAAATTTTCAACTCGAAGTAATAACTCATTATCACGAATATTTTTATTTTGAAATTTATGACTTAGACTGTAAGCCTTATTCAAGATATTCGTTCTTGATGTCAGAATAAATTTTTTAGATTTATCCTTACGAACTCTATTTATAAATTTAACAATATGTGAATCTCTTTTGTTATTAACAGCATCATACATATTACTGCCTAAAAAATCATCACAGTAAAATATTATTCTCTTTTTTTCTTTTTCTCTAAATATACTTTCAGCTTCGCTAAAATCCTCTTCAATGTCGCAAAACTCATACCCTCTAGCGGTATAATAAAGTGCTAAATTATCAGCAAGAGTTGTTTTGCCAATTCCTGGTTCACCAGTCATTATTACGACATTATTTTCTTCTAGTATCCTCAGTCCTTTATTGTGATTTTCTGTAACAGCATACATGTAAGAATTTTCTTCTATTTCATGTATTGTACTTTCACTTCGTCCCTTAATAGCATTATTATAAATTAAATCTAAGACAGAAGTACTCGTAATCCATAATTTAAGATTTTGCTCAACTATATCCTGATTTTCTTTTTTTAACAAAAAGTCAGTTAAATCTTCTTTACCAAAAATATCATCCTCTCTCACTATGTATGGATGAAATATCGCTCGTATTTCTTGTTTATTTAACCTTGATAGTTTCTGAGATGTAATAAATATATATTTGGCGGGCTCAAGCTTTTTAACCTTGGCTAATTCCTCTGATTTTAATTTTGATATTAGAATATTATATGGAGTCCCGATGTAGTGTTTGCATTGAATAATTCCTTCTTTTTTGGCGCCAATCCAGAATCTACCATCGACTCCACCATCTCTACCAGGTTTAAAGGTTTCAATTCTTTCATTTAATACTTTCCCAACAACTGATGCTCCCAATGCTTCAAACTCCCTATCATTAAGCTTCGAAAAGTCATACTCCATCTTAGTACTAGATTTTTATTTATAGTTAATTTGACCTAAAAACTGATTTTTGTATTGCTAAAAAATGGTACGTCATTAAATTGTTACCAACCCTTTTGCCCCCAATTTAATAGTCCATACATATCAATATCCACTATCTATTACCTACTAACTGCGGATCCCCTATAAAACTATCAATTATTGTTTAATAAACAAGTTCTGATTCTTATACATCTTTTATATCTTGTTCCTACATACTAATACACAACTAAACCTAACGCAATGCAATTTGAACAAGCCTTTAACGCCTGGAAGCCCGCCTTGGCTCAACTATCCAGCAATGAAGTAAAAACGCCATCCATACCAATTGATGAGATGTGTGCCGAGGCCGAAACCCTTTCTGTTGTTTGCCACAAAGACAAAACAGAACTATTGGCGGCAGGCCTAAACTGGCAATATGTCGATGATCTCAAAAGCTTAAGTCTGGCACTAAGGTTCTGTCAGGCACATTGGCTTAACGCTTCGGGTAGAACAAAAGAGGCAGCCAAGTGGCAAGAACTAAAAAAGGAGGCTTTTGAACTCAAAAAAGAACTGTTACGACATTTCAACTATGCCTTCTATCATCATCCCAGCATCAAGAAAAAGCTAATTACCATTGGTAGGCATCGTGATATTAACAACCTGATACTCGATTTGCTGCTCTTAGCTAACTTAGCCGATAATAATGCTGATGTACTTCAAAACATTAACTACAACACCGAGCAAACTACACAAGCCCGTACCTTGTCACGTCAGGTATCAGAGCAATATGCTTCTGCTAAGCTAAATAAAGGCGCTAAAGTGGAGAGTAAGCTCTGGCGCGACAGGGCCTACACCCTCCTATCCCATCGCATGAGTGAAGTCCGCACTTGTGGTCAATATATTTCACACAATAATGACAAGAAATACCAACAGTACGTATCAAACTACTACAGGAAGCTCAATGCAGTGGACAGGAGCATTAAATCACCGTGATCTATTGCTCCTGTTCGGGATTTGACCTTCCTGTTACCTACAATCATGCTCCTGTACAAGATCATAGCTTCCTGTTCAAAATCAATAGCCCCTATTGCACTTCGGCATACTCATAAGCTATTTTGCTTTGCCTATACACACAGAAGAGTCTTATAGAGTTTATTGCACAAAAAAAGGACTCTTAAGCCGTTGCCTAAAGTCCTTTTTACTAACCTAACCCAAATCTATGAAAAAAATCTGATAGGTTTACAGCAAGCCTTGTGCCAAAAAGCGCATGACTTAAGTTAGTGAAAGTTAAAAGATGAAAACAAATGTAGATATATACATTCTGACATATATGAATGATGTATAAAGCAAACTAGACTTTTATTGCTTAGGTAATATTTGCTCTCTATAAAACGTAAGCTATTTAAAAGAGAGGCCACAGTGCAATATGCAATTAAAGAATTTCTCAAAATCAATCACTTTATA
Organism: Carboxylicivirga sp. M1479; assembly: GCF_007097485.1. Taxonomy (GTDB): domain Bacteria; phylum Bacteroidota; class Bacteroidia; order Bacteroidales; family Marinilabiliaceae; genus Carboxylicivirga. The sequence continues at coordinate 180,900 of NZ_VKDE01000004.1, read as the reverse complement.
TGTGATTTAATTTCAATCAATTACACCCAACTCAAGCTTTCGTTTAATATGCTATTATTAACTAATCAATACTTAGAAATTATTATACAGACTCTTGATAGAGGTACGAACGCCAAAATAAAAATGCTGCGTATCCATGGTTTCCTGATCATTCGTCAGGTTCCTGATGCGAGCCCCAGCCACCACATTAAACATGTTGCGAGGGTTAATCAAGAAGGACACATTAAAATCGGCATTGAATACTTCAGTCTCTAAACCCTGCCCTATGGTATGCCCATAATCGTAAGGACGCTCGGTATTGGGCATAAATACATCTTTACCCCAGCTAATCCCATCACCATAATCTAGTCCGTAGGTCGTAGCCATCACTTCGGCTTTAAATAGCCAACGTTTTTTGCGGCATTTTAAAATGGCTAAAGCCTCCCGGAAGTTGGCACCCAATATATGAGCCATTGGCTGGTTCATATGTCCATAGGCATACATTGTTGTATAATGCGAATAGGTGTATGGTCGTACCTGGTTATATTCAAGCTGTAGATCGAGTTTATCAATACCAAACAAATTAAAGGTGCGCGCGCCCAATTGAAAACCATGCTTATTGGCCCACCATTTTTCACCTGACTTTACCTCATCAAACTTAAACTCCCCCAGCACAAACTGTCCGTAAAGGGTTAACCACTTGGCCGCAATATAACGGGCATTTAAACCCATTGTCACATTATCGGGCGACCCTAGATTATATTCTACCGGACGGAAGAAGTTAACCGGGTTCAAATAATGCATATCAAAACCTCTGTGACCTGTTGAATCTTGCTCGGCATATACTACATTGGCATAAAAGCCTATACTCAAGCGTTTACCCATGTTCCAATCCAGGTATTGAAAAACACCATAGCGTCCGGGATAACGGTAATCGGTATTATCGGCCTCTTGATCGTACTGCAACATCTTATTCCACATTACCATGTATTTGATGTTCCAAAAGTCGGCCGTTAGCTTTGCATATGGATAACTAAAAGCGCCGTCGGACAGTAGTAGGGAGCGATGACCATCGCCAATAAAGTGCTTGCCATTACCAAGCTGCAAATTAAAATACTTGGCAAAATTAAAGCCGATGTATCCTGTTGCCTGTGCAAAATCATGACCATTGTCTCCAAAGTCTTTTCGCTGCCCTTGTCCTGGCATCATATTGGTTTCGCGGGCAAAAGCATCCACATAATTGGGTACCACTGCCTGATTTTCTACAAAATCGGTATAAAAATAAAGGTGTTTCCCAATATTACCTTTTATAAATAAGCCCCGTGTATTCGTCCATGTACTAAGCCCATCGGTGTTATCGCGGCCACCCTCAAAAGAAAAAATAGGGTTAACAACAATGTTAATATCGTCGTGTTCCAACTTAAATAAATCATCGTGCCAAATACGTTTCCAAAAGTTCAACTTCCCGTCTGGCACTCGCAAACCATCATACAAAACGGAGTCTGTATTAATAACTTCTTCGAGCTGATCCATTCGAAATTGGCGCACTGCGGTATGAAAACCACTGCCCGGTTGATACACATATCGCTCAAAAGGAGAATAATATGGATCTTCGTAATGGCTGACCGATTGAGCCATTAGGCTGTTACCAATAAGTAACAATACGAAAAGGGTACACAACTTATTTAACATGAAAGTAAGGTCTTATTTTAGAACGAATATACAACATACGAGCAATCTATACGCCGTAGTAGTACGCAAAGTTTCGTTTAATAATGGGAGAAATATGTATCGGAGGGGCATAAAAAAGAGCTAAAAGCCGTTTCATCTCTCGTTATCCTTTAATGGTAATGCTTTACCAGGATCCTCGTACCCTTATTATAGCGAGGCGCCACAGCTTTTGGCTCTATAACTGATTCGAAATCTCATCCACGAGACAATAAGTAATTTACGTCAACTCGCTGTAAGTGTCAAGTTATAGACATTATTTTTGTGTTTATATATGCGAAACAACCAAGTGGAAATAAATTTAAACAGATTAAACATGATCTTAAGTTTTTATATAAAATGGATACCAATACCATGTTTTAATCATAAATTTGCCTTATCTCAATAACTCAAAGCATCAGCACATTCTAAATATGAAGTTACTAGGCAAAATTACAGCTATCATCTTTATTATATTATTTGCTATATTCTTATCGGTACTATTAATTGCCGAACTTGCAGAAAACAAAGTAACCCAAATAGCATTGGAACGCATTAACGATGGTGTTGATGCTACTATTTCGGTTGAAAATGTTGATTTTTCCCTATTGCGCGATTACCCCAATGCGGTAGTTGAACTCAGAGATGTAAACATTTCGAGACCAGGCGATACATTGGCACATATTAAGCGCTTTTACATATCTGTTGAGGCATTGCCGTTAATAGATAACGAGTTTATTGTCAACAGCATTACCCTCGAAGGCGGCTATACCAATTATCACATCGATAGCCTGGGACATACAAATTTTGATGCTTTTTTGGCCGTTCCAGAAGAACAGGAGCAAGACAGCAGTACAAATGAACTTTTTCTATCGTTAAAACAACTGGAACTAAACAAGCTTTTCTGCTCGTTTACCGATGATGAAAGCAATATTGCTTCGTGTTTGTACATCGATAGTGGTTTAATGGATGTTTATATTGATAATGACAATCAGAAGGCATCTTTTAAAGGTGAACTAAGAACTAATAACTGTCGATATCCAAAAAGCAAGCTCCATCTTATGGAGGAACTGAAAGTTCAATTGGATGTTGAGTACTTTAATAAAGCCACCAATATCAAACACCTACACATTAAATCTGATGGACTAGACATTCAAGCGAACGGCCTTGTTAACATAGGGGATTCGATCTATACTGATCTTCAAATCAGCTCCTCGTTTTTTAACATGGGAGAATTGAAAAAATACATACCTGATAGTTTAATTCAGGCCTATCAAATAAAGAAACTATCTGGCATTGCCAATGTTCAAGCCAGTGTTAAGGGGGTGTATAACGACAGTGTTATGCCGCACATCAATGCGAGCATACGATTGAATGATGGAAGTGTAGCCATGCTCGAGTACCCTACTATTAAGCATATGCAGTTAGCAGCTAACTATTCCAATGGTGAGTTAATGAATATGCAAACAAGCCAGGTTATTATCGATACTTTATCGTTTAACACAGGTCAAAGTAAAGTGTGGTTGGCTGCAAACATTAATAACTTGGACAACATACAATACGGTGCGAAAGCTAAGGTACAGCTTGATCTGGCTGATATCGAAACGGCGATTCCTGATTTGCCGGCTAAAGATTTACAAGGTTTAGTTGATGTTCAATTATCTACGCATGGTAAGCTACCTAATACATATGACATGCATTTTGCAGATTATTTTTTACAAAGAACTAATCTACAAATTACACTCAATGATCTTGGGCTTAGCATGGATTCGGTCATTAAGCTGAAAGGTTGTAATGCCCTACTAATGTATGCCAACAACACCTTAACTGTTGACGACTTAGGACTTTACTTACCCGATTTTAATCTTAACATTATTGATGCTGATTTAACAAGCCATTTCAAGGGCCAGCTACATGACCTAAGTTCTTTAAGCATAGAGATACCAAGGTTGGAATTGGCCACTGAAGGCAGTCATCTGGCGGGCACAGCACAATTTAAAAACCTAACAATGCCAAGCTATGAGATGGATATAAAGGCCAATGTTAAGCTAAATGAATGGATGGCTTTTGCACCCGACTCACTGGTTAAGCAAATGGATGGGTACATGTCAGCTGCGCTTCAAACCGGTGGTACAATGAATCTTGATTCCATAAGTGATAATGTGATTCAAACCTTGTTTACCAACACCATACTTAAAACTGAGTTTAAAAACGCCGAAGTAGCAATGTTTGATGAAAACATGCACCTTTCGAAGCTTAATGGACGTTTTAGCTTGCAGAACGATTCATTGAGCATAGAAAAAGTATCGGGCGATTTTAGCGGCATTACATTCAGCTCAGATTCTACTTCAGTACAAAACATATACGCTGCATATTGGCTTAATCAGGAAGACACGATAAAAGTTGATGCCTACATGCACTTGGGCGATATTGATTACACTTTGATTGAATCACTAATGACCAGCGAAGTCGAAGCAGTAGAGCCAACCAACGAAAGCATTGAGCCTGCGCGCTACAGCATCCAAGCCAAAGGCAAAGTCAGTGCCAATAGCTTTTGGTATAACAATGCCTTGTTCGAAAACCTCAGTGCCTTGTACAATGTTTCTGACAGCTTGTATATAGCCGATCAAATTAAATTCGATGCTTTTAAAGGAAGTACCAACAGTTCGGTAAAAGCTCAGCTAATGCCTGATGATGTAATGAAAATAAACTTCAACAATAGTACAAGCGGTTTGGACATTAACCAGCTTCTTTACGACTTTGATGATTTTATGGAGTATACCGACGAGGTGTATATCAGCCATGAGCAGTTAAGTGGTGTATTTAGTACCGATAGTTTAGACGGCCAAATAATACTAATTGGCGACTCAATAGATTTGAATAAAGTAAAACTAAAAGCCAAGCTTAAATTGGAAGACGGTCGACTTAAAGATTATCCGATTACTGCTGAAATGGGTAAAGATTACAAGATCGATGGGCTTGATGATTTGCAGTTTAAAACATTGGACACTAAACTTTTTGTAACCGGAGGTGCTGTTTACGCACCCTTAACAAACATCAAAACAAATACATTCGACATCAGCTTATTCGGAAAGCAAGATTTCAACCTTGATTGTCAATATCATTTACGATTCTATTTGAAAGAAATTCTTCGCAAAGGCAAAACCAATAGAATAGAAAAGAAACAATCGAAAGAAAGTAAGCAGACTGATGAGGGCGGCACCAAAGGTTTAACATCCATGTTTGCCATATACAAAGTAGAGAATGGTAAAACAGTAAAGAGCACACTGGAGGGTAAAGATTCTCAATCAAGGAAGAAGATGAGAAGCCAAATTTACCTTAAAGAGGCTTTTGCCGAACTCGAATTCCACCCATTAATAATTAATTACAATACAGGGGTTACCGATGAGTAAAACGAATTCATTATTCTACCGTTATAAATGGCTTTTCGCAACAGTCGTGATTCTATTTGTTGGAATAGTTTATTTGACAAATAAACAAGTAGTTAAGCGTGAACAACTGAAACAAATTAATGTAATCCGTGATTCAGATATTATTTTTGGAGATGCATCAGCACCCCAAACTATTCTGTTGTTTTTCGATTATAACTGCTCCTATTGCAAACGTTTTTTTACCGATGTCTATCCAAATTTAGAAGAGTATTATATCAAAACTGGTCAAGTTAAATTGGTCATGCGTCTTGTCTGTCGTGGCTCGGATCAAGTGGCTAGCAAAGCCTACCAAACGGCTATTTGCATTGATAAATATGGAGATTACAGTAAGTTACACGCACTTCTCATGCACAAAAGCGAGATTATATACTCTACTCATTTCCAACAGTTAATAGAAGATTACATCGCAAGCAATGAGCTAATTGGCGATTGCATATTAAACACCAATGACAATCCGATTATTCAAAATATTTTTCAATTTCAGTTACTAAAGACAAAAGGAACGCCTACATTTGTAATAGGTGATGAAGTCGTATCAGGATATCAGGACTTTGACTATTTATCAGACAAATTAAATTAGAACTTTAACTTTTAAAAGACGATAATTGAAACGAGCCATGAGAATTGCTTCATAAACAAGAATATGAATATTTTGGCGAGTTGCATGTTACAATAAAAACAAAAATGAAAAACATGAAAAAGCAAGCGAGGTTATATGCATTTGCATTGTTGGGACTATTCTCTATATCATTAATGAGCTGTGACGATGATCCAGAAGAATCGTGTAATAAAAATGAAGACGATATTGGCACATGCTCGGCCGATGATATTACGGCTTGTTGCGATGATGGTGGCTCTTGTTACTTTATTTACCAAGGTGAGGAATACAGTTCGGCAACTGAATTGGCGAATATTTGTAAGCCTGGAAGTGCACAACAACTTAAAGCATTTGAAATACAGTTAGATGACATTACGATGCAGCTTATCAACGAAGCACGATCGGCAGCTATCTGCCAATAAAAAATATAAATTTAAAAAGAAGCCCGCTTAGCAACTGCTAAACGGGCTTTATATTTTTTATCAAAGTACTTTTTCTCTACCAAAAGCGAAACCAACTTTTGCGTTGCAACTTTTTCAGTTTCTTAGCTATTTCATCTCCCCGCAGATCCATGGCTACGATAATGCCATCGGCATCAATTAAAAAATTAGTAGGCACCTTACGCACACCATATAATTTGGCAATCTCATTGCGCCAACCTTTTAAATCACTAACGTGATAGGGCCAAATAAGACCATCGTCTTCCACTGCCTTTTTCCACGACTCATGTTTCATATCCAAGGAAACACTAAAAATGGTAAAACCATCGGCACTGCCAATTCTTGTATTACGAAACTCATTGTAAGCTGCTATCAAATGTGGGTTTTCTTTACGACAGGGAGCACACCACGAGGCCCAAAAGTCGATCAAAACAACAGAGCCTTCTATGGATGATAGTCGCATTGGCTGGCCATTAATTGACTGCTGTACAATCTCGGGAGCTTTATCGCCTATTTTTAAACCTTGAGCTTTGAGCTCTATCTGGCCAAATAACAGGCCTGATATCAAAAATAGTACTAAATATTTCATGAGCATTTGATTCGTTTCACGACAATGGATTTACAGCCACTAAGATAATCAAATAAGTGAACGACACTGATTTGCTATTTTTCTTAACTATACGATACCACCCGCTACAATCATATCGTTGTGATAAATAACAATTGACTGTCCCGGAGTAATAGCCCAAACGGTCTCGTCAAATTGAATATGAAGCTCTCCCTCATGTTCTCTAATATGTCCCCAATAACCTGGCACACTGTCTAAACCTCTAATACGAATAAATACTTTTATATTCTTCCATAACGATGCATCAGGGCTTAAACTGTAGTCTTTTAAAACAAGAGCTTGGCTATTTAATGCTTCGCGCTTTCCCGCAATCAGCTGTTTTTTATCTGCATCAATAGCCACCACACACATCCCTTTAGCAACACCTTCTATACCGCGTCGTTGCCCAATGGTATAAAATGGAAAGCCATCGTGATGCCCCAGTTCATTCCCATTTTCATCAACAACAGTTCCTTGCGATAAAGCAGGATGATTTTTATCCAATAAATCGCTCAGATAATTGCGATAATCGGTGCCCGCTAAAAAGCAAACTCCCATACTTTCTTTCTTATCAGCTATTGCGGCATAACCCAACTGACGTGCTAAATCGCGCACTTCTTTCTTATGCAATTCGCCCAAAGGGAATAGAGCTTTGGCTATTACTTCCTGATTAAGGTTCCAGAGAAAGTACGATTGGTCTTTGGTGGGATCAATGCCTTTTCGGATATAATAACGATGCCCAACTTTTTCTTTCTGTACATAATGGCCTGTTGCAATAAACTGACAATCTAATTCATCGGCCAATTGCAAAAGCAATTTCCATTTGATGGTTTCGTTACAGCGAATACACGGGTTTGGTGTACGCCCACTCAAGTATTCATCGATAAAATACTGGATTACTGTCTTTTCGAATCGTTCCCGACAATCAAGCACGTGATGTTCAATCTTCCGCTCTTTTGCTAAATTTTGAGCAGCTATAATACTTGCATCCTTTTCGTCGGTATGTGTTAACAAGGTAGCACCAATAACCTCATAGCCTTGCTGCTGCAATAATACCGCCGACATAGAGCTATCCATACCACCACTCATCCCTAATAATACTCTTTTATCTCTCATATGTGCTAAAACTGCTGCTAAATTAGTAAAAGAGGATGATATGTTTACTTTTTCTCGCACGATCCCGAACTGTGGGAGGCAGCGCTCCCTTACCTCAGGAATGTAGGTGTATTTAGCTTGGGATCGATAACTCCCAGCCTACGGGAGATTGTAGAACAGTATATTTCGTTGTAGCATTACTTTTAAAAAAAATGCCTGCCAATCACATTTGATTAGCAGGCATAGTTATCACTATTATTGGTGTTCTACTCCTTTATATTTTCTCGTACTTTATTTAAAAATACCTGCATACCCTCCGTATCCTTTGCATCAATAAGTGCTAACAAGTGCTTTAATTGAAAGCGAATATTTTCAACCTGCTCGTAGGTAAAAGGATTAAAAAGAATTTCAGTCAACAAATGATCTTCTTCGGACAACAAACCTTTAGCAATATTCATGTGCTTGTTAAAAGTTGTACCTGGAGCCTTCTGGTGTTTCATACATGCACCAAAAACCAAAGAAGAAGAGAAAGGTATTGATAAAGAGTAAGCAATTGTTTCATCATGACCATCAAAACTATACTCATGAATATTAAGTCCTAATGATGCATAAAAATCTTTGAAAAAAGCTTTACCCAAATGATCACTCTGCGTAATAATAATGGCATGATGCATGCTTAAATCCTTCAGGTTAGCAAAGGTTGGTCCAAACATCGGGTGAGTAGATACATAGCGTAAACCACTGTTTTCGTAAAATGATTGCAAACCTGTTTTTACTGATGCAATATCAGATAATATGCAATCTTTTGGCAAATAAGGCAGTACCTCTTCAAAAGCTGGCAAAGTATACTTTAAACTCACCGCATTGATGAGTAGCTCGGGACCAAATTCAGTTATTTCTTCAAATTTAGTCAGTCGCTGTGTATTAAACACATATCGAAGTCGTGCTACATCTTTATCAAATATAGCTACTTCGTGCTGAAGGCAAAGGGCATCGGTTAGCCAAGTGCCCATTTTACCAGCTCCTAGAATTAGAATTTTCATAGTTGTTGTTTCAAGTAGTGAGAAATGAGAAGAGAGTTTGTTCATGCTCTCGTTTCTCACCTTTTTTATCTCTTTTCTATTTCTTTGCCAATTCCTTGTTCATCACAATATTCTGACGATTAATCGACTCCTCGTGAATATGTTCGTAAACTTTTACTACAAACTCAGGATTTAAACCTACATCCTCAGCCTGCTTACGGCGGTTGTTCATTACCTCATCGTAGCGACGTGTTTGGAGAATGGTAATGTTATTTTCGTGCTTGTACTTACCAATTGCCTCCGAAATTTTCATACGTGACTTTAATCCTTCAAGCAATTGCTTATCAAGGCTATCAATTTTCTGACGTAATTCATCCAAGGTAACACGCGGCGTATCGCCAATGGCAGAACGACGTACTACCAAATTACTCTTAATTTCGCCAAGCACCTCTGGCGTTACCTGCTGACTAGCATCACTCCATGCTTTCTCAGGACACATGTGCGACTCAATAATTAATCCGTTGAAGTTAAGATCCATGGCCTCCTGAGATAAACCAGCAATCATTTCACTCTTACCGGTAATGTGACTCGGGTCTGTAATAATAGGTAACTCAGGAATACGACGACGCAACTCAATAGGAATTTGCCATTCAGGATTATTTCTGTATTGGCTTTTATCGTAGGTGCTAAAGCCACGATGGATAGCACCAATCATTTTTACACCAGCACGATTAACACGCTCAATGGCACCAATCCATAACTCTAAATCTGGGTTAACCGGATTTTTAATTAATACTGGTTTATCAACACCTGCCAAGGCATCAGCCACCTCTTGTACAGCAAATGGGTTAGCTGTTGTACGGGCACCTATCCATAACATATCAACACCAAATTTAAGTGCTTCGTATACATGGTGAGCATTGGCCACCTCAACAGCCACAAACATACCTGTTTCTTCTTTTACCCTTTTCAACCAAGGTAAACCAACAGTTCCAACACCTTCAAAGGCGCCTGGTCGTGTACGGGGCTTCCATATACCTGCTCGGAATATTTTTACGCCTTGAGCAGACAACTGACGAGCGGTTTCTAATGTTTGTTCCTCTGTTTCTGCACTACATGGTCCTGCAATTATTATCGGACGCTTTAATTCTAAGCCTGGTAATGCTAAAGGTTGTAAATCTAGTTTATGTTCCATGGTTAATTATTTTTTATTGCTATAATTCGTTGTTTTGCTTCTTCTAAAACGGTTTGGTTCGTACATAAACTAATGCGTATGTACTTTTCTCCTTTACTACCGAATATAAATCCTGGCGTGATAAAAACATCACAACCATATAATATCTCATCAGACAGCTCTCCACTATCGGCATAAGAATCTGGTATTCGTGCCCAAACAAACATACCTGTTTGATTAAGGTCGTATGAACAATTTAACAGATCCATTATTTCATATACCAATACCCGACGCTTTCTATACTCAGCATTGACTGTGTTGTACCAATCGGATCCTAATGAGAGTGCTTTGGCGGCTGCCAACTGCAGGGGCTTAAACATGCCTGAGTCCATGTTGCTTTTCACCCTCAAAATGTATTGAATAAATTCAGGGTTCGAAACAGCCATGCCAACCCGCCATCCTGCCATATTGTGAGATTTACTCAGCGAGTTTAGCTCAATGGCCACCTCTTTTGCTCCTTCAATTTGCATAATGCTTTGTGGCGCATCATTCAAAATAAAGCTATAGGGATTATCGTTAACGATGACAATGTTATGCTTGCGACCAAAATCTATTACGCGCTTAAAAAAGTCAGCATCGGCATTCGCTCCAGTGGGCATATTAGGGTAATTAATCCACATCAGCTTCACTCTACTTAAGTCGCTTTGCTCCAACTCATCCAGATTTGGCAGCCAGTTATTATCTTCATCCAGATCGTACTGAATAAGATTGGCTTGGGCTATTTTACTTACCGATGCATAAGTTGGATAACCAGGGTTAGGCACTAACACGCCATCACCCGGATTAACAAATGCCAACATGATGTGCATAATACCTTCCTTAGAGCCCATTAGAGGTAACACCTCGTTAACGGGGTTCAAGTTAACTGAATAGTTTTGAGCATACCAAGTGCTGATAGCCTCACGAAGCTCTGGTATTCCAATATAGCTTTGATAACCATGGTTACCTTCGGCAATACTTTGCTTATTTAACTCCTCCAGCACTTGGGGGGCGGGTTGTAAATCAGGGTTACCAATTCCCATATTTATAATTTGCTTTCCCTGCTTACGAAGCTTATCAAGTTCCTTTAGTTTAATTGAAAAATAGTATTCCTCAACTGTTCCAATTCTTGTAGCTGGTTGTATGGTGTTTTGTATCTGTGTCATAATTTTACAAAGCTTGTTCGGTGGTTAATTGACCGTTCATTATCGGGTACGACTGACGACCCTTCTCATACTCACCCAATGACTTTAATTTGCTTGTTAGCGGACGAATGGCATCTAAAGACTGGAGGTAACGCTTATAATCGCTAAAGGTTAAATCGATGTAAAACAAATATTCCCACTCCTGTCCAACAATTGGTAAGGATTGAATTTTAGTTAAGTTAATGCTATAAAAAGCAAGTATGGTCAATATCTTTGAAAGACTACCCTCTTCATGCGGAAGTGAAAAGACAAGCGTTGACTTATTAACCTTGCCTTGTTCCAACAACTCATCTACTTCGGTCTTCCCCTTATCGGTAATAACCAAAAAGCGGGTATAATTCTTTTTGTTGGTTTCAATGTTCTTAGCCAATGTTTCAAGCTCATACATTTCTGCGGCTAATTCTGAAGCAATAGCTCCAACACCAGTTAGCTTATTGTCAGCTATTCTTTTGGCACTCAAGGCCGTATCTTCCGACTCAATTAACTTAATGTGTGGATAATCTTTAAAGAAGCGCTCACATTGCGCAATAGCCATAGGGTGCGAGTAAACTTCTTTAATGTCTTCAATGGATTGACCTGGCAGTGCTAAAAACTGGTGCTTGATACGTAATTTATACTCTCCAATAATTACCAGGTCGCTATCTTTTAACATGGTATAATTCGGTAGTAAACTCCCAACCAAAGTATTTTCAATTGCGATAATACCGTAGCAATCACGATCTTTCTTCAGTGTTTCAAACAAATCAGGAAAGGTTAAGCATGGGATGATATCAATTTTCTCCTCCTCAAAATAGTCTCTCGCAGCTATTTCGTGATTGGCTCCTGGCCACCCTTGTATTGCAATTCTTTTGTTTGTTGGTTTCATGTTTTGAGAAATATGGTCATAAAAAAAACCCGCCTGTATGAGGCGGGTTTTTAAATATTTTTTCGTTTAGTTTATATCATAGAACGCCCACCTCTTTAACTGTCGCTAAAAAAGAAATAATAAAAGTTATAATATAAATTGTGAGCCATCATTGTCTTGTTATGTTGGGTACAAATGTATGAATATATTTGTTATTGCAAAATCGTTAGTGAATAATTTATAGAAAAATTAATTTAACACTATTGAGGCAAGCATACTTATAAGTCGTAAGCTGACAGGTATCATGTTTCTAAGTGATAAATTCTCTGGTAATGATTTATTTTTGGGCATTTAATAAATGAGGCATCATTAATCCTGATTCTTTTTTGGCACTTTGTTGCTGAAAAGGGTGTTTTATACAGAATTCACTTCCTACTCCGACTTCAGATTCTAAGCTTATAGTCCCTCCCATTTGTAGTATTAAATCTTTGGCTATTGTTAAGCCTAATCCCGAACCAGGTAATTTACGTGTTTGCTTGTTTTCAACTTGAGAAAAACGTTCAAATATAGCATCATGTTGTTCATGAGGAATGCCTATGCCTGTATCTTTTACAACTAGAATTAACTTATCACTCTCCTCCGAAACACGAATCGTTATTTGCCCCTCATCGGTAAATTTTATGGCATTGGTTAATAAGTTGAAAATAACCTGTTTAAACCGAACCACATCTGTTTCTATTTCAAGTTGTTCACCAACATTAACTTCCAATACAATATCTAAATTCTTGCTATGCTTTTTAACTTCACTATTAAACTGTTTTTTAATCTCTTGCAAAAAATCAAGCACATTAATACAAGAAAATTGCAACTGCACATGACCAGATTCTATTTGTGAAAATATTAAAATATCAGAGATCAGTTTTAGTAATTGATTCCCATTGGATTGAATAATTCGCAAGTAACTACGCTTATCATTGAGAGATAATGTATCATCTTCCAATAATTCAGAAAAGCCAATTATCGCATTCATTGGCGTTCTAATTTCGTGTGACATATTTGCCAAAAATGCAGATTTCAAATAGTCTGATTGTTCCGCTTTCTCCTTCGCTTTTATTAGTTCATCTTCGTACTTCTTTTTATCTGTCACGTCAGATAAAATTTCTACAAAACCAATTGAGCGATGTTCTGCATCATAAACTGTATGTGTTTTATGTGTAAACACTTTACCTGAAATCTCACTGACATGCTCCCTAACTTCTGTTCTATTTGTTTTTAAACACGTTTCAAATTGACAAAAATCGCAAGGCTTATCTTTTTGAAAATATACTGAGTAGCATTTTTTACCTATCAGTTGTTCAAATGGCACAGACGTCGCATTCTTAAAAGCATCGTTGGCCCACACCAAATTGTATTCATTATCCATAAAAACCACCTGCTCATCTAAACTATTTAGAATCAAGGTCTTTTCTTTTTCTAATTGTAGAATAGCATTCGCTCTTAATTGCCCAATTTCATTGGCCACATCTAAACTCTTGGCCTTTTTTCGTACTGCACTTCGCAGTATAATTAGAACTAGTACCAATACAAATGTAACTGCAAAAAGAATTAGCACGAGGCCCCTTAGCCAATAAGGTGTTCGTCGTTCACCCTTAATTAACCATTGGTTGATAACCCCCTGGTAATATTCCGGTTCCTCATTTTTTAAATACTGTAATGCTTCATCAACCTTATTAAGAGTTGGCTTAGACAGAGGACCTCCTGCAATGTGCACATTTACAGGATTAAACAATATTGGAGTAGCTTTAAGCTTTTGACTTAAATTTTGCTGGTAGCCAAATAATTTATTCACTGCGCCCGCATCTGCAACACCTGAGTTAATTTTATCAAACACTTCAATAAGATTATTGCACCAAATAATCTCAGCTTCTATTTTGAAATCTGCTAATAACTTTACCAATGCAATAGCATGTACATCACCGTTTTCAAGAGCTACTTTCCTATTCTCCAGATCGGTAATAGACTCAATATCATTTGATTTATTACAATATACAATCCCCCAGTTGGTATATATAGATTCTTCAGAAAAATGAATAAATTTTTCTCGTTCACGCGTACGTGCAACAGTCGTAAGTAAATCTATTTTTCCATAATGAATGGCTTCAATACCATCTGTAAGAGTAGTTGGCACGTATTCAATAGTCCAATTATTAATTGCTGCTACTTCATTAATAACATCAATAAAAATACCCTTTGCTTCATTGGTAGAATCAATGGAACAGAGAGGTGGATTATAATGAACCCCAACCCGTACATATTCACCCGTATTGGCATATGAATTTGTAACCTGCAAAAACAGGCTAAGAACTAATAAAAGAAAGACAGGTTTTATCATAATTTGAGCAATGCTACACAAATATAACATTTTGCCCCTATTTAAAAGACTATCAACCTTCTTCTATTTCTTTAAGCTCTAACCACCTAATCTCTTTTTCATCCAAGGCATCCATTACAAGAGTAAGTTCCTGAGATGCTTTAACCAAGGACTCGGAGTCCATGCTCCCCGAATTCAATTCATTCTGTAGTACTTCTTTTTTCGCCTCAAGCTGCTCCAAGTCAATCTCCAATTGCTCTAGTTCACGTTTCTCTTTGTAAGACAGTTTCTTTGCTTTAGACTCCGTTTTAACAGACTTTTCAGACTTTGGCTTCTTTTCTGTTTTTGTTGCCTGACGCTCTTCTGATTTTTTCTCTTTGTTATAATCACTATAGCTGCCAACGTAATCCTTTATTTTACAATCACCCTCAAAAACAAAAAGATGATCAGTTACTTTATCTAAGAAGTATCGATCGTGCGACACAACCATGACACAACCTCTAAAATTAGCCAGGTAATCTTCTAATACATTAAGGGTGAAAATATCCAAATCATTGGTTGGCTCATCTAGTATCAGGAAGTTCGGATTTTTAATTAACACAGTCATCAAGAACAAACGCTTTTTCTCGCCCCCACTGAGTTTATTCACCTGCACATAATGCATCTCATTGGGAAACAAGAAATACCTCAAGAATTGCGTTGCAGACATACGTTTCCCTTCGCCCAAAGAGATGTCCTCTGCAATATCTGATATGACTTCAATTACTTTTTTATTTCCATCAATCTTAATTCCTTCCTGTCGATAGTAGCCAAACACAACCGTATCACCCGTTTCAACCTCACCAGAATCAGGCGTTAATGCCCCGGTTAAAATATTTAAAAAAGTTGATTTACCAGTTCCGTTTTTGCCAACGATACCAACCTTTTCGTAGGGTGCGAACTTATACGAGAATTCCTTTAATAACTGCAGGTCATCAAATGATTTGGATACCTTATGCAGGTTAACAACTTTTTTACCCAAACGTGCTTGCGCAATTCCAAGTTCCAGGTTTTGCTCATTAACATTTTGATTGGCTTTGTCTTTTAAATCATGAAAAGCATCAATGCGATATTTTGCTTTCGTAGCCCTTGCTTGTGGCATACGATTCATCCATTCCTGCTCTGTTTTTAAAAGATTACGGGCTTTTTCTATTTCAGTTTTCTTGTTTGCTAATCGCTCCTGCCGTTTCTTAAGAAAATAAGAATAGTTGCCTTGGTAAGTATAAATTGTTTCGTCGGCTAATTCAATAATTTCATTACATACCCTATCTAAAAAATATCGATCATGCGTTACCATTAATAAGGTAGCTTTCGATTTTGATAAATACTGCTCCAACCAATCAACCATTTCTAAATCTAGATGGTTTGTAGGCTCATCAAGAATTAATAATTCTGGTTCGCTAATTAATATGCTGGCTAAAGCAACACGTTTTTGCTGTCCTCCAGATAGCTCTGAAACAGGCTGATTAAATTTTGTAATTTTTAGCTGAGAAAGAATTTGTTTGATTCGTTGCTCATAATCCCAAGCCTGCAAAAGGTCCATTTTCTCAATTAAAACTCCAAGTGCTTCTTGATTGTTGGTTTCAATAGCTTGCTCATAAGCTTTTATAGTTTGTACTACATCACTATCAGTATTAAAAACCTCTTCAATAACCGTATGATTAATATTCAGGTATGGATCCTGTGGCAGATATCCCATATTAATGCCAGATCGTAGTGTTATTTTCCCGTCATTGGCGGGAATTTTATCTGCCAAAATATTTAAAAGTGTAGTTTTACCTGCTCCATTGCGAGCAATTAAAGCAATTTTCTGTCCTTCATTCAGCCCAAACGATATTTCATTGAACAAACGAACGTCGCCCCAATTTTGGGTCAGGTTTTCAACCGATAAATAATTAATCATATACCTTTTTTAAAGAGCTTCAAAGGTAGCATTAAAAACTGCATGTCGAGTTAATACATCGACACATTAATAAAACCGTTTACACAATATATTTAAAATGTAGCAGCAAAAAATACTGGAATAGAGTAAGTGTAATAGGCTCATCAAATGTCTTTTATTTGAATCTAACTTAATTCCTAACTTATGAAACAGTTTATATGCCTACTCGCACTCGTATTTGTAATTTCATCGTGTGATAAAGATGTAGTCACTCCGAATCAGGGTGAAATTAACGCCAAACAAATTAAACAGGAAGTTACTAAATACAGCATTTCGGGTGTTTATGTCTACGAGCCTTCTAATGATGATAATGGAGAATGGGAAATGCCTACAAATCAAAAATTAAACTTTACAATTGAAAATAATTTTCTGATTGTGAATGACTTTGCATATTACAAAGTGACCTATGATTTGAGCAAACTACTTAAATACCACGTGAATTACGACGACAAAACCATTACATTGTATTTTATCAATTAGCTTTTAACGATGGCACATGGTGAATAGTTGCAAAACATTTTCTTAAAAATACAGAAATAAAAAAAGCGGAGTAACTCCGCTTTTTTTTATTTCATATATGTCTTACAAACAAATTAATCGTTCGTATAAAAGTTTTTTACTGGATTACCATACATCTCAAGCAAGGTATTATGCAGAAAATCCTTATCTCCATCAATGCGAGATAAATGCTCATCTAAATAGGCCAGAAAGGTACTTTTATCTTCGTCGGTATATTTATTTACATGCCTTTTATGGTTCGTAAATAAATCATCAGCAATAAAATTACCAGGATAAAACTTATAATTATTGTGTATTTGTGTATCAATAATTTCAGCCAAACCTTGTAACTGATCATTCTTAGCCATCGACTCCAAATCTTTTAGCTCGTGATTAATTGGCGTACCAAAACCAAAGTGCACACGTCCTTTTCTACCACGAAGTCCAGCGCCCATATGCTTCAAATCGTCGGCCTGAGTTTTTTTATAGTCCTCATTGTCACGCTTCATTTGAAATTCATGAGCCTTTAAGTAATCACACGGATCATATTCGTAAGATATGGACAGAGGAACGATGTTGATTTCTTTAAAGTTCTCACCAAAGCTGCCTTCGCCACTCATATTTAGCATTTTAAGTAGGCTTACCTGCGTACGGTCATCACCATCTTTTGAACGGCCTTCTCTTTGTGCAATCCAAATACTTTGATTCCTCTGAGTTAAAGCCTGACGAATGTAAGCCGATAAGCGCTGGGTACTTTCCATCATTTGTCGCACTGGCAAATTACGTTGTACAATAAAGGATTTATTAAGCTTAACTAAATCTGTTATCCACGGGTAGATTAATAAATTATCACCAATAGCTATCTCTGTTGTGCTAAAGCCGTTTTCTACCATTAAAATATTAAGGATAGCTGAATCTAGTACAATATCACGGTGATTTGATATAAATAAGTACTGCCCATTGGGATCCAATTGATCAAGTCCTGAGTGTGTAATTCCCTTTGTAGTTGTTCGCAACACTTCTTTCACATACGGATAAATTACTTCCGTTTGAAATTCACGAATAGACTGTATACTTAATAGTTTTTTTAAAAATTGCTCTGTGGAGAAATTGGGATAGAGAAATTTGATTAATTCTAAGAAACTCACTTCATTAATCAAACGCTCAAACACTTTATGAATCTCTTCATCGTTATAAGGACGAATTGAATCAAAGCTTAAATCTTTTATCATCTGTATTCTATATAGTTTGATGCAAAATTAAGGCAAACTATCGTGTTTACGAAATTTAAAGCATTAATATACGCATTCATCATATATTCAAAATTGGACAAGTTCCATATTTTGGAATGCATTCCGCAATACAGACAAAAATAAAAACATCAAATACCTAACATATTGACATAGAGTGTATTTAAAAATATGGCACACCCATTGTTTTATCATGGACAAACACCCAAGATTATGATACGAATAAAAGTATTTAAGAACACCACGTTAATATCCTTTGATAAACAAGAAAGTTTAGATCTTAGAACATCTAGACAATTCAAGAATCAAATGATGGATATATTAAAGAAACCTTTTACAAATCTTTTTGTGGATTTAGAAAAGGTAGAAAATGTTGATGCAGAAGGGTTGAATACTTTAATGGCGGGCCAGCGTTTGTCGGAAATGAATCAAAGTCAGCTGAGCTTGTTTAATGTGAAGAAGGAAGTGCTTAATTCAATGAAAAAGTACGACCTTGATAGTTATTTCTTTTTTTGTGACCGTCCAAAGCCCTTTTCTGATGACCTATTAATGGTTTAAGTAAAGGCTCCAGGAGGCTTAGGCCTCCTGGTTTATAATTTCCCAATATTCAATAGCTCGTCGGGTATGTGGTATAACAATGGTACCACCTACAAGATTGGCTACAGCAAAAACTTCCATCATTTCATCGGTGGACACACCTTGTTCGTGACATTTCTCAAGATGATACTTCACGCAATCGTCGCACCTTAAGACCATTGAACTAACTAAGCCAAGCATTTCTTTTACACGAGTAGATAGCGCACCTTCCATATAGGTATTAGTATCTAAATTAAAAATACGCTTCATTACCTTATTATCACCAGCCAGAATCTTCTCATTCATCTTCTCGCGGTACTCTCTAAATTCTTTTACTTTCTCATTCATAAGCGAATCCTATATAATTATACGTCCACGAATATACTAAATAGCATCACCTTTTAAGGTTCCTTGCGTTGCTTCTCTAACAACAACATTAACAAAGTCACCAATTTGATAATCTTTACGCGGAAATACTACAACTTTATTTTGCGATGTTCGTCCGTATAACTCGTCTTTTGACTTTTTTGATACGCCTTCAACTAAAACCTCGAATGTTTGCCCAATATCCAACTGGTTATTGTCGAATGATAAAGTACATTGCAGGTCAATAATTTCTTGCAACCTTCTACTCTTAATATCCTCAGGTACATTATCTTCTAAATTCTTAGCAGCATAGGTTCCAGGCCTTTCTGAATATTTAAACATGAAAGCATAATCATAGGCAGCCCATTTCATAAGGCTCAATGTTTCTTGATGATCTTCCTCCGTTTCGCTATGAAAACCGCAAAAGACATCGGTTGACAAGCCACAACCTGGTAAAATTCGTCTGATTGCTTCAATACGTTCCATGTACCACTCACGATCATATTTTCTATTCATCAATTTAAGAATACGCGAACTTCCTGACTGCAAGGGTAAATGAATATATTTACAAATATTGTGATGCTTGGCCATTACTTTTAGCGTTTCGTCGCACATATCCTTGGGATGAGAAGTACTAAAACGAATGCGCATACCTGGAAAGTTGCCAGCCACAAAATTTAACAAGGAAGGGAAGTTCATGGCATTACAGCCATCAGCCTCAAAATTGTACGAATTCACATTTTGCCCGAGCAATGTTACTTCCTTAAAGCCCTTATCGTACAAATCCTGAATTTCCTTTTTAATACTTTCGGGCTGACGGCTCCTCTCTCGCCCACGTGTATAGGGCACTATACAGTATGAACAAAAGTTATTACATCCTCGCATAATAGAAACGAAGCCGGATATTTTATTGGTACTCAAGCGCGAGGGTATCACATCTGAGTATGTTTCATTGGTAGATAATTCAACATTAATGGCTTTATCACCTCGCTCAGCCATACCAATTAAATTAGGCAAATCTAAGTAGGCATCTGGACCGACAACAATGTTGGCACCATGTTCAAATAAAGTCTCTTTTACGCGCTCAGCCATGCACCCAATAATACCAATAATTAAATCTGGTTTCTTTTTGCGCATTGAAGTCAAGTGCTTTAAGCGACCTAAAACTCGCTGCTCAGCGTTCTCCCGAATAGAACATGTATTGATAAAGATAGCATCGGCTTCCTCCATTTCGTAGCAAACACCATAACCATCCATCTCCATTACCGAAGCCACCACCTCACTATCAGCTACATTCATTTGACAACCATAGGTTTCGATAAATAGTTTCTTACCATTTTTGGTTCCAATTAAAGGCTTAACGTCACTAAACTCCATCATCTTTACTCGGGATTAATATTCTAATTAATTGTCCTATTTTTTTAGAGATGCAAAGTTAATGCTTAACTGCTGACTGACAAGTAAAATCATTCTGAATTAAACACATCAATAATGCTATTCCAAAATTTGGAATCAACTACTTTCTCCTCACTACTAGATTATTAGCATTACATTCCTTAACTTGAATGGTAGAAGTACTTCAAACAATGTCATTTGAAACCAGACATAAGGATGTTTCATAAACAGGAGCATGATTAATTTTGGCGAGTTCCATCTGACAAATTAAAATAAATTTAAACAGATGAAAGAAGTCCTAATTCCTGTAGATTTTTCCGATGAATCAAAAGTTGCTTTAGAATATGGTATTGACATAGCTAATACCATGCAAGCCAATGTGAGAGTTATTCATATTAAAACCAACAACCTTATTGTTCCATTTTTCACTTCGGATAAAATATACGACAAGATAAATCCAGACATTTCAGCATGGGCAAAAAAGCTACACCAAACTTACTCTGAGAGATACAACGTTACAAATGGTCGGTTTGATTATAAAATAAGAGAAGGTAATGTGAGAACAGAAGTGTGCAACCAAGCGAAATATGGCGACTCAACGCTAATTGTTTTAGGTTCTCACTACGAAACCTCTCAATCAACCTGGCCAGGCAGTGAGGCTTTTCGATTAGTGGCTCATTCGCCATGCCCTGTTTTGGTGGTCAATAAACGTATGCAATTGAATAAGCACATCAATAGTATTGCTCTTCCCATTGATTATAATATTGCTAGCAGAAAAAAAGTAGCAGCTATTGCTGGCATTGCCTGTTTGTTTAAAGCACGCATAAATGTAATAGGATTAAAATCTTCCAATTTAAAATGGATGAATAAACGCATTTCTACATTTGTTAGGCAAGTACAGCTATTCATTCAAACAACATCGAAAATAGAGGTTAACACCGAAATATTGACAGGAAAAGATTACGCGAGCAACTTAATGCAATACTCAAAAGCACAAGCGATTGATTTAATAACCACTCATGTTCACCATACTAATAATCCATTCGTTCGCATTTTTCAATCGTTTACCAATGATCTTATCAATCAATCGGTAAAACCACTACTGATAATTCCTACCAAAGATTAAATACTATTAACTATATTTGCGCCCAATAAGCTTTAGTAGATGAAGAATATACTTATAATTATTTGCTTGTTTTGTTCTGGTATTCTATTTGCCCAAAACAATAACAACCTAGCTCACAAGCTCCAGGAGCAAACGGAAGGTGAGGGGACAATTACTATTTATGACGAAGAAGGGATTGAAGAGTTAATTGACATTCAGGTTGAAGTTAATGAGCGAATAGGAGGTGTTGAAGGGTGGCGCATACAGTTATATTCTGGTTCGGGGCCTGTTGGTAAGCGAAATGGACTGAAGGTAAAAAGTAAATTTTTAAACAGCTTTCCTCACAATGAGGTTGATCTATCGTTTACCTCACCATTTTGGCGTGTACGAGTTGGCAATTATCGGCACAAACACGAAGCCTTACCGCTTTTAACCGAGGTGCGAGAGCTATTTCCGAACTGCTATATTGTGAAGGATGGAAATGTAAAAATGAGTAAGTTTTAAAGAATTATAGAATCATCAAAAGCCGGAATCAATCCGGCTTTTCTTTTTTATTACATCGCGTTGGGCGATTAAAAAAATAGCAATAAATTTGCGCTTTATTTTTTAGAAGGGAAAAATCATGAGTGATCAAGTTAAGCACGAGTGTGGGATTGTTCTTATCCGATTATTGAAGCCACTGGAGTACTATCAGGAAAAGTATGGTACATGGCGATATGGCTTAAACAAGCTATATCTGTTAATGGAAAAACAACATAACAGAGGGCAAGATGGAGCAGGTGCTGTCAACCTAAAGATTGATCAGCCAGCGGGCCAAAAATATTTTTCAAGACATCGCTCTAATAAAGCGAATCCGATTAAGGATGTGTTTGAAAAAATTAACGCACCATTTATAAAGCAGCAAGACAAAGATGCCGCGAAACTAAATGATGCTCAGTTCGCCAAAGAACACTTGCCATTTGCTGGTGAATTGTATTTAGGTCATTTACGATATGGTACTTTTGGAAACCATAGCATCGATTACGTTCACCCGGTTATGAGGGAAAATAACTGGCGCTCACGAAACCTTACATTAGCTGGGAACTTCAACTTAACCAATGTTGATGAAATATTCCAGTCTTTAACGGAACTTGGTCAGCACCCGAAAGATTATACCGATACGGTAACTATCCTAGAAAATGTTGGTCACTTCCTTGATGAAGAGAACCAATTGCTTTTCAGAAAATATAAAAACGAAGGTAAAAACAACCTAGAGATTTCTGCCTGCATTGAAGAAGAACTTAATATTCGCGAAATATTAGAACGTTCAAGCCGACGCTGGGATGGAGGTTATGCCATAGCAGGTGTTGTTGGTCATGGCGATGCCTTTGTTGCACGTGATCCTTGGGGTATTCGTCCGGCATGCTATTATGCCGATGATGAGATTGTAGTAGTAGCCTCTGAGCGACCTGTTATCCAAACGGCCATGAACATTCGTTCGGTTCAGGTTAAGGAGTTAAAGCCAGGTCATGCATTAATCATTAAAAAGAATGGTAAAGTATCAGAAGAGTTAGTTCGTGTTCCGCAGGAGCGTCGTTCTTGTTCTTTTGAGCGCATTTACTTTTCACGAGGTAGCGACCGTCAAATATATGAAGAGCGCAAAGAGTTAGGCCGTTCACTTGCCAAATCCATACTTGAAAAAGTTGATTATGATATAGAGAACACCGTATTCTCTTTCATCCCTAATACTGCTGAAACAGCATTTTATGGCATGATGGAAGGTGTTCGTCGTGAAATGGATCAAGTTAAAAAACAGCAAATACTTGATTTAGGCAATGATATTGATCCTGATCAATTAGACAAAATTTTAAGTCTTGAACCAAGGGTTGAAAAAATCGCTATTAAGGATGTGAAAATGCGCACCTTTATTGCCGATGACGACAGTCGTGATGATATGGTTGCTCATGTTTATGATGTGACCTATGGCATTGTTAAAAATGGCGTTGACACACTTGTTATTATTGATGATTCAATAGTAAGAGGAACAACACTTAAACAAAGTATTTTACGAATACTGGATCGTTTACATCCTAAGAAAATTATTGTTGTTTCATCCGCTCCACAAATACGCTACCCTGATTGTTATGGTATAGATATGGCAAAGTTGAAAGACTTTTGTGCTTTTGCTGCTACCATTGAACTACTTAAAGACACAGGTAAAACAAGCATAATTGACACGGTTTATAAGAAGTGTAAAGAGCAGCAATACCTTCCTAAGGAAGAAATTGTTAATCATGTAAAAGAAATTTACGAATCTTTTACGGCAGAGCAAATATCAGCTAAAATAGCAGAAATGTTACGTCCTGAGGATATTGATGCCGATATTGAAATTGTGTACCAATCGATTGAAAATCTCCACAAAGCTTGTCCTAATGACAATGGTGATTGGTATTTCACAGGTAATTATCCAACTCCTGGAGGCAACAAAGTGGTTAATACTTCATTCATCAACTTTGTTGAAGGAAATACAGGAAGAGCCTATTAATTGTTCAAAAGAACATTAACTCATATAATTAAACCCATTGTGTTTTATCACAGTGGGTTTATTTTTTTTTCAATCACATGTACGATTCTAGATATCTACATTTGTTTTCATCTTTTAACTTCCAGTAACTTAAGTGATATGCTTTTTGGCACAAGGCTTGCAATATACCTATCAGATTTTTTTCATAGATTTGGGTTAGGTTAGTAAAAAGGACTTTAGGCAACGGCTTAAGAGTCCTTTTTTTTGTGAACTAAAATAGCTTATCTCAACTACCACTCACTTTCCAAATATCATAAAGCAAAAAAGGCTCTCCTAACAGGAAAGCCTTTCAATTTTATATTTCATGAAAGATTATTTCTCTTTCACATTTAAAGCAATATTTAAATCATCAAGCTGCTCAACTGCTACAGGTGAAGGCGAATCAATCATCACATCGCGACCCGAATTGTTTTTAGGGAAAGCAATTACATCACGTATTGAATCTAAACCGGCAAACAATGAAACCAATCGATCGAATCCGAACGCAACACCACCATGTGGAGGAGCACCATATTTAAAGGCATTCATCAAAAATCCAAACTGATTCTCAGCTTCTTCTTCAGTAAAACCTAATAGCTTAAACATTTTCTGCTGCAACTCGTCATTAAAGATACGAACAGAACCGCCGCCAATCTCAACTCCGTTAATTACCAAGTCATAGGCATTAGCTCTTACCGCTCCCGGATCTGATTCCAGCATATCCATATCCTCTTGTTTTGGTGAGGTAAATGGATGGTGCATTGCATGGAAACGTTTTGAATCCTCATCCCATTCTAACAATGGGAAATCAACAACCCACAATGGAGAGAACTTATTTTTATCACGTAAGCCCATGCGCTCACCCATTTCCAGGCGTAATTCGCACAAGGCATTAAGTGTTTTATCTTTACCACCAGCAAGAATCAATACTAAATCACCTTCCTTAGCATTAAACTTTTGTCCGATAGCCTTTAATTCATCTGGAGAAAAGAATTTATCGATCGATGACTTAGTGGTTCCATCGGCATTAAACTTGATATAGATTAATCCACCAGCTCCAATCTGAGGTTTCTTAACAAAGTCAGTCAGTTGATCTAATTGCTTTCTTGTGTAAGAGGCACAGCCATCAGCACAAATACCACCAACATATTCTGCTTCGTTAAACAATTTAAACGATGATTCTTTCACATCATCTGTTAACTCAACAAACTTCATTTCAAAGCGAGTATCTGGCTTATCTGAACCATAATATTTAATGGCATCGGCATATGATAAACGTGGGAAAGTGAAGTCGAAATTCACACTCTTAACCACATTAAACAAGTGCTTGGTAAGGCCTTCAAATGTATTTAAGATGTCCTCTTGCTCAACAAAAGACATTTCACAATCGATCTGAGTAAACTCAGGTTGGCGGTCGGCTCTTAAATCTTCATCTCTAAAGCATTTCACAATCTGGAAATAACGATCAAAACCACTCACCATCAACAATTGCTTAAATACCTGTGGTGATTGAGGTAAAGCATAAAATTCACCTGCGTTCATGCGCGATGGCACAATAAAGTCACGAGCTCCTTCAGGTGTTGATTTTATTAAAACAGGCGTCTCTGTCTCAATAAAATTCTGCTTATTAAGATAGTTACGAACCTCAAAGGCTATTTTATGGCGTAGCACAAGATTTTCGCGAACAGGATTACGACGTAAATCAAGGTAACGATACTTCATACGCAACTCATCGCCACCATCGGTTTCATCCTCGATAGTAAAAGGAGGCAATTCTGAAGAGTTAAGCACAACTAACTCGTCAACAAGAATTTCAACTTCACCAGTTGCTATTTTGTTGTTTTTATTGCTTCGCTCTGCTACTTGTCCCTTAACCTGGATAACGTATTCACGACCTAAGTCCGTGGTTCGTTGGCATAAATCTTTATGAGTTTCCTCGTTAAACACCAACTGTGTTATTCCGTATCTATCTCTCAAATCAATGAAGGTCATACCTCCCAGGTTTCTTACCTTTTGCACCCATCCACTTAGGGTTACCGATTGATTGATATGATCAATTCTTAGTTCTCCGCACGTATGTGTCCTGTACATTGCTATTACATATTTATCGTTGCCAATGATTAATTGTATGCGACGATATTGACGTTTAAAATTATCTTTGCGAAAATAGTAAGAAAATGAATACAAAAAGCCCTTAAGACTTTTAGAATTTCTTTTTTTAGTTAATTGTCTCCAAAACATGACTTTTATCATCAATTATCCACGAATTCTGCAAATTTATTAGCAATGAATGAAATAAGTTTTTCCGACCAATACTTTATGAAACAAGCTTTTGTTGAGGCTCAAAAAGCAGATGAGAAAAATGAAATACCAGTTGGTGCCGTAATAGTATGCAACAACCAGATTATTGCGCGGGCTCATAACTTAACGGAAGCACTTAATGATGTTACAGCGCATGCCGAGATGCTGGCGATAACATCGGCCGCTGAATTTTTAGGAGGTAAATATCTTTCTGAATGCACTCTTTATGTTACTTTAGAGCCGTGTGTGATGTGTGCTGGCGCTCTCAACTGGTCTCAATTAAAACGCGTGGTTTACGGCGCAAGCGACGCCAAGCGTGGCTTTGCTCGATGTAACCCTCCACTTTTACACCCCAAAACAGAAATAAGCCACGGTATTATGCAAGACGAATGCAAAATGATTATTCAGGAATTCTTTGCTAAAAAGCGATAATATAAAAAAGCTGGATAAACGTAAGTTCATCCAGCTTTTTTATCTATTCTAACTATTCAATTAACGAACAAATACTTTCTGCTCGTATTGTTTATCATCGCCTAATACTTTTACAATATACACACCTGGCTGTAGGTTCAGTTCATCTTTAAATGATGCGCCATCAAATGTTTGATTAGATATCAATCGTCCATCCAGCGTATAAAGCATTAAGTGCTTCTCCCCTAACCAATCGCAATTCACATGCAGCGAACTTTTGTTTTGAATAAATACATTCACTTCTTCGCTTGCACCTTCGTTCTCATCTTCAATACCGGTTGCTACCTCGGTTTTGCTAAAGTGCAATATAAAGCGCGTATTATTTTCCTGCTCATTGGCTGAGAAAGTATATTCTGTAGTGGCATCCATATCTACAATAACTCCCACCTCTGTATCTTCCAGTTGAAGTTTATAATCATCAACTAAGCTTGATAATCCATCGATTGTAATGGTGTGAACACCTGCAAATTTTGGTTTAAAGCCTAGGGTAACTGAGCTATTCGACACATCCTGCGGAAGCACATTAATCACCAGTGATTTTTCATCAACTACAGAATAAATAAAGGAATAATTACTACTTGTTGTAAATTTCTGCTCCGAATCAATGCGTGAATATGCAAAATCGCCGTTCTCCCTCAAGGCAATAACGCCCTCGTCAGTTAATTCGCCATTATTAAGCTTCACTCTTATTACATCAACATCCGTTTTTTGCGACTTCAAAGACACCTTGTTCACATCATGAACTCGATTACCCTGTCGCATATAAACCATCTGACCATTGTGACTTGGTTCGGTTTGAATGTAGAAGGCCTGCCCTGGAGCAAGAATACCATTGGCAAAAGTTTCAGGTGACGACAAACCTGAGATGGTGTTAAATGTCTCAAAGGTCTTATCGCTATTTCGAGTGGACACCGTAACATAAACCGTTCCGGTTGTGTGCTCAAAATCAGCTCCACTTATTGTTTGCTTTGGTAATTTATAGTACGAAGCATAAGGGTTGGTCATGATCTGCCAATCATCTTGTAGTGGCATTTGATAAGTTGCTAAATTATTTAATGTTCCTACTTGAGTAACCTCAGCACCTGCATAACGAACCTTAAACAGGTACCCTTGCAATTCATTCTGACCACTTAAGTCGTAAGTTCCTACATTAGAGGATACTTTGTAGAATGAACCATCATTAATTAAATCGTACATGGCATAATCATTGGATTGCTCATCACGTATCTTTTCATATTCAGCCATGGTTGGATTAGCAATCGCATGACCAATAAACCACCAACGCTCATTATCATAAGCCCATTTCATCGCAACATTACCTGTAACCGTTCCATGCGTAATTAATGAACTTGGATTGGCATTGGTATTTTCTACAAATAACAAACCGTTAGTAGTTAAATTACCATTAACCGTCAATTGAGCCCCAGGGTTCATGGTTAGTCCGCCCGTATGATTAATGGTTAAATTATTTACTTGAGCAACCAGAACATCATTTGGAATAAAAGGTGCAAGTCCATCATCATTTAAAGTAATATCGGTGCCAGCAGATGGAATAATGCCTCCGGTCCAGTTAGTAACGTCGAACCAGTTACCAGTAGTTCCCGTACCCTTCCACGTAAACGCTGGAATATTTATTGAACCAAATGTGAAATAATTCCCTTCTCCTGCAAATTCATTGAATACAGCTGCCAAATCTGTCTTAACAGTTTGCATAGTTGTATTAGGCGTTGCAATATCCACTTCGCCCCAATTGAAAGCACTAAGCCATTCTACAACTCTAAAGTTTGCATCTGGATTAACACCACTTAAATTATCCCAACGCAATGTTACTTCGGCCTTGCCTGATGCTGGTCCTTGAATACGCCAATATTCATTTTGACTAACAAATTCGATATCTCCACTCACACTATTAGGATCTTTGCTATCATTTCCTGGATTATTATTAAAATATTCAGCTGTCCAATAATCAGCACTACCGGTTATAGTATTACTAATCAACACATCTCCTAGCCTGTCTGCATCTCCAATCGGGAAACTAAAACTTTCTCCGTTATTCACAAGTTTAGTTAAAGGACCTTGAACATACGAGCTAGCCCCACCACCTATAACGGAAGAAGCCGAGGCACTATTAACAACGAATGCATCTTCATTGATATTATAGATGATACCATTCTTTAAATTTAAATAACTATCCACATTTACACTTACTTTCAATTCAATGCCAGCAGGGTTATTCATTTCAAGGTAATCAATTCCGTTTGTTCCAATAAAACTACTTGTTCCATCAATCAACTGAAGAGTTGTACCATTAAAAATAATTTTAGCTCCATTATCTCCTGAATCAAAAGCTCCTCCATTAAAATAGAAGTTTTTCTTCAACGAAATATTTCTGTTGTGTTCGTTAATAGCCTCAACTCCAACTATACTCAAATCACCTTTAACAGATAAATCCAAGTTAGGGAAACGACGTTCGCCAGTACCACTTAATATCACATGGTTTAGACTATTAATATCACTTAAAAAATCATAATCTGTACTTCCTGAAAATTCAATAGTACCGCCGGTTTCTGCAAAAAAGTCGTCATAAACACCAGCTGGCAGGCTTCCCTGATCCTCCAATTTAATTCGTCCTGTTCCGCTCACATCACCAACACGGTGACCAAAAGTAGATCCAATATTTAAGATTCCTGCTGCCTGTACATTGGTTCTATACACTGAAAGGAAATTATTTGGCACATCAACATCGTGAGCAACATAAACGATGGAACCTCTCGGCCCACCTGCAGGTACGGTACCACCAGAAACTGGGTAGGAGTCCCAAATATTTTCATTGGTCCAATCTCCATCCATTATTGTTATATATGACGGAACCTGATCAGGTATAGCTTCATTAATACCAGCTGTATAAGCACCGCTAATACCAGCATCATCAGTACCTGCAAAATCGAAAACTAACTCGTTGGATGATTCATCAATTACTCCAGAACCTGAGAATTTATTCCAATCACCTGTTCCATCTGACAATAGACGAGCTGTGATGTAGTCCGTCACTAAATTAGCACCATCAACATGAGCGTCTTCCAATACAAATTTCATTTTCACCGTAGCGGTAAAATCTGAGATTTCATCAGATTTTAATTCCCAATGGTAATGAAGAACATTATTTGGATCATCCACACTTGGGTGATACTCATTAGCAGGCTTAACGGTTAAACTACCTGTGTTTGTTCCATTATTGGTCATCACCACTGATACAGGAGTATATTTACCACCCGAGCCCATTGGATAAACAAAACTATAACTTGGATCAACACCAAAAGTCACTTTCGGGAATATCTTTTTAACACCATTATCGGTAAATGAGATATTATTCTGAATCATATTATTTGACGAGAAATCTTCAAGACCATGCTCAATGATACATGTTTCAGATAGCAATAGTAAATTCTTATCGATATTAAATATACCTGTTTCTAATCTCAACTTATCATTAATAGTAAACGCATTACCAATAGGTATATCAACTCCTTCAGGGTTAAAAATCGTTAACATTCCAATGACTCCACCACCACTTAATTCTTGATTTAACGATCCCGTAAGATATAATCCCTTGCCAATACCACTATACTCATGAGTTCCAGCAAAATTGACATAGCCCTTAATTGAAATCGTATTTTCATTATCATATATGGTTCCTGCCTGAAAATCAAAAATATTATCAACTGTTAGTTCAGTAGTACCCGTTTGTAATACTAAATCTGAATTCTCAGTTTTTGTTAAATTATAAAACACGGTGTTACCGATAATTTGCTGAGCTGCATTACCTATTAAGGTCGTAGTGTTGTTATTATGAGCAAAATTACCTGCATTGCTAAAATTACCTCCAATATTTAAATCTAAACCATTGGCAGCAAAGCTTGCATTACTTTCTATTTCAAAATTCTCCTCTATTGTTAGAGGCACCGTCAACAAGTTCACACTAAGATTAACATCGTCTTTTAGCAACACATTTTTTAATGGTATTGATGAATAAACGCTAATTCCATTCACACCACTCGTTTGTACCGGATCAAAGGTAATAGTTGTACCAGACCCTATGGAATAATTTTCCGGCTCAAGATACAAGGAAGCAACACTCGCATTGGCTTGTCCATTTGCGATTTGCAATAAACCACCTGAATGTTCGAAGTTACTACCAACACCTAATACCTCAAGTACCCCCCTGGTTCCTTCTGGAGCACTGTACTGACCAACAATAACATCTCCACCTGTTTGTATATAATTTAATATGCCATCATCTGTTGCTAAGCCTCTTCTTATCTGAGAACCAACCGTTAATGCACCCGAACTAACCTCAATGCATGCATTGCCAGAAGCTGAATATTCAATGAAGTTATCACCTCCACTCATATCAACTGTTCCACCAGAAACATAAAGGGCTCCATCTAAGGATATACCAGAATTCCCTAAGCAAGAAGCTGTACCTTGAGTTACCTCAAGTGCTGCTATAGAAGGTATTGAGAAATTATCGCCTCCGTTAGATAATACCCAATTTGTATTATCCTTATTTAGAATTAGAAGTCCACTTTTTAATTGTATAGGTTTTAATTCCGATCCGCTATTTGCTAAAGATCCTAATGTAACTTCAGATAATAACTCAACAGACTCTGCTAATCCATCAGTTTTATTTATAATCAATTGGTTAATCGATGGCACATCAACAAACTCTTCCCAAATTGAATTACCATTTCCATTAAATTCAATATCTAAATAACTCTTAGATTCTGAGTAAAATCCTTCAATTGAGGAGCTAGCACTGACATTAATAATATCTCCTCCTAATTTTATTATATGTTTAGCCGATGTAGAATTCTGCTCTTCCACAATGATGCTTGTGTTACTGCTAGAGTTATAATCAATATTTCCATTTACAGTTAAACTCTTGTTAGCACCGGCCGCCTGAAACTCAACTGTCACACCGCCATTACTAAACACTAAGTCGTCTTCAACTACAACATCAGCATTTAAAGCCGAATTAAGCTTTATGTGGTTAATGTTTTTAAAAAATCGAATATCATTATGCACGGTTATGTCAATTGCAGGCAATGTGATATACTGTATAGCTCCACTAGTTCTTCCAGAATATTCAAATTGAAGAACTGGATATTCTGTTATAGAAGTCCCTATTTCATATCCATCATAATACACATTTGAGAGATTACCACCATCTGCATCATCAATTGCAGAGTTTGTTCCAGGGAAAGCTCTCGAATAAGTCCACAGTGTATTCGGAGCGTTCATAAATTGACCAAAATCACCTAATGGGAGATCTGGACCCGAAACAATAATCTTACTACCATGTGTCTCTGTCAAATAAGGATCAACTATATCCGGATCTAAGTTACTAACTACACCAAAATTACAATCAGAACCATTCTGACCAATCGTGACTGTTGAACTTTCTCCGGATGCATATCTTAAAATGCATAAACGAGCAATATTAATAGCCTCATAATCGTCATGTGTTTCACTAATTGCTACTGCATAATTAGACGATGTGCTACCTACAACACAAATATCACCCGCTGCTGGTAATTGATTCTTATTATTAAGTGGGTTAGCCCCGTCTGCCGTAGTAGACCATGTCGTATAATCGTGCCACTCACCATTTTTTCTGGCATACAGTACTCTTACCGAACCATTTATTCGCGAATTCTGAGCAGCAGTATAATCACCTTCTGTCAATACTCCGGAGCTGTATTTTATTTTATTATTATTTGTGTTTATTGTTCCTACGGTATTCTCCCATGTACTAAAATTAACCAACCTTCCGGCGACATAGTTATTTTCATTACCATCAATATCAACATCTTCATATACCATATCCATTGTAACATCAGGCACAGCCGTAAAATCCAATGGCTGAATATTCCAATAATATTGTAAAGCATTGCTTGTACCTCCTACAAGAGAAGGCTGTGCTTTATTTACTGGATTAACATTAATATAACCCGCTGAAGTAACATTACTCACGGTTACCTCCACAGGTGTATACTTTCCTAATACACCTACAGGAAATCCTAAAACAGTACCATCAGCTATTGATGAATCAACATAAAGTGATAAACCTCCATCAGATGCATTACCATCTGTATAAAACATCTCCTGGGCAGCGTTACCTTTATTTATTGAGTAATTATTGGTTGTACTCTGTTGATGGAAGTAGTCCAACGTTAATCGATGGCTTCCTAAATTTATGCGCCCATGGTAATACGATATTCTACCTATTTTAACATCACTTGTTAGGGTGATGATATCGGTTTTAGGTGCTGGGTTCATTTTAATATTTCCTAATTCAGCACCATTTTCTGTGATGATGCTAACATCAGCATCCTTAAACATGATTAATGCATCAATATGCGTTGTACCATGTTCATAAACCCCAAGCTTACCAATAGACGAAATTTCAATTGGCCCATATAGTCGAAGGGACTGAGCCCCTTGGTCAAGTGTTCCGCCTATTACTTGGGTATTGTTTTTCACCTGTATTAGTCTTGCATAAAAATCATTTGAAACATTAGCCGCTTCTTTCTCAGTATCTGATTGAATTAATAGAGTTTTATCAGCTGGCTTGTCAATAACAAGATTATGCAAGTATAATTCCCACCCATCATCAAAAGGGTGACCAATATAAAACACCCCATCTTCAGATCCGTTAAATGTTGTGGTATTGGTTGCAGATGCATCATACAAATAACCTTTATTATTACTAACCTCAGTCGCATTGGCATCAATTGAGAAATTACGACCAATGGATACATCAAAACCATTATGGTCTAAAAAAGTATTGGCATTTATTGTTAAGTCATTTAATATCGTCAGTTCAGTTTGAAGATCAATTGTTACATCGGCACTTGCATTAGCTCGTTCCACCTCAAAATTATAAAAGGGAACTGTGGTATTAATTTGAAAATTTGTATTTCCGTTAGCCAACACCTTTACCAGACCTCCGGTAACATTGGTATTTGCAGGCGCACTTGAAATATGTATTCCGTTCGGATTATTTGAAGTAGTTCTTAAAACACGCAACTCACCACCAGACATAGTGAAGGACATATCCGAGGTATTCAGATTTAGCATTGCATTGTCACCATCAGGACCATAGTCACCACGAATTTCGACTAAACCGCCAGTCTGTTTGTATGAGAAATCACCACGGGAAGCTGATGAACTAATTCCAATTTGATTAACACTTAATACACCACCATTCACTTCAATTGCACCCGGTGCCTCATCTCTAAAGTTAATTGCTTCTCCTTCTCCCTGGTATAACGTTCCGTTATTAACAAGAAGCTTACCAAATAAATACAAGCCCGTATTCCCACTTGATGTCCTTACTCCATCTGGTGTTCCTGGTGCAAATGACAAGTTGCTGTAATCGGAATTTTCATTGGCCGTAACACTAACATATACGTTTGGACCATCCACTTTTATAGCTGCTGGATAACCGATCGTATAATCACGACCTCCCTCAGTTAATGAAGAAACGTATACCGCACCAGAAAAAGTCAATGTACCGGCTTTCACCCATAGTGCTTTTCTCATTTCAGGGTTATCAATTACTCCCGTATTCCAACCTTCATCATTATCACCAAACAAAGTAAAATAGGCCTTATTATCAGCATATGTTATTAACTCATATGTTCGATCTACACCTTTATCAACAACCATCATGTATAAATTGGTTGTGTTATAACAATCAAATCGGGTATTGCGGGCACCTGTAAATACAAGAGATGCAGCTCCATTCATTGCTCTACTGTTATAATCAGGCACTGTTTGATTCGTTAAACGGATGTTTCCATAATTACTAATATCTCCACCGACTGTTAATACGTGGAAGCCTTTGTGGTAATTACCATAACCTGATTGAGCCGAACTATTGTATGCATCAGCCGTTCCTACACTAATTCCTCCATCAGCTTTTACAGAAATATTCCCATCCACGGTAATATTTAAGGGGTTTAAGTTATCACCATCATTAATTTGCAAAATACCTTGTTCAACAAATAAATTTCCATTGATATTTAGGTCGTTGATAAATGTTAGGCTATTGGCCTTATCATCCAAACTTATTTCAACATCGTAAAATGTTAGTCCACTAGATATGGAAATAATACCCCCATAATACTCTACCGTTCCCTCTCCTTGACCCTTTGTTACAAAATGAGACGCATCACCTGCCGGAAAATTATCTGCAGCCATAAGAATACGACCATTACCATTGATAACTGAGAATGAATGTCCACTTGCCTGCGCCATATCTAAACGCCCCTCAACCGTAAGTTTATCACAAGTCAGGTTATTTACATCCATGGTGACTGTTTTACCAGTTTTAACCACAATATTATCAGTTAACAGGTTTGGATATGCGCTAGCTGGATTATTTGGTAATGACCCGGAAGGATCTAATGTCCATATATCTGAATCAGTCCAATTACCAGAAGCCAATGTATACCATGTTAAACCAGGAATTCCCTCTACGGGACTAGCAGTTGAATTAGTGGTACCTAATGTATAATACCCATCTGCTATATTGGCATCAGCTACATCAAAAGCAATTTGATCGCTATCAGCAGCAACAACACTTGCAGTAACAATTGAGTAATCTCCGCTTGTGCCAGAACGATATAGTAATTTATAATTGACTAAATCACCTGGGTTTTGACCACCAATACCTTCTGGCAAATCAAAAATAATTTTAGCATCAAAGTTTCCTGTCTTTTGAACATACCAATCTCTTTTCCAAGCTTGTGCAATACCACTTGGCATATCAATAGTTGTAGGGCCATCGTTCACAACATTATTATGCGCAAAGAATATAAAGTCTCCATCACTTAATCCACCATTATCCTGCACATAAAACCCAGCACTTTGCGATAGAGGAAGAGTTTCGCCACTTGCTTGCCCCATTCCAGTTAAATCGCCAATGTAATTGGGATTTGTGTAGGCGTCATTAGCAATTGTTAAATTATATGTCTCGGCTAAATAATTTTCAACAACAATACGTTGAGCAGCATTAAGTTTATCGCCATAAACAATTAATTCAGCAATATCTCCATCCCAACCAGCACTGGCATCCTTGGGACCTTTTCCAACATAACCTGCAGCAGTACCACTAATCGTTCCTGTAATAGGATTTCCACCATACGACAATGCATTGGTAACTCCATCGAAACCAATACTAATCTGATCTCCAGAGTTCCACCAAACGGTAATAAGCTGAGCACTGGTTGATTGAACATTTGAGCTTGTTTCTATTTGAGATGAATTCCCTGCACGCAAGCCTATTTTAACGACATCATCACCACCTCCTGAAGCACCTCCAGAATCATAGCGTATAGCAAACTGATCATCACTACCATTGGGAGATCGTGTATCGAAAAATCCTCTGTCGGTATTTATTTGGTTGGAGCGAATAATGGCAAAGGTTGTTAAACCACTTAGTCCATCAAAATAACTGTCCATATCATCATCTGTCAAATGGTCTCCTGATCCATCAAATGAAATAACAGCATTCCCATTTATTCCTGTGGTATTGTTATACAATGGTTGATTGACACCATTTGTTTGAATAAAGTCATGCCCATTCCCTGATAAATCACTCCAAGTGGATAGTTGGTCATTGTTGGACAGGCCTGTTAATGCAGCAGCTTTTAACCAAAGTACATTATGAGGATGCCCATTACTTCCATCACTATTTCCAATGCCTGCTGGACCTGATTGAGCTGAGGCTAAATGCCCACAAAAAAACAAGATATAAACAACAGTTAAAACCTTAGAGTATATATGCTTCATACTAATAATTTTTCTTTACAAATAACTTTACAAGCCATAATAATCTGCAAAACTACAATTATTCCGTATTCTAATACTGATATAACGCATGGAGGTTATCAGCAATCCACACACCACCACTATTAACCACTATTAAACAGCACGTTACTAAAATCAAGACACATAATATTATTTTGATTTTTTGACAAACAGCTCAATTATGTAGATTAATAACGAATGTCAAGCTGCAAGGGTTCAAATACCATAAAACCACAGGTACATATGACGAATTGCCGTTTTATTATGACGAACCAACCAAAAACTTACATCAAAACAATAAACTCACATAAAACTAATTATCACCCACTTACACACAACAATAAAACATCAAATACGTTATTAAATAGTGATAATAACAAGAAAGCATAAGCATGAAGAAGATTCTGATAGTTGATGATGCACCGGACAGTAGATTAATTTTAAAAAGTATGCTTAGAAACTATGATGTAGATGTAGTTGAGGCATGCGATGGCAATGAAGGTTGGAAAAAGATTGTTGCAGAGCAACCAGACCTAGTTCTACTTGACCTTCACATGCCCGAGAAAGATGGTTTTACCATATTAGAAGATTTGGAGGAAGAGTGGATGGGTATACCAGTCATTGTGGTATCAGGAGATACCCAAGACGAAACAATTGATGCTTGCAATTATTATGGTGCTAAAGCATTTTTAAAAAAGCCGGTTATTTTAGAAGAGTTCAAAGAAGCGATTAAAGTATTACCCCTCTAAACTATAATCTTAAGCCCGAGCTAAACTATCGGGCTTTTTTATACTCATTCATCGCATAACAATAGTAAAGCATCGCATCTTGATGGTCCTTTCTTCGTGTTCGCTTCGATACCACCTTGGGTCTCCATCGGTTCAACTACGCTCCCAGCGAGGCTGATCCCTTTCAGGTACGCTTCTAGTATCTGGCTGATACCTCCATGGATCAGGATCCATTAAGCCATGAGGTTTTATAACCACGAAACTCAAAGTTGCATAGTATTGCACATTATAATGAGAATATAAACAGGAAACTGAGAGTAAAAAAGCTCAATAAAGTCCCTTTATTTTTTCGATAAGCATATCCAAAGTAAAAAGACAAAAAACGCCCAACTAATAAAAGTCGGGCGTCTTTAGTTATATCTGATTTTATCTACTTCACAAATACCTTTTCCTGATACGAATGATTGTCGCTGCTTATTTTAACAATGTATATACCTGGTAAAACATCAAGTTGCTCTTCATACACTTCTCCTTCAAACTGCTTCATCATCACCAATGAACCAGAAACAGAATAAACCCCTACAGTTTTCTGCCTGATGTCCCAATCGCACTTAATGGTTAATGAATTTTGTTCTTTTATATAGATATTAACATAGCTATTCGCTTCATTTATATCGCCAATATCAGTTGGAACTTCTGTTTTAGGCATGTTAAAATGCAAGACAAAGCGATCATCAACATCACCAGCCTCGGTTGTAAATTCATATACCGATTGACTATCCGATATTGACGTTACAGCCCCCGTCAACTTATCTTCAAGCACAAGATCATAAGCATTAGTTAGTGATTCAACACCTTCAATGCGCAATACATGCTCACCTACTTTGGCTCTGATACCAACTGCTTGACTATAGTTTTCACTGACACTTGGCAATACGTTTATCACTGCCATTTTGTCTCCAACAAGTGAATAAATGTAGGACAAGCTATTCGTATCAAAACGTTGCTCTGAGTCCATACGAGAAAAACCAGTATCACCATTTTCTCTTAAAGCTACAACTGCTTCATCGGTTCCACCACCACTATTGCTTAACTTTATACGAAGTACATCTTTTATTGGAGCAGGTGCTGTCTTCAATGACGTTTTGCTAACATCGTGAATTCTATTGGCGGCACGCATTGACATGGTACCGGCACTGGCCGTTTTCACATAAAACCCTTGACCAGGTGCTACAATACCTTTAAATGCTTCGGGCGAGCTTAGTCCGGTAAGAGTATTGTATGTTTCAAACGTTTTATCGCTATTACGTGTTGAAACCGTTACATACACAGTACCTGTAGTATTCGCAAAGTCAGCTGTTGGTCCCGTCTCCATTGGCAACTGATAATAAGATGAATAAGGATTGGCTATAATTTGCCAATCACTTAAAAGTGTACGCGTATACTCAGCATCATCATTAATCGTGCCTGTGTGAACGACTTCACCTCCTGTATTTTTTACTTTAAACAAGTAACCTGCTATTTCATCGTCAGCTCTAAACAAATAAGTATCTGCTTTAGCGGACAACTTATCGTACGTGCCACCATTTAAATAATCGTAAAGTGCATAGTCATTACCTTGACCAGTTCTAATATCTTGATAACTGCTCATGACAGGATTAGTTATTGGATGACCTATAAACCACCAGCGTAAGTTATCGTAAGTCCATTTAAAGGAAATATCACCTGTTACAGTACCGTTGGTAATTAAGGAAGCTGGTTTGGCATTGGTGTTTTCTACGATTAAATCACCATTGTTAGTAATGTCGCCATTTATTGTCACCAAACTACCTGAACGTATTGTTAATGAAGCATTATCAGAAATCTCTATATCATTCATATTTGCCGCACCATCTATTATTGGAAAGGCATCATTAAAATAAGGATGTTCGGGTATATAAAT
The DNA here is from genome assembly GCF_007097485.1 of Carboxylicivirga sp. M1479. GTDB lineage: Bacteria > Bacteroidota > Bacteroidia > Bacteroidales > Marinilabiliaceae > Carboxylicivirga. Next base: position 141,336 of record NZ_VKDE01000004.1, on the reverse strand, counting down.
ATCAGTACTCCCATTAGGCACTGATCCTGTTGTCCAGTTGCTAGAAACATTCCAATTCGTATTCTGTCCTAACCATCCTTCGGAAGCTATTACAATTGAGTAATCTTCAATTTCTCCATTTGAATTAGTGCATGGATTGCCAGTACTACTTCTTTGTGAAAAACGCACTCTCATTCTTGTAGTACCAGAAGTTGCATTAGCAGGCACTGTTAGCTGCCCAGACAATACTTGTGTTCCTGTACGATTAGTGTTTCCAATTGAAAAGCCCTCTCCACTATCAGCGAAATCATCATCACCATTCCAGTCGACCCATACAATTGCATAACCAGTACCAGAATTATTACGAACTCCAATAGTTACATCATAAGTTTCCCCTTTGGCAAAACTAGCAGTCTGATCAAGATATTCTACATAACCACCATCATCTCCCGTTACATTGTTAATACTCTCAATAATAACATTCGTAATATACCTATCTGTAGAGTTATTGCTTGGTTGGCAATAATTACTAATGGTTACAGCATCCGATATATTTGATGTAATACTTGCTGAAGTAGCACTTAGAGTAACAGTACCTGTTTCGGTAAAAGTCAAGTCCGCAAATATGGCAACACCATCAACGGGCGATGCAATTGCATTAGTCATAGCTAAAAAACCACTTGCCCCATCATCATTCGTAAGCACTATATTGGCAGCATGCTCTAAATCAATATTCCCATTGATATCAGTGGCAGCTACTTCAGGAGCCTGACCAAGAACGGTATTAATTGTTGCATTAGATGATGGCTGTTGCGAAAAACGAAGTTCGGTTGCAACAACTTCTATTGGTATTGCGCCACTCTGAGTATTGCTTAACTTAATAAAGTCATCTCCAAGACCTGTCACCATATCACTCCCAGACACTTGAAAATCAAAACTATCGCCATCTGAAATGTCGTTAACATTTAAATCAGACTTCAGCCATACTTTTAGTAAATAATTTTCTGCAACATCCTGATTCTCTAATAAAATTATGTCTGTTCCTGTAAAGGTTATTCCAGAACTCAGGATCGTCCCTTGCATTCCTTCTGCCGGCAAATCCGTTCCGAACAACCTAGCTCCTTCCAAAGCATCACTCCAGTCCGCGATGGTATTTCCGCTACCTTTATTTATTACTAACTGTTGTATACGTGTTATATCATTATATCGCGAAGTCTTATCTGTTAGGTCAAATGAAAAAACATCCACAGCCTCAGCTTGAGAATTTGCTATCGATGAAACTGAAGTAGTTAACTTTTGTCCATTTGTGATTCTGGATGTAGGATCATAAATACCACCTACTTCAATATTATCAATACAAAATGCAGGTGAGTAATATGCCGATCCGGTGCTATTCCATCTAAACTCAATTGTTTGGACACTACCAAGAAAAGCATCCAGATTAATTGATTCAGAAGACCATGTACCTCCTTCCCCTGAATACTCTTGGCCAACTTGTGTAGAACCTATAAAAACTGACCCATAATCATATGTAGGATTACCTAAACTCATCCAATCAAAAACTAAATAGGCAGTGTGTAAGTCTGTTAAATCAACACTAATGGACAAGGTAGCCCAATAAGTTCCTCCATTTTCATAATAACCTGCGGTAGAACCATCTGCCGTAATATACGATGATCTAATACCGCTAGATGCAACATCATTTCCGCCAAGAAGCCATGAAGCGGAGTTAATATCAGAATGAGAAAACGACCACTCAGGATAGCCATCCGAACTATCTTCCCAATCTTCAAACATTACTGATACTTTTGCAGGCGTATTAGCACTCACCTCAATACCTGAAGAATATATACCATTACGAGACGACCACGCTTTATAATAGTAAATTGTACCATAGTTAAGCGGAGAATGATCGAAGGTTAAAATATCTCCGTGATAGAGAATGGTGCCGCCACCAGGTAACAGATCACCTACATCATATTCGACACCCTCCTCAGGCACATCAAAAATCCCATCTTCAGACCATGCTATTAATAAATCATCGCCATATGTATTCTTTACCCATTCAAGGTTATTTAAGAGATCATTTGAATTAGTTGCTGAAAATGAAGCAGGATTAGCAATTGTACCAGAAATCTTGATATCATCAATAAGCAACCCAGGATTCTCTGGACTTCCAGATGTATTATTATACCAACGGAAAGCTAGCGTACGTATGTCATCAGCATAAGAAGATACATTTATCTCTTCCGTATTCCAAGACCCAGAAGCATCTCGATACTCTTGATTTCCTGATATCCTAAAACCATCTAAATAGCATTCTCCGTAAGCCCTATCTCTTCGTCCATCGGCTTTCCACTGAAAGGATAACTTTGCTGTTTCAAAACCTCTTAGATCAACATCCAACTCTAAATTTGTATTAGTCCATTCTGAATTATCATAAGCAGAAGTAACACCCTTGTCAAAAGAAATGTATGCTGACTTTGAACCACTGTTAGCATCTGCGCTTCCATTAACCCAGTTATTGTACGATACAGCGCTAAAATTCCATTCCGAAACATCACCTTCAAAATCTTCCGAATAAGGAAGGTTGACAGGTATTGTCACATTTTCAGTAATGGAACTGGAGTATGCATTACTACTAACAGACCAAATTGTATAATTTAAAATACCTGAGAAACTCCCTATGTGTGAATACGATGTGCCAGAACCAACATAAATAACCCTACCACCGCCATCGAGATAATCGCCAACAGCGTAAGAAACCCCACTTTCCGGTCGGCCAACTGCGCCAAACGATGAATAGGCAATAATTACATCATCATTATCAGTACTTTTAGTCCACAAGAGGTCAACTTGCTCTGAAGACACAGCTGAACCCGCAAAGCTCTGCGGACGTGCAACATCACTTCCAGTAATTCTTATCTCGTCGATGCAAAGACCAGGATCAACACCAGAAGTCCAATCACAGTAGAACCATACGCCTAAATCAAAATCACTATTTATATATCCTGAAATATCGATAACCTCCTCAACCCATGCCTCTTGACTCACCAACTCATCACTTATGGTTGTATTGTTTTCATAAATACGACCATAATCATACCCTGCTTCAGCAACACACTTCCAATAAAAAGATATTTCGGCACTCTTAAATCCAGATGGAATAGTAATACTCTTTTGTAGTCCAGCCCATCCATTGCCCGTTTCATCATAAGTTGCTGAATTACCACCATCTTCGGATATGTATGCAGAATTGCTTCCAAGGTAAGATTCTGCAGAGCCTATTGCCCAACTATGATCTCCGGATAAAGAGCCTAATGTCCAACTATTGGCATTTCCATTTTCAAAATCCTCATAAAATATATCTGCCGAGGTAAGGCCTTTAACGGTAAGTTTTATCTCCTTAGAGTATTCAACAGAAGCATTAACAGACCAAATACGAAGATAATTACTTGCACCTTCAACAAAACTAGTATAGATAAGGTCGGTTTCACCAACACTCCCAACAAAAATAATTTCCGCACCATCACTTAAAGTTGAACCTACCGAATAACTTGTACCATCAACCGGTTTATCTGTTGTATCCGAAGAATACATAGCAATGATTACATTATCATTGTCACTATTTAATGTCCATGATAAATCAGCACTTGAGCCGGCTAAGTTAGAGTAAGTAAAACTACCCGGAGCATCAACTGAACTAATTAGGCCAGCATCGGAAACCGCATTATTTAAATCTGTATTACCTGATTCATCATTGATAAAGTCGGTTTCGTCACCTGTGGAAACGCCCATCCAACCAGGGATATCAATGGTCGCATCCGGATCCAGCACATAAACATCTCCTGAAGAGCTACTTCCTCCGGACATAGTAATATCACCACCTACTACCACATTACCTGTTGAACGAATAGTTGTATTACTTAAGTAAGCATCTCCAGCAATTACAATATTTCCGGCTAGTCTTGTTGAACCTCCTCCATAATTATAAAAATCACCATGAACAATCAGGGTGGCTCCATCCTGAACCCTTAGCTCTTGGGTTGCATATAAATTTCCAAATATCTCAACAACAGCACCACTTAGTATGCGATCACTACTCCAACCAGAATGCGTATAATTTCCATTTACTGTAAATGTCCCACCTATTCTCCCATCAGCAGCAGATGTAAAATCTCCTGCTGTACTTACACTGCTATTTGCTGCTATAGACCATCGTTGATTAATACTGCTCCCTGCCGCTATAACAGTTCCATCTGCATAAGGATTCTGTGCCTTCACTACTGTCCCCCACAGAAGTAAAGTCATTAATAATAAAATGCGATTACATTTCATAGTGTACTTTTAGATTTCAAGGTTTAGAATTCAAAACCAGTTCAAACAAATGAGCTGGATATTCGAAAGTATTACACGTCACCCGTTATAAAAGTTACACTATTAACATACATTAACGTTAGGTGGCGCATAGCTGCCACACACACTTGTATGTACAAAAAAAGCCCCCATCAAATGGAGGCCTTTATAAGTTATTTAAAATGAGTCTTAAGGGATGAATATCTTTTCTGAATATTCCTTATGACCATCGCTTACCTTTACTAAATATATACCAGACGGTATATTTAAATAATCGTTAAAAGAATCTTGGTAGAATGATTGTTTGATAAGGAGCTGCCCGCTCATAGAATAAACTTCAACATTTTTTTCAGCAGCTTCACCTTTATAGGTAATAAATAGCTGCTTGTCATTTTGAACGTATATAGAAATACCGTTATCAACCTCTTCCTTATTTTCAATATCAGTTGGTATCTCTGTTCTTGAAACTTTAAAATGTAATACAAAACGATCGTCGAAAGTACCAGCATCTGAGGTAAACTCGTAAACTGTTTGACTGTTAAGCATAGGCGTAACAGCGCCGGTTAGTTTATCTTCAAGTAGCAATTCGTATTCATTCGTTAATGACTCAATCCCGTCGATAGACAGTTGGTGCTCGCCAGCTTTGGCATCAACACCAATTGTCTGCGAATAATCGTCTGCAAGCAAAGGTAAAGCATTAATAACAGCCTTATTTTCTTCCACAACAGAATAAACGTAAGATAAGCTATTAGTTTGAAAGCGTTGCTTTGAATCCATACGAGTGTATGCCACAGTTCCCTGTTCGTGCAGAGCAATAACTGCCTCATCGTTGGAGTTATTGGCATTTTTAAGCTTAATGCGTAAAATATTTTCTTCGGTTACCTTACCTGACTTTAAAGATGACTTAGCGGCGTCGTGCACACAATTGGCAGCTCTCATTTTAACATTACCAGTCGAATATGTTTCCACATAAAAAGCCTGACCGGGTGCAATAATACCATTCTCAAGCACAGGATCATCCCCTGACGGGGTTCGTATATTCATTAGCGTATTATAAACATAGAATATCTTGTCACTATTACTTGTTGAGTGCGTGACATACACCGTACCAGTTGTATGGTAAAAATCAGCATTTACATCTGTTTCATCTTCCGTTGGTAACTGGTAGTAGGATGGATAAGGATTGGCAACGATTTGCCAATCGTTGTCCAATAATCCGTGTGAATAATCTGAATTATTATTAACCTGCCCCTTCATTGTTAACGTTGTATTATCATCCTTCACTTTAAACAAATAACCTTTGATAGGGCTTATGCTTGAAAAGTCGTGACTGACCTTATCTGACAGCTTTGAATAAGGACTGGCACCGCCAACATAGTCGTACAAGGCATAATCACCACCTCCATCACGTATCAACTTGTAGCTATTACTTAGTGTGGCATTGGAAATAGGGTGACCAATAAACCACCAGTTATTGTTGTTGTAGGTCCATTCAAAAGTAATATTGCCTGTAGTTGTGCGAGCCGTCGACTTATACACCTCACCATTAACAATTAAGGATGTTGGATTATTATTTGAGCTATTAACAACTATATTGGCATCATCAGGAACAATGATATCTCCATAAACAGTTATTTGGCTTCCTCCAATTCCAACATCATTTACATTTTCTATAGATAAATTGGCGCCTGACTCCAAAATAAGATCACCATATATCATCACCTCACTATTAATTGGCACACTGAGATTTGCACCCTGTTGAATTGTCATATTCCAGACATAATATTTACCATTACTACAATCAAGAGGAAAGAAGTCAGGGTTCGAATCCCCGGATGGATTAGTCGGTATCGAAACATTTTTACCTTTTGTAGGCACTATCCCGCCATCCCAATTGCCGGGATTATTCCAATCTGTTTCAGAACCTTCTTCATCTCCTTGCCAACTGGATACAGGTATATTATCACCATCTACATTTTCAACAAAGTCATCTAATATTTCACCAGGCAAAATTCCGGAATCAATCAAGCCTCCCAAATCTCCATTTGTACCAGTTCCACCAAAGCCACTCCCGTCGCCTTCATCACTCAAATACACGTTCCCATTATTCGTTTCCGTTTCCTTATCTCCTATTGAAGTATAGGAACCTCCTACTGCAAATGTACCTGAAGATTCAACAGACGCAATTGCAGTATTTGCGGCATCGATTAAAACACTCCCATAGACAACGAGTACTCCATCAAGTGTAAGCTTTCCATTTCCTTTATTACTTCCGACAAATAAATCACCAGTTATTATGAGTATACAATGCTCATTAACTTTTAACTCACTCGTTCCGTTCGCCTTTTCAACATGCAAATCTCCTTCAATCTTAACAATTACGGTATCAGTAACTGTACCGCCAGAAATCGCTCCTGATGTTATGGCTGTGGCTGCCGTATTTCCATCGTAAACAGAACTAGTGCTGGCAGATAATGCACTTCCATCTGGCAAAGTAAGATTCTGACCATAAATCCCTAGCACTCCAGCAAAAGCTATAAAAAGAATTAAAACTAAATTCCTATACTTCATACCAATTTATAATTTATCATTAAAGTATCTTAAATCCACTAACTTTTGTACGCCATACCAGCCAAAAAGTTACATCAAACTAATTATCAAGCTAATATACACACACGTTAGTAAATTGTTTTACGCATCAAAAATAATACTTTTATGTACTAACGAACTAATTTATTTGATAATCATACTGAATTACTCGATTAAAATAACGCTTATGCATTAAGGGTTATCCCACTCAAACATCTTATAAAGCAGTAACAGCACTAACAAATATCATAGTTAAAGTAGCCACCTTTCTATATCTTGATTTTTTAAAAACATAACAAACAATACAAATGCCCTTAAAATACAGATTAACTCCCAACACCCTCCGCACCTATTCAGGCAAATACCTGGCAATACCAAGCGATAATGAATCGCACACAATGGATGATATTATTGAGATGATGATTGCAAAAGGCTCCACCGTAACAAAAGCAGAAGCACTAGCGGTTATTGAGGAATATCATCAAGCCATTGAAACATTAATTACGGAAGGTGCCCGGGTGCAGACCGAGTTATTTTCAATATCCAGCTCCATCAATGGTTGTTTTAATTCTGAGTCAGAATCATTCAATCGCGATCACCATCATGTTAGCATCAATTTAAAAGCCGAAAAGCGCCTAAAAAACTGCCTACACAAAATTAAAGTTAAGAAGCTTAACACTGCCAAACGTGAACCCAGCATACAATCTCTGCTTAATCACTTCAACAAAAGCAAGGATAGTAACTTTAGCGCCGGTCAGCTACTATCCATCAAAGGCGTTTATTTAAAGTTCAACGAAGCCGATCCACAACAAGGGGTTTATTTCATCGACAAGCACAAAACATCGTTTAAAGCATCTAATGTGATTAAAAACAAACCAGGCGAATTAATGTGTTTTATACCTGACGCACTTACAAAGGGAAATTTCACTTTAGAAATAAGAGCTATGGTGTATCGTACAAAGACTATAAGAACAGGTAGCTGCACGATAAGCATCGTATAGTTGTCGCCCACACAATCTGACCCAATTGGGTCAGACACTATAACCCAGTTGGGTCAGACACCATAACCCAACTGGGTCGCATTGTGTGACCCAATTGGGTCGCGATATACTAATCAATAACAACAAAGCCCGTCGACAGACAGGCTTATAATATTCTATTAGCTTATAATGCAATTACTCAACTTTACGCAGTGCTTTCCAATCGGCCACTAAACAGATTTTGCCTTTCAGATGCGGACATTTTTCTTCCAATACTCTCTCAACATCGGCAGGGCGCTGTAAACCATTGAATAGCTCCAATGGAAAATCGGCATCGGATAGCTCCAGTTCCGTATCAACATTACGCAAACCAAAGGTACGTACGTCAATCTCTTCGAAGCCTGGCATTATTTGGGTGCTACTTTTTATGTACGAAAATGCACCCACACGATCTTCGGCCACAACGGGCACCACATGAAACGCGCGCTCAACCTGTGGTAATAATAGCTGTCGGAATTCTCTTCCTGAAATACCCAACACCATAGACAATACGATACCACCAGAAATAATTATTTCACCGGGTTTATAACGCTGATAGTTGTAATGTATCGGGTGCGTATTTTTAAAATAGGTGGCCCAAAACAGATTCTCGCTTTTACCCACCGGCCTAACAAAGGGGTGCAAGAGTAAGTCTCCCTCGTTAAAGTCATCAATTTTATTCTCTATGGAAATACCACGCACACGAGCAAGTATTTTCTCTTTAAAATGATGATTTTTCAAAGGCTCAACATGATCTATAGCGGACTCACTATTAACATCAATCTTTGGAAATAAAGTAACACGCTCCAAACTAAAAACAGGATCACCTTTTTGGTTGGATAAAACATGTTCCGACACAATAGTTGAATACTCCCCATTGGAGGTAGTGCGAATATCCTTAATGCGTATAACGCACGAAAATGTATCACCTGCAAATGCTGGGTTTAAATACAAAGCATTTCGTATTTCAAGATGTAGAAGGCTTGAGTGTGCAAAATTTTCAACGCCCAAACTCAAGGTGAGATTCATTAAAAAGCCATAAGGCAAAAACATCTCATGAAAACCTAGTATTCCCGCAAATTCGCGACTATTTTCTGGGTAAGAAGATGTAGGCATTAAGCCGCTCCATAAGCTATGAACCGACTCATCTACAGTGATATTAAAGTGACTGACTATCTCCTGACCGATGGTTACGCGGTTAAGATCCAAGCCGTAATTAACTTTTCTATTTGGTTTAATAAATCCTTGCATGGTTGAATGTTGTGAGATGCAAAAATAAAGCTTTTACACATACAATTTATGCTAGAAACAAGCCACATAGCTACAAATTAAGTTTCCACTATCAATCCCCAAAGCAAATCAACAAAACAACTTTCAAATTGCTGATGATTACTTACTCATCGTGTGAGATAATAAGCAGTGCGGGATATTTTTTTTACCCTATTAATAGTAATCAGATTAATCAGCTGTTATATTCTTAACTATCTAAAGTGTTTTTGTGTAATCTCAATAGTACTATTCATGATTATTCGATCTCCAAACCTAAGTCAGCCATGGCAAGGTTAGTGTCATCCCACTATGAGGAAACAATAACAGCAACTGTTTTTTCTAATTCACCGGTAACCATAAAAAGAATAATTCACTTCCATTTTTACACCCTTTAATTATGATAGGTTTAAAACACAACATTTCAAGAAATGTAAAATCCCTCGGTACTATTTAGATAAAAGACAATAACGAAATACTGAATAGATATTATTCGATATAGTCAGGAAAATTGATGAAAAAAATATTCGACAACTAAAGTTCATCTTGTCGATTTGAAAATCAATACAAAAGGGATTCTTAGAACGATTCTGATCATGTAAACGCAAAATATTTTTTGACTTTTTTTACTTCAAAATTTGCATTCAAAAGAAAAGCATCTATCTTTGCACCGCAATTGAGAAAAACAAGTACGACTCAGTAGCTCAGCTGGTAGAGCAACGCCCTTTTAAGGCGTGGGTCCAGGGTTCGAATCCCTGCTGAGTCACTACTTTTTAAAGCTCTAAAAGAAGAGTTTTTAGATTGCAAAAAGCCAATAAGATTGGCATTGGATTGACTCAGTAGCTCAGCTGGTAGAGCAACGCCCTTTTAAGGCGTGGGTCCAGGGTTCGAATCCCTGCTGAGTCACCAAACAAAAGCTTCGTTTTTACGAGGCTTTTGTTGTTTATGGAGCCTGGTGATTGCAAATAATAATTTCGGATCAGAACGGATCAGAACCAAATTCTGGGTCTAGGCATAAATTTTACAGAGTCTATACAGGAAAAACTTCACATCGCTCACACCTCTAAACTGCCGACGAAACTCTTTGATTTTAGCATTGAAAGACTCAATTGATAAATAACTTGGCCTTTCACCTCAATAAAAAAAGGACTGTACCTTATTTTGATACAGCCCTTTTAACAATAATCGGAAACCACTTATTAATCTATACGTTTTATCTCAAAGGTTCCTAAATCCCAACCCTGATTCGATCCTTCGGGATATATGAAGTACTTTAATCCAGTAATGCTACCCATACAGCTATTATATTGTCCATCCTCCACACTTCTGATCCAAGCATTGTCGTAACCAGCATCCGGGTCGTCAAAAAAGAACTGATTAAGTATTGAACAGGTATTCTCATCAATGGCAAAAGATATTTTAACGGGTGAAGAAGTGCCCCACAAACCAGTAATGTTTACTGAGTATGGATCATCGCCAACAACTGATTCTACTTCGTATTCGAAAATATTCTGCCAGTAATCAGTTTCTACCACTTGAAAAGTACCCACGAAGGCCATCTGATCGAATTCACAAAACTTATATAACTCTAAGTTATAGGCATTTTGGAATGAAGCTACTTCATCTGTATTTGAGCTCGATAAGCTTAATTTAAGAAGCTGTCCTGTTGGTTCTGCGCCTGTGTATAAACCTCGAACTTGCACTTCAGCAATCACCTCACCTGCATCTACTGTGACAGTTGGCGTTAACAGTTCAAAACTAAGGCCTTCAACAGCAGTTGATTCATCGGTGTCTACCACAACATCAAAAACACGTGATACATCCAATGCTTTAGTTACACCAACTTCAATAGTAATAACAGGGTTTGATTCATCAATTAGCACATTCCCTTTTGTTTCAAGAAAATGTATTAAGGATGGTCCATCGTATAGTTCCACATTGTTCTCCTGACAAGCACCCAATAGCACTAGCAAAACCATAGATGCATAAACTTTTATAAGAATCTTTTTCATTTCTATAGTTTTAGAATTAATAACCTGCATTTTGCTCAATATTCTCATTCCCATTTAACTCAGAGGTTGGAATAGGCCATTGCCAACGATAATCATCAGCCGCTATTTGTAAATCATTAGCCGTTGAAGTATTAGCCTGTGGCACACGCTCAAATCCTTTACCCATGCGCTTTAAATCAAACCAATAAAAGCCTTCAAACATGAGCTCACGCTTCCGCTCATCAGCGATGTATTCTTTTAAATCATCACCAGACAAACTAATACCAGTAAAATCTATGATTCGTTTCGACAGCAATTCATTGATATCATCGCGTGCTAAATCATCCGTGTTGTTATAGGCATGCGCTTCCGCACGAATCAAATACATCTCTGCTAAACGCATTGGTTTTGGCATGTTTAATCCCTGAGATGTATAAGCCGGATTGGTTGGATATTTGCGTATTAAATGCCCAGTCCAACCAAAGCCAGTTTGTGTGTAAGTGAGGTAAGAAGTGTAGCGCACATCCAAAGACGGGTTAAAGCTATTTACCCACCACTCGGCCGGAATATAATCGGGCAATGGCAAGGTGTTGCTATTGTTACGATTATAAAAGTTATAACCTGGAGCAGCACCATAATCGGTAGGGGAATAACCAACTCGCCAAATTATTTCGCTGCCTGAATCATGCAACCACATATTAATAAAACCCAAACCTTCTGACAAGGCATAAGACGGACTTTCGATCAACTGGGTGGCATAAGCAATTGCACCATCGTAGTTTTTCATATCCAGCAGAACTCGGGCCATTAATCCCTTTACAAAATCTTTGGTAAACACCATGTTATCGTAATACATGTTGTCTTGCAATAGAACCTCGGCATCTTCCAAATCATCAACTATATACTTATACACCTCAGCTACTGTGTGCCTTGATGGAGATGTAATGTCGTTATTAGTGATATAGGGTACGCCCAAATCAGTTGCAGAAGTGGTGGCATTATATGCTTTACCGTATAAACGCACCAGATTGTAATGCAATAACGCCCGGCCAGCCAAGGCTTCACCTTTTAAACGGTTAATATTGTCTACATCTCCCTCAATCTCATCTATCCCATTTAAAATGTAATTTGTGTTGTAAATAGAAGCATAGTGATTTGACCAAACAGCACCTACTTCAGATGTTCCAGGATTAATTTTCCAGGCATATAAATCACCCATTTGATTGGTAAAACCGGCTGATGCCAATGAAGCATCGGTCATTATATCGGTTAAAACAGTTAAGTAGGTTCCATACGATGCCGATGACTTAAAACCAGCGTACATACCATAAAGCAAAGTTTGAGCATCCTTTTCATTAGTTATGATGTCTTCTTTCTTGGTGCTGTCATACGGATCTTTTTCAAAAAAGCTTTCGCAGCTTACCAATGCCACTATTAGGAGCAGGCTGCTGGTATAATATTTTATTTTGCGATGCATATCTTTAATTTTTTCTTTCATTATCAAGTGATCAACGATTACTAATAGTGAGCTTATCATTAAAATCCAAGGTCAATACCAAACGTGAATGTTTTCACATGTGGATACATATTCAACTCATTAACCCCATAAAATTCAGGATCGATACCGGTGTATTTAGTAAAAGTCAACAGGTTTTGTCCTTGCGCATAAATACGTGCACTACGGAAGAATCCGGTTCTGTTAAGCCATGATGGATTAATATTATAAGAGATGTTCAGATTCTTAAGTCGTAAGAATGAAGCATTCTCCAATAAACGTGTATCAAACTGATTATCCTGATATTCAGGAGAAGGGTGCTTGGCCTGATCACCGGGTTGCTTCCAGTAATCTAACATTTCGGTGCTTTGATTATAGCTCATAAACATACCCTGACTCTCGGTAAAATAACGTGTGTTATTTATAATCCATTTGTCAGCCATCCACGAGAAGAAAGCAGTTAATTGCAGGTTTTTGTATGAAAAGGTGCCTGTAAATCCACCTGTCAATGGTGGTAAATACACTTTGCCATCATGTAATTGGCGGTCACTATCAGAATAGGTATCAGTAACGCTGCCATCTGCACGATACCAAAGGCCTTTACCGTTCGACTCATCAACACCTGCCCACTCGGTTAAATAAAATGTACCCAAGGGCTTGCCAACCGTTATTTGTGTATAACCCTGATCAATGTTTTCTAAACCGTTGTATAGCTTGGTTACTTCATTTTTATTGTAAGCAGCATTGGCATTAAAATGAAATGTAAAGTCTTGCAACTTCAATATCTGCGCATCCAATTCCAGTTCAATACCTGTATTAGTCATCTCGCCAATATTTTCCATCCTACCCGATGTACCACTGGTAATAGAATAAGGTATGTAGAATAACATATCCTTAGTAGTTTCTTGATACAAATCAACTTTCATGCGGTACTTGCGCATAAACGCCATATCTAGGGCCACATTGGCTTTAAGCTTTCTCTCCCAGGTAAGGTCATCGTTCTGATGTTGGTAAAAATAGGCCGCACTTTGATTCATATACGTACCATAACCAAATAACGCCAGGTGCTCATAATTTCCAATGTTATAATTACCTGTTTCACCTATACTGGCTCTAATTTTTAACTGATCGAGCCATGAAATATCTTTCATAAACTCCTCTTCCTGAATATTCCAACCGGCACCAGCACTCCAAAATGTTCCCCAGCGGTTATTCTGACCAAAGCGTGATGATCCATCGCGCCGGATACTTAGATCAACGAGGTATTTATACTTATAGTTATAAGCTAAATTGGCAAAAAAGGAAGCCACGGAGTAATCATAAGCGCTGCCGCCCCAGGTATCGGCTTCTGCCGCCACATTTAGTACTTTCAAATCTTTGGGTAGATTTTTAGCTCCTACGCTAAACGACTCAGAGTTATTACTAATCAATTCCTGACCAAGCAAAAAGTTAAAGTCATGGGCATCATTAAGCATTAGCTTATAGCGCAAGGTATTGGTTGGTGTAATGCGAAAGTTACGCCTGAATGCACGCGTAGTTTTACCATGCGTAGCAGCTCCCCATTCAGAATCGGGATGTAAATAGCTCGTTGCGGTATAATCGTAAAAATCGACACCTACATTGGTTTTGAACACCAGGTTTTTGGCTAATTCAACGTCAAAAAATACACCTCCAACAATCTTTAAGGTGTTATTTGAATTATCGTTTAACATCAATTGTTCGATGGGGTTAGCCCAAGGCAGTCCTTCATTATTGTAATCACCGTTTTCGTCGTAGGCCTTTAAATACGGATTAAGTAAACGAGCAGAGAAAATTGGATTGTAAACATTGTTGCCTCCTGTAATGGTATTGCTGTTGGTTTCGTATCCAATGGTCAAATTCGTTCCCAAATTAGCTTTCTCCGATATTTTATTATCCAGATTCAAGCGAAAGTTCATGCGGTCAAAATCAGAACGGTACTGTATACCCTCTTGGTAGTAATAGCTACCCGACACATAAAACTGTGTTTTTTCATTTCCTCCACTTGCCGATAGCTCGTGCGACATTGTCATGGCATCGCGCAAAACCACATCGAGCCAATTGGTATTGGTTTTCATCAACTCCAATTTTTCTTCTGGAGTGTAATCTTTCAAACCAGTCTCTTCTTCATACTGAATCTTTTGCTCAGTATTCATCATTTCAAAATTATCGCGTGCTATTTGGTTAAACCCATACTGACCGCGATATTGTATCTTTGTTTTACCCTCTTTATCTCCGCGCTTGGTGGTTATAACAATAACACCATTACTGGCTCTACTACCATATAGCGAAGTGGCCGTAGCATCTTTTAATATCGATACATTTTCAATATCGTTTTGGTTAAGGGCACTAAACTGACCAGCTGAAATAGGGATTCCATCCATTATGTACAAAGGATCGTTACCGGCATTAATTGAGCTAATACCGCGAATACGTACAGTGGCAGCAGAACCGGGAGCACCCGAGGAGCCAACAGCTATTAATCCGGGGGCTTGTCCTTGCAGTACCTGGTCAAAACTGGCAACAGGCACTTGCTCAATCTTATCGGCTGACACAACTTCTACCGAACCTGTATAAGTACCCTTCTTTTTAATGCCATACCCAGTTACAATTACTTCATCAATTGACTCTGAATCCGACTCTAACAAGATGTTAATTACTTGCTGACCCGTTAAGGCTACTTCTTGTTGTTCATAGCCAATAAATGAATATAAAAGTGCATTTGCTTCTTGTGGCACCTGCAAATTATAATTCCCTTCAAAATCAGTCACGGTCCCTATTGTTGTTCCTTTCACTACGATAGTGACGCCAATCATTGCTTCGCCATTGCTTTTGTCTTTAACTGTACCACGTATTGTGCTATTTTGAGCAAATAGTGGTTCAGAAAAGGCAATACAAAGCAAGAGCAGATAATAAAATACATGCTTCATGTCGATATTTTTGTAGTTCTTTATTTAGTTAATCTCTGATCTATATTATATTACACTTATTTAAGTGTGAATTATTTTATCTGAATAGGTATCTCTGTCGTACTATAGTTTAGGGCTTTATCTACAGTCAGTACCTTGAGCACATAGTCACCCGATTTAATTTCGTTAGGTATCATCAACTCGAATAAATACTGTTCAATCAACTCATCTTCCAATCCGGATAGAGGAAATGTTTGAGCATCTGGCTCCCAAACCTCATCCCAACCACGGGCTGCTTTTAGACCCTGACTCAAATAAAAGGTGCACTCTTTTAATTCTACATCATCAGTGAAGTATCCGGTGAACATAAGGGTGTTACCACGATAGTACATCGTATTATTTGTTGGCAATTCAACCCTAGCTACCGGAGGAGTGGTATCTTCAACTTCATCTTTTTGACATGCCAGCCATATAGGCATAAGGAATAGACATACTATCAAATACTTATTTTTCATGCTTATTGTTTTTAGTTTGTTGCGTGGGTATGATGATGCAAACACTGCTAAGCAGAATAAAGAGCTTGCATAAATCGACCATTAGCATTCATTAATAACTACCCTCCCCGTTGAGAGGGTAGTCATGGGCAATGATTAATGTTTATTAATCTTTGTTATCTGTTGATTTCTATTTCTATCAGTGGTTTTAATGATGTAGATACCATTCACTAACTCAGCTATGTTTATTTGAGAAATTGCTTCTCCATCGAATCGTTTAATTAGTGCACCTCCTGTTGAGAACACTTCTACCGAACGAATTGCCACTTCTGATTGAATATTAACAAAATCTGCAGTTGGATTAGGATACACTGACAAGGTGCTACTTTCGTTTTTATCAATTGAAGTAGGAACAGGCACCAATGAAACCGTTGGGCCTCCTTGTGTTGTCACATCACTTGTTAAATCAAATGATATTGTTTGAGATACATAACCTGTCATTGAAACAGTAATGTCGTAAGTACCTAAAGGAAGATCCATAATAGTAGCAATGCCAAATCCAAACTCATCAGCCATAGCATCGTTGCCGGTTGTTCCGGTCCAGGTATCAACACCGTCGGTAACCGATACAGTAGCACCTCCTAATAATGTTGGATCAATTCCAATAGATGGTCCAATAGGTGGTGTTACCGATGCATCTTTAACGATGACTGGCAGGTTTTCAGTTGGAACAGGAACCAATGAAACCGTTGGGCCTCCTTGAGTTGTTACATCACTGGTTAAGTCAAATGATATTGTTTGAGTAACAAAACCATCCATTGAAACAGTAATGTCGTAGGTACCTAATGGCAAGTCCATAATAGTAGCAATACCAAATCCAAACTCATCAGCCATAGCATCGTTGCCGGTTGTTCCGGTCCAGGTATCAACACCGTCGGTAACCGATACAGTAGCACCTCCTAATAATGTTGGATCAATTCCAATAGATGGTCCAATAGGTGGTGTTACCGATGCATCTTTAACGATGACTGGCAGATTTTCTGTTGGAACAGGCACCAATGAAACTGTTGGGACTCCTTGAGTTGTTACATCACTGGTTAAGTCAAATGATATTGTTTGAGTAACAAAACCATCCATTGAAACAGTAATGTCGTAGGTACCTAAAGGAAGATCCATAATAGTAGCAATACCAAAGCCAAACTCATCAGCAACAGCATCGTTGCCGGTTGTCCCTGTCCAGGTATCAACACCGTCGGTAACCGATACGCTGGCGCCGCCCAATAATGTTGGATCAATTCCTATAGAAGGTCCAATAGGTGGTGTTACAGATGCATCTTTAACGATGACTGGCAGGTTTTCTGTTGGAACAGGCACCAATGAAACTGTTGGGCCTCCTTGAGTTGTTACATCGCTTGTTAAGTCAAATGATATTGTTTGAGTAACAAAACCATCCATTGAAACGGTTATGTCGTAGGTACCTAAAGGCAAGTCCATAATAGTAGCAATACCAAAGCCAAATTCATCAGCCATAGCATCGTTGCCGGTTGTTCCGGTCCAGTTATCAACACCATCGGTAACCGATACGCTGGCGCCGCCCAATAATGTTGGGTCAATTCCAATGGATGGTCCAATAGGTGGTGTTACCGATGCGTCTTTAACGATGATTGGCAGATTTTCGGTTGGAACAGGCACCAATGAAACTGTTGGGCCTCCTTGAGTTGTTACATCACTTGTTAAGTCAAATGATATTGTTTGAGTAACAAAACCATCCATCGAAACAGTAATGTCGTAGATACCTAAAGGCAAGTCCATAATTGTAGCAATGCCAAAGCCAAATTCATCAGCCACAGCATCGTTGCCGGTTGTCCCGGCCCAGGTATCAACGCCGTCGGTAACCGATACGCTAGCGCCGCCCAATAATGTTGGGTCAATACCTATAGATGGTCCAATAGGTGGTGTTACCGATGCATCTTTAACGATGACTGGCAGGTTTTCTGTAGGAACAGGCACCAATGAAACCGTTGGGCCTCCTTGAGTTGTTACATCGCTTGTTAAGTCAAATGGTATTGTTTGAGTAACAAAACCATCCATCGAAACAGTAATGTCGTAGGTACCTAAAGGCAAGTCCATAATAGTAGCAATACCAAAGCCAAACTCATCAGCAACAGCATCGTTGCCTGTTGTTCCAGTCCAGGTATCAACGCCGTCGGTAACCGATACACTGGCGCCGCCCAATAATGTTGGGTCAATTCCAATGGATGGTCCAATAGGTGGTGTTACCGATGCATCTTTAACGATGACTGGCAGGTTTTCTGTTTGACCAATTACACTACCAATAGCCATTATGGCAGCCATTAAAAACATTGTAAATCTTTTCATAGAGTTTATTTTAAATTAATAAATGATGATAAGGTTGGTGACTTAGAAAGTAAGGATGAGACAGAGGGCATGTCACTCCATCTCTCCTCACTTTTTCACCATCAAACCTATAATCTATTTCTTCGTGATTTTGAATGTCGAGCTTCCAGAATCGAAATAATTAATGACCATAACATACATGCCATTTTGCAGATCAGAGACATTAATTGTATTAATATCTGATGCTTCAACTGTTTTAACACACTGACCTGTTAAACTGTAAATTCGCACCGCAACTACTGTTTTTATTGCTTTAATATTGATTATGTCATGTGCCGGGTTTGGATATACCATCACCTCATCCAAATCTTTATCAGATATATTTGTACTGTTATCTACTTCCATTGTTAAGCTTTTTTCACTTGAACCTGCTCCAATCCAAACACGACCATCACTAACCGTTTTGTATCCATTGGCACTTAAAATGTAATTGTACCAACCGCTAGGAATGTTTAAAACAACATCTTGTCCAGCCGCATCTGTACTTAAAACATACGTTTCTAAACCGTTATCTAATGATAAGCTAGCACCCTCAATAACAGCCTGCGATTCACTATCGGTAATGGTAAAACGTGCATTAGCAATACTAAATTCGGTAGCTGTTAAATCATTGCTCCAAATATTAACATCTGTGCCATTACTTGCTTTCTCAGCGACAAATAGCGTATTGCCATTCACCACTAGATCCGTTATTTCACCCCAAGCGTAATTACCATTATCGGCACCTCTGTGTAACCAGTAATCGGCATCTTTAAAACCTTGTGAAATAACAACATTACCCGATAAACCATCCCACATAGCATATGCAACACCATCGGGCACCTCAACCATACCTTTAAACTCTTTGCCTGCCAAATCTTCAACAAGCACCGGTACAGGATTGCTTACGTCTGTTCGAACGGCATAAATCCCCTGACTACCACCTGTAGGTGTTGCTGTGAAAAATATTTTATTCCCACTCAAAACCAGGTTAGAAACTTGATCATCTTCTGTTACAGCATTTAAATGAATTAGGGTTGCCACATTTTGCTCATCAACAATAACCAGTTTGCGGAATTTATTCTTTGCCCCATTGATCCACTCTTCTCCAACTCCATAAATGCGATTATTACTTTGTAAGGGTTTATCAGAATGGAAAAGAATATCTGTCACTTCATTAATCACATCTGTATTTAGCTTGTCAATGTAATTCATCGACAATGCTTCTCCTGAACTAGATGTCATGCATACATAGTAATAATCGTCGGTTACAATTAGATTATCCCAATCGGCCACTTCGCTTCCACTATTAACAACTAATTCAACTTCACTATAATTTGGATCATAGTTCACTTTAAAAATTGACGAATAATTGCCATTACCGCCAGGAGAATCGGCTAAAAAATAAAAAGCCCCATTGCTGACAGTGCCACTCATTTGGCCTGCACTATTCGCGTAACTCATTTTAATTTGCATACGAGTACCGGGCACGAAAGAATCTGGATCAAGTTCAGGGTCAACTTCCCATGTTTCATCAATACCATTGGACTCATTTATGATTGCTTCAATATTACCAAATCCATCTGTTGGGCCCTCAGCCATAAAGTAATACTTAACATCGCCAGAGCCGTAGTCAACACGAAAAACCTCTGTAACAGCAACCGTTGGATCCGATGAATCAAGCAATAATGACGATGCCCCAGATGTTAAAGAACGAAGTTTATCACCAACACCATCTGACACATTGTTTCCATAATAAAAAGCTTGTGAATCTCCTGCCCAGGATGATAAACGATTTCCACTGCTCAATACGAGGGATTCTGATGTTGCAAAAGCACTTCCATCCAAGGAGTATGTCACAAAATCATCGGTTCCATCATTGGCAATGTAAAGGACTCCATTGGAATACGCTTTAAGCTCCGACAATGATCCTGTAAAGGTTTCAATCAGATTAACATTTTGGCTCGGGGTTACAACTCCTCCCTGCGAGTAAGCCACTTGATACAAACTAAGGCTAAGAAGCCAAAAGAATAAACGTTTTTTCATATTAAAGATATTAACGGTGAATAAAGCTCCTCCCTTTGCAGGGAGGAGATATTGGTTTATTGTTTCGTAAATTTTCGGATGATCACACTTTGCTTAGTGTAGAGCTTTAGCATGTAAACGCCAGACTCCAGCTTGGCAACATTAATTGTTTGTAAAAAAGAGTCGTTGGTAAAGCTTTGCATTTGCACCACACTACCTTTCACATCAACTATCTGAAATTGCTCTAAATGCAAGGCACCAAGTGAAACATTAAGGACGTCTCTCACCGGATTAGGATAAATACTCACAGCGTTTTCAAATTCATCATCAATACCGGTACGATGTTTAATAAAAACTGGAAAGCCTGTTTCTAACTTAGCTCCATGCTCGTCTTCGGCAAGCACATTTACATACACATACCCTGGCGATACAGGTGAAAAAGCAATGGTAGAGTTGGTCGATAAAATCTTAAGGGCATCTGACTCTTCAAAACTGATTTTATATACCACCTCATCACCATCAGGATCACTTATATAATCGCTCAAATCTAAGGTGTAAGCGTCATCTGTTTCAATTGCATACACTTGCTCGCCTATTTCAGTGTGTTTTATTGGCGCCCGGTTTACATCTGCTACGTTTATATTTAAGTTAAATTGCGTGGTATTCCCATGTGTATCAATACCCTCAACAACAAAACCATGCTTACCGGCAGCATTATAATCCGGCATAAATACAATATCAATCACATTGCCATTTACTTCATAAGTAAAATGCTCTTTATCTTCTAATACTGTAAGACTAAATTCATCACCCTCTTCATCTGCAGCTATTAGCTGATATTCCAATGTATCGCTTTCAAAAATGGAGTAACTTAATTCGAAGCCATCGGAATATTGTGGCCCTTTATTACGGGTTAACGAGATTGGCAACTTGGTTTCGGGCACATACGGATCATTGCTTTTAAATATTACCGATCCAACATTTACACCTTGCTTGGCATAGGCCGAATTAAAAGCCAACTCCAAACTGAGCTCATTACCGGCTGCCACATTTCCTGCTTCTTCAGCATTTAATACGCTCCACACATTACCTCCTGCTTCCATTTCGGCCGCACGGGTTATCCATCCCAGTGTACCATAGCCACTTTCGGTTGTTTCAAACATATCGTCGGCATTCCCAAAATAATAGCGTTGGTAAACCTCGGCATCGCCATGGCTGGTTCCTTGAGGAAAACCAATAAACTCATCATAGGTAAATTGGATATAGAACTTCTCGCCCGAGAAAAAGTACAGGCTTTCGTCCAGTTCAACCGTTATCAACTCTCCGGTTGATGAGGCCAGGCTTGCCGTATGATGATAGCGTTGTGAATGAAGTACCTCACATTCGAAATAATCTTCAGAACCACCAAGTATAGTAATATCAACGTATGAATCTAACATTTCGCCCCATGCATACCAGGTCATTGCATGCGTAAGGTTGAAACCATCTTGAGGAGCATAAAAACCTGTAGCCGATGTAAAACTCATGCTATTGCTACCAAATCCAACATTACCACTTGACGAATTGGCTTCTTCGTACTGCAGTACTCTGTTAAATTCTTCCATTTCGTAGGTGTTGACAGATTTTACAGAACTAAGGGCAAAGTGCTCTAACTTTGTAATGTTAGCTGTCGGCATTATTTGTGCCGATGCCCTTGGTGAGGTATTAACGAATGGGTTAATATTACGCTCAAATACCACGCTCACTTCGTAATCCAATGCCATTGATCCATTGTTATTATCGATTATAAAGCTTCTCACTTCTTCATGCTCATTGGTATCGGCGTAAACGTGAACACCATCGGATTGAATATTAATAGCCGGAGGCATTGTAAATACCGCTGAAACAGGAATTTTAAGAGGACTGTTATCCAAATCACAATAAACCAATATGGTATCTTCTACCAAACCTTCTTGCATTGGAGTCACTCGTAAATTAAATGCCTCACTGTCGAGCGGTTTTAGATTATAATTAATACGCTTGCGCGAGATATCTACCCAACCATCTTCTGCTGAATTGGTGCCAAACTTTTTATCATCGCCCATTACCAGGCCACTATTAAAGCCAGACATCAGCTTTATATTTTTGATAAATAATGACCGCGTTCCATTATTGGAAAGTGTAAATTGATAATCGTATCGTTTGTACGGAGAAGTGTAAACTTCATTGTCATGATCAATCATCATGAGCTGCCCAAGGCTTAAAGTATCTTCCACCACAACGCTATCCTTACCGATAATATCCAAGCTTACCGGAATACTATAATCTGGTGCATCAGGCGTGTTATTACGAAAGATTAAATCATCGGTATATTGCCCGTGGTATAACGACTGTGCATTTAGGAACACTTTAAAATCACTGGTACTCTGTGCATCTACTGTATATGTTTCTTCGGGTAAAAATGTGATGATGGTACCATTTTTTATTATACCATTGGTTTTGGCCGAAACCTGAAAACCTTTTGTACCATCCTGGTTTTCGATGCCCACCAAAGAGCCATTAAAAAGAATATAACTCAATTCTTCATCTTCCAGCTCATACATGTATTTGATGATGCCATTTTTATATATCCACACCTCAACAGACGCAGGCTTACCTCCACCATTGGATCCTAAATCCTGGTAGCGAATTACAAACTTATCAGTATAGGCCTTGGTGTAAATACCAGTATTCGGGTAAACGCGTGGATCAGATGAACCGTTAAATCCAAATAACGGTGCTAAAAATGCATTAACATCAGCTTCATTAGGAATGTAATGACTTGGCCCCCACTCCTTGGTTTCCTGATCGGGCACAAACGTGATGATACCCGTTATGCCAACATAAAGTGTATCGTACTGCTGACCATAAAAATTAACCTCAAATGGCATAGGCACAGTCATCCAAAAGCTATCAGAATCTAGTATATCTTCGGGTGTTTTTAACTTATCGCCAGTTGTTACAACATCACTCGGAATGTATAAGGCAGATTCAACATTGTGCTCTATTGTATACATGTAATCCACATCTCGTTGATATACATCGGCATTGGATGGCAATACATTCAGCCACTCATTGGCACTTGGCGTTACCTTCATGGCATTTAATCCTGTGTTTTCGATTGTTACATCCACAGTCTTCGATGCACCGTAATTTAATGTCTCAACTATTTCTGTTTTATCAGATGAGATAAAAGGCGCTTCCACCACATTGCATTTGGTATGAATGCGGATGATTTCTCCATCCTCTTTGCTAAGGAGTAAAACGTCTTCTTTTAGGCCAATCGCATCGGCTGTAACAGCTATGGTGTATTCCGAAATAGTATTTGGCCTCAACTCTGCTGGCATATAACCTTCAATTTCAAACAAACCATTTTCGAAAGACATAGCGCTTAATCGGCCAACGGCTCTACCATCATTACCCACAACAAATTTCAGAGTTTGAACAGCTCCTTCAAACACATTACCAAAATCAATCGTACCTGGTTCAAACGTGTAGTTCGCCTCTCCTCCCGTTGTAATGTTCAGATTAATTGTATGGGTAACAGGATTGTTAATTGGATCGTTGCTAACAATATTGATGCGCTCTTCGAAATCGGCCACATATAACTCTTCGGTAGTACCTGCATATTCTATCAGTACTGAATCACCAACCTGTATGGTTCCAAAGGCATTCGTTACATTTTGCAATGAACCATATCCAGGGTTTTTGAAATATATTTGATTACCTGTGGCAGGATAAGTCCCAAGTATAAACGGATCGCTTCTACTTGTTCCATAACCATTCAATACCAGGTTATCACCTAAATCATAATCCTCAATCATGATGAGTGTACTCGCCCTATTGAATCCAAGTGAACGAGTTCCTAGTACATCACCTAAATCTTTATAATTAAAGTCGATATCACCATTTTGGTGCAAAACAATCTGAAAAGTTATCTTTTCGTCTAACCAACCAACACCACCAAAAACAGAGTCATCCCAAATATAACTGCCGTGTACAACATCCTGATACTGCAGAATAAATTTACCTGGCATTTGCTGGTATAGAATTTTCCCTCCTTTGGACAGGTCGAATGGCATGCCCCAGGCAGAAATTAGTTTACTAGGCTGTACATAACTATTATATCCAGCAGGTTTGGCGTTGAACCAACCATTATTCGCCAGTGAAAGTGCCCCTTGGTTGGATATGTAACAAGTATCGTACTCGTTACCAAAATAAGGAAAGCTAAAGCCTAACAAGGCGTCTTCTAAAATAACACTACCGTCAAAACGGAAATTGTCACTAATATCTATACCTGTATATTGGATATCAATCCAATCAAAAGCATCATTACCTAGTTCAGACACATTTTCACCAGCCACGTAGCCAAAATTATGGATGGAATTGGGATCAAAATCAGGCATGTTAGAACCATCGGCATATTTTGGTATAAAGTAACGCAAGGGATAATCGCCTTCGTTAGCTAAATAGAACTCGCCGGCATAGGCTTCTCCCAATGCCAAACCTTCAATTAAACTAGTAGCGGGGTTTAAAACAGCTTTTGCAGGAAGCGTACCTGCACCATAAAGGTAAAAAACATGCTTATCGCCATTAGTGTTGTATAGGGTAACTTTAGAATTGATGGCTCCTTCCTTGCTAGGTGCGAAATAAAAAGATAACTCAATAGAACGTTCACCTGAAATCACACGAGGCATACTCCCTAACAAGCTAAAATCTGCATCTTCAATTGTAATATCAAGCGGCCCGCTATCATCGCCAAAAGCCCCCAATCCAACATTACTGATAGTGATGCTTTCAGTTGCATTTTCGCCTATGAAAATATTTCCAAAATTGACGATATCCGAGCTTTCCAGCTGGTGCTTTTGACCTAGTACATCAAACTCAACCTGAAGTGTTTTCCAGTTGTTCTCATACCCATCGCCAAACACATCAATATTGGCCGTATAATTACCGTTGATTAATTGACTGGCATTAACTGTAACATCAACAGAAGCACTTTCGTTGGGATTTAAATAACCCGAGCTTGGCGACATCTTAAAGTAAGTATCTAATTCAACCAATTCGTTCAAGGCAATCACATCCCACACCTTAGTATAGTCGTAGTACACATCGCGCAACAGGTCCCATGTTTCCCCCTGATCAGTGCTAAAATATTGATGATCGGTAGACCCTAAAGTTAGACCCTGGGATCCCAAAAATGGATATTTATATCCTGGTGGCACATGAAATACCAAGAAAAACTCATCGCCTTGCTTAAAGAACATTTGCTTGTCGAAATCAATCGCCTTAAAAAATGGACCAGAACCATCAACTGTAAATGTTTGAGTGTGAATTAAACGTGCGGTGGAGATATCTCCCCCCTCATACACCTCCACATATAAATGCTCCTTTGGTGCTTCATCAAAAAACAGTCCTATTTCAGCACCAGTCAAATTCCATCCCGCAGGGTTAAATATTTCAAAATGAATGGCTGATGAATTAGGTATGTCTTTGTTTGATTCTCCAATAGCCGTCAGTGTTTCTGTTAAAAGCGATGCATCAAAATAATGCATATACCTGTCCTCAGGTTTCTGAGCATATGGAGATATTAAATTACTATTGCTGACCTTAAAATCTGTCACTTCAGCTTGGGTAATTGAAGATGGATTTACAGCATACAACTTACGCGGTTCAAGCGTTGAATAAGTGTCAATGTTTTTAACATGATGCGCTTTCACATCCCACTTTAACAGCCCCTCGCCTGTATTGGTAATATTAAACTGCTGTTGAGAAAGTGTATCAACACTCACATCGACATCAAAGTCCAAAAGCTCTTTGTCTAATTCAATAACAGGGCCTTTGTTCGTTTCTATTTCAAGTATTGATGATAACGGCGATTCATTTCCCCAACGGTCGATTGCAGTAACTGCTGCATAATACCGTGTATTTGCTTGTAAACCTTTTAACTCATAATTGATTAATTCGCCAGCCGACAAATTCGTATTAAATCGTTTGTTGTCAACGCCATCAAGGCTTGTGTTATCGAAAGATTCTTCGGAGTAATATAATTTGAAATAACGCGGTGCATCATCGTCCTCATCAACAGGTACTGTCCATAAAAAAAAGGCAAAGGTACTAGATACTCCTTCGCTTTTGAAATCGTCAATTGGCTCTGGTGCAATACCATTATCCTGTTGTAAAGCCAAATAGGCATCAATACCGCCAAGACCAACTTTACCAACATAACGCTCATTAATCGGCATGGTATCTAGTACATTAACGCCACCCAACAAACGTGTTGCTAAC
Organism: Carboxylicivirga sp. M1479; assembly: GCF_007097485.1. Classification (GTDB taxonomy): domain Bacteria; phylum Bacteroidota; class Bacteroidia; order Bacteroidales; family Marinilabiliaceae; genus Carboxylicivirga. The sequence continues at coordinate 114,492 of NZ_VKDE01000004.1, read as the reverse complement.
ATTTCATTATCGAAATTAGCTCCTTTATACTCTGAAACTATGAGAGCTGCAACACCAGACACATGCGGACAAGCCATTGATGTACCATCGTAAAACCCATAGCTATCGCCTGGCATAGTACTTAATACACCATTATTTTGGCCATTGTCAACATTACCACCTGGCGCGGTAATATCAACCCACTCACCGTAGTTTGAATAGGGTGCTACCTCATTGTCTTTTCCGGTTGATGAAACAGCTATTACTTTATCGTAACAACCTGGCCAGTATTCACCTTCATCGCCATTATTACCCGATGCGAAAAGCACAAGACCACCCTTCATTGGGCTATTCTCATATTGACCAGCCTCCTCAATAAAATAATCAATGGCATCTAAAATCGATTGCTCATAAATACCAGGCTCGTTCCATCCCCAGCTATTCTGCGCTATTACAGCACCGTTATCGGCCGCATATACAAAAGCCGCCTCAGCGCTACCAGCTCCACTATCCGACATTATCATGCACGACATAATGCGCACGCCATCGCCATTACCTGAACCTCCGGCTACACCGGCAACACCAATACCGTTATTGTTTACAGCAGCTACCGTTCCTGCCACATGCGTTCCATGATTTAATGGTTTCACATCGCCATCCATATTCACAAAGTCGAAACCATAAATATCATCGATATAGCCATTTCCATCACTATCTTCGCCCGGCGTTCCGTTTAATTCAGCTTCATTCACCCACATGTTGGCCGCCAAATCTTCGTGTGAATAATCAACACCTTGGTCAATTACTGCCACAATCACATCAGGATGACCTACTTGTTTCTCCCAAGCTTTAAGCAAGTTGATATCAGCACCTGGCGTACCCACATTATCACTAGTGTTATGGTAATGCCACTGCTCATCAAAACGTGGGTCGCTATATGGCGATGTACTTTTTAAGCCTTTGGTATTTGACATATTAGCAGGTGCTTCTACGATGGTATGCGGTACCAAGCTTTTCTCATAAAAGGGTTCTGCCTGTTCAACTTCAATCAAATTACCATAAGCCTTAATTACTTGCTCCAATTCGGCCTCTGACTCAACATTAACTTTATACCATAAGTGAAGCCCATGCTTTTGGTGTTTTAAATAGTGCTTTGGAGAATATGGAAACAGGCGTTCCATTTTCACTGCCTGATATTGAATATTTAATTGATCAAGCTTTTCAATACCAACAGTAGAGTATCCGCTGACATTGCTTGATTCTAAACCTGAGGGAGAAACAACTAATTCGGGCTTCAGCTTAATTTTAAAAGCTCCCTTGAGTTGTCCGTTTTCATACTTTTGAATGCTTTGTGCGTTTACGGTACTTATTAGTAACACGCCAAACAGCATAAAAAACCATTTTATTAACTGAGTAGATCTATTCATTTTGTTGCTTTTAACTAACGTACTTTCTTCTTATGTGTCTTTTTTGATTTTGTCTTGTCTAATTCCTGAAGGAGTTTTTTGAAGACCTTATTCTCTTCTTCTCGTTTTTTTATCAGTCGGTAGATGTCTTTATCACTTATCTCGCTTTTCATCCCTCAGATTGTTATTTTGGGTTATACATTTTAAGGATCAATGCAAATCAGCTAATTTTTGATGCGTACTTCAAAAAATGTGGCATCTCACAACATCTCATACCTGTCACAAAACCTCAGCATAACGTTTTTGAGTTAAGTATTTCATAAAAAATCACCTCTCACAAAAAACTACATCCTGCTGAATAACTGCCCATTAACACCTCTCAAGCTACAATTCAACGATTGAGAGCACAAAAACTCAGATCCTGTTTATTGAAATTAATTGAGTATTTTAGAGCTTTATTACTCGGGATTCAAAGCAGGTGTATGGTGAATAAAAAACGAAATAGGACATCTTTATTAGTAGTATTATGGAGCTTAATCCTGTTAAGTAACACCATATGCGCACAAGCCAATGATGTTGTTCAGGAGGATAGTTTATCTTATCGACTGAAAAACGAACAGGATATAGGTAAGAAGTATACCCTATTAATGCAACTTGTTAAACTAACGCGCAGGTATGATCTTAAAAAATCTATTTTATTTGGAAATCAGGGACAAACATTAGCCAGCGATAATAAGGATAAACGATGGCTGGCGGAATTTCAATTGGAAAATGGGGCTACCCACTATTACTTGGGTGATTATGACGATGCCTTAGAAGATTACCTAAGTGCTATTAATGGCTTTAAGGAACTAAACAACAGTGTTGGACTCGTACGTACCTACAATAATACGGGTATGATCTACGATCGCCTGGAAAATTTCACCAATGCAATTGAATTTTACAAACAGGCAATCGATTACTTTTATCAACTTAACGAAGAGGAAAACGAAAAATTCAAACGCTTTCTGCCGCAAATATATAATAACATAGCCAGTGCTTACGAAAGCATTGGTAAAAGTGAAGATGCCATTATTTATTACCAACGGGCATTACAGGTAGCAAAAGAAATAAATTTCAGACACATAATTGGTTCAATCAACAATAACCTGGGGAAAATTGAAATATCAAATGGTAATTTCGATATAGCTAGGGAGCATCTTATGAAAGCCATTACGATTAGGCAGGAAGATGAAGAATTGGAGGGCTTGGCCAAATCGTACTATTTTTTATCAAATTACTACTCCACAACTAATAAAGTAGACAGCGCTGAGTGGGCCGCAAAAAAATCCTTAGCAATTGCTCAGAGTGTTAATATATTAGAACCACAGAAAATATCGCATATGTTCTTGTATGAGATATACGAATCAAAAGGGTTATATAAGGAAGCACTTGAACAGCACAAGCTATACAAATCACTTAGTGACAGCCTGATTAACGAGCAAAAGGTTAATCAGCTTTCGCAATTACAAATTTCATTTGAGGTTGATAAAATCGAAGAGAGCAACAAGCTAGAAAAAGCCAAAATAAAGTCGTTCTATACTATTTTAATAATTGTATTATTAGCCATACTCTTAATAGCAATTTTGGTACTTTTTCTGCTTCGAATGCAAAAGAAAAAAGTGCAACTTGAAAACTCGAAGCTTGAAGTTGAGGTAGAAACCAAAAATAGAGAATTAACAACCAATGTGATGTATTTAGTTCAGAAGAATGAACTTTTAAATAATGTGGCTAAAAACCTTATAAGTCTAAAAGAAAAACTCAAAGAGGAAAACAAGAAACCATTACAGCGAATTATTTATAACCTGCAGTCGCAATCGGATAATGAAGTATGGCAAGAATTTGAGCTGCGTTTCAATCAGGTACATAAAGACTTTTACGAACAAATAAGGGCTAAGCATTCAGAAATAACCCCTTCGGAAGAAAGGCTGTGCGCACTTTTAAGATTGAATATGACCTCGAAAGAAATTGCAGCTATAACACACCAAACAGTAAGAGGAGTTGAGGTTGCACGCGGACGTCTTCGTAAACGTCTCGAATTGACAGGAAAGGACACGAATTTGATCACCTATCTTGAAGGGTTTTAGCATTTCTTAAACCAAATATTCCATATTGCAAAACACCATTAATATTTACGGGGGGCACGTTCATAAATTTGCTTCCGAATATTAAAAGACGTTAAAGGGTAAGTTAACATCTCGCTTTGGCATAAGCATTGCATAATTGCTTGTACTAACAATCACTTTAAAACTGAAAATTATGCTAATATTTAAGATCTTTTTAATCGCCGTTATAACAACCGTAAGTACAGCCATTATTTTAGCTATTGCTGATACAATTACTCAATTTAAAAAATAAAGAATGCCATTAGGTTGTTTTCCCTATCTATACTCTCTACTAAAGAATGTCATACGCTATGCAGTGCATTTATAATGGAGTGTGGGGATAGTTCAAAATGGCAATGAGCACTTTTAACCTATCCCATTCAGGTTCTATATTACTGCTATTTAGTCGTAGAAAAAATTATTTGCGACTGTATGATAGCATCTGCTATTTCGGGAAATAGCCATTCGTTATTTTTGCGATCAATAATAGCAAACTCGTGAGGATAACCATTGTCCCACCAAATAGGACAGATTCCTCTTTTCAAGCATGCTGCCGAGTAATATTCGGCATGCCTGATACGATCCTGGGTATTTTCATTATTCATGGTCCCCCATTCTCCCATAACAACCGGTATACCCTTGGATAAATATTTTGCTACTAAGCGGTCAAACTCTTTGTCTAGTTCCATCTTATCCTTTTCAGTCCCCCAGTTTTTGCGTGTCTTTTCAAGGCACAACTTCCAAGGGTAATAATTATGGATCGATACAATAAGGTTTTTATCGTCGGGCAAATAAAAATCATTTAGAGCATTTGGTATCGATGATGCAGCATAAGGTGATATCATCAGATAACGTTGCTTATTTCGATTCCCAGTGGCTCTGATAGCATCGACACACACTTGGTGAAACTGATTGAGGCAGTCACGACTTTCAGCACTACCCCCATTCCATTCCTCAGGTGTATCTTTTAATCGCACTTCATTTAAGGTTTCAAATATTAGTTTATCGGGGTAGTTTTTAAAATGTTCAGCAATTTGAGTCCACACCTTGCTCAGTTGTTGCTTCACTCTCTCACACTCCTTATAGGTTGCGATTACCCATTCTTCATCATGATGAATATTAATAATCACGTACATTTTATTGTCCAAACCATAATTTACAACCTCTTCCACTCGATTTAACCAAGCCGACTCTATTTGATAGTGAGGACCAGCTCCAATATGGTATTGCCAGGTCACCGGCACTCTTAGCGTATTAAAACCCTTTTCTTTTATAACATTAACAAGCTCCTTGGTGGCTTTAGGATTGGCCCATGCTGTTTCATCCTTCCCTTTAGAATCAAGTGTATTTCCAAGATTCCAGCCTACGCCCATATCTCGTACAAACCGCAATTGTTTGTTATTCTGAATTTCAAATCCTGCTAAGGTATTTTCCTGAGCATTGGACAATAAAAAACTAAGAACTAAAATTAATGATAAGCTTAATGTTTTCATGGGAAATAGATTCTAAGAATATCGTTAGTAGGTATTTGGTTTAATAAACTCACCTGTTGATGCTTTCCATCGCTCAAGATAGTCCTTCATCTCATTCACTACTTCAGGGTGTTGTTCTGCCACATTATTCATTTCATATGGATCAATATCATGATCGTACAAAAACTCATGGCCTAATTCCGTTGCGATTAAGCGAAAGCGCGATCCACTCACTGCCTGTGCCTGCCATATTTCTGAAATAGCATACTTACGAACCGATTCGATTTTACCTGATAATACAGGCACAATACTTTTGCCATTCTGCGCCGTTTTCTCAGGCTTTTTAATCCCCGCTAATTCAAAGGCTGTCGGCACTAAATCCATCAACTCAACTGGCATGTCCGATACCACATCTTTTTGAAAATATTTTGGATAACTTACAATTAATGATGCCAGCAGAGACTCTTCAAACAAAGAACCTTTACCGTCGATGCCATGGTTGCCAAGAAAAATGGAATGATCAGAAAAGAAAACGATCACGGTATTGTCATACAAGCCACTTTCTTTTAGCTGTTCTACCAGGTTTCCAATCATCTTATCCATAAACATCACATTAGCAACTTCCCCTTCTCGTCTGCGAGCCAGGTTTTCAGCATTCGGTAATTTACCATGCGAGTCCTTGGTTAACAATTCGGGCACTTCATGACCAAAGTTAGCGGTTTTAGCAGCAGGAATATCAATGGCTTTGGCGGCTTGTTGATATTGACTAGGTGCATCATACGGATCGTGTGGCAAACAGAAGTTAAACCACAAAAAGAATGGTTTTTCAGCATCTCTTTGCGTCTCTAGCCAGTTTTTACCTACCATGGTGGTGTAACCATCCAGATAATGCACATCATCATCCATGGTGCTATGACTGTACCACGACCAGGCACCATGTTTATTATCCTCCAGAAACTGCTCATATTTCCCTTCGTCCTTTAGAAACTTAATAAACACATCTTGTTTTCCATATGGTTTTTTGACGTTTAGCTTTTTCCACAGCTGGTAACGTTCACCTGTAGCCTTGGCATAATCAAAACCATAACTCAACAAGGCCTCTTCTTTTGACTGCTTAAAGGATTTTGGGCGCATATGAGTTTTTCCGATATACGCTGTTGTGTAGCCATGTTTTTGCAGTTCTTGTGGAAATGTCCATACATCATTAGGTAGTAACTTGCGATGTCCGTTACGGTAAAAGCCCAATTCGTGCGGATACAGGTTGGTTAATAACCCATTTCGCGACGGTGCACACATGGGTGCCTGACACACCGAGTTTTTAAAATAAACCCCATCTGTGGCCAACTGATCCAGGTTGGGTGTGATGCCAAAACCATCGCCCACTTTATTCATAAATCGCGGCATTAAATCGTCGCATTCGATAAACAATATATTCGGACGTTTCTTGCCCGATGCTTCCCCGACATTTAGCAGTAATACGGTAATTAGCAGGGTCAATAAATAACTATTTCTCATCATTAATCATTTTTTATTTCTTTTCAAGACCTCTATTTCCTATTCAAAACGAAAGGAGTTAGAGAGTACATGCTGAGAGTTACCTCCAACAAAAACATTAAAAACACCAGGTTCCAACACCATTTTATTATCATTATTATAAAATGTGAGCTGCGAAGCGTTAATAATAAATTCAATTTCGCGAGACTCACCGGCTAACAAAGTTACCTTTTGATAATCCTTCAACTCTTTTACCGGACGAGTAATACTGGCTGTTTGATCTTGCAAATACAGTTGCACTATTTCTGTTCCTTTTCGGCTGCCTGTATTGGTTAGGGTAACAATCATCTTTATATTACCCGCATCATTCATTGTCGTATCCGAAAGCTGCAAATTGGAATAATCAAAACTAGTATAGGTCAGTCCATAACCAAAAGGAAAGGCTGGTAAAAATCCAGCATCCAGATAATGGCTTTTATTCCCAAGTGAACTTTGCCAGGCGCCAACCGGGATATCATCCATATGAACGAACGATTCCTTATCGGCCGGACGGCCAGTATTCTTTTGATTATAATAGATAGGCGACTGCCCTGCACTTTTGGGCCAGGTGATAGGTAATCTGCCCCCTGGCTCTCTACTGCCGGTCAATACATCATACAAGGCCGGCCCTCCATTCGTACCTGGATGCCAGGCCATCAAAACAGCATCTACATGTGGCAATACAGCCATAATATTTATTGGTCGTCCCGCCATTATTACCAATACAATTGGCTTACCCGTTTGACTGAGTTCAAGAAGTAATTCTTCTTGAATACCGGGTAAACGGATATCGGCACGACTGTGTGCCTCGCCTGAGAGGATAGCCTCTTCTCCACCAACAAAAACTATCACATCGGCTTTTTGAGCCTTAGCTAGCGTGGCTCTAAACTGTTTCTTTGATGTATCACGACTATAATTCAAACCATTAATAAACTGTGTGGATGAATTACTTTCAAAGGCATCTTTTACCGTTACGGTGTGCGCCTTATCACCATCAAACGACCAGGTACCTAATTGATCATGTGGTGCATCGGACAAAGGCCCGGTTAAAAAAATCTTGTCGCTTGTATTTAATGGCAATACTTTGTTGTTTTTAAGCAACACAAAGCTATTAACTGCAGCATCATATGCCGATGCCAAACTTTCATCTGCGTACATCTGTCCTGGATGATGATCAGGTATGTATGGCGATTCGAAAAGCCCCAGTTGTATTTTTACCCTTAGGATGTTTCGTACCATGTCATCTAGCACATCCATGCTCACTTCCCCCGATTCAATGAGTTGTTTTAAATGCTTCTGGTATGCGGCACTAGTCATTTCCATGTCTAAACCTGCAATGGCGGATAGTTTGCCGGCTTCCTTTTCATCAGCTGCAAAGCCATGTGGTATCATTTCTGTTACCGAATTCCAGTCACTCACTACAAAGCCATTAAAACCCAGCTGGTCGCGTAATATATCGCGCAGAATAAATCGATTGCCTGTGGCAGGAATACCGTTTATATCATTGAATGAAGACATAATGGTGGCCGATCCTGCATCTATAGCTGCCTTAAACGGAGGTAGATATATGTTTTGCATTTCCGCGTTATGGATAACTACCGAATTATAATCACGCCCACCAATGGCCGCTCCATACCCCAAAAAGTGCTTGGCACAAGCTGCCATAGAGCTTGGGTCTGATAAACTATCCCCTTGGAAACCTCTGATGTATGCTTTGGCCAAAATCGATGCTAAATATGGATCTTCCCCCGGCGACTCGGCCACTCTTCCCCAACGGCTATCACGAGCAATATCTAGCATGGGAGCAAAAGTCCAGCGAATACCTTGAGACGAAGCTTCAAGGGCCGAAACACGAGCACAGTCATAAGCTGTTTGCTCATCCCAACTGGCTGCTAAACCAATAGGAATGGGGAAGATGGTTTTAAAACCGTGAATCACATCACGGGCAAAAATAAGTGGAATACCCAATCGACTCTCTTCAACAGCGATACCTTGCAACTCCTTGACATATTCAACATTCATCACATTGAGTACGCTGCCTACCTGTCCATCACGAACGGCTTGTTTAAATTCCTCAGACAATGCCCCTTTTACTCGACTGGAAGTACCTCTTAAAGCGGTTTGTCCAATTTTGTCGTCAATAGACATTTGAGCCAACAGCTCTTCAATCTGCTTCTCTTCTTTGGTAATTTCCTGAGTAGCACAACACACCATTAAAAAGCATGCTGCCACCAATATTAATCTTGTTGCCAATCTGTTCATTTTCGTTATCTGCTTTTTTATGCTTACCTGCCTATTCACTTTCTATTGTCTATCATCTCCCAATGCTTTAAACTCATAGCCCATATCCTTCCACATTGGCAGTAAGCTCTTTAATGCATTTAAGGTATGAGGACGTTCGTGACATAATATCACTACCTTTTCGCCATTCAGATCACTTAAATGGTTAACGACTATTTCTACCTCAACCTTAGGTTTTGCATCCCTGGCATAAGCATTTATTTTATGGTTTGTCATGCCCAAACTATCCACCAAACCATCAATAAAGGCATTGGTTTTTAAGAATGGAGCTCTAAAAGTGGCAGGTTGGTAATTGAGTTGCTGCATATACAAATCCTGAAAAGATATTAATTCTTCCCTCACCTCTGCTTCAGATAATTCCGTTAGCTTCCTATGCGTCCAGCTGTGATTCCCGATTTCATGCCCTTTGCTGATAATCTTTTTGCAAAGTGATATTTGATGTGTAGCCTTCTTACCCATATGATAGAAAGTAGCCTTCACAGCATATTGGTCAAACAAATCCAGAAATTGCTCTGTTAAAGATCCGGACGGTCCGTCATCAAGTGTCAGGTATATGGTCTTTGGCTTATTGATTTGCAATTGCGCCACACCAAGCTGTGCATACATAAATAGTCCTAGTGCTAATATAATTGTTCTATACATAGAATGAAATTCTTCAATTTTCTTTATCCTTCATATTAGTTACCAATAGTTTGATTAGGTTTTTTCAGCATGAAGCCATAAAAATTCTTTACTATCCCTAATCAACTTATCATCAGCGTTTGATCAGCTTTAAAACCTTTCTCTCGTTCCCTTTTATCACCTCTACCAAATATACACCTTGATTTAAATCCTTGCCAAATTCTATTGCACGGTCATTTACGCTTCTGAATTGACTTAACAATTTTCCACCAATGGTGCGGATATTTACATCTGCTCTTACATTATCCCTCCCTATATCAATACGAAAAGAACTCAAAAATGGATTGGGATACACACGTATCTTCTGCAACGATTCATCTTGTTTTATGAATGTAGGAATATCTCCATTATAAGCCTTAGGTGTTCCGCTTTGTTGCGTACCTTTGTCTATCCAATGAAGCGACAAATCGGTCCCATCATTATTATAGCCATTACGAACATAAAGGTGATCATCCCCAAAAGCAGTAGTCGACGTAGTCACATCACTAAATTGATCGAGTGTACCTAAACTACCATGTCGTAAGACCAAACCGATAGTATTAGCATTAAGATGTATACCTCCATGGCTAAAATCGGCTGATATGCCATGTGCATCTTCAAAGTCAGTCAAATCACGGGTGACAATTACATAACCATATGGCTCGATCGTTCCGCTCATTAGCTTGCGTCCATTATAACCAGGATAACTAGCACTTGTATTATAATGCTCCAAATAAATATTTTCAAGACTGATGGTTTTATTGCTTGTATTGTAAATCTCTACAAAAGAGGCATTGGGTGTGGCATGGCTGTTCACTTCATTAATTTTTAAATCACCTAGAACAGGAGCCTCAGGCTCTGCGGAAATATCTGAACGACTATTTAAGCTGCTCAAGATGTAAAACAAAGTACTTGAAATGGGTACAACACTTTCACCCGTCTGGTACTTTTCGAAGCTCTGAATAAAACTTGTTCCGTCATTGGTAAATCCAGGAAGTATGGCTCCGATTCCATCTTCATATGAGCGCTTAAAGAAGTTAACCGATGGGGTGATTTCTTCATCGCCTAAACCAACAATGTATGAAGTCGCATAAGGATTATAACCCGTTAAATGATAAAAAGCTGCAAGTGCCATTTCATAAGCATCTTCATTATTCAAATAATCGGCATAGCCAAGCATGTTATAGGCCAAACGTGCCACTTGAATGGTATTGCCAAAATCAGTTGTTCTGTCAATTGGGTGTTGCGGGAAACCAAACGGACTCATAGGTTTGGCAGACCAGAAATCCAAAAAGGTTTCCATCACCCAGGTCACACGCTCACGCATACCTTGGGTGCGCGCAATGTTGTAATAGCGGCATAATGAAGGGATAGAGCCATTATCCAGCTCTGCATAGGTATTCCCTGTTTCTGAAGGCCATTTTGTGCCGTCTTCTTTTGTAAAAATACCATTCTTAAATTTAGCCGCATTAAACATCTCATCGGCCTTATTAAAGTACTTCGTTTCTCCGGTTGCATAAGCCATCTCAACGGCTGCTCCCAATAAATCAACGGATTGTCCTTTAAAGCTTTTACCGATATTTTCGTCTACCAAAAGTTCATTGTTAATGACAAAACCCCAGGCTAGCTCAGCTGTTGACAAAGCCTCTGCCGCTATGTCGGGTTCAGAATCTTTAAAGATCTGATAGGCCAGCGCCAAAGCCTTAGCAATACGGGCTGAGTTATAGGCATCCACATTGGTAACCCAATAATAATGAATGCGAGGAGGCGTCGTTTCTCGAATCCTTCCGGCAGGCCAACTACCATCATTATTTTTTGTGCGAAAAATATGCTCTAAACCATATTTAATCTCATCCTCAAGTGCCAGTTTATCATCCAAATTAGTTGTATGGAAATGCCCCAGGCACATATCGGCAATGGCCTTGGCGGTTCGACCCATCTTTGAATCCCGTGAATGGGCATCAAACCATCCATATGGAGGTACATCATACGTGCCTGTCACCGTAAATTCCTCAGTGCCATTGTTATCAGAAACAGTTGCTTTCTTGATGGTTTGTATTTCCGGGTAAAAGCGATTGTATTTCCAAAATCCATTAAAAAAATCGCTATAACTCAGCATTCCGCCTTTATTATACTTAATCTCGGAATAAATATCATTCCCTATAAGCATATTGGTGACCAAACCATTGGCCTGAATTTGATAATGACCTTCGGTGCTTAATGTACTTAAATCGGCCACATAGTAGTATTGCCCCCAGGTAGAGGTAGCCGTCCATTTGGTCATGGTACCGGTCAGTACCGATGTTTGAGAAAGTGCATCAACAACATTAAAAGTGGGCACACCCAGTTCTGTATTGGATATAAGCAAAGCTTCTTTTTTGTGATGTGGCTTCCAACCTAACTGAGGTACTACTAATGCCTCCTGATAACTATCTTTGATGGGGGCAATATGGAATTGCTGTGCTTCCTTAGCTACATAACTTTGCTGCACTCCCGCTCCTACTGAACTGTAAAAATTATAATAAGCAACATCAGGATTAGGGTCAATCACCGTTGGTATTTCATCAATTGCCGTTAAAGCTAATTGCGACTTCACATTGACAATGGTGAAAAACCCTTCTGATGTATTCAACAACCATTTTTGATGATCCTGCGAACTCCAAGATTCTGTTAAAACCTTCTCATCTACAAGAAGTGACGCATTTTTAACTGCTAAAACTTCATTGCTTGCAGTATTTAAAATTCGGAATGTATTATCTCCATTATTGATAATTTGCCACTCACTTTTAGCTCTGCTGTAAACAAATTTAGAATTTGCAGAAGCATTGGCATTCAAATACCTTCCGGTGCTTCGGGTTTCAATCGAATAAGGCTGCGTGGATTGAAATTGCCCCAACATTGAAATGGAACAAACTAATCCTAGTACAAAAATGTATATCTTTTTATTCATCTATTTATTTTTCTCTACAGCTTTTTTAAAAAATACTTTTGACTTCTCCACCATCATCCTTCTCACTTCACTATATTCTGCTTTTTCAATCAGGTTTTTCGTTTCCAAAGGATCCTCCTGATAGTCATAAAGCTCTTCATCATCAACCAGCGACGCATCATATGCTTGTCCTGAGCGAAAATCCTTAGACATCCAAACAGTATAGCGATAACGGAAATCCCTGAAGGTATAACCCATTCTATCCGGCCATCTGGTAAATTGACTAACAGCTACAGGTTTTACTTCAGACCTTTTCCCCTTCATGATTGGTCCTAAACTTAATCCATCAATATATTCCGGTGCTTTCACGCGTGTTAAATCACAAATGGTCGGAAACACATCCACAAATTCAGTTGGTGCATTTGTTCTTCCAATGTATTTATCATCTAAAGCTATAACGAGTGGTGAGCGTGTCGCTTGTTCAAAGTTGGTATGTTTGCACCACATATTGTGATCGCCCAGGTGCCAGCCGTGATCACCCCACAAGACAATAAGGGTATTCTCACGTAAACCCAGTTTATCCAATTCGTCAATGACCAAACCAATCTGCTGATCGATAAAAGACACACAGGCATAGTATCCATGAATTAATTCCTTTTGCTTTTCAATGGAAATTGGCACATCAAAGTCCTTTGGCACATCTTCATACTGGCTGCGTACTTCCCAGCCTGGTTGATAAGCATAGTCCGGTGAACCTTCTGCTTTTTCTATAAATGAAGCTGTTTTTATTTTGCTGCGGTCATATAAGTCCCAATATTTTTTAGGTGCAGCAAAAGGCAAATGAGGTTTATGAAAGCCCACAGCCAGAAAAAAAGGTTCATCATCAGAAGCCAGTTGTCGCATTAACTCAATTCCATCCAGTGCCATTCGACCGTCCATAGTTGTGGAATCAGCCACATCAGCACACTCAGTTGATACCCTTCTTGTTTCTTTCATGTATCCCCCTCCAACTACACTTGAGCCTTCCGCTTCCAAATAGGGTATTGACCATGATAAGGAATCATGCTTCTCATCCACCGATCGTTTATCAAACACTTTTCCAATAGCAGCTGTCTGATAGCCTTTGGAATGAAAATACTGTGGTAAAGTCACAATGTCTGGTTGCTTATCGCGAATAAATGTTTTTAAGTCCCAAATCTGGGTATAATCCGGGCGTTTACCAGTTAAAATACTAGCACGCGTTGGCGCACAAACAGCTTGCTGACAATGGTTATTATCGAAAACAAATCCTGTTTGAGCCAGTTTATCAAGATGGGGAGTATAAATTGTATTATCCCCATACAATCCACCGATGGGTTTTAAATCATCTACCGCAATAAATAGGACGTTTCGTTTCTTCGATAATACACCTGCTTGTGATGGCATACTAATGCCAAAAACAAGCAAAAGCAATACTACTTTAATATTTTTCATTCTCATACTTTTACATTTTTTCAATGCCCAATTCCTTTGCTCAATGGATTATAAATATCTACTCTGAAGCAGCCTATAAACATTCATTTCACAGCTAATCCCATTTGCTCTTTTTATTATCTGGCTTGAAATAAGCATCTACGGACACCCGCCAGTCAATAATTTCTTTTTTTAATGAATCGGCAATATATGCGTGCGTCTCAATCAGGTTATTTTCTTCCTTGGGATCGTTTTCCAGGTTATACAATTCCATGTACCCTTTTTTATAAAAGTCGATAAGTTTGTAAGGACCCTTACGCACGGCAGAGCTGTAGTAATCGCCAGTACGTACTGGTCGTGCCATGGCATTATGCCAAAAAATTGAACGATCAGGTGCCGGGTTAGATTGGTTATCAAATAAGCATTTAAAGCTAACTCCATCCAAATGTTGCTGAGGCAGAAGGTCGACGCCAACCATTTCCAACAAAGTCGGGTATAAATCAGCACCGGTAATTACCGCATCACTGCTTGTTCCCCGTTTCTGTTTTTGGGGCCATTTTATCAACAATGGCACACGTACTCCTCCTTCATATAAATGCCCCTTACCTGCTCGTAAGGGATAATTCGATGTGGCCAACAATCGCTCTTCAGTGCCTGTATTGGACAAGCCTCCATTATCCGAAAAGAAAACGATAATGGTATTATCAGCAATATTCATTTCCTCCAATGCAAGCATGACTTGCTGAAGACTCTCATCAACACTCTTGACCATGCCGGCATATGTCGCATTATCCTGACGCATTTTGCTTAAGCCATGGCTTTCCTTTAGGTATTCAGGATGTTCAAATGTATGTTTCTCAATCTTGCGCTGATAGTAGTTCACATCTTCCTCCTTTGCTTCGATTGGCTCATGCACAGCATAATGAGACAGCATGGCAAAAAAAGGCACATCTGGCATAGCATCTACGTGCTTTTCAATACAGTTTATGGTTTCGCGGGTTAAACGATCACTCAAATACTCGCCTTCTTCTCCCTCTTCGAGACCTAAAATAGGTACTTTAAACTGGTGATGCGGCGGTTCATTATAAGGATAAAAATAGGAAATAGGAGCACCTGCTTTACCCCCTCCTATGTTTACATCAAACCCTTGGTTATCGGGCATGCTGGCTCCTCCCATACTTAAATGCCATTTACCGGTAAAGAAAGTAGCATATCCCGTCTCTTTTAGCGCTTCAGCAATGGTGAATTCCTCCAGCTTCATTTTACCCGGCCCTGGCCTTTTAATACGAGCGGGGTACTTGCCTGTTAATATGGAGTAACGCGAAGGCACGCAACGAGGATGAGTAACATAGGCATTGGTAAATTCGATACTCTCAGTCGCCAATTTGTCAATATTCGGTGTTTCGTAGACTGATGAACCATTATAGGCCACATCCATCCAACCCATATCATCCACCAGAAAAAATAATATATTTGGTTGTTTTTCTTGAGACTCAGGAGTGTTCGCTGTTATTTCTGTTATTAATAAGAGGCAGCTTACCAGAAAAAATAAAATGGGCTTGTTCATAGAGTCTTTCATTTACAAAAATGGGGATGAAGCAACCTCCACCCCCACTTCCAACATTATTATCTTAAAATTGCATTGTATCAATGCAGCATGATTTTCATTAATACTGATCTGAATGACGGTAATCGCCATAAGGGTTCTTCACGGTACGTTTTAATGGAATATTCATTCCCTGGGTTTCTTCCAACCAACCATATAAATCAGAGGCCAACTGTTTAGCTACCTCAGCATACTCCGGATTACCCATCAGATTGTATTTCTCCTCAGGATCGTTAATAATATCATATAATTCGTTCTGATCCCAGATGCCCTGGTAACGCATGTACTTATACTGGTCGGTACGAACACCAAATACGGTTGGTGTCATTGGGAAATCATACTCCCAGAAATACTCATAATAAACACGTGTTCTCCAATCGGTTTCATCCCCCTGAAGCAACTGAACAAATGACTTTCCAGGCATATAATCCGGTTTCTTTAATCCGGCTACTTCAAGAATCGTTGGTGCCACGTCCACATTTTGCACCATACGCTCTATGTTTTCTCCCCCTTTAAAAATTTCAGGACAACGCACCAACATTGGCACTTTAACTGATTCCTCGTAGAAGTGACGTTTATCGATCAAGCCATGTTCACCCCAACTAAAGCCATTATCACCCATATAAATCACTAAGGTTGATTCGTCTAATCCATTTTCTCTTAACCAACCCATCACCGAACCAATACTTTCGTCAACACCCAACAGTGTCTCACAATATTTCTGAAGATTGCCATCGAAAGTGCCATTCGTACCATGGTACATATAATCAACTCCGTGCCAGCTATGACGTTGCTGTTTCACCCACTCAGGCCATTTCAGGTCTTTATACTCTTCACCAATGGTCTGTGTATAGGTTGAAGGCTTTTCAATCGTTTTTCCATCATAAACTCCATCGTGTCGTTTGGCTGGCTTAAATAAGGCATGCACCGCCTTATGCGACAAATACATGAAAAATGGTTTTTCTTGATCACGCTCATCCAACCACTCTAAGGCGTGTTCGGTCAATAAGTCAGTGACATAGGTATCCTCATCGTACTGAACTCGTTCACCATTAATATTTAAATTAGGCGCATAGTAATCGCCTTGTCCCTTAAAGCTTTCCCAATGGTCAAATCCCGGACGTGGATCATCATGCTCATCACCCATGTGCCATTTCCCAAAGAAACCTGTCTGGTAACCGGCTTTCTGCAGATATTGTGGAAAATAAATAAGATTTCCAGGATCGGGTGCATGGTTATCAACCAATGTGTGTACATGTGAGTATTGACCGGTAAGGATACTTGCTCTACTAGGAGAACATAAAGAAGTAGTGACGAAGGCATTTTTCATATAAGCCCCTTCACTGGCCAATTTATCCATTTCTGGCGTTTCTAACCAAGGTACTTTACCGGTAAATCCCATATAATCATAACGATGGTCGTCGGTTAGGATAAAAATGACATTCCGCTTTTGCTTGACATCTTTAAGTGTTTCTAATTGAAGATTGGTTTCACTAGTATCTTCTTTCGAACAATTAGGTTTGCAACTACTCAATATGGCAACTGCTAGCAGCAATATGGGATAGAAATATTGTCTCATGCTTATCTTTTTATGCGAGGTTTATATTTATTTAATCTCAGTTCTTAGTCCCCATATGTGATACTCTCCTGTGCCTGTAAATGATAATTTTACTGGATAGGTGCCATCCTTCTCGACTGTAAACCTTATTATTTGCTCCTTTTTGCCGTTGCTGGCAGGTAGTTTTCTTGTGATGCGATAGTTGTCTACGGGACCAAGGTTGATTTTCATCTCCGGCCCTTTACTATACAGCTTCAACACCAATGTGGTGCCTGCCTTTAATTCCAAATCCTTTTTGTACTTCATCTGTAAGTCCCATGAATTTTCTCCCAGCGCCTCAACATTGGCTACTAAAACCTCATTCTTGATGGTGAAATCAGCTTTGGCTCCTTTACGCTCAATCGTTCCCCAGTTATCGTCAAAAGTAGTTCCTATTTCAATAGTGGGTTTATTTTCCACCTTCGGCTTATTTTCTGTTGCTGATGAGGTAGAAGAAGTTTTTAATTCGCTATTTTGCTGTATCACAAAATCAATAAATACCTGTACCAATTGCTTCTTGACTTTTTCATATTTAGCCTTGTTGTATAAATTAGTTGTCTCCAATTCATCCATCTGGTAATCATATAATTCACCGGCAACAATTTCATCACCTATTAATGGTTTAGAGGTATTCCAACCATCCTTCATCCATAGGGTTAATCGAAAACGATCGCTTCGTATGGAATATCCTTTTTTCTTACCTCGGTTGAATTGACTTACCGCTACTGGTTTTACCATTTCATCATTATCCTTAAAGGCAGGAACCAAACTAAGCCCTTGTAATTGACTAGGTGTTTTAAGGCCTGATAATTCGCATAAGGTTGGGAAAACATCAATAAACTCAGCAGGGTGGGCATAAGTACCGGCCTCAAAACCTGGCGCAGTTATAATTAAAGGCACGCGCGTTGCCTGCTCAAAATTAGAGTGCTTGCACCACATTGAATGATCGCCCAAATGCCAGCCATGATCACCCCAAAGCACCACCACTGTATTCTTATCCAGACCTGTTTCTTTTAACTTGGCCATCACTTTACCCACTTGCGCATCAATGTAGGAGATAGCTGCATAGTACCCATGGATTAGTTCCTTCTGCTTATCATCAGGCAACTCCATTGTATTTATATCAGTAAACGAACTCAATGGAGGAATATCGGTATAGCTCTGTAGCTCACCTGAATTGTGATACGCCATATTAACTCCATCCTTAACCGGATATGGATACTTCGCTAATTCTATTTCATCGCGCTTATATAACTCCCAATACTTGGTAGGGGCAGCAAATGGTAAATGAGGTCGTTTAAAACCTACTCCTAAAAAGAAGGGCTTGCTCTTTTCCTTTGAAAACTGATCAATGTATTTAATCGCATTGTTGGCGATCTGCCCATCAATATAGGCCTCATCGGGCACATCAGCCATTTCTACCGATGGTTTAAAACGATCTGATACGTATTTGTGCACGTTAACACCTTTCTTACGAGCCTCGGCTTCCAAAGCGTGTACCTTTTCTTTACGGTCTTTTAAGGCATAATACGACAAGCCAGGTTCGCCATATTCTGCAGGGTAAATATATTTCGAACTTTCTTTATAAGGGATACTCCAGGATGGCTTATCGTATTCCTTATCAACACAACGAGGATCATAGATTTTACCAACCGCTACCGTTTCATAACCGTTATTTTTAAAAAATTCGGGCATGGCCAATATATCAGGATTGACATCGCGCATGCGTGTTTTTAAATCCCATACACCCGTATAGTCAGGTCGCATCCCGGTCATTATGCTGGCTCGTGATGGTCCACACACCGCTTGCTGACAATGTGCATTGGTAAATATTACGCCTGAGTTTGCTAATTCATCCATGTGCGGCGTCACCATAAAATCAGCTCCATAACTACCTGTTAAAGGTTTCATGTCGTCAATAGCGATAAACAATACATTGGGGCGCTCTTGTGCATTTAAATTAAACGCAATCGTTAGAACAATTAAGGAAATCCATTTCTTCATATCGTTGTATATTTCTGTTATTCTATTTTTTTAATCCTCTAAGCCGTCGTGCTCCAATGCTATATTGTATTGAAACTCACTATGCAATATTGCATGTAAACGATCAACAACATGGGTATATGCAGCCTGCTCTGCCACATTCACTTCTTCTTTACTATCCTGCGAATGATCGTATAAAGCTCGGGCAATTACCTCATTGTTATTGACACTCAGAAGTTCGGTATAACTATACTGTAATGTTTTAATTGTAAAGGCATTTCGGTTATTAATCAAAACATAATCCTTCCCTTCCAAACCGTGATCTTTAAGCAAGGGAAGCATACTGGTTCCATCCAATTGCTCAGGTGCATTATCTAATTGGCAGAGTTCTACCAGAGTTGGATACAGATCAACCAACTCAACCAAAGCCTGTGTATTGCCATTGCCGTTAATTGTTGGCGATGCAATAATCAATGGCACTTGTGTTGATGTTAAATGGTAGGTCCATTTCCCCCACTGCCCGTGCTCCTGCAAATTAAAGCCATGGTCGGCTACCAACACAACAATGGTATTTTTATCCAACTCTAACTCCTCGAGTTTAAGTAGTATTTGACCAATTAATGCATCAACATAACTAACAGTGGCATAATACCCATGAATTAGTGAGATAGCCATTTCATCATTCAGTCTCTCATCTAGTGGAGGAATACCTGTATACTGCCTCAGCTCATGTGATGCAAAACGCAAAGCCTCAGGTTCAGAAGCAGCTGCCTTATTATTTAGCGGTTGATTTACCTCTGTCCGCTTATAATTTGCCCAATGACGTGCCGGGGCATTGAAAGGTAAATGGGGACTTATAAATCCTGCAGTTAATAAAAATGGTTGACGAGTATCCTTTAACTTTTCTAAATCCTTAAGTACTTTTTGTGTCATCAAGCCATCAATATATGCTGAATCAGGCACATCAGCTTTTTCAAATGCAGGGCCACGATTGGTAGCTTTATATATTCCGGCATTATCAGCATTGAGGTAATCGCGCCATAATGATTCCCACCAATCAGTAGGCTTTAGTCCTTCAGGGTTTTCATCAAAAGCATAAGGGCGCCACACTTCATCCCAATCACCCATGCGATCATCCAGATGATGATATATTTTACCATTAGAGATGGTTGTATAGCCATTTTGCTTAAATAATTGAGGCAATGTTATTACCCCGGCTGCATCATTCTGAACGAATGTTTTATAATCTCGAAACCGATGTTGAGTTGGCCGCAAACCAGTAAGCATACTAGCACGTGAGGCACCACACACGGCTACATTACAATAGGCATTGTTAAACTGTACACCTTTGGCTGCCAGGGCATCAATATTAGGTGATTGAATATGCTCTTGTCCATAACAAGCCAACTCAGGCCTTAAGTCATCCATGTACAAAAGCAAGACATTTGGTTTTTCAGCCACCTTGTTACAGGATAGCAACATCGTAACTAAAAAACCAAATATGCCCATTCTATATACCACTCTAATCATCTCTTTTAATCTCAATTACAATGTATATCTATTTAAACTCACCAAAACTACCCGGTATGGACTCCATGTGCTTCAAAAGCTCTGCTTTCATCTCTTTTACCACCTCTTGATAATCAGGATGGTTAAATAAATTATTTTGCTCATGCGGGTCATTCTTTAAATCATATAACTGATCGAGCGCTGTATAATCAGGGTAACGTTGTGTTGCAGGAAACTCGGCATCACCACCACCTGGCACTATTTGAACGTGCCCGAATGGCTTGGTAGCATCGGTATTATTTGGCCCTTTTCCTCGTATGGCTAACTTTTTATTATAAGCTTCTAATATCTCTTCACGCTCATCAGCCGATAACTTATCTACCCATTGTGGATAACGAACAGCTAAATATTTATAGTTTCCTTTGCGAACACCACGAGAATGCCCAATCTCAAAATACAAAGACTCGCGTTTCTTTACCTTCTCGCCATTCAAAATGGGTGCAAAACTTCTTCCATCAAACGATTCATCATTGTATGTAGCATTTGCAAGATCTAAAATAGTGGGCGCAAAATCGACGTTTGACACTAAGTTGTTATTGGTGTGGCCCGCTTTAAAACCTTTATGGCTCCACACAACACTAGGATTAGCGGTAGCACCTTGATAAACCGTACCCTTTGCAAACTGACCATGGTCGTTAAAGAAAAAGATAATAGTGTTTTCATACTGACCATTCTCTTTCAAGGACTTGATGAGAGCGCCTAAAGCATCATCCATCCATAACAAATTGGCTTTGCGATCGTTAACTGGCAAACCAGCTTTCTCTAAACGAGTGGGAATCGTTGACTGATGAGGCAATACTTCTGGTGCCTTATCTATCTTACCCAAGGGAGTAATCGTTCTATCGGCATTCCAAGCCCTTTCTGCTTTTAGGGGCCCATGTGGTAAGGTAGTTGCAAAGTATAAGAAGAATGGCTTTTTGTCTGTTCCTTCAATAAAGTTGACTGCAGCTTCAGTCGACCAGTCAAGGTTATGAACTGCCAAAGCACGAGGACCATTAAAATCGGGGTTTTCATAAAATAAACCGTCTGCATAATCGTATCCGCATTGTTTATAAGCGGCTTGAGTAGCATAATAATTAGCTACTTGCTGTTTCATCACCTCGGGATCATTGGCATCAGCGGTTAATGGTATGCCTTCCCATTCCGCTACTTCGTACACGTGGTTTTTACCAACAGCGCCGGTTGTATAACCTGCCTTCTTTAATAGGTTCGCCAGGTTAGGCTCACCAGGCATGATATGTGTGTTCCATTCAACAATGCGTTGGCCTTCGTTCTTCTTTATCTGGTTCAATACCTTGGGATTATTCGCCCTGCTTGCATACTTACCGGTTAACACGTTAAAACGGCTAGGCGTACAAACGGTGGCACTCACATGCTGTCCCATCATTATGGTTCCTTCGTTAGCCAATTTATCAAGATTGGGTGTCAAATTCTTTCCCTTACTTTCAGGTAAAAAATTAAACATATCGCGGGTCATGTCATCCGCTATAAAGAAAATAATATTGGGTTGTTCCTTATCTTTTGCTTGAGTTGTACAGCCTACTGTCATGTAGTTTAACAACACCAAACACCACATTATAAATCTAGTCATACTTAATTTCTTTACAAGTCACCTTTGGGTGCTTAATTCATTCATTTCTTAGCAGCACAGCACCTAAGCTCATCAAATTGTTTACTTTATTTAGATGAGTAAATAGCATCTAAACCAAGGAAAACAAAGACGGCTGGCGCATTCCAGTTAATGGCCACTTCATTGGTCGAGTAACTGCACTCCATATCCACATAGCTCATTGCCGGAATCTTGGTTCCATATGCTGTCTCTCCACAATCTGACTGAACCGAATTCGTTGGTCCACCGGCCAAAAGACCAGGAATAGGAGCTTCTATTCCATCTGCGGCGCACCGTCTGTCATGCACAAACATGGGTGTATTTTTTCCATAGCCTGTCACAAATGCTTTATTCAATGGATTAGCACCCATTACATAAGCAACACAAGCATCTGCTGCTTCTAAATAGCGTTGGTCATTTGAAAGTAAGTAGGCATTAATAAGAAGCATACCATCATTCATTACCTCACCATTACTTCCCCACGGAAATTTATCAATAGAAACACGATAAGCCGACTCGGTATATTGTTTGTATAGCTTGTCAGCCATCTTCAGTACTTTTTTCTTAGAAGCAGTAATGTTTAATCCTTTAGCATTTTTCTCATTGCTAAGAATACTATAAAGGCCTAAGGAGTTAACACGGCGCCACTCAGGTTGCGAAAACTTCTGCTCGTCAAATCGAATATCCTTTTTATATTTTTTATTACCGCTGGCTAAGTACAGTTCAGTTGCCGCCCAAAACCACTCGTCAGAAATCTCTTTATCATCGTACTGCCCAGTGCTTATATCCTTTGGTTGTACATATAGCAAATCAGGATGAGCTTTACACCAAGCCCACGCCTTTTCAGCGGCTGCGAAACACTCTGTACCTAATTGCTGTAAGTGTTTATTTTCGTTTTTAAGGATGCGTGATGCTTTTGCCATGGTTGCGGCAAAATCCAATGTTGCAGCGGTTGTTTTCATCACCACAAAACGATCCTTAATATCTTTATGAGGCATTACCATACCACAAAATTTCTTAGTCGTCAATTTATGGTAAACTCCTCCATCATGCGGATCCTGCATGGTCATCATCCACCTTAGGTTCACCAGTGTTTCGTCTAATAAATCGGCCACTTTGTCGCCTGACTCAGGTATGTTCAATTCCAAACCTTTTAGGTATTGAGGAAATAGCTCATACAAGTGCAATAAAGTAAAAGTGCTAATACTTGAGTTAACAATGTACTTGCCGTAATCGCCAGCATCGTACCAACCTCCAGGCGATGCAATAGTACTACCTGCCGGGCGCTCTTTGCTGGCTGCCGATGGATGTATAACTACTTTATCATCTGGGTGACCAGCCAAGCGAGCGTATTCTCCAGCATGCTTTTCTAGAATTGGCTCAGTAGCACGTGCCATGTAATACGACTTTATCAGCGATGTGCCAGGCTCGCGATAGGCATTATCGGTAATTGAAAAGGTTATGCTAGAATCACTGCCGTCTATAATTACCTCGTAGCTCCCCTCGTCAACTAGTGATGAAAAATCGGCTACGGCAACGCTTGTGTTAGAATATTCCCAAAGTTTAGCTTCAGTAACCATTGCACTCACAAGCTCATTACCTTTTGCATCTAATACTTTAAATGACTGCCCTGCATTAACTTCAGGTAAAAACACTCTTTTAACCGAAGCGGAATGAAAAGCATACTGATTCATATGCTGTGCTGTTGCAACTCCACTTAAAAATGTACAAATAACGATGAATAATATCTGGCTATAATTCGCAATTTTAACTTTCATATCAACTGGTATTACTTAACAAAAAATGAAGCTTTCAACAAATCCTTATCTGCTGATGAACAGCCTACCATGGCTACAAACTCACCTGCATCAATCCTTGGATTGAAATTATGATCAAGGTATTGAAGCATATCGGGTGTAATAGAGAATTCAAGTGTTTTGGTTTCGCCAGCCTTTAACGATATTCGTTGAAAAGCTTTTAATTCCTTAACAGGTCGTGTAAATCTGCAATGTTTATCGTTCAGGTATAATTGCACAATCTCTTCACCATCTCTATTAGATGTATTGCTGACATCAATGCTAATGGATTGAGCTTCGTTTTTGGCAATTGTTTCCTTTGATAAAACAAGGTTTTTATATTCATATGTTGAATAGCTCAAACCATGACCAAAGGGGTACAATGGTGTTGATTCGGCATCGACATATTTATGAAAATGATGCGTTGGCTTGTGGTTGTAAATCGATAACTGATGACCTACACTTCGCGGAATGGTAATTGGTAATTTGGCTGAGGGATTCACTTCGCCATATAAAATTTGTGCCAGGGCATCACCACCAAAACAACCAGGTTCCCATGCTTCGATAACAGCAGGTACATTTTCAGCTATCCACTCAACTCCAAGCGGACGACCGTTAACTAACACAACAATTGTTGGCGTACCAGATTTGACTACTTGCTCTACCAACTGTTGCTGCAAGCCAAATAACTCAATACTCGAACGGCCTGAGTTCTCACCACAGGTTTTATTTTTCCAATCCCATCGAAATGAATTTTCACCCACTACAACGATGGCTAAATCTGCTTTTTTAGCTCGGCCCAAAGCCGCATCAACATCCTTTTGCGACATATTGCGTAAATCGCTACCAACATCCATAAAATCAATTTCGCTTCCTGAATTGGCATTCTTTAACCCCTCAAGAATAGTCACAAAATTATCCTGTGGTTGCTCCCAGGTCCAATCGCCTAATATTGTTTCATTATTGGCATTTGGTCCAGTTACAAATATTTTTTTATGCTTCCCTTTTTTCAAAGGGAGTAAATCATTTTCATTTTTTAGTAGGATAATGGATTTTTGGGCAGCTTCCAAAGCTGTTTGACGGTGTTGCTCGTTAAACACCATTGCTTTCGTTTTTTCAAGATCCACAAATGCATTCTCAAACAAGCCAAGCTTAAACTTGGCCTCCAAAAGGCGACGAACACTTTCATTAATACGTTCCTCACTTAAACGACCAGCACGAACTAATTCCATTACAGGCTCAAGAAAATCTGGTCCATGCATGTGCATATCCATACCTGCATCAATGGTTTGAAAGCAAGCTTCTGTTTGGTCTTCGGCCACAAAATGACGAGTCGCTAAACGCTCAATATCCATCCAATCGCTAACGATAAAGCCATCAAAACCCATTTCATTTCTGAGCACTTCGGTCATCATCCATTTATCAGCATGGCAAGCCACACCATTTAATTCGTTGTGAGCTGTCATTACAGAGAAAACACCAGCATCAACAGCTGCCTGGTAAGATGGTAAATGTATCTCTCGTATCGTTCTTTCAGATAGGTCGGTAGGTGCGCCATTTAATCCATTAATGGATTCACTGCCAGCAATTAAATGCTTGGCGCAGGCAATAACATTAAAACTATCGGGGTAGTTGGTATTTTGCAGGCCTTCGATCATGGCCACGCCCATTTCTGAAACTAAAAATGGATCTTCGCCAAAGGTTTCTCCCACGCGTCCCCAACGGGCATCTCGAGCAACATCAATATTAGGAGTAAAGGTCCAGGCGGCCCCTGTTGCACGCATTTCCAGTGCTGTTTCAACCGACATCTTTTTTACCAATTCGGTATCCCAGGTACTAGCCATACCAATGGGTGTTGGATAAACAGTTGCACCATGTACTAATGCTGTACCGTGTATGGCATCGATGCCAATTAATAAAGGAATTTTTAAACGGCTTTTTTGAGCCAAAGATTGCAGGTAATTAGCCTCTTTTACATCAACAACATGTAAGAAAGAGCCTATTTTCCCTTGTTCAACCAACTTTACAACATCGCTTGAATGCAAGTTGGGATAAAAGCCATGTGCATCACTACTCTCCATCTCCTCTTTGCTGAGGTTTTGTTCGGCTTGCTTCATGTGGTCTAAACCAACATACTGACACATTTGAGCGACCTTTTCCTCTAAAGTCATGCGAGACAACAGATCATCTACCCTAGTATCTATTGGATTAGAAGCATTTAGATAAATAGGTTTATCGTTAATTTCATGCGATGATTGACACCCAAATGTAAGTAGTATTATTCCCAGCAATAGGAAATATCGTGCGTATAACATGGAAATGTTTATTATAGTGTAAAGACGGTAAAAAGGGTCCTCCAATATTCGGAGGACCATTATTATATTTCTGGTTCAGGCTTATAAATAACCTGGATTTTGTTCGTTAACGTTTGGATTACCAATCAATTCATCACTTGGAATTGGTAAAAGCATAACACGATTTGCCTCTGTTGTTCCTGGTGTTGGAAACAGCTTATCGTATTTTTTAGTAAAGTCGTAATGTGGAAAGTTATTATGCTTATCAATTACATTGGCACCAAAAAACTCGATTCCACGGCGACGGTTATAAAAGAAATCATGCCCTTCAGTAAATAACTCAAATTGATATTCTAACATAATAGCCTCACGAAATTGATCTTGTGTCATTCCGGCCCAATCAGCTGGATCTGGTCCTGGAGTGTCGCTAGAGTTACGAGCACGTCCCATTAACTCATTGATATAAGCATAGGCATTAGCAGGACCATTTAATTCATTTTCAATCTCGGCCAGCATTATTAGTAAATGAGCATAACGGTAAACAACCATGTTACGATCAGTATTATACGTACCAGCAGTTGTTTCGTCCCCTTTAGCCCAATATTTATAGGTCCAAGGGAATGCTAATAAGTTACTTGCTCGATTAACATTGGTTTTTGATGTTGAATAGCCCACTTTAGGCTTTCCATTTCTATCAGTCCACTCTGTAATGTAGGTTGCTGCGTACCTTGGGTCTAAACCATTGTATGCTTCAGCATGCTCAGTGTAAACTTCCAGGTTAGCTCTAAAACGGCCCCATGTATTGGCTGCAATGGTTTTGTTTGGTATATGTGTTTGAATTAAACGGAACGTATTTTCGATATTTCCTTGTAATTCGAACACCGCCTCGCTTGTGTAATTACAAGTTTGTGGATGCCATAAGTCTCTAAAATCATTCACCAAGCTATAACGACCATAGGCTTTCATAGCCTCATCGTAGGCTTTCTGCCAGTATTCTGTTTCACCTGCAGTTTTATTGCCTGCCATGTACATATACACATGAGCTAGCACCATGTTAGCCGCAAATTTAACCGGACGGCCTGACATTTGTACGTTTGCTGTTTCATCACCTTTCATCAAAGAAGCTGCCTCTTCCAGATCAATTACAATTTGGGCAACAATTTCTTCTTTGCTTGACTTAGGGAAATTCAGACTCGTACTCGTTGCTGTTTCAAGCACTAGGGGCACCTCTCCCCAAATACGTACAAGATTAAAATATGTAAATGCTCTTAAAAACAAAGCCTGTCCTAATTGATCATTCTGTTCCACAACATTCTCCATGTCAGCAGCACGCATGTTCGTGATAAAATCGTTCGCACGACCTATCATCTTATACATATCAACCCACGTTTTGTTAATGTCATTGTTGGTGGCTTGTGGATTTAAAGCAATGGAACCATCCAAATCTTGTTGGCGAGGACCATTAATCATACCCGATGCATAATTGGTTACATGCATAAATGTAGAGCCATAATAATGATAACCAGCATAACCATTATAAACACCATAAAGAGCCGTTTGTGAGTTATCCGTATTATCAAATAATACATCAGCCCCGATAAATTTCGGATGCTCCTCCACGGTACAGGCTGCCAATAAAAGTAGCATGCCTAGAAATACTCCTATATTTTTAAATGTATTCTTCATCTTTTCTATTTTTATCATAACATTCATAGTAAGCACTTATTAAAATGCTACGTTAATTCCCATCAAATAAGTTTTCACGTTTGGTGTTCCTGACCAATCTACTCCATTGATCATTCCATCGTATAGGAAACTTGTAATCTGAGGATTATAACCACTATAGTTAGTTACAGTAAATAAATTTCGTCCGGTTGCGTAAATATTTACATTGTCGATACCCGCAAAGTCTTTGACTTTAAAGTTGTATGAAAGAGTAATGTTATTCATACGGAAGTAACTACCATCTTCAACCAAATTATCAGGTAAGGTTGTTTGGTTACCTCTATATCCAAGTGCATTGTATGTCGTAGACGGTGCATCTGAACGCCATGCCTGATCATATGCTTCAGTTAGAATATTTTTTGGTTGCCCTTCTGGATAAGCCAATTCCATATTATAACCATTGATAATTTCGTTACCGTAAACACCATCGAAAAGAGCCGATAAGCTGAAGTTCTTATACGATACATTTAAGCTCAAACCATAAGTAAAATCAGGGTTTGGGTTACCAATAACTGTTTTATCAGCATCACTAATCTCACCATCATCATTGTGATCAACAATAATTGTTTCACCGGGCTCAAACATAGTAGCATATTTGTCAGCTACTTCTTGTCCATATAAAGCAGCATAATCAACAATGGATGGAGCATATACTCCTCTAGTTTCATGTCCCCAGAACACACCAATCTCTTCGCCTTCCATAAAAATGTTGGCTGGAAATTTAAAATAAGTACCCGATGACACATTGTTACCTAAATAATAAACGGCTTCAATGGCTTCACCATTCTTATAAATGGTTTCCGGAGCTAAGCCCAAATCTTTAATTTTACCTTTGTTCATTGAGATATGACCTCCAAGATCGATACTCCAACCATTCTTATCGTAAACAGTTCCATCAATTGCGACTTCAAAACCTTTATTCTCTAATCCACCTCTATTCTGCCATATTGATTTAAAACCATTTGATGGCCCGATTGGTGTTTGATTCAACAGGTCTTTAGTATCCTTATAATAAACATCAACGGTAGAACGTAAACGGTTATTAAAAAAGGCCATATCAACCCCAAGGTTATACTGCTCTGTTGTTTCCCATGTTAAATCTGGATTTGGAATACGCTCAGGCACGTAACCATTTACCGTATTACCACCTTGCACATAATAAACATTGGCATAAGTACCTAATGTTTGGTATGGTGGCATTCCCTGGTTACCTGTTAATCCCCACCCTGCACGTAATTTCAAGTTATCAAATACATTCAAGTCTCTAATAAAAGATTCTTCCATGGCTCTCCATGCCACAGACGCCGATGGGAAGTTACCAACCTGATTACCTGGGGCAAATTTGGATGATTTATCAGAACGGAAAGTTGCTGTTACAATATAACGATCTTTGTATGAGTAAATAGCGCGACCTAAAACTGAGAATATCGTTTCATCTTTATATTTGAATGCAAAAGGAACCTCTGCAAAAGCACCATTCTGTGGTACTTCTTCTTCTAAGGTTTTAATAAGGAAGTCTGATACTTCGTATAATTGCGATCGTGTTTGGTTGGTGTCATAAGTCACACCTGCCGTTGCATTAATATTGTGTACCTTATTAAACTTGCGGTTATACATCAACAGGTTGTTGATTGAATAAGAATAACGTTTTAAGAAAGAGTAGTTAGCAACACCATTTTGTTGTGCTCCTTTAAATAACTCAGTACCATACCATCTTGATCGTTCTTTATTACGATAGTCAACACCCAGATCAAGTTTATATTTCAAACCTTTGATGATATCGTAAGTCAAAGAAGTAGCAATATTAGATCTTACCTCTTCTGTTAAATCTTTATAATCTGTCAACCACGAATAAGGATTTGACTGTTCCAAATCATCATCAATATCTTGATCGGGATCATAAGTTCCAACTAACGGACGATATCCTAATACTTGTTTCGTAAAGCTTCTTGTTCCACCTGATTTACTTCCACCATTGGCAAAACTACCATCTTGATACATTAATGAAAGTCGCGTATCCAGCTTTAAGCGATTGCTTATTTGAGTGCTTAAATTCAGACGAAGATCTCCCCTTTTAATATTATTGGTTTCTACAATACCTGTCTGATCAGTATATCCTCCTGAAAAGTAGTATTTTGTTTTACCATTACTACCACTTATCGAAGCTCCAGCATTATAACTTACTCCCATTGAGTATACTTCCTCTTGCCAATCTTTTGACACATAAGGAGCATCATATACAGGCACAAATGAACCAGTACCATCATCTGCCAAAGGATAAACAACACCTTCTTCAACATGATACTTTAATTCATTACCTTGTTGTGCCGAATACTCATTTTGGTAATTCGCATAACCCACACCGTCTAAAAGGTCAATTTTCTTTGTCATTTCAGAGAAATCAACAGAACTGTAGATATTCACGCGTGGCATCTGATCCTTGCCTGATTCACCTTGTTTTGTCGTAATAATAACAACGCCGTTAGCCCCTCTCGAACCGTAAATGGCCGTCGCCGATGCATCCTTTAATACCTCTACATTGGCAATGTCGTTGGCATTCAATCCTGTCAAACCATTTTGTGCAGCAGGTAACTCATTACTATCACCTCCATTATTAATATCAGCATCCTCGGTAGCTGAGTTAATAATAACACCATCAACTACATATAAAGGCTCATTACTGTTATTTAGACTGTTGGCTCCACGAATACGTACACTTAATGCGGCTCCGGGGCCTCCGTCTCCAATAACCTGAACACCTGAAGCACGTCCTTGCAATAACATATCAACAGATGGATACTGCCGTGCAACCTCTTCTCTGGCTTTTACACTTGCAACCGCACCTGTCAAATCACTTTTACGTACTTGACCATAGCCAACTACTACCACTTCATCCAAATCAGTCATATCCTCTCTCAAAATAACTTTTAAGGTTGATTTACCCGCAGTATTAAATTCTTGGCTAGTAAAACCAATAAACGAAAACACTAAGATATCGCTATCTGATTGTGTTTTCATTGTAAATTCACCATTCATATCGGTGATAGTACCTGAGGTTGTTCCTTTTATTGCGACAGTTACTCCTGGCAGACTTGCTCCAGATTCATCTGTAACTTTTCCTGTTATTGTTTTCCCTCCCTGAGCATAACTCAAAGTGGAAATAAACAGGACTAATAATCCTAACAGTGCTTTTTTCATAAAACTTTTAATTAACAATTAAATTTGGTGAGCAATATTACGGCATAAAATGTTAAAATATGTTTTAATAATCGTTCAGTATGGGTGTAATATTGATTCAAATACACAAAAAGCATAATCCCAAACACCTGACCCACTGAACACTAAATAAAATACACATTAAGAACCCTTATTTGTCTACCATTAATTTGTAATGACTTGTTTCTCCTTTACAATTTACCACCCTAATAATGTAAAAGCCATTTTTTATATGTGCTACACGGAATGAATTATTTACTAATTGAATACTCTGCTCTTGTCCTCTAATCGAAAAGCACTGAACAGTACATGGCACGTCATTATCGAAAATATAAACAATATCCCTGGCAGGATTAGGCCCAATTCCTTGCTTCACCATTTCATATTTTGCAATTGAAGTCGGCAAACCATCTGTCCACAACTTATATTTGGTGATATTCAATTGCGACTGACCTGTATAAACCTCATAACCGGCATTGATGGCTTTCATCCAGGTGTCATCCTGAGCAATGTTATTTAAAGCCAAACTTAAATAAGGCTCTGGAATATTAGCATATTGTACAAATTCCTTTGTGGTTGCAATCAGCTCTTTCACCTTCATCCGCAGTGCAGGTGGAGCCCCATTGTCACCATATGGTATCAGCTTTATATGTGCTTTATCATCCTTGTCGCCTTGTCCGTCAAAAAACTTATAACGAACAGCATAGGTATAAACACGACCATTGATACTTATTTCAAATGGCTTTAAACTATGGTCGGCGTTACGGGCAAAAAAATAGAGGATGCCATTCTTCACCTCTGGCTGATCCTCCAGATTATCATTAAAGTTAAAACTTTGTGCCTTTATCACCAGATCATAATCACGCTCTACGCTTACTGGCTTGCTGGTTTCATCGCCATACATGTCGAATATAAAATTGATAGAAGCCATCCATTTGTCATCACTATCAGTGGCATTGGCCTGACTGCAAACCCACTCTATTTCCATAGCTTCAGGAATATCCTTGATTTGAACGGGCATGCCTGTGATGTTATAATCGCCGGGATGCCATTGTCCGCCATATTGAGAACCTCCAATCCTAATGTTGGGGTAGCCATCCATCCCGGTG
The DNA here is from genome assembly GCF_007097485.1 of Carboxylicivirga sp. M1479. Taxonomy (GTDB): domain Bacteria; phylum Bacteroidota; class Bacteroidia; order Bacteroidales; family Marinilabiliaceae; genus Carboxylicivirga. Next base: position 82,112 of record NZ_VKDE01000004.1, on the reverse strand, counting down.
CCCCCCAGATCAACATACTGCAAATAATAATGTCCGCCATTATCATGATTGTAGTCTGAAGGACAATAAAGCATGGTGCCACCAACACCACTACTCATGCCAAGTGAATAGGATGATATGGGCGCAACATTGCCACTAATTGCCACTAATTCATTTTCACTACAGGTATTCTGAGCATCAATCTGATAAGTCAGTAAAAGCAACAGAAATAACTTTACATTCTTCAACATAGATCTATTATATGGTTTGGTAGTTATCAGTGGTAAAAAAATATCTCAATACAATTTCACACAAAGGACGCCAAGGAAAGCGCAAAGCTCGCCAATTCGAGCAAGCTATTTTTACTTCTTTGCGCTCTTTGTGTTGTAGATTCTTTGCGTACTTTGCGAGAAAATTATTTTTTTGTGTAATCTTCTTTTATTTACTTTTTAATATAGGCATTAACATCTAAACGCCATTGATGTAATTCTTCTAATAAAGCCTTTTTGATCTCCGGCAATTGTTCCGACAAATCATGCTTTTCTTCAATATCCTCTTCTATATTATAGAGTTCCACAACATCCTGATCATAAAACTCAATTAATTTGTACGGCCCCTTTCTGATGGCTGTACTATTTGAATCGCCCGTAGCATGCGGACGGTCAACTGGTGAGTGCCAAAAAACAGCACGTTCCGGATTAGGATTCTGCTGCTCTTTTAATGCCCACACAACACTTTCGCCGTCTAAATGCGCTAGAGGCAATGGCTCTAAACCAACCATCTCAAGGATGGTAGGAAAGAAATCATTACCGGTTACCAATGCATTACTCTGCATCCCTTTCTTAACAATACCAGGCCACTTGACAATTAAAGGCTCTCTTACTCCTCCCTCATACAAATGCCCTTTTCCTGCCCTAAGAGGATAATTGGATGTTGCCACTCTTCTGGGATTAAAACCTCGGTTCGACAATCCACCATTATCCGAGAAAAAGACAATGATCGTATTATCTAATTGTCCCAACTCCGCCAATTTTGCGCTTATACGTCCTAAGCTTTCGTCCATGCTATAAACCATACCAGCATAGGTCGCATTATCCTGATGCATCTTTGTGGTACCTGTTCCCTCTTCAATAAAAGGCTCACCGGTGTAGGTCATGCTCTTCTTCTTGGCCTCGAACTTGTCGACGTGTTCTTGCTTGGCTTCAATGGGCTCATGAACGGCATAATGTGAAACATACGCAAAAAATGGTTTTTCTGGATGTGTTGCCTGATGATTATTCAAAAACTGAATTGTTTCATCCGTAATTCTATCAGTCAGGTATTCGCCATCGGGGGCGTCATCTAGTCCTTCAATGGGTTTCTTTTTCGTACTGCGATGACTCTCATTATAAGGTGCAAAAAATGAGATAGGCGATCCGGCATGCCCGCCAGCCACATTAATATCAAAGCCAACATGCTCAGGCATGGTTCCTGAAAATGCCAAATGCCATTTACCCGCAAAGAAGGTGGTGTAACCACCAGCTCTCATAGCATCGGCAATGGTCACCTCATCGGCTTCTAATCGGGCTTCATCACCAGGATAAACACCTTTCGTAGGATTTAATTTGCCTTCACCCGGACCAGGCATCTGAGCGCGTGCCGGGTAACGCCCAGTTATTAATGAATAGCGTGATGGCACACACCTTGGGTGTGTTGCATAAGCGTTATTAAAACGGACGCCTTCGTTAGCTAATTGATCAATATTGGGAGTTTCATAAAATGGAGAACCATTATAGCCTACGTCCATCCACCCTAAATCATCTACCAGAAAGAATAAGACGTTAGGCTTTTTCGCTTGTTTTGATTTAGTACTATTTGTGCACGACAATAACCCCAATGTTATAACCAATGCTAAAAAAATATTGCGTTTCATTACTATATCAATTTTAAATTAACGTTACAAACTAAATTCAATTTCATGTGGCTCAATGTAGTTTGATATAAGATCAAAGGCATGCTAGGAATTGTTCTATTAAGGTACAAAAATGATTCGCAGGTGTCAGAGTACTATTACAATCAAAGAATATTTAAAGGGTAACATACAACACTTTTTATAAGAAGGCATTGTTAATGCTAAAAAAACTATTGCAATACAGATGAATCAGTGCATAAATCAGTAAAAAACACGTATTTTTAGCTACCTGAAAAAATAATGCTACATGCACAATAACAAACTATTCATTCCGGCAGTTATTCTGTTACTTCTCTTCACCTCTTTTTCTGATCTAATTGGACAAGAAAAATTAAAATTTAAACAACTATCAGTTGAGGAAGGTATTAAAAACAGTCGGGTAGTTGATCTCACACAAGACGGTGATGGGTTTATGTGGTTTGCAACCCATGATGGTCTGGATAAATTTAATGGCACTGACTTTAAACACTACTCACTATCCTATCCAGCAGATCGCACCATTAAAGATGACATTGTTAACTGCCTGGAATTATCACCTGTATATCATATCCTATGCGGCACTAAAAATGGTAATCTTTTTGGATACAATAAGAATAAAGACAAATTCGAGAAACTATTGCCCAATGCCAAACATGAGAAAATATATAACATCAACTCAATTCTTTCAGTGAATAGGAAGGAGATCTGGATTGGCGCCACATCCGGTTTCTTTCATTATAATATTACAACACAAGAACTAACTCCGGTTACTGGTATTTCATCCAGAGTCAATAGTATTAGTTTCATATCTGACAAATCACTTTTAATCGGCACACTATCGGGACTTTATCAAATCAACACAACAACAAAAGCCATTGAAAACATCCATATTCGTTCACAGCTCTTGAGTCAACTCAACCAACAAGACATTATGGTTACTTATAAAAGCGATAAGCACCTTTTGTTGGGAACAAGAAATTCAGAAGCATATAAATTCAAAATTGATTCCGACTCCATCAGATTCATTACCAAAGAAACGCTTGTGGATTCGGACAACCAAAGACCAATATACGATATCAAGCTTAGCCCGGATAAACAGAGCTATACAATTGCCATTGATGGTTACGGCCTGGTCTTTACCGATCTTCTTCTTAAGCAAACCAATACTTACTTTGCCGATAACACGGAAGGAAGTTTAACAACCAATGGCCTTTATCAGGTACATTATAGTTCCGACAATATAATGTGGTTAGCGACCTATGGTGGTGGTATTATTATGTCTGACCCAAATAAGAAGAAATTTAAAGTCGCCAAAAAAGTTCCCTTCAACTCAAATAGCATTCGTAATAATACTGTTAATGCTGTTCTTGAGTACAAAAACAGCATTTGGTTTGGCACAAAAGATGGCATAAGTATTTATTATCCTTCAACTGACAAGTGGAAACATCTACCACCCTTATCTCGTTCGGTTAAAAGGCCATTTCAGGTAATGTCCATGTGTCTTGGCGAAGATGAATCGATTTGGGTAGCGACCTACGGACGAGGTCTTATTAAAATTAACCCCCAAACGTTTCAACGCGAACAAATTTACAAAGCCAGTAAAGGTTGGAAACGCACACAAACAAATCACCTGTATCAGGTGATAAAAGATGCCGAAGGCCGAATATGGTCCGGTGGCATCTGGGGTGGAGTCACCATCATTGATGAAAGTCGACAACGAGTGGATAAAATTGACATCACCAATGTCAGGTCACTTCACGAAGAAAATGAATTGATATATATCGGAACCCTTTTCGGCTTATTCATGGTTGACAAACAGACACTTAAAATAACGCGCCCCACGAACAACACCCTACTTTCCAGTCGAATAATAAGCATATGTAAGCATCCTTCAAAAGAACTCCTATATGTCGGAACCGATGTGCACGGTCTTCACATCTGGGATCTGGAAACAAATAGTTTAGCACCAGTTAAGAGCGCCAATAGCTTACCAACAAACTTTGTACGCAGTATCATATTTGACAATCAAGAACAATTATGGGTGAGTAGTACAGGTGGACTGTCGTTGTACAACGATTCAAGTATGCGTTATGATACGTATAATATTCGTGATGGACTGCCGAACACTGAATTTTCTGAAAACGCAGCCATCAAACACTCTTCCGGCCAATTAATATTTGGCGGTTCACGTGGTGTATCGTTGTTTTATCCAAAGGATATCACCAAGTCAAAACAGATGGTTAAACCTATATTAACAAGTTTTGAAATGTTTGGCCAAACGGTTCAAATCAGCAACGATGGTCCACTCAATGAGCACATAAATTTACAAGAGAAGATTCATCTGGCGCACAACCAAAATTCATTAAGCTTTAAATTTGGTAGTATTTGTTACACCAACCCGCAGAATGTCAGCTACAAATGGAAACTGGAAGGATTTGAGGATAACTGGAATGGTCCGTCCGACACAAGGGAAGCTATCTACTCCAAATTACCTCCTGGTAATTTCACCTTTAAAGTAATGGTGAGCAACGATGATGGTGTTTGGCAGGATGAAGTTAAAACACTGACACTGAAGATCGATAAACCATTCTGGAAAACACCCCTAGCCTATGTTTTATATGGTATCATTCTGATCATATTGATTTTACTGAACATGCATTATTACCATACCATTGTCCAGGATCGACATTATGCCGAAAAGCAACAATTCTTTATTTCCATTGCCCACGACCTGCGCACGCCTCTTTCATTGATTAAGCTACCCATAGAAAAGATGCTTGAGAAAATGAATAGCAATGAACTGGAAGGCTACAACCTTAAATTGGTTAAACGAAATATTGATCGACTAACCAACATGGTTAATCAGTTATTGGATTTTCAAAAGGCTGATCTTCAAAAGATGCAACTGCAAGTGGAGTTAACTACTCTTGAAAGTTTTATTAAAGATCGCATCAGTACTTTTGCCCCTCTATCATCCGAAAAAAACATCAGCATTGATATGAGCTTTCAGGATGATGGATGTGAAGTGTGGATAGACCGAATTAAGGTGGAAAAAATAATGTTTAACCTCTTATCCAATGCCTTTAAATACACAGAACCGGGTGGTTTTATCAAAATTAGAACCAAAGTAGATAATAAATATGCCATCATTGAGGTGGAGGATACAGGAGAAGGCATTCCATCTAACCAACAGAAGAATATATTCCAACGCTATTACCGTGCATCAAACGCCATTAACTCAAGAGAAGTGGGCAGTGGCGTTGGGCTAATGCTGACTAAACAATTGGTTGAACTGCATGGCGGAATAATTTCTTTTGTGAGTGTTGAAGAGGTAGGTTCTATCTTTACTATTAAATTACCGCTTGGCGATTCTCATTTTTCAGAAGAGCACATCAAACAGGAGCGAGGAGAAAGCAGCGAATTAATTCCTATTGTTACTCCAAATACGGCAACTCCAATTGAAGAAACGGAAGGTCCAAAGCTTTTAATCGTCGAAGATCATCCCGAATTATTGGAGAGCCTTCAGCATGAATTAGCAAGCCACTACCAGGTGTATACCGCTGAAGATGGAGCCATGGGTTTATCAATCGCCATGAAAGAACTACCAGACATTATCATATCAGATGTGATGATGCCCAAAATGAATGGTCACCAACTCTGTACCAGACTAAAAAACGAAATTTTAACCTGTCACATTCCAATCATATTACTAACAGCTCTTGATTCGCCTGAGTACAAGCGTGAAGGTTTGGAATACGGTGCCGATGCCTATATGGAAAAGCCATTTGATATTCAACTACTTAAGACCCAAGTAAGCAACCTGCTTAAAAACAGACAACTACTAAAAGGCAAATTCCTGGAGCCAACTTCGCAGGTGGAAGACGTGTCGCCAACCAATACCGATCAGGTATTTTTAAACGACATCAAAGGCATGATTATTAAGAATATTGACAGTGAAAAGTTAACGGTAGAGTTTATGGCCGCTGAATTGGGAATGAGCCGCCCGGTTCTTTACCGAAAAATCAAATCTCTAACCGACCTATCTCCTCAACAGTTTTTGATGACTGTGAAACTAAAAGAGGCAGGACGAATTATGAAAGAAGAAGGGCGTAACATCAGTGAAACAGCGTATATGGTTGGTTTTTCGGATCCTAAGTATTTTAGTCAGACCTTTAAAAAGTACTTTGGTGTAACGCCAAGTCAATATTTAAAAAATTAACCCCAATTATTCACCAAATATGCATTATTCTTGATGACGACTAAGTCTTACCATCAATTTTGTTACTCAAAATTGGGTGGGACTATGTCGGGGTTAACCCGCAAATAAAATTGATTACATTTATTGTGATGAATAATGCGGATTAAAGCAAGTAATTAAAGAGTTTCATCCAGCTATTTAGCCATTCGTTTACATCCTGTGCTACAGCGTATAATTAAGTTTTTTCATATCTACATGGGCATAATCAATGAAATAATACCGATTTAATATCTAAATGAGCCTTTGCATCGCTCACTCCCAAAGACTTTTTCGTTTATTATCGGCATTAACGATTGCAATTTCAACGCTTCACTTAAGGATCAGTTTGAAATGCAATTGGTATAAGTATGTCGTAATCGAGACCACAAGCTACCAAGGCCCTAAGTGCCTCGCTTTAAAATCATACTCAAGATATACCTAAGGCATATTTAACTCACATTAAACTCATATAAAATCGAATTTAATATGAGTTTGGTATGAGTTTAATTTGAGTTTAGTATGAGTTTAGTATGACTTTAAGGGCAAGTTGGTATTGAGCAGGTACGGAGAAGGTATATTGTAAACATACCTTAGAATCCAGGCAACCTTACTGACAAGAGCTTAAAGGACACTTTCAATTTCTCACAATTGGCATTATGAGGATGATATACATCAGGTTCTATTTGATATTTACTGAAAAACTATTTTATAAACCTTCACACGCTTATTAAGCTCAGTTCGATTAAAATTAAACAGCTCAGATTTCATTAAATGACTGATATACAATATAAATTTTTGAAGCATTCCTAGCTATGGTGATAAAATTTAGAAAAGTAGATCTGTTATTTAATCAAAAGCATAGTTTTCCACTTGTAAACAACTGTTTTCTTCGTCATATTGACTTACCATTACTTGTTCCGCGTTAAGCGGAAGCCCGCTCCCGAAAAATCGGGACTAGTTATGCTTTCGCAAAGATTCCTTGAAACCAATTATTTACAAGCGGTCTGAGCTATTAAATTTATGTCGAACTCACGTTATTAATAAATTCCATCAACAATTAGTACCAATTGTTATTCAAATTGAGCTTAAGCGAAATTTGGATTTACAATGGTAAATGCCGTAGAATCAACAACGAAAACTATTGAGATACAGTTGAAAGTAAAGCTCATTTTATTGACTAAACTAAACGGCATAACAGGTGAAATTCATTGGAAAATCTATACCACACAGAACACTTTTGTGTTGTTACCAAAAAGCTTACATTCATCGACCATTCTGAATCATATGTTACCTTTTTTTGAACGATTCCTATTCCATCTCTGACCTATCCAATTTATTATTTTGCTTTCAAATTTTAATTCAATTCAATCGTTTATGAAGATCTATTTTAGTGTTTTGCTCATATCAATACTATTCATCAATTATAATACTGAGGCACAATGCCTTTCCAGTAGCGGAGACGGAACATTTGATAACACCTCCAACTATAATCAATGGGTCAAAATGGCAGGTTCGGGAGGAGTCGATTATGGCATTTTCACTTATGAAACTGAGGAGAAGTACCTGGGAAGCGGTGCTTTAAAAGCCCAGGTCACACAACAAGCCTCATGGCAAATGCGCATGGTGAGTAGTGCCAATTGCCCTCAAACAGTAGAAGCTAACAAAAACTACAAGGTTGTTTTTGCGTTAAAAGGCCCTGAGAGAGGTACTGTGAATGTAACCCTTGACTACCCTAGTGGAGGTACTGACCTGTTAAAGACGGTGGAAGCAAATACTGAATGGACTAAACACTCTGTTGTTTTCACCCCCACTGAAGCAACAACAGAACTTAGAATTAAGATTGCCTTTGTTGATGTTGGCACCTATTACATAGATGAAATTACTTTTGGATCAGCCAATGTGGATTGCCATGGTGATGCTGATGGGACTGCTTTTATTGATGATTGTGGAATATGTGCAGGTGGCAATACTAACATTGTGCCCAATTCATTATGCCCTGTGCAGTTTATTACTCCCGATGATGCTAACATCCAATACCAAGGAGCCTTATTCAAAAATATCAACAACAGCTCTGCCGAACTGTATCGCTTTACCCAGGATTATATAGCAGGTGAGACTTATACAAAACTTGACCAGTTTTATGGACCTCATCAGGCCAAAGGTTCCAGGACGCAATCGGGTATTTCCATTGAATTTACTACCAATAGTGCTTTTGTGTTCATGCATTTTGAAACATTAGAGCACTCATTAGAAAATGGGATTCGTTTTACAGTCTTTAAAAATGACGAAATCTATATGGACAATATCAGCTCACTTGATTTTATCATTACAAACGAGCAAGAAACACTGGCGGATTATAAAGTCTATCTCCCCAGCTTACATGGCGTGAAATTCATCGGGATGGATATTGATGAAACCTCTTCATTGTCGCTATTAGATGAAGATACAAGACCTACATATATGGCCATTGGTAACTCAATTACACATGGCGTAGGACAGGACAATGCCTCACACCTCACTTACCCTGTTTTAGTGGGTCAGCAACTTGATTACAAGGTCTATAATTTAGGAATATCGGGGTCCCGCATTAATGAAGAAGTATTCAGAAACCTGGCAGGTATTGAAGGCGGACCGGACTTGTTAACTGTTTTATGGGGTTACAATAATCTGAAAGATGATATAGCATTAGCCACTCAATTGGAGGAGTATCAGCGATTGATGACTCAAATACTTATTAATTATCCCGATACGGAAGTATATGCTATCATGCAATCCTATACCTCCACCGTTTCTATGAATCATGAAAACAATAGCAATTCAGTAGCGGACTTAAGATCACTTATGCAGAATATTATTGTAGATCTTCAGTCACAGTATTCAAACCTGAAACTTATTGATGCATGGGACTACACAGATGCAGAGGGGCTGAATGATGCTGTTCACTTAAATACGAATGGGGCACAAACACTGGCTGACGGCATTGTTGACGCGATTTTAAAAAATAAAGCTACAAACGTCAATGAAGAAATAGAAACACAAAAAGGATTAAACTGCAAATACAACTCTAACACGAAAACTCTGGATATAAATAAGGAAGGCGACTACCTGATTTACTCGATAAATGGCCAGTTAATCACCTCTGGCTATTCCTTAGGTTCTGTCAATTTATCGTCAATTCCTTTAGGTATTTACATTTTAAAACTCGACAAGCTAATGTGTAAATTTATAGCTCATTAGCAAGTTGCATAATGGTATTTTAGCCATAAAAAAAAATGAATTTTCGAAATAATGCATTCTAATAAACGATAAGTAACTTAATCTATTTAAGAAGTATCGTTAAAAAGAAAAATATATGAGGTTAACTTGTATAGCTTAGCCTCTTATGTTTTCATAATAACCCGAGTTCGATTAAAATTTAAGAGCTCAGATTTCATTAAGTGATTGATATACAATCTAATTTTTTGAGGCATAGTAAACTATGGCGATTAAATTTAGAGCAGTAGATCGATTGTTTAATGAAAAGATTAATGTATCCACTTATAAACATCGATTTTCTGCGTCATATTCATTCGACATAGCCCGCTATGCCTTCACAAATAGTCCTTGAAACTCAATATTTATAAGCGATCTGAGCAATAAATTTTATGTCGAACTCGGGTTAATAATCACTCGAGTCATAAACCAAAATAGTTTAGCACCAATATTCTCATTTCTTTCAACTAAGGTTTTATTACTTTTTGTTGTCCAACAATAGCCTTGCCATCTTTCGCTACCAATAGGTAAACACCTGTAGGGTAAGCTGAAATATTAAGGTCATTAACACGATGAGCGCATGCTTTTTGTGCAACTATCCTACCCGATAAATCTGTTAGTACAAGGTTTGTTATTTTTCTATTGCATTGAATTGTTATTATCCCGGTGCTTGGATTAGGATAAATAAGTAGCTTTTCTTCAGTACTAGGACTTGGGTCAATATCTGTTGTTGTTGTTGTTTCGTTATATATTGCCTCATATGCCTTTGTTGTAGGAACATTATTGGCAACAAACCAGGCATCGGTATAATTTGACGATAGCCAATATTTAAAATCGGCACCTTCAACTTCTGGACTTGGCAGGTCAATATTATTGGTAAATTGATAATACTCAAATATTAATAATACCATTTAAATATTAAAGTGCGCTGGTATAATGCCGATACATATTCATAGTGCCTTTAGGAGTGAAGCGAACGAAAGGCGCATTTTGAATAGTAATCGGTAAAAGATCTCAATCTACTGACAATTATTCGGTAATACATTAATGACGAATCATATCTTCAGTACTTTTTCCGTCATCCACCCTTTTTCTGTTGAATAGCTCACAAATAAATATCCACTGGTCAACTCAGAAATAGTTATATCCATGTTACTTTTATCTGCCATTATAGTTTTTAACTGGTATCCGTTAACATCATGCAAATGGATCAAGCTGCCTACTTTAACATTTCTTAAATGAACTTTTCCTGAGCACGGATTAGGAAATACACTGAGTACCTCCTTCCCACTACTATCTATAGCTGTTGCATCATTATCTATAACTGCTTTCATTTGAAGGAATAATTGTTCTGCAAAATCAGCTGCTCCTTCTATGTTTAAATGCACTGCATCATTCAGTGCTTGTTCTGACGTTATCTTGTCGCCCTCAATCAAATACAATTGAGTATCACCATTTGCATTTCGCTCACTAACGACATTCTTCATAACGTTTCTGAACAGCTCCGGCGTAGCACCTGACTTTTCAGAAACGGTAACGGTAGTGTGCGTCATGGTAATACAAAAGATTCTGGTATCTGTGTGTTTTTCACGTACTGTACTCAAAAAATTAATTAATCGATTTTGATATATTTCAGGGCTTACTCCTTCACCATTAAAATCATTAAAACCAATAAGTACGGTCAACACATCAATTTCTCCAAAATCATCCCGTATCATCTCAGCCATCTTCTGTGATGTCTTTCCGCCCCCCACTGCCAAGTTGTATAAGGTCCAATCAAACTGACGTGATACAATAAAGGGGTAAGTTTCATATGTTCCATTTTGACCTCGCCCATGGGTTATGGAGTTGCCATAAGCCACATAGACAGGCTTATTTTCAACATCTAATTGAACTAATTCATAGTCAGTTTCTAGTTCTAGACCAATAAAGCTCGCATCTGTCCATAAGGGTAAAGAAATCATGTATTCTACCTCCTCATTACTATAATGTGATGTTATCGGAATGATTATTTCGTCGTTTGTATTATAGGGGTAAGTTTGCTCTATACTTAATGCATTATTTTGAAATACACCAAAGGTTGATGATGACACATTGCCTTCGCGAATTCTAAACCTGGCATTGATCTGAGGACTTGATGTTTTAAACTTAACAAGAATACCTGAGGATGAACGTGCCTTCAGAGAGTTGAAAAGATTCTCCTGAGTGGAATTGTTATATATGGCATCGGAGTGACGGTGTAAGATTAATTCACTGTTACTGTTCGATATATAATTTGCTCCTTCTATTATGATTTTTTCATGAGTTGCCGCAATTCTGTCCCATCCCTCTTCATAGCGTAACAAATCAGATACAGTAACAAAACGATAGCCCTCTTGCACCAATGTTGGCATTAAGCTTCTTAAAGCTTCAAGCGTATGGCTCCGTTCATGACATAAAATGATAGCGCCGGGAACAATACCGTCGTGTATTTTTGTTAATACAGCTAAAGCGTTTGCATCTGCACCTGAATCGCCGGAATAAACTTTAGCATTAATGGGTATTAATTGATTACTCTCCAGAACGCCTCCAACACGATAATCCTCTTCTGGGGTGACGGTATCATTATTGCGCAGCTGTCCATAATCTAAAAAAGGAGCCCTGAACAATTTAAAATGATAATCAAATGTTGATGCATATAGATTCTGCATGTCCATAATCTCGTTATAGATAGCTGCATCATCTTCCAAGTCAGGTACGCGTGCATGTGACATTGAATGGTTGCCAATTTCATGACCTTGCTTCAGCAGCTCAGTAACAATCTCTTCATTTCCCATTAATTTGTCTCCAACATTAAAAAAGGTAGCTTTACCATTGTACTGGTTAAATAGTTCGGCAAGCTGAAGTGAAAGTGTTGAGTGAGGGCCATCATCAAAGGTGAATGCTACAATTTTATCAGTGGTGCTAATTTTAGTGATTGGATTGATAGCAGCAGGTACAATCGTGATTTCTTCTTCGGTGGTACCATCATCCAATACAGCATCATCAAAAAAGTAATTACCCTTATATCCGGCGCATTGTAACATGACGCGCACCTGTTTAAAGTCAAAACCCAGACTACTCGCATCTTTTGTGTAAGTAAATTCCTGATATTCCTCTGTTAATTTAAATTCTTGAGAAGCAAAGTATTTTTTATCTCCTCCAGTTATTGTGCCTACTATCTGTATTTTAAACCCTAGATTATTTTGCAGACCTTCGGCATCGGTTTTGACCATCATCTTTGCTGTAAAAACTTTTGATTGTGTAGCGTAATCGTGTGATTTTAAACCAAAGGCACCAAAGTTGGCATTGGACAGTGTACAGGTCAGTTGGCATGCCTGATTTCCATAATTGACATTTTCTCCATTAATAAACGACACATTACCATCCCCTCCCGTTAGGGAGGCCTTTTTCCATTCTGTACTGACCAGAGCTGTTTCAAAGCCTGGGTTGAGCAATAAGTTTTGTGAGTAGGCTAATCGCACCTGAACAAGCAGAATGACAGTTAATATTATGATTGGTTTCATTTTATTGGTATTAGAAAACATCGGCTCCTAATGTTTTATACTTAATTTTTACGTTCAACATTCTTCATTAGAGACAACATCTTCTCCCCATAACGCTTACCAATCATGCGGTAACCTTCGGCATTAAAATGTGCTCTGTCTTTTGCCGGACAAGCTGCTGATGAAATAACATGGGCATTCGGTATCACTTCTGGTAGGGTATGAATAATCGGGTTCATGGTGGCGCAACAGTTATCGGGCTCTGACACCATCTCTCCCACCAGAATCGGCACCTCATCGGCTTCTAACGAAAGATCTTCCAGCATGTCATTATAAATCTTTTGCACATACATTGGCCATTCAGCATTACCGGTATTGGTTTCTCCCTGGTGCAATAATATACCCTTGATTACACCATCCTGCTGTGCTTTTTGGGCCAGTTCAATTAAACAATTATACGGATGACCTCCATAACTCGCTACTTTTCGTTCAAACCAGGCTTTACCGTCCTTCGAGTCATAATCCCGGTATTGGTCTTTATCAAATAAACGGATATCGCAGCCTCCTATTGCCACTGATATAACACCAACTTTAATGCTGTCTGATAAATTCGCCACCATTGTTCGGCCAAAATAGTCAGCTGGCGACAATCCCTTATTACAAAATCCTAAAGGCGGAACAGCCGTATACCATTCGCCTTTTTGTCGATTTAGCTCTTTACAATCCAGTGCTGCCATCACCTGAAAGCGCGCATCCACTATTCTGTCTTTTTCCTCAATCGCTCCCTGCCCTTCCATGTTGGACTGACCAAAGCAGAGGTAAATATGAAAATTTGCATCCTGAGCTAAAATAATGTTTGTTATAAATAGCACTCCTATTGCAAGCATTAGCCTGATGTTCAGTAATCTCAATATCATCATTTCGTTTTCTTAAAGTAAGTCTACCATTTAACATTTTCTTCTATAAAAGCAACTAAGTGCTTCGCCATCACCTCATGCTCATGTACTTTGGGATGTCCTTGGGTATTTTTATAGGGAAATACCAAAGTAAACAGCTTCTGATCATTCATCTCCTCTACGGCTGCTTGAACATATCCCGGCCAGGGAGAGCCTTCTTTGGTGGCATCCATGCTGCCCAGGGCACAAATAATAGAAGCTTTGGGGTATTTTGAACGAATACTACTCACAAATTCTTTATAAGCATTAATAATATAACGCTCGTCAGGGGGAGTGCTCCCAAAAGTTGCTTTAAACTCTTTACGTTCCGGCTTTTTTACCAGCCACGAGTCATTCTGAAACAAGTTGATAACTACTACTTGCGGTTTGTATTGTTTGAAGTTCCATACTCCGGAATCATCGTTTGGAGCAAAACGATCATACAATTGTGGCATTGTAAAGTTAAACCAGCTCAGCATGATGCCAATACCTCCTTTGGCGATGCAGGAATACTCCGCATCGAAATGTCGTGCCGTAATGGCCGCATAACTTTTGTAGTTATTGGTAAAGGTACTATCTGGCCTGTCGGCCTCTAAATCCTCATTACCATAACCCGCTGTTATGGAGTTGCCATAAAACTCAATTTTTCGTTTTTTCTCTTCCGGTGCTCGTAACAATTTGGCATTACCTTCAATCTTAAACTGATAAAAGGATGTTTTTCCGCGCCCCCATTCGGTTCGTTTGAATATTTCAAGTGTATGCCTTCCTTTACTTAAGCCTGAAACAAGCGTGTAGAATTTTTTCTCGGTCCCTGGATTAAAGACTATAATGCTATCATCATCTAAAATCAGATTGTAATAATTCTGGTCTTTATGATCTCTCAATAAGCCAGAGACGGCTTCGCCCTCAAAATTAAACTTAATGGATGATCCTGACCATAGCAAGTCGGCACTGTTACCTGATGAATAGTCTATGCGGCCTGAGTATTTTAGTTTTTTATTTGTATAGTCAATAACTAAGCTTTTTTTCTGACCCGCACTGGTCAGAGACAATGGTAAAAGCAATAGCAGGAATAGAATTTTTTTGTGTAGCATATAGTTGTATTAATTTTATTTCTTGTTGGCTGGTGGTAAAAACCGATCCGTTCTAAATGGACGGGCTGGCAGCCCTGCTCCATTGATTAAATTAACTTCAGGCATGGCTGAAAAAGCATACCTGACATATAATGGTCGTTCTAATTGATGACACCCTAATTCAACTTTTCCCCCTTTTATTTTTGAGTTAGCTTTATACCAGTTACCTGACTGATCAGCTAACCAAAATGCCTTAGGATCAGCGCCATCAATGGTCTGTAGTCCTTTGGCATTATCGAAGTGAAGCACCAGATTATTATTCTTGATGGTCACCCTATTAATAATGGGTCCTTGTGCCACCTGTTTCTTTTTACCTGTTTTTTGTTGGGCCACCAAAGCCAGTCTTTGGCCAATAGGTAACTTGTCTTTGGGATGAATATTTCTGGTTTCCCCCAGGTCTATTGTGGTGATGATATGTGCACTATCCAACTCCAGCACTTGACATTGCGCTTCTCTCATCCAGGCCCATGACGGCAAATCTGGTAGCTCTAACTTATCAGGCTGTTTGTTCTTCCGAATAAGGGGGTTCTCAAAGCCCGGTAACATCACAGCCATCACTTCAAGCTGATTGTTTTGCCATTCTGTTCTGATTCTCTCTATCCACAGCGGCAATGTAGTGCCATACTGTTGCATACCTTCTATTGTTTTACTATTGGCCTCTCCCTGGTACCAGGCGATTCCCCGACATGAATAAGGTGCCAGCGGATGCAACATGGCATTGTAAAGAATATTAGGCTGAGTACGTAAATAGATGTCGTCCTTGGTTGTTCGTTTGCCTTTTTTGGACAAAATACTGTCAATACGGGTATGTTTTGCCTTATCGCTATCAAAGTCATTCATGAGGCGTTTAAAATGCGGCAGTTTTTCTGTCATATCCCTGGGCATCCAGCCTTCAATAGATGAACTACCCCAGGAAGTCAGAATGATGCCAACGGGTACGTCCAAAAACTCCTGAAGGTGATAAGCAAATGCGAAGGCCACAGCACTTGGGGGATTTTTAGTTTCCCAGGTGCCTTCAAGGTATTTTTGTTCTTTGAAAGCTACAGTTTGCTGTACTTTAAAGGTTCGAATGTTACATGCTAATGGTTCTAATGCTTTTATATCTGGTATTTGCTGATAGCCCATTTGCATATTTGATTGCCCGGAACAGATCCATACTTCGCCTATTAAAACATCCCTCATTCGTATTTCCTGATCAACACACTGCACCGAAAATTCAAAGGGACCACCTGCCGGCCTTGCCGATAATACGGCTTGCCAGTATCCATTGGCATCAGCCACCACAGACAGGCTATCTTCACCTAGCGTCACCTTAAGCTGTTGATAGGCTTCTGCTTCGCCCCATATATTAATGGGCCGATCCCTTTGCAGTACCATGTGCTCTGTAAAAGGTGAAGCTAATTTAAGTTTTTGAGCAAATACCCCTGTTGTAAGAAACAAACTCATTAAGAATCCTAAAAACAGCCCTATGGCTAATCGTTTAATCATATCTTGTATACGTTTTAATTGAGCAGTTCAGGAAACACAGCTGTTAAATCCAAAGCATCATCCATCTCCTCTTGCAATTGAAGTAATTGCCCAAACAATTCTTTTATCTTCTTCTGATACTTTTGATTGCTTGCCAGATTTTTAATTTCCAAAGGATCTTTCTTCAGGTTAAACAACTTCACCTTCTGTGCTTTGGGATAAACTATGAGCTTATAGTCATCGGCCCGTACCATCCGCTGCAGTTCTTTGTAGGAACCATATATGGCATCGTAATTCCCTTTTTTACGACGGTTTTTAATCAGTGGCATCAGGCTATTAAACTCCACATAGGCGGGTTTTTCAAGGCCTGCAATTTCAAGCGTCGATGGCATGATATCTTGTAAATACACATCCACCTCATTTCTTTGACCTTCGGGCACATCAGGACCTATCACAATCAGAGGTGAACGCATACTATGATCATACATATTTTGCTTACCCAATAAGCCATGTTCGCCACAGGCCAATCCGTGATCGGCCGTGTAAAAAATGTAAGTATTATCCTTCTGTCCACTTTCCTCTAAGGCATCCAGAATACGGCCTATCTGATGATCCATGTGGGTTATAATAGCATAGTACTCCTGACGATTCACTTTAACCGCATATTCCGTTCTCGGAAATGGCGCCAGTTTCTCATCTCTCAGATTTTTTCCACATCCTATGTCATCTTTTTCAGGATAAAGAGGCTGATAATTGTCGGGTACAGAAATCTTATCCAGGGGATACATATCGACATATTCTTTAGGCGATTGACGAGGGTCATGGGGTGCATTAAAGGCCACATACATAAAGAATGGATGCTCACGACCTTTGGCCTGTTCGATAAAATCAATGAATTCATCACCCACTACCTCGCTCCAGTGTTGGCCGCCTTGCCAATAGCCGCCATGTTTAGTGTCCCAGGGTAACCAGTTTTTATCGTTTTCATCAACCGGCCTGTTATACCCTGCCTTGGTTTGCTTCGGCATCCCGTATCTTTTCGTTCCGATATAGTCAAAACACTTATCGATATCCGCCTGAATGTGCCATTTACCAGTCATATAGGTATCGTAGCCAGCTTGTTTTAACAGATTACCCCAGGTTTGAGTGATGGCTAATGAATCCTCTTTTTGAAATACGGTATTTAATTCTTTGGCCCGCCACACACTGCGTCCCGTATTAAGCATCGTACGTGAAGCAACACAAACTGCTCCTGCCCAGGCCCCCATGTTATAGTTATGCGTGAAAGTGGTACCACTCTCCACCAGCTTATCTAAGTTGGGTGTCTTGATTTCCTTATTACCTAAGGCATTAATGGTATTATAAGCCTGATCATCAGCAAATATAAATATGATATTAGGCTTTTTCTTGTTGTCGATCGCATCAGCATGATGACCATTCAATACTATAATGAGAACAACTAAAATATGTAACAGTATTTTCATCATTCAATCACTTTAAAACTTTCTATTTTCCGTATTCATTGTTTGGGGTAGGCAGTGGTAAGCCAGCCTGCTCTTTGGCTTTTTGTAACTCATCAAGCAACTGTTGTGCATTGTCAGAATCAAGCGAGTAGATATTATTCATTTCCAGCGGGTCTTCTTTGAGGCTATACAACTCATACTGACCTGTTTCTACATCCTCAATGAGCTTATAATCATTCAACTGAATCACATTTACCCATTTCGACTTAAACTGCTTCGTTTTGGAATTAAAACCACTGTAATTGGTATAAAACCAAACCAAAGGCATTTCCCTTTCAGGTGCTTTTTTTCCCATCAATACTTTACTCAAACAGATCCCATCCAATGGGTGGTTTGGGTTCACTTGTACATTTGCCAGATCAGCTAATGTTGGCAGTAAATCAACATGAACTATTGGTGTTGAGCAGCTTGAACCGGGTTTGATATGATCGGGCCAACTAAAAATATAAGGTATGCGTATACCACCCTCCCACACATCGCCTTTATTGCCCCGATATGGTTGGGCAAACATGTTGTTACCCTTGACTTGATAGTGACCGTTATCGGAAGTAAAAACAACGATGGTATTGTCGTCAACTCCCAATTCTTTTAATGTTTGCATCAATTCACCTACACTATCATCCAATGAGCGAATCATGGCCAGTACGTCGATCACTCGTTCATGATCGTATTCAGTACCAAGTAGTTTATTTTTAAAGTGTGTCACATAAGCCGGTTTCGGGTCAAATGGAGCATGCACCAGGTAGTATGGCATATACAAGAAGAAAGGCTGATCATCCTCAACACAACGTTTCATAAACTCATTGCCCTTTTTAGTACAATAGTCGGCATTATACACCAGGTCATCATAATCGTTTTGCTTTGGTACCGTACTAAAACCATAATGATTCTTGGTTTCAATGGCCTCATCAAATCCCATATGACTATTCATTCCTGAGCGTCCAACACCCAAATGCCATTTACCAAATGCTGCGGTACGATAGCCATGCTGCTTAAACACTTTTGCCATGTTTAATTTATCGGGGCTTAAACCATTATCCTTTGAATACAAATGATTACTTGCTGGCGGCAGGTACTTCATATTTTGGCGCATTTCTTCTGCATTCTTAGCCATTAGGTAACGATCTACAACCCTATAGATATTTGTTCGCGGAGCCAGTTGTCCAGTCATTATCGCTGCTCGAGAAGGTGCGCACGTTGGATCGTTGGAATATCCATTGGTGAAATGCATTCCTTCTGAATACAAACGGTCAATATTGGGCGATTCAACAATGTTGTTGCCATAACAGTTCAATGCATTTATTCCCAGGTCGTCGGCCAATATAAACAGTATATTGGGTTTATCCTGAGCATTGAGTATAATTCCACATAATAAAAGAAAGTAGATTAGCGTGTATTTCATGATTCTATTTTTGTTTTATACTACTTGATTTAATTAATGCCGTAAAAAGATGTTGTTTTCTCAGTAGCAATTATCTTCACATAGTCACTGTGGGAATCAGATTCACCAATCCATAACACTTCTCCCTTTTTTAGATTACCTGACAGCACTGTTTTATTATTCTCATGTTGTAGTTCAAAAGAAGAATTCTCTGATGTTTTCCAGTTGATATCCTGCTTAACCGGTAAAACGATTCGAAGTCTTCGTTCCTGCACACTTTCGATACAAGCCCCTTCCAAAGCTTTGTTTGCGTAGCTTGCACTGACAATAAACCCACCCTCTGATCGAAGTCTGGAAAAGGATGCTTCTTCCCACTCTGTTGGTAAAGCCGGGAATAACTTGATTTCATCCTGCTCATAATCCAGCTTATAAGATTGTAAAAGCAACTCAAGTGTAACCGATGCAGAATGCATTGGCGTTTCGATAACAGGACCTGTTTCAATATAGAAGGTATTATAGGTGGCAAAATCATCCAGATATCTGTTCAGAGATTCAAGAGCCTTCTCTGCATCCCCCAATCGGGCGTACATGGCGGTGGCAGCAGTGTAGGTATAGCCTTTAAAACCCCAGTCGCTATGAGGTCTTGTTATCCAGCGTTCCAAGGATTGACGACAAAGTTCATGCTCATTCTTATTAGATACATCCAATACGGCTAAAGGATAAAATGCCAGCAGATGCGAAAAATGGCGATGGCACACATCCATTTTATAATCCTTACCAAGCATAATGCCAGTTTCATCATCTACATAAAGTGGAACCAGATTGTTAAGCACCTTGCTATACTTGGCACGATCTGAAGCATTATCACTGTATTTCTCAGATAGATAGATAACTTCTTTCAAAGCCCAGTTTAACAGTCCGATGTTATAACTGTTATCCTCTATCTCCGGCACTTCACCATTCACCTTGTATTCAGGAGATATATCGGCTGGCACATGATAGATACCATCTTTGTCTTTGATTAAATTTTCAAGCACAAAGTTCACACCCCGTTTTAACAAGGGATAGTACTTTTCAGCTTGTCGGGCTTCATCTGGGAAATATTCCAGGAACTGACTATAATTATATAGCAGCCATAAGAAATTGCCATATTCGCCCCAAAAGCTGGTACCATCATAAGGGGCCCATCCCCTGCCGATGGATGCCCCATTATCTCTGTACTCCTTAGGCACGGCATTAATAAAATGCTGCTGATTGGTATCCATATGATCAAATAGCGTGCTTGCAACCCCCTTCTTATTAGACTGATTCATAGCTGGATAGGTAATCTGAACATTTAAGTTGGTCCAGATACGCGGCCATGGGGTTGCCCTGAACCAGGGGCCCAATAAATCAATTGGTAATTCACCTTCACATGTGGCCGCGCGCATCTTATACAACTGAAACCAATAATTCGCTTCAATGCGCTTGTCGGGAATGGATATAAAAGACTCCTTAAAATAGTTATTCCATTCAGTCTGGTGAGCCACTTTAGCCTCCTCAAAAAGCCTAGATAGCATTGCTTTAAACTCATTAATAGCTGTGACAACATCACCTTCTTTTTCACTTCTGTAATAAACAGTAGAATAGCTAAGTGTTGTTTCCTGTCTGCTTTGCTCAATGCGCCAAAGCAAAATATAGCCTACCTCATCACTAAAGGGTACTTTTCGGAAGCTTATGCCTTCATGCTCACCTATCTCTTCATCAGGCAAGGTCTTTACAAGTTCAGTGTTGTAAATATGCTTATACAAAACAGGATGGGTAAAGTCTACCTTATCTGCAAGTTCTAGTTCACTGATAAATGGACGCAATATCTTGAACAGCTTATTAGACTGAATTCCAGGAAGTGGCACATGCTCAATAACTGGTTGATGAGCCTCACTGTGCTTAAAACGTATGCGAACAATATCTTCATTGATATCTGCAAAAGTTTCAAAAGAATAGTTTTCACTTTTCGTCTTAATTTGCCCTTTCACTTCGGAGAGCCCGGCAAACTGTTGCATTGCAAAAGCCGATATGCTATCATAGGTATGCAAAACAAATTTTCCTACAGGAACCCGACTGCCTTTTTTATAAATTCGGGCGTCACCAATATCGAAGCGTATGCCTTGCTTAGTATCACCCCAAATGGTGGTCCCTACACGTCCGTTGCCTAAAAAAGCGGCTTCATGCCACACTTGTGGCAAGCTGTTCCATTTAAGGTTAAAACGATTAACATAATCTGAATAAGAATCCTTGCTATCGGCACTACATGAAAGCATAATTGCTACAAGGGTACATACGATTGCTTTAGTAATTATCTTCATTTCTAGTTCTTATCATTAATCCAATAGCATAGTTAAATCAACCTTACTCTCTTTATAACTACAAAGCTTTATACAGTATGTAAAGCTTTGTATTCCGCAATAAATTCAAACACCTTTGGTCTACTCGGTATAAACAAGTATTTTATTGATTTCAAGATTCTGCTGCTCTTTGAAGACAAACCTTAGCTTATTGCTTGATAAAGCTTCGTTAAAATAAACACCGCAAAACGAGCCAATATCCTTTCCCTGGTACACCATATCCCATTTATCATTGTTCCAGACCTGAATCTCGAATTCTCGCACATCTGACTTTCTCAAACGCCGCCCTTCTTTTATAAAGATTTGCTGAATTGTTTGAGTCTTATCCCATGAATAGATAAGTTCCGGATTAGCATCAGAAGCATCAGGACGCCACGATTTTTTGATGCGGATACCTTCAGAAAAATCTTCACCTGCTCCCGGCAATAGATTCTGTGCTATAAAACCATCTGATTTATCAGATGAAGAACTGATGGATGCATTATCAATTATCAGCTCACCAATCGTTTTGATTGCTTGAATCTCTGCCACATCACAATCCAATGTTAATTCAACAATTGGGAATATCTCCTTTTCATTGCTTTGATATGAAATCATCAAACCATCCTTATTATTTTTAACCTTCAAACCTTGATGTTGTGTTAGGGCTTTATAGCTCTTCACCTTAGCTGGTAATTGTGGTAATACTATGCTTGGCCCTTCCTGGTGCCCCATTAGATGCAAATACACTTTGTTATCGCGGTAGGTAGCCGAACCCCATGGGCCAGAAATATACGGTCCTCCTTGTGTTGCATAGATGCTTTCTCCATATTTTTTCAGGTAAGCACCTGTTTCTATTAAACGGGTAGCATGTTTATCAACGACACTCCCGTCTGGACGTGGACCCGTTCCCAGTAGGAGATTACCACCATTACCCGCAATTTTAGTTAATACACGTACTACTTCACTTAATGGCGCAGGTTCGGACTCTCCATTGTAAGCCCAGGCTCCTGCCAGCACATCACAGGTTTCCCATGGACGATTCACCTGAAAGCGACCAACACCTCTTTCTGGCCCGTCAAAATCACCCATGTGCCATTGAGGCGTTCCATGACGATGATTCACGATGGCTTTGGGATTCACCTCACGAATCATCTTCAATAATTTGGGTGAATTCCATCGGCTTGGTGGCAGTCCTAAACCATCGAACCAAATACCATCGACACCGGGATAGGACATTAATTCAGCCATCTGCGGATACAGTATTTGTTCGTTATATTCAGTGTGTGGCAAATCTTTTCGATACAGGGGATGTGTCCAGTCGGGCTGTGAGTAATACCACATCAGGCGCATATCATGCTTTTCGCACGCCTCAGCAATATCTTTCATTACATCTTTGCCATAGGGTGTATTCATAATATTAAAATCAGTGGTCTTGGTATCCCACATGCAAAAGCCATAATGGTGCTTGGCTGTAAAAACAAAATACTTTGCACCCGCTTCTTTCCAGTTTAGCACCCATTCATCGGCATTAAAATTGACAGGGTCAAATGTTTTATAGGTATCGTTGTATTCTTTTTCAGGAACACCTTTAGTGACTTTACCATCACTTGAATGGTGCGGTCTTCTTCCATAGCGACCCCAACTAAGAGCGACTTCTGTTACTGCTGAGGGTGCCCAATGCACGAATATGCCAAATTTGGCCTCTTTCCACCATTGCATGTCTTCCTCCGAGGCAAACATGTAAGGCAAATAGTCCGGATCTATAGTCTTCAAATAGTTTTCCAGTTGTTCTGTCAGATAATAGGGCTCAATACCATCGGTATGGGGTTTATGGTGGTGTTGAGCATAATTTATCGTTGTTGCCAACAAAGCCAAGGATAGCAATAATAGTCTTAAATTTATTTTCATGTGATTATATTTTGTTTTTTATTGCCACATGGAACTCGCCAAAATCAATCATACTCCTGTGTATGAAGCTATTCTAATGGCTCGTTTCATATGATTATAATTTATTTTCAAAGGCCATATGGAACTCCCAAATAAATTTTATCATCCTCCTGTGTGAAAATTTGGATAATCAAATTTACATGGTCGTTTCATATTATTTAATATTTTAGTCAATCGTTTTATTTCGATATTCTCTTAAATCCCTGAGTATATTAGGATTTTATTAATTTCGATTTTTTTCTTTTTATCAAATATAATTTTCAATTGGGAAGTCTTAATGACATTTTTAAAGTGGATTCCACAGTAAGGGCCAACTTCGTAACCTTTGTGTATGGTTTCCCAAACACCATTAATCATCGCCTTCATTTCATAACTTTCAATATTAGAAGCTCTTAAGTCACGATTTTCTTTAATATTTATTTGTTTAATCTGCTGTTCTTCTTTCCATTTATAAAGCAATGTTGGTTGCTCATCAGCGTTTGCCGGTTTCCATGATTTTTTAATATGTATTCCTTCAGAAAAATCTTCACCTGCTTGTGGTAAAAGATTATTAGCTGTAAAGCCTGATCCTAAATCAGACGAAGCTGTTATGGTGGCATTGCCTATTAATATTGGCCCTTGTGTTTTTATGGGATAAATTGTTGTGGCATCGGTATCTAAGCAAAGCTCAATAACAGGAAATAAAGACATTTCATTTTTATCGTACCTAATTTTCAAGCCCTTTTTAGTATTGCTAATTTTCAGGTTTTTCTCACCAGTTAAAGCCCTGTAACTTTTTAATTCTGCGGGTAGGTTTGGTAGTATCAATTCGTTGTCTTTTATATCTCCCATTAAATGCAAGTAAACCTTTTTTTCTCTATAGGTACAGGCTCCCCATGGTCCAGAAATATATGGGCCTCCCTGAGTAGCATAAATACTTTCACCATATTGCTCCAAATACTCACCCATTTCTCTCAGTCTGGACGCATGCTTATCAACCACTGAGCCATCAGGCCGCGGACCAATACCTAACATCAGATTCCCTCCATTACCTGCTGTTTTTGTTAGAGTACGAATAGCTATTGGAAGAGGTGAAGCATCAGATTCCCCATTGTAAGCCCATGCCCCCGAAAGAACGTGACAGGTTTCCCATGGTCTGTTTGTTTGAAAACGACCAATACCGCGTTCCGGCCCATCAAAATCACCCATGTGCCATTGAGGCGTTCCATGACGATGATTCACAACCGCTTTGGGGTTTACATCCCTGATAATCTTTAGCATTTTGGGCGAATCCCATCTGCTTGGAGGCAAACCGAGACCATCGAACCAGATACCATCAACACCGGGGTAGCTCATCAGCTCTCGCAGTTGTGGATATAAAACCTGTTCATTGTATTCTGTATGCGGAAGTTCTTTCCGATACAATGGATGTGTCCAGTCCGGTTGCGAATAGTACCACATTAATTTCATATCATGTTTTTCACATGCTTTAGCAATATCGACCATTACATCTTTGCCATAAGGTGTATTCATAATGTTAAATTCGGTCGTTTTAGTGTTCCACATACAAAAACCATAATGATGCTTTGTCAGAAAGACAAAGTATTTCATACCTGCTTCTTTCCATAATTTAACCCACTCCTCAGCATTGAATTTATCAGGATTAAAGGATTTATAGCTATTGTTATACTCTTGCTCTGGAACACCTTTAGTGATCTTACCATCGGTTGAATGATGCGGTCGACGACCATGCCTCCCCCAGCTAAGTGCAACTTGAGTAACCGATGCAGGATCCCAGCACACCAAAACTCCAAATTTAGCTTCTTTCCACCATTGCATATTTTCCTCAGAAGCAAACATATAAGGCAAATAATCTGGATCTATCGTTTTTAGATAATCTTTTAGCTGCTTGGTTTGATAATAGGGTTCAATACCATCGGTATGGGGTTTATGGTGGTGTTGTGCATATACTAAGCTACTAAATTGCAGCACCAGGCATATAAGTGCGAGTCTTATTGTATTCATATTATTAAATTTACTTTGCTGACTGTATTTATTACTGATTGTTGATTTATATTTTTAAAGGAATTACGCTATAACTTTTTGTTCATGAAAGCAAGAGGGTTCCATTATTTGCGATTATTAATTGCCATTCCACCTCTGTATCGTTGAAGCTCTTTGTGCATCTCTTCAACGCGCTCAGGGTATTTTTCGTATAGATTTACTCGCTGCTCCGGATCTTTTTTCATATTAAAAAGCAATCCGACCGTTTCAAAATCCGTATATCCCCTTAATGCTTTAAAATCAGCAGGCATGTCCCTATGCCCACCTGTGTGACTGTTGATATAGAGCCAATCGCCTATGCGAATGCCCCATTTAGATGCCCGAGTATTGTGTATGGTCGCCTCCCGCAAAGGTGTTTTATGGGGTTGACCCAAAAGCACAGGGAGAAGATTATAACTATCTGGAGCAACATCTTCTGCTAATTCCACTCCGGCGATTGTAGCAATAGTCGCCATTATATCCACTTGTGAAATCACCTCATTAGATACTGTACCGGCTTTAATTTTACCCGGCCATTTGATTATAAACGGTACGTGGTGCCCCCCTTCCCAAACATCTCTTTTCAAGCCTCGAAAATCACCCATACTAAAGTGGTCGTATTCAACAGCCCGTTTCCAGGCATAAGCCTCCGCGCCATTGTCGGAACTAAAAACAACAATCGTATTTTCATCCAAACCTTTATCTTTCAGCGTCTGAAGCACTTGCCCTGCCACCCAATCGGTTTGAACCATAAAATCACCATAGGCACCAGCTTCTGATTGTCCGTCAAACTCATCATTCGGTATAATGGGTGCATGTGGCGAAGGCAAAGCAAAGTATAAAAAGAAAGGTTTTTCTTTATCCTGCATTTCAATCCACTCTACTGTTTTTTCGGTCAATGTTGGCAGCACTTCATAAGGGTTCCAGTCTTTTACACGTGGTCCGGGACGAAATTCCCATGCTCCTTCTTTTGTTTGAAAACCAATATTTTCAGGCATCATTAATTCGCTAGGAATGGCCAGTGCACGATCATTTTCAATCCATACGTAAGGCGGAAAATTAATCGTACCATCTCCATAATAATAATCAAAGCCCTTGTCCAGCGGCCCTCCTTTTATGGGTTTGCTCCAATCAATATCTTCAGGGCCGTATGTCTTTCTAAGCTTCCCCCACTGCATCACTTCATAGGATGGTTCTTGTTCAAATTCCCAATCCCATCCCAAATGCCATTTACCAATACATGCAGTGGTGTATCCATTATCTTTTAAAACCTGTGAAAGAGTAACATCATCATCCTTGAAAAAAGAAGCTCCAAAGCTCCCAACAATACCATGCCTGGTACGCCAGTGATATTTACCCGTAAGTAAAGCATATCTACTTGGTGAACAAACACCCGACGAACTATGACCATCGGTAAAGCGCATCCCTTCTGCAGCTATCTGATCAAGGTGGGGCGTTGATATTTTTGAATCCGGATTTTGACAATTCAAGTCTCCATAACCCATATCATCAGCATAAATTATCACAATGTTAGGCAATTGCGATTGCACGGGCTTTACGCACGAGGGCAGCAGTATACTAAACACCAATAATTTTAATAAAAACCTCATAATATCGATCTTAATCTGAATTAATATTTTAGCTTATGCCAACCATTCTAATTGTCTACCTTAATTATTTTTCATTACTAATTCCAATCAAGGGTTAAACCTATTGTTTATAAAGAGGGATTTCATCCCTTAAACCCTGACTTACTTTCCTTTTCTTGATAAAAGAAAGTAAACAAACAAAATCAAGACTAGGCCTGCTTCGCTATAAAAACTACGCTTCTTTTGACTAAATCGCTAAAACTCGAACTCTCCTTACGTCGAATTCTCAAACAAACACGATTTCACGTCAAAACAAACTTGTTTTTTTGCTCACCAGCCAAGGTCTATCCTTGAATTATCCCTAAACCAATTTTTAACTATTGATTGGCATTACTAACTAATTCGGTACTATTTATTCATAAAAAACTCTAGTCATGCGCTTTGAGCAAGGCCTTTTTCATCTCAACATAAATGGTCTTTGGTTCTAACTGTTCATCCCATGGAGCAATAACCCATTTCTTTTCATTCTTATAGTGAGGGACGTCTTTTATGTTCCATAAGTTAAATCCAATAACACCTCCATGACGCATTTCCAGTAGCGTATTGAATATACTCATGTAGGTTCTCATATGGTCTTGTTCAGAGCCAGGATTGTCTGTGGGAACATGTATATTACATTCGGTCACATGAAATTCAAGATTATTATCATGAGCCCAGCTAATGAGTTGTTTTAAAGATTCTGCATCAACTTCGGGTGTTTCCCATTGTACATCTCTACCATAACTTATGTGTGCCTGCCATCCGATACCATCTACCCGATACCCATTATCACGCAAATAGCGAACTAAATCTTTAATTTTATCCCACATGCCTGTTTCCATACCGCCATGTTGATTAATAATTAACTGTTTATTTGTTGCTTCTTCACATGCAATTTCAAATGCCTGAATGATATAAATTGGGATTACACCTTCTAAGTGTGGATAGCTTGATACATCAACTTGTATATATCCAATAGTCTCCCATGGCATTTCCCAACCATCATCACCTGCAGCAGCTTTTTTCCAGGTACCATCTCTATTAACACTTTCATTGATCACGTCCATCCATTCAACCACATCCTCGTTGTTATATCTTTGACATAGAGCAGTCATAAACTCTCTGAGGTTGGTTGAAAGTTCTTCCTTGGTACGCTCGTCATTTCGAGCCCATCGTGAACATTGGGGACTTATCGGCCCATGAATGCGAATGATTTGCTTTTGCTCCCTGGCAAATTTTATCCAGGCATCAGATTTTTCCCATTTCCAGATATTGTTGTCAGGGTGAACATAGCTTTGTTTAAAGTCATTTGCAGGAGTCGTATAAGAAAATTCTTTTGCTAACAAGTCAGTTTCTTCCGTTCCAATTGCATCGTACTTACTGGTTGCTCCTACGAAAAGTGTATTTTTTGAAAAGTTCTTTGAAACGATGTCCCTTATTGGTGTGTTTAATTCTTCATCAGAGAACTCAATTTGCTCATCAATAACTTTTTCCAAGTCTGATGAACATGAACAACAATGGCTTATTATTAAGACTACTGCCAAGAGCTGTGAAGTATATTTAAATGTATTGTCCATGAGTTTCAGTTTAGTCAGCTGCATCTTCTAGTGCTTTTTTCATCTCAAAATAAATGGCTTTGGGTTTTAACTGCTTATCCCAAGGGGCAATGACCGTCTTACTTTTGTTTTTATAATGCGGCACATCCTTAATATTCCACAAGTTAAAAGTCACCACGCCACTATGGCGCATTTCCAGTACGGTATTAAAAACACTCATGTAAGTATCAATATGCTCTTGCTCACTTCCTGGCTTATTAAGAGGTACATGAATATTGCATTCTGTCACATGAAACTCTAAACTGTTAGTATGCGCCCATGCAATCAAATCCTTTAAAGCCTGCCTGCTAACTTCGGGTGACTCCCAATCGACATCTCGACCATAGCTGATGTGTGCCTGCCAGCCAACACCATCCACCCTCAATCCAGAATCACGCAGGTAACGTACCAAATCCTTCACCTTGTTCCACATCTCCACATGCATCCCTCCATGTTGATTAATGACCAGTTTTTTATTGCTTGCTTCTTTGGTCGCAATTTCGAACGCCCTAATAATGTAAAGGGGAACCTTGCCTCCCAGATGAGGGTATTTATCCTTATCCACTTTTTCATAACCGATAGACTCCCATGGTAATTCCCATTTTGTATCCCCAGTTTCTGAAGTCTTCCAGCTACCATCACGACTAACCGTTTCATTGATCACATCCATCCACTGCACCACTTCTTCATCGTTATAACGACGACATAATTCGGACATGTATTCACTCAGGTTAGTCAGCAATTCAATATCCGTACGTGCATCATTTTTTGCCCAACGCGAGCATTGAGGACTTATTGGGCCATGAATTCGGATGACTTGCTGATGCTTCCTGGCAAACTGAATCCAGGCGTCAGCTTTATCCCAACGCCAGGTATCATTATTGGGATGCACGTAACTCTGTTTAAAATCATTAGCTGGCGTTGTATAAGAAAATTCGCGCGCAAGCAACTTTGTTTCCTTGCTCCCAATCTTACTATACATGCTGGTGGCACCAATGTATACATTATTTGCAGGATATTTGTCATCTACAATTTGCCTGAGAGTTTGAGTCTGTGAGCTTAAATGACTAGCAAATAGAATTATTGATCCAACAATACTGAGTATGTGCTTATTCATAATATTTCGGATGATTATTTAATATTCTTATTACTCTCCAATGATCTCTATTAGCTCTTTGGCAAATAGTTCGGCACCTTTAATGCTAAAGTGCACCTTGTCATTTGGATTGTCATCTCTTAAGTTTTCAACAGAACTAATTTCATCACCCTCAATCAAAAACAAACGTTTATCACCCTTGGACTGCTCATGATAAATGAAGTTTCGAAGAGCCAATCGGTATTGATCAGGTGTAATCCCCGTTTTTTCACTTTTCTCCGACTTAGTGTATGTCAATGTGATACAATAGATTTTGGCATCAGGATGGTTATTTCTGATCGATTGTAAAAAACTTTCATAGGCAGCTATATATTGCTCAACTGTTTTTCCACTAAAAATAAGATCGTTGTAACCTATTAAAATCGTTATTAAGTCCGCCTTTGGCAATTCGTCAGTCATATCGGCTATTGCCTGCGATACTTTAGCACCTCCAACAGCTAAATTATAGTAATCGTATCCCAATGACTTTGCTACCAGGTATGGATATGTCAGATAGGAAGCAGAGCCTTGACCTACCCCATGCGTGATGCTATTACCAATGGCCAGGTAAACAGGCTTACTGTCATCTGCTAATTTTTCCAATTCACTCGTGCCCCATAATTCCATCGAATTTAAAGCCACATTGGCCCAGCTAGGCATAACCACCTCAAAATAAGTTGACAAGCCTGGATACTGATTCACCACCTCAATGGTCATTTGCTGCGAACATTCTTGCGCGTTAAATTCAAACGCTTGCGTTGGCTGTCCATTTTGATTGATAGCGAAAGCAGCACCTCTGTTGTCACCCAACTGTGGCATAAAGGCCAACTTTACTCTAACGCTTTTAGTTTTGAATTGCATACGCACGCCACTGTTCGTTCGGGCTTTATCAGCATTAAATAGTGACTGCGACTGTGGCAATGCCAATGTTTTTTCTGAGAAACGACTCCAACTTAGATATTCATTTGATCTATCAACATAATTCGCACCCTTCACTTTTATTTTAGTATCCTTGATATCTACATTTCGGTAAGTAGCAACTCGATTTTGCTTCTTATCACAAGATGTGAATAACAAAACGATGACCAGCAATAAGCAGTTTAATCTAAACATATCAGTATCTCCTTTGTCAAGCATTACTCTTCATTCCTAAGGATTCCTCATGAATAAAAAATCCTTAAACCTGAAGAATCAATGCTTCACTTTAATTCTATAAACAATTCCAGTTATAAAACTAAGGTACCTATCTGAAAAACGAGGTTCATAAATCGTTCGATGAAGAGGTGAAAATTGCTCAGCCACTAATCAACACCCTCCTCAATGAGTTCAATATCTATACATTGCACAACTACACTTGCTTTAAATTCCTTCTATGCTCCTCACACAGAAACCATGCGTCACACCACGCATATGGTATGCATCAAATAGCGCGAGGTGCTTGTATGTAACTACGCGAGGTGTTTGCGCTTATGCACGCAAACACCTCGCGTAGTTAATGAAGTGTATTTTCTACAGTCAGATCTTAATTTGCACAAAGCAATTGCATATAACCATCACAACCACCTCCCCACTCCGTGGTACTCCTCCTTTTTGCAAGGAGGAGAGTCATGCAATCCCTTCCACTCCTAAGCTTTAGGAGGGGTGCCGACAGGCATGGTGGTATATTTAGTTTTCAATGCAAATGCCTTGTTAGTTATCCTTAGCGATAATGGAATACAACTCTTCAGCAAACAAAGCAGCCCCTTTAATGCCAAAGTGAACCGGATCCTTCGGATTATCCTCTCGTAAGTTCTCCTTGGAACTTATTTTATCGCCTTCAACAAAGATTATTTTGTTATCATCCCGGGAGAATTCCGCAACCAATTCATTTAAAGACTTTCGAAAATCATCTGGGGTATAGTTAGTCTTTTTACCCTTCTTTGTATTAGTATAAGTGACACTTATGCAATAAATCGTTGCATTGGCTTGATGCTTGCGAATTGTTTTAAGGAACTTCCGATAGTCTTTTTTATAGTCTTCGGGTGTTTTTCCAAAACCCACCAAGTCGTTATAGCCAATAAGAATAGTAATCAAATCGGCTTGTGGCATTTCTGATGTTTGCTCGGCCACTGCCTGAGATATTTTCGCTCCTCCTACAGCTAAATTAAAATAGTTATAATCCAGTTTCTCGGCTAACAAGTATGGGTAGCTCAAATAACTGGCTGACCCTTGTCCGACACCATGGGTGATACTGTTTCCTATTGCGAGGTATACCGGCTTCTTATCGGGCGTAAAGACCTCCAAATCGGCCCCTTCATCTACAATCAATTGATGAAGTTTAAGATTTATTAAACTTGGCAATACTATTTCAAAGACCGTCGATTGACCTGTAAACTTATTGGTAAGATCCAATACCATTTCTCCTTTACTCATAGAGTTATTAAATTTATAGGTATTGTCAAACTGTCCATCTTGAAGAACTAAAAACTCAGCACCTCTATTAGTTCCTTCAGCAGGAACAAACTTCAAGCTTACTTTATTGCTGGCTGTTTTAAACAAGAGCTTAATCCCACTGTTCGTTCTTCCATTAGCCAGGCTAAACATCCTTACTTCGTTTGGCGAATGGTAGGTTTTATGAGAAAAGCGACTGAAGGATAATTCATTACTCGAACGCGTAACATAATTGGCTCCCAATACATGGATATTTTTATTATCAAGACGAACACTCCCCTCTACAAAAGGTACAGCTACCTTCGCTTTATCTCCCAAATCAATTTCCTGAATGATATATTCTCCTTTTTCAATAAAGAGTAATTTTAAGGTATAAGCACCTGTTGCCTGAATTGGGAAATTCAGTTCCTGCGTACTCCGCTCTTGACTCAAATTTAAGTGACGCACAATCTGTTTTCCACCTTCGGGATGCAGTACCACACGTCCTTCACCACCTTTACCCTTAATGTGTAGACGAAACGTTTCGCCGGCCTTAAGCTGCATTGGCATTTTCGACATCATTTGTATATCCCATGGATTTTTACCCAAGTTGAAAACCGCAACTTTTAAGGTATGACCATCATCACTGGCAATCCTTTTGAAGTCAACAACAGCACCATTGGCTCCTTTGGTCTTCCAGCTTTTTGATAACTCTTGTGAGAAATGCCCATCAATTATGGCCATCGAAGCCAATCCTTTTCCTGAGTCTTTTTTCGTTTTTTCTCCCTGAGCTTTTCCTGCATAATTAACCTTGTTTTGTTTGGCCTGTTCTTGCAGTAGTGTTAATAGTTTATTTCTTAATTCAGCTGTTATTTCACGATAAGCCGGATCTCCAGCCAAGGATATTTTCTCAAGTGGATCTCTCTTGTAATCATATAGTTCAACACCTAAGATGGAAGGTTTATGAACAATGGAACCTTTTTGAAATTCACCTTTTAACCAAAGAGTCAAGCGGTAACGTTCAGTACGCATTGAGTAGCCCATATTATTGTTGCCACGCGGAAACTGACTGATCGCATAATCCTTTACTTTTTTATTGGGCTTCTCCAACACCGGAAGCAAACTATGCCCTTCCAGCTGTTTTGGTACATTAAAGCCAGCGTATTCAATCAATGTTGGGAATATATCCACCATTTCGGTCATGGTAGCAGCTCGCTCACCCATAGCCATTCCAGGTGCGCTAATAATAAAAGGCACCTTAGTGGCCTGCTCAAAATTGGAATGTTTGCACCACAAACCATGGTCACCCAGATGCCAGCCATGGTCGCCCCATAGTACCACGATTGTATTTTCATCTAATTTCAGCTCTTTTAACTTGTCCATTACCTTTGCCACCTGGGCATCGGCAAATGAAGTAGCAGCACGGTAGCCATGAATCAACTCCTTTTGCTTATCAATTGACAAATCTCCTTTATCAGGAATATCTGAGTAGTTACGTAATTCACCCCAGGTGTGGTAAGCATAATCGGGTGAATGCTTGGCTTTCTCCTGAAAAGGATGTACCTCTATATTTTCACGTTTATAGAGATCCCAATATTTCTTCGGTGCGGCAAAAGGCAAATGCGGCTTATTCAAGCCAACAGCCAAAAAGAACGGCTTATCACCTTTTGCAAACTGCTCCAATTGCATCATACTAGCTTCTGCCACTGCACCATCGGGGTAGGCATCATCAGGCACAACTCTGCTCTCGACTGATGGTGATAGATTACGCTCTTTTAAATAGGCATTGGTTTCAAACCAGTTTAGCTTTTTACTTTTTGCTTCTTGATAAGCTTTAATAGCTTCTGGATTCTGGTATTTCCCATTGGCAGGATATGCGTAGCCTTTGGCATACTTGAGTTGGTCTTTTTCCTTGTAGGGTATGGTCCAGGAAAGTGGATCATTGCCTTTGGCTCCGTGCATCAACTTACCAAATCCAACAGTTTCATAGCCTTTATTCTTAAAAAACTGAGGTATCGTGATGATGTCAGGCGTTTTATCGCGCATATCCGTTTTTAAATCGACTACCTGCGTGCGATCAGGTCGCATACCTGTAAAGCAGCTAATACGAGAAGGTGCACATACTGCCTGCTGACAGTAGGCATTATCGAAGATGACACCCTGGGCAGCTAATTGATCGATACCTGGTGTTACAAGACCTGTTTGACCATAACATGCCAGATCTGTTTTTAAATCATCTACAACGATGAATAAAATATTCGGCTTGTCTTTAGGGCTTTTGCAAAAACTTTGCAATGGCATCAACAAGACTGCAGTGAATAAGAGTATTTTTATATTTTTCATTCTAAATGCGATTATCTATTCTTATATTTTTTGATAAAATGTTTTAGTTATTCTATTCCAGATTTATGCCCTGTTGTTGCACAATAAATTCAAATGCCAACTCGGCTAAGTCCTTATCGTTAACAGTCGCTCCCCAGGCTCCGTGCCCCTTCCCTTCTAGTGGATAATAAGCCAATGGCACCTTATTCGTTTCATAAATCGTTTTTAACTCCTCTGCCTTAGAAAAAGGAACAGTAGGATCTTCCGTTCCATGTGCAATAAATAAAGCAGGATCATCACTATCAAATCGTTGATGACCATAAATTTGCTCCATTACATCCAATGCTAGCTTTGATCCCCATAAATCAACGATGGTTTGTATTTTATATGCCTGATCTAAATGTGTAGTCGCTAATGTTGGATCCTGCTTGCCATAAATCTCATCTCTAAAATCTTCTTGATTTGATATCCCCAAGGTAATGGCTGTTATAGCGCCTGCAGAACCACCACCTACGGTAATAAAGTTAGTGTTGATTTTATAAGTATTGGCATTGCTTACTAACCAACGAAGAGCCGCCTTGGCATCTCGCTGTGCGGGATAAATGGCTAAAAACTGAGCGGCTTTATTTTTAGGAATGTTTACTGCATAATCAAGCCACTGTTGCGGAACGGTGCCTTTATCTCTCTTAAGTCTGTAATCAAGCGAAATAAAGACCCAACCTCGTGAGGTATAATAATTGGCCCATTCAATTATTCTTCCTTGTTGTTTGGAACCGCCAGCAAAACCGCCGCCATGAATAAATACGAAGGCAGGTCGGTTATCAGAGGTATTATCAGGCGTATACACATCTAACTTCAAAGGAAGCAATTGCGCACTTTCACTGTTAATGCTTTCATGACTCAGACCTTGAGCATATATTATATCTTCCTTAACAAGTACACCATACATTGGAGTCGATTGCACGGTGGGTATTTCACTTTGTGAATCAACTGAAGCTACTTTATTATTGCTACCACAAGATGACAAAAGAATAATAAACAGCAGGATGCAAGTAGGTATTATTATATTTTTCATGATTTTAGGATTTTAAACAACTTCATGATACAGGATTAAATGATAAAAAGATATAATTCAGTTAATTAGTAATTTATTTCTTCTGCCATTTGTTTTTACTCGGATCTAGCTTAACGGCATTAATTGATTGGCGCCATTCTTTTACCAAGTGGTGCATTTCACTTGCTTTGTCAGGCATACTACTACTAAGATCCTTACTCTCTCCAATGTCATCTTTTATATTAAATAATTCTATGCGCCCTTCATCGTACCAATCAATTAATTTATAATCGCCCAATCGTACAGCTGAACTATTACTATCGCCAGTACTTCCTGGTCGTCCCGCGGGTGAATGCCAAAAAAGAGGCGCATTACGCTCAAACTTATTTCCTTTGATGGCATTTGTTACATCCATGCCATCCATGTGATCGTTGGGACGTTGTTTTAAACCGGCCATCTCCAATACCGTTGGATAAATATCTGTGCCAGTTACCAAAGCATCAGACACAGAGCCTGCCTTGGTTTGTCCAGGCCATTTCACAATAAAAGCCTCACGAATACCACCTTCGTACAACCAGCCTTTACCATAGCGCAAAGGATAATTCGAGGTGGCCAATTGACGTGTATTACCACGGGTAGATAAACCGCCATTGTCAGCCGTAAAAATGACAATGGTGTTATCCTCAATTCCCAAGCCTTCTAAGGTGGATTGAATCTTTGCCATGCTCTGATCTACACTCTCGATCATGGCCGCATAAACCGGGAAATCCTGACGCAGCTTATTGTCGCCTGTAATGGTCTTTTCATATTCAGGCAGTTCATACTTCATTTTAGCCAATTTAGCTTCGTACTTGGCTACCAACTCCGGTTTTGCTTCAAAAGGGGTGTGTACACCATAATGCGAGAGAAATACAAAGAAAGGTTCATCTGATTTCTTCTTCACATGCTCTGTCATGAACTTCACCGTTTCATCAGTCAAACGATCGGTAATATATTCTCCTTCTTTTCCATCTTCTAAACCATGTATCTCATCTTTTTTATAGCCTTTACGGCCTGAGGGTGTAGATTCACCTTTCCGATAGGGGTAGACGTAAGTTGGAGGTGCGCCTGCAGCACCACCGGCCACATTAACATCAAAACCCTGATTTTGCGGCATATTACCTTCTTTATCACGAAATAACAAATGCCATTTACCGGTAAAAAAAGTGGCATAACCGCCCTCATTCAAAGCTTCGGCAATGGTTACATCTTCGGCCACCATGCCTTTGCCTCCTGGCACTGGTCCGCGAGCAGGGTATTTCCCTGTCATTACTCCATAACGAGCAGGCACACATCTGGGGTGTGCCGTATAGCCCTGGGTAAAGCGAATGCCTTCATTAGCCAGTTGATCAATGGCTGGTGTTTCGTAAAATTCAGAACCTTGACAGGCCAAATCCATCCACCCCAAATCATCGACATAGAAAATTAAAATGTTTGGTTGCGATGGCTTTGTACGTTTTTTAGCGCCTAAAACAGTGACACTAATTACACAACTTAATAACAATATGGAGAATAAGGTACGCATTACTTATAAATTTAAATATTCATTAGATTACTTGAAACGTAAAAATAGCTTCTACAAACCAAATGATGTATTAATAATCGTTCAATAGAGACCGAAAGATTGCTCTGCAAGCACCAACAAAACACCGATAAGGACTTTTAATAACACAAAAAAGGGCTCCTGCATAACAAGAACCCCCTTTCATCACTAAACTAATCTTATAATATTACTGCTTTGTCACTTTTTTACGAATCACTTCACCATCAACCACCATGCTAACGATGTAAACACCTTTATCTAGTTGCGCCACATCAACCTGCTTGTTGCCTGTGTTACTACCATATACTTTTTGGCCCGTTAACGAGTAGATTTCAACTACTCCAAGCTGACCAGTAGTTTTTATGTTTAATGTCGATTGTAATGGGTTTGGATAAATCGAAAGTTCAATAAGGTTATCATCAATACTTGTTGCTGTTTCCACAGTAATCATAACAACATAAAACTTCTTCATTCCATTTTCTGCCTCCACCAAAATACTGGCTTTTCCAGCACCTAAAGAAACATCAATGTTTCCATCAGCAACTACAGTTGCAGTCTCAACGTCTGCTTCGGTAGTCATTTGCCTAACAGTTACCGTTGATTTGTCACTTACAGTGGCTAGTGCAGAAAAATTAACCACTTGCGTTCCGGATGGAACGCTTAAAGTATAATCACTAACATCAGCACTAAAAGCAGGACTTAAGGTTCCAACAGAATTTGTCATACTACTTAATGTAGCGTCTTTATTACCATTTAATAGTTTAATATAATCAATTTCAACTGTACCTGCAGTCGTAGGCTCAGATAATAAGCTAGGCCCCATAAATGATATACTTTCTATTATTCCATTCCAA
This sequence comes from Carboxylicivirga sp. M1479, assembly GCF_007097485.1. GTDB lineage: Bacteria > Bacteroidota > Bacteroidia > Bacteroidales > Marinilabiliaceae > Carboxylicivirga. The sequence continues at coordinate 43,837 of NZ_VKDE01000004.1, read as the reverse complement.
TATTCATGCCCGCCTAAAGGAATCCTATAAACCTTAAATTCAGAATCATTTACACTGGTATTTGCAATCCCAATATTCCTATTTCTTCCAACTGTAGGATCCCAATATAAAATTTTCATTTGATTATCAGTAGCTCCAAATGCTGTATTGTTTTTTATCCTGATTTCAACGACATCAAGCACATCTGAATCAATACCCAATTGTTCTTTTATTAATTTAGGATAATCTCCGGATAAAGACATAACAGCATTGCCTCCAGCAACATCTACACTGCAGTGGCTTGAGGTTGTCCATCCTTCAGCATCTGTATCAGTATTAAAATTCCACTCAAAAAGAGTTTCATAATCTGCCTTTTTAGTAAAAGTAGCAGAAATACTTTTATCGGCATCCATTGTTAAAGTAGCTGGATTTGTAGCTCCACTTAAATCACCACCCCACCCTGAAAACTCATAGCCATGATATGGGATTGCTGTAATGGTTTGGTCTGAATCCTGCGGCACATCACCACTAGAAGGTGAAATTGTTCCAGGGCCAGAAACTGATGTTGTTAAACTATACGTATCTATTCTTACTCCGAAAAACAAATCATCGACCACGAAAGTTTGAGCTCCGGAAGCCTCAACAGTTTGAGCCTGAACTACAAACTTATTAATATTCACAGTTGCATCCAAGCTAACAGTCTTACTAAATTGCTCCCAGGTATCGGATTCCTTAAATGCAGTACCAATCACCGTTGTCATACTACCATCTGTGAATACCACTTTAAATTTTGCCTGTTGGCCGACTACTCCTTTTGCCCAAAAAGACAGTTCGTAATCTCCACTTACTAATTCGGTTAATCCGTCCGTTACATACTGCACACCTTTATTTGCAATTCCCTCAATTTGGTAGGCATTAGTTGAACCATCATGACCTGGGGAAACAATTTTCCTACTAATGCCACCACTATTGATCCAACCAGCATCCCCTCCTTCGAAATCAGGATTCGGCACATAATTTTGCGCATATATATTAACGGATAATGCGACAATAAAAAGAGTAAACAATTTTTTCATAACTAAACAGATTTAATAATTAACAACCCAAAAGTATGGTTTTGATAAGCTTTTTGGGTTGAAATAACGTTCTGTAATGGTGGGCAAATAGTTCATTCACTGATGCAGAACGATTTAATCATCTATAACGAACGATTTATAAAACACGTCAACAAACAAATGTGCCTACGTTTACATTGGAAACAATCTGTTCAAAAAAAACTATGCAAAAATCTATCTACCTCATAATTTGTCTTATTTTATCATCCTTATCGATGCAAGGTTATGCACAAAACCCTCGTCAGTTTTTTCAGGATACCTGGAAAGAAAAACACTACATCACACCAAGTTCATATACCAATAGCACACTCCCAACTACTTCGGGAGATGCTAGGGTTACTTTTAACACCAATTTGGTTTTAAACAAAGTATTACCCACTCACCTGGGTGTGAATACCACCTTTAGAAACGGCAATACCCAATTAGACCGCACTCAGCTATATACCAATGCTGGCATTGGTTCTATGCGTTACCCTGCCGGCAGTGGGTCCAATATCTATTTTTACGATGGTAACACACCCACAGAAACACGGGTAGAGTTTAATCCGATTGATGGCACCCTCAGCAAACACAACAGCATGCCACCAGAGATGTTTGTCCAGTTTAAGAAGAATGCCAATAGTGAAGCCACCGTGGTAGTCAACTATTTTTATGCGCGTTATGGTATCACCACCGAAGGAACACGTGAAGCCAGAGTACAACAAGCAGCCGATTATGCCGCTGGTTTTGTTCGTAGGCTAAATATTGAGCTGGATGCCGGTATTAAATACTGGGAAATTGGTAACGAATGCTACGGAGCCTGGGAAGAGGGCTACGAAATAGATGGTGTGGTAACAACAGGGCAAGAATATGGCGAAGACTTTTGTGTGTTTGCTGAAGCGATGAAGGCCGTTGATGCATCCATTAAAGTAGGTGCTGTAGTCACTCGCGAAGATGACGACTGGAACAGTGGCTTGCTACCTGAAGTGAAAGACCATGCCGACTTTTTGGTGGTTCATAATTATTTTACAAGTGTGAAAGATGCCACAGCAGAAAATATACTGGCCAGTGTGCCCCAGGTAGAAAGTGTACACACCACCTTACTGGATTGCATTGAGAAATACACCGGTAAACCACGTGACTATTACCCGGTGGCCATGACCGAGTTTAACTCACGTGGCCCCATGAACTGCACCATGGTCAATGGACTATTTGTGACACAGGTATTGGCCGAAGCCATTAAAAACGGCTATGGCATGGTTGATCTGTGGGTGTCGGAATGGAACTGGAGCGAATCAGCACAAGAGAGCAAAGGCTTTCTTGCAAAAGCTGATCCTCAGCAGGCCGACTATACGCCGCGCCAGAGTTACATGCCCTATCAATACATCAATAGCCACTTTGGTGATCAGATGATTGAGGCGTCATCCAACAATGCCCACATTAAAACCTATGCTTCCACTTTCAGCAGTGGTGAGGTGGGCTTGATCATCATCAACACCGATGCCAATGCCCATACCGTAAATATTGACTTATCGACTTTTGCAACGGAAGAAGCGGACATGTACTGGCACGAACTACATGCCAACAGCCTTGAAGCCGGTGACCATAAGTTTTACATCAATGGCGAAACAGGCACAAGCACAGGAGGTGGCCCGAATAACTATGCCAGTATTGCACCTTTTAAAGCGCAGCTAAAGAGTGAAAACACTTTTGAAGCCAAAAAATACAGTGTTAACTTTTTGGTATTAAAGCCAAAAGTGACAGTACCGCGTCGTAATGTGTTGATGATTGCCGTGGATGATTTGCGTCCCGTTCTCAACTGCTATGGCGAATCACAGATTCACTCTCCCAATATTGATCGTTTGGCAGAGCAAGGTGTCGTATTCACCAAAGCCTACTGCCAGTGGGCAGTGTGTGGTCCATCGCGTGCCAGCATCATGAGCGGACTCACACCTGATGGGACTGGCATTCGTAATTTATCTTCTCAATTAAGAACAGAGAACCCTGAAGTGCTTACTTTGCCCGAATATTTTTTAAACAATGGCTACACCACTGCCGGTGCTGGTAAAATTTACGACCCGCGTAATGTGGATGATAAACACGATGCCTATAGCTGGACCATTCCATATACCAACCCTTCGGACTATACTTACCCGACTGAGTACGGTCCTTTTGTACAAGGCAGTAACTACCGGGTAGCAGCCAATATGGCCACAGAACAAGGGCCGGCAGGTGTTGATGACGATGGTTATACCGACGGACAAATCGCCCTTGATGCCCTGGGTAAATTAGATGCTTTGGCAAGCGAGTCAGAGAATTTCTTTTTAGCGGTTGGTTTTAAAAAACCCCACATCCCCTTTGTGGCTCCAAAAAAATATTGGGATCTGTACGATCGTGCCTCACTCGATTTGGCAGAGTTTCAGAAGATGGCTACAGGTAGTCCTGATTATGCTTATAACACACCAGAACCTATGAGTTATGATGATGTGGATGATGTATGGACACACAACGACCCTACTTTGGGCGATGGCATACTAACACCTGATGATCAGCGTGAATTACTGCACGGCTACTACGCTTGTGTTTCCTACATAGATGCACAAGTGGGTAAACTACTGAATAAATTAGAGGAAAGGAGCCTAAGCGAAAACACAGTGGTGTTGCTATTTGGCGATCATGGTTATCATTTGGGTGATCATAACCAGTGGGGCAAACACACGCAGTTTGAAAATTCGGTGAGAGCACCTCTAATCATCTCTTCACCCGATGGTAGCACTGGCATAAATAATACACCGGTAGAATTTACCGATATTTACCCTACCCTGTGCGATTTGGCCGGATTGGATGTACCACAAAATACTTTACAAGGCGAAAGTCTGTCGCCGGCCTTGCGTGGTGAGGAACTTAGCAAAAACATGGCCGTTAGTGAATACCGTAAGGGCGGTGGAGCCAGTTACTCATTCAGGACTGATCGATACCGCATGACCCTGTGGATGCATAGCAGCAACGATCGTACCGACCTGATTGACTGGGATGAATCGCGTATTAAACTGATAGAACTATATGATTACGAAACCGACCCGCTAGAAACAATCAACCGGGCCAGTGATCAGGCCTACAGCACAGTTATTGATGAACTAAAATTAAAAGCTGCCGATTGGTGGAGTCAGCAATATTCATTTTTAAATGAACTACCTACCAGTCAATTAGGCATTCCGTATATTGAGCATTTCGAAAATTATCAGATAAATGATGCTTTCCAGGGTGATTATTGGCTGCATGCTGAATCCATGTGGAACCGACTATGGAAATCGGATTACCTCAATAGTTTTACGGCCCAGGTAGTAGACGACAGCCCCAACAATGGTAGCCAGGCACTGGAAATCACCTTTAACGCTAAAGAAACAAGTGAAGGTGGCAACCTTGTTAAACTCAGAACCATTGACATGTCGGGTTTCGGAGGTCAGGATTTTATTGTATCCTATAAAGCACGAACCAATAGCAGTGGTCAAAATATGCTATCCATTGGCAGTATTAATAATCCATCAAAATACAATGCCCTCAGCACCGAGTACACCGAGTTTTTCGACACTGTCGTACTCAGTAACAACCGCTTGTTTATTTACTTCAACAACCTGGCTGTGCAGAAAAATACGGAATACAAAATATGGATTGATGATTTGAAAATATCCCGATCAACAGCTACCATTGTAGATGCTATTGATGATGCACCGATGAACGCCATTAGTGTTTACCCCAATCCGGCTAAAAGCACCTTGTATTTTAAAGGCGTTGAGCTGCTTGATTCATCACGCATCTATACTATTAACGGGCAAATAATTAAGCACATCACTAAGCAGCACTCATCCATTGACATTGGATCACTGGCAAAAGGTGTATATTACATCGAAATACAAAGTCAAGGACAAAAGACAATACTCAAATTTATTAAAGCATAAATAATGTTTACATCACTCTACAAATTTCTGACAGTCTGTTTTTTCTTATGCTTCATTCTACAGCAGGCATCAGCTCAAAAGCCATATAATATTCTTTGGCTGAGCTGTGAAGACATCGGTCCGGTACTGGGGGCCTATGGTAGCGAAGGCATTGAAACGCCCAACATTGACCGCTTGGCACATGAAGGTGTTTTATTTAAAAATGCCTATGCCACGGTGGGTGTTTGTGCGCCAAGTCGTGCCTCTATTATAACCGGCATGTACCCCGTAAGTATTGGTGCACAGCACATGCGAACAGGTAATCATTGGGGTTTTAAAACACCTGAAGAGGAGAGCTATAAAAGAATTATTAAAGTAAAAGATAAAACAGGCCGTAATGTGCCCGAATATTCGGTTGTGCCACCGGCAGAGGTGCGCTGCTTTAGCGAATACATGCGTGAAGCAGGTTACTACTGCACCAACAACGCCAAATGCGATTACCAGTTTAATTGTCCCATAACTGCCTGGGATGAGGTAGGCAGCCAGGCGCATTATAAAAACCGGGAACAAGATCAGCCATTCTTTGCGGTGTTTAACCATGGCGTGAGTCATGAATCGCAAATATGGAAGCGCCAAAACGAACCCATTACTGTAGACACAGCACAAATACACATACCCGCTTACTTTGCCAACATTCCGCTTGTGAGACGCGATGTGGGGCGAAAGTACTCCAACATCGAAACTCTGGATCAGGAAATTGGCGTGTGGCTAAAAAAGCTTGAGGACGAAGACTTGCTTGATAATACCATCATATTTTTCTGGAGCGATCATGGCGGACCACTGTTACGTCAGAAACGCGCCGTTGGCAATTCAGGTTTACAGGTGCCTTTAATCGTTCGTTTCCCCGATAAGAGAATGGCTGGCACCGAAGTAAAGGACATCGTTTCGCTGATGGATTTAGGACCCACCGTTATGTCGCTGGCAGGTATTGAAACACCGGATCACATGCAAGGACAAGCCTTTTTGGGAAAGCACAAAGCACCAACAGCACGCTCCTATAACTTTGGTAGCGCCGATCGTTTTGATGAACACACACAGATGAGTCGTTCGGTGATTGATGGGCGCTATGTTTATATTCGTAATTACCTGCTTAATCAGCCCTATACCTATCCACTCTTTTACCGTGAACAGATAGAGATGACGCAAGAGCTGATAAAGATGAATACCGCCGGCGAGTTACAAGGTGATGCGCAATACATTTTTCAGAATAGCTTACCCTATGAGGAGTTGTATGATCTGGAAAATGACCCCGATGAAGTAAATAATTTAGCCCAAAGCCCAGAGCACAAAAACAAACTGATTGAACTGAGAAATGCATTGTACCAATGGCAGCTGGCCATAAACGATAAGGGTTTTATACCAGAACACGATCTGGTGAACATGATGTGGCCAGGAGGTGTACAACCAGCCACGCTGCCTGTTACCTATAGCAAAGAGGGCAAGAATCTGGCCTTACACTCTGGTACACAAGGTGCCTCAATCGCTTATCAAATGGGTGCAAACATTGGATCTGATCACTGGCAATTGTATTCAAAACCGTTAAAAACAAAGAGCGGTCGAATAGTTGCTCGCGCGGTTCGAATTGGCTATAAAACATCGGATATTACTAGTTATACATATTAAGCTAGTTTAGAGAATTACAATGTAGGTAGTTAAAACCTTGGCGAGCGAACAATTAACTTAATTTGCTCAATTTTACGGGAACACATTGAATCAAATAGTCGACAGTTATATTTCTGATAAAAGAAGTACAGTTTAAATTGAACATCTTTAACAGAACAGAAGAAATAATAGTGAGCTTCTTCACCACGGAGATCAGTGAACTTTTTTTCTTTTAAATCGATGCCAAAATAATCCTCCAGGTACAACACAAACGAATTGATGGAGGTATTTATCCGAATAGCTTTGTCAGAAGGTGTTACTGACTGATGTACAGAATTATCAACAGACCATTCCCAAATAAGCGAGCTAACACGTGGTTGAACATCATTGGTCACAATGGGTGTAATTTTTCCCTTGTATCCATCCACTTGAGTAAACATTGGCTTCAGTACTTTTCCCTGCTTATCAATTGTTGATAAGAGATCGGAGTGCGTATCTAATATCTCTCCAATTGAAAACTGTCCCAATTGTTGTGCTTTTAAAGGTGTAACAGACTGAAATGAAAAGCACAATAATATACCCTTAAAAAAAATGCTTAAACGTAAAATTATCATCTACAACACCATTAGTTAAACATAGAATAATTTTGCGTACGCTCAACAGCCACTAATAATGGTTCTAGCTGCCTGCCATTATCTGGGTAATTTTTCGGCACCCTACTTTGGGTAAATGACTGATCAGCTCCGCAAAAGCAGATTCTACTGCCTAACAACATTAATTGTAAAATTGCCTTCGACAAAATGGTAACTTCAGTAAGAATATACTCTTTCAATATCTTTATATTCATAATAAACACGATTACAAACGACAGATTCAAGAGCTTGGTTATTGAATAGGCAAAACTATTAAATGACTTATTACCAAAAAAAAGATAAAGGACGAAAACGGATTTATGAGGTATGAAGCGGTTAAAAAGAATGAAGATCCATTATACGGCATTAGTTTTTGCCATTTCATTCTTCGATTTAAACAATAGTAATTGCCATTCAATTAAGCATCGCCAGTCATCGGCATAATCAACTTCGAAAGAACGCTCTTTAAGTGGACTTTTAATAATGATACCTTTAGGAATAAAGTTGGCCGTTTTAAGAATCATTACACTTTCTATTTTTGACAGAACGATATTAAACCCAGCTTCCTTAGCAGAGTTGGATATTTTTGGCAAAAAAACAATACGCTGATTGGTTAAATAAAGTTTACCCATCTGATTATTGAAATTAGCCATTCCATCAATAATTATTGCCTCATTTTTTTTTACAATAAGGTTAGTGCCAGCAAACTGTTGCTTTAATCTAGCTACTCTAAAGTGCATAATTATCCCGCTTAAAAGCGAGCATATCAAACCAATTAAAATGGCCAAGTATACTGTATCTAGTTGAGCTCTAAATCCGAAAACAACTAATAGTAAATAGGCCATTATCATGAAAAAACTTCCCAAGATAAGGGTTAGCAAAATATTCTGATTATTCATAAACTTGGATTTGAGGGTAAACACCAGAGGAGATTTTACTCCTCTGGTGTACATTAGAAACTAACCACCTTTATTTATTAACCACTATTTTAACAGTTGCTTTCATTTGACCATTAAGGCTATATCGGCAGAAGTAAACACCATTCGATAGCTTTGAAACGTTTATTTCTTCTCCAAAAACACCTTCTTGTCGATCGCCAACCAAGCTTGTAGCACACTTCACACCTCTGAGGTCAAAAATATCCAATACAACCTCACCTTCCTCCTGTACATCAAACCATACCTTAGCCTGAGGGTTTACAAGCGGATTGGGCGTAACAATAAGCAAGTCATCCATTTTCTCAGGTGCATGCCCTATAAAATCAGGACTTCCATCCACAGCATCTGGATCATTAATGATAACAACATATACACCATACACCACAAATCCACCTTCTTTACCGTCATCGGCAGCAAAAGCTAAAAACCCAGTTCCTTCTTGCAAGGGATTAATGGTTATAAAACGCTCACCCAATGCCAAATCAACAATCTCAGGCGTATAATTACCTGCTAATATCTGCAAGGCATCACCATCAGGATCGGTAAATAACTCATTACCATCGATCGTATATCCTTGCTTTGGATCGGCCATGTTTAAATAGATAATACCTAAATCAGGATCTAATATTGGTGCACGGTTCTTATCTAAGACCTCAATTAACACACTGTCGCGCGTGGTATTGCCAGCAACATCGCTAATATTAACATGGTAGGTATACAAACCTTGGCCATCATAGTCTGTTCTTAGCTTTAACTGTATAGAATGATTATTCAATGTCGTCATCTCCAACTCAGGATTATCATTGTTCTCTTCTAGGTCAAACGATAAAGCTTCACCTTCGGGGTCGGATGCCATCATATTAACGACTAACTCATCCCACTCTCTCACTTGCAAGGTATCCACTTCCTGATTTGGATGATAAACAACTTCGGGAGCACCATTCACATTAATAGTGATATCGACCTGATCATTAGCACGATTAACATCATTAGACTTAACAATTAGTTTGGCTTTGTGCTTCCCAGGACCTGATAAATTAGCATCAAATGTAGCAGTAATACCAACGCTTTCACCTTGAGCTGCTTCTCCTGAGTACTGATCTAATTCAATCCACTGGTTTTTACCTGCTGCGGTTAAAGGTCGAACTTTGTAGATGGAATTATCCCAGGATTCATTTGCTGTAGAATACCATTTATATATACCGTCGGCCCAGTAAACACCCACGTATGTTTGTTCCTGTAACTGCTGATTAGTGTTTACATCATAACCAATAAAGCTTTTGTCAATAGGCGGTGCCACCATCACATAAAACCGTTCTCCCGCAGGAATACTAACTGGCTCAGCTAATGGATATACAACCCACTGTCCTTCTGTTTGTTGATCAAGCAAATAGTTTTGCTCATACACCTTTGTTCCTGTTTGAGGCACATCGTTCTTATTCTCTTCCGTTGCTTCATCTCCTCCTACATAAATCATCACATTTACATATTGATCAAGCTGTTTTAAATAAGTCCAGGCTTTAACATGTGTGATAAAGAATCCTCCTTCGGGAGCAACAAACTCATTACAGAATGAAAGAATTGCTCCTCCTGCAATAGGCGTAAACAAACCGTCGGCCGTATTTTTAGTATCAATGGCCATGGAATCAACAACATTTGGCAAGTCAAAAGTATAATTACCTACCTCATCAATAATGGCAGAACCTCCATTGTTATTACTCGATGGCACCACAGCTGGTACAAGCTCGAAATTCAAGGTTGTTTCGCCTAAATTTTCAACTTCAAAACTATAGCTACCGCCTTCTGATGCGTTAAGATTAAAGGTTTGATGCGTTGCTGTCCAGTCAAACACTGGCGATTCAACCACTTCAATATCAACACCCATGCTCACCACACCAAAGTCTCCTTCAATATTCACCTGACCATCAACATTGGCAAATTCATCAACCAAAACAATTAGTTCAAACTGTTTAACTTCCCAAGGTTTAATTTCAATTGGATTAATTAATTTACCTGTACTAGCAATGCTTACCTGATCACCATTTTCATCGACCAATGCAATTTCGGCCAGCTGGTTAGTTTTAATGTAGGTAATAGTTGCGATATCAGAACCTGTATTGGTCATTTCAAAACCATCTCTAACCGTTACATCTTTCTTGTAAACAACTTCATTCCAAGACAATTGCTCGGTAACACTAACCTTTGGTTTTCCTGCAAAATTAATTAAGACAGGTATATCTAACTCTGACTGAGCTGAACTGTTGCTCAATAAAGTCACCGTATCACGGTACGAACCACTTTTATAAAACCGATTACCATCAACAAGCATGTTAAAATCAGAACTCACTCCACTGTTCAAACTTGATTTTAAGGGAGGAGCAATCATCATGCTTCTTTCATCTTCAAGATCTGTCCATGGCAAAATCCATGTTTTCGGCTTATTAAGCACTTCCGATTCATCAGGACTCTCTAATCCATATTGCTGTAGACCTTCGAAATATTGTAAACTGTTATAATGAAAATAAATACGTCCATCGGCCAAGAGTTCTAACTGAAAAGATATATTACCACCAGAACCACTGCCTTCCTCTCCGCGGTAGTTGTTCCATTCAATAACTACCCGATCTTCGTGAGTTTTCAACATTACACCTTCTCCTTCATTAGCCGCCACTAATGGGCTCCAAAAAGGAGCTATCATACCCGCTAAACCATCATTGACCTCAAATTCTAAGGAAAAAGGCTCGCCGCTTGGTTCAAAAACTGTCACATAACCATTTTTTGATATCCAAATAGAATCATATACTTCGCCATAAAAAGGAAAATCAAAAGGTAACTCTATGGCATGTTGCTTTCCACTTTTAATGTCCAGCACATCACCATCGTTAATAATAGATTCCCACTTGTAAAAGACACTTATTGAATCAGTGGCCCAGGTATACCCATACAAACCATCCTTTTTAACGCTATTTTCTTTCGATCCATTAATGGTGGTTTGGTGATACACACCGGCATAATGACTATTGACATAACTGTACTCCAGGTTAGCACCTGAAGCAGATGCTGTGAGTGAGAATGGTAATTCACTTACTTCACCCGCCATCACATTCAAGGTAATATCTGAAGGTATGGTGTGAGTATACTGAGGGTCTACCTGCCCTTTAGCTTCTAAACGAACACTTTCACTTGCTCCATTGCTATAAACCAATGTCACTGTACTTGTTGCATCACCAACTACAGTCGGTTCGAAGATAACTGGCAACAACTCATGCGCCATCGGCTGAATAGCGAACGGCAATGAAACACTACTTGAAAATGCATTATTGCTGAAAGTTATACTCGTCACTTGCCCCTTATCACTACCCGTATTATCCACTTTTAATAATTGCTGACTCGCATGGCCCAGGTTTGTTGTTTCAAACCTTAATGTGTCAACTGCCTCAAAGGCTTCAAGTCCTGTAATATTAATAGTGAATGGTAGTTGCACCTGACCCGTTGCTGTATTTGCATTAATCACAAGCGTATTCTCATATGAACCTGCATAAACATCATACATGCTCGGATCAATCGATAGTTGAACCGTTGTTGATTCATTCGCTTCCAAATAAGCTTTTTCGGGCGTTGAGTTCAATATCATGGAAGCGTCGCTCCTTGGCTCAAAACGCACAACTAAACCATCGTAAACATCCTTACCTGTTTCATCCAGATTTTTATAAACCACATAATCTTCAGATGTAAAGCCATGCAAGGCAACAACATATTTCATATCGGGAGTTAAGGCACTTACATCTTTATAACGATACTCAACAGTACCATCGCGATACAACACCACCTGATAAGTCATTTCATCTGTTTCGGCATTAGGGTCTCCTGCAATTCGTTCATGTACCGTTATTGTAAAAATGTTTCGGTCACCATACGAATAGAATATAAACTCCTTAATAGGAAAGTATGTACTGCTATCACTAAATAATAAAGGCGCCATGGCACCCAAACCAACAGAACTTGGGTATTCGGCAGGAAGCTGAACTCCATTTTCCCAGGTTTCGTAAAAATAGATAACACCTTCAAAACCGTGCCATGCTGTTTCCATCACTTCATTAAAAAATGGCACTCGGCTTCCTAATTGAAGCGTATCTTCCCAAACAGATATTTCGTCGTATACGGCACCAATTTCTGAAATGTCTTCCCAAGTACCGGCAACAGGCCCACCAACATCTTCAGATGTTATCAACTGATATGACAAGGCATCAGGCATAGTTGCCTTAGCTTTATTCAGCATTGAATAATGAGACAAATCAAATTCCAAATCAGAACCTATACCATTATTTGTTACATCAAGGCTTATCGTTCCTGTTTCACCATAGGCCAAATCCAAAACAGCATTACTAATAGAGGCATCCATACCTGCAGGTGCTGTGCTATTCATTTTAACAGGAATACCAATGATTCCATGATTAGTCTTTAGCCTAATCTTGGTTTCTAAGACTCCCAAATGAGTTGGCGTATAGGTAAAAGGCACTTCATCAGTATAATCAACGTACACAGTAACGGTATCTGTAAAATCCTTTGCAAAACCAGTGGCATCGGAAAAGATATCATACACTTCAAGATTAGCAAGTCCCAAGTTCTTAAGTTCGAGTACATGCTTATCTTCGATATTCTGAAGTACTTTAAAATCATGTACAGTCATCGTATCTACTGAAGCCGCTTGACCGCTAACATTCACATTCACTTCCATTGACACGTAGGCTTTATCCATATCATTGGTAAGCAAAGTAACCGATGCCAGGTGTTTACCTTCTGAAAGGTTGGTTGCATCAATGTGCACCTCTACATCCTGTGAATCTCCGGCTTCTACCTCTCCATTACCTGGTTTAATAAAAACATATGCTCCATCATCACCTGTGCTTAAAGCACGTACAAGTGGAATAAAGGGGCCATCCCTCCACGTTTGCAAATCAAAATACGAACGCCCATTATCTTTTGACATCAAAAATACACTTGGATAAAAGGTATCAACAGCCAAACCAAGTGGCATCTCATCCTCCTTTGGAAAATGCAATATTACCCAAAAAACTTCTCCATCTTCAAAACGCTGTGGTTGATAAAGCGGAATACGCTGAAAGCCGAATACCTCTGTAGTATCTGAATAGTACTCTTGCAAATAAACCAATTCAGCTTCCTCAATTCTTGTAGAACCTTTACGAAGCTCAACGATAATTGGCTTTTCATTGGTATTGGTATACATGGCCACCTCAAGGTGGGTTAAATTGAAAGTATAATCGTAATCCACATTAAAGCGAGTAGCCTGAATCAAGCCTGCATTCGTATTGTAAGTACTTAACAAGGAAGCAGCATCTTTCCCGTTCTCATACGACATACCTGAGGTAAAAACAGTCTTGTCATAATCCCAATAATCAGTCGGTTTCGTAACAATTTCACCCGACTTTAGAGTCAACACTTGCGTTTGAGGGTTAACAGGCACCTCAAACAGCTGAGGGTTACTCTCGGCATAATTTAATTTCGCACTTAGCTCCTTTTGAATACTGGTGGTTGGGGCTTCTTCTTCCTCCTCTTCTTCCCAATAGAAACGCTCGTTTTCAACATAATTCTCCCAATAAAGGATGCCTTCACCTACGTTTGATAGTTGTATCATTTCGCTGTAGGTGGTGCCAGTGGCCACATCTATATTAAGGTTAATCGTATTTTTAGATAGTTCAAACTGAGGCGAATCAGTCGTTGTTATATCAATAATATTTGATATCTCAGAGATATTACCAAATTGATCTTCCGATTTCATGGCAAACCAATAATCCGTATGCTTAATGAGTCCTCCAATATTAACCTGCACCTGGGTGCCTGCGTCAAATGGATTTTCAAACACAATCTGTGGCTTTAAATCAAAATTATCAGCTGTTATTTCAGAACCACTCAAAGCCAAATAAATGTAAGAAGGCTGAAAATTATCCGGATCAACAGGAATAGTCCATTGCAAACGCACTTCCTGATGGTAGATCTCTGTTGCTTCCAAGTCATCAATTGCTTCAGGCGGTAGCTTTTCATCGTTGGCCAAAGCATTTGGTGCATTTAGCATTCCCGAACCATATTTATTCTGATGCTCAAACACAAAACGTTTAGTCGAATTAACAACTCGGTTTCTTAATTCATCAGGCGTCATTTCATCACCACCGTACTTAGTTAATACCAGTGCGGCCACACCCGATACGTGCGGACAAGCCATGGATGTACCTTGATAAAAGCCATATTCGTTATATGGTAATGTACTTAACACACCACCTTCTTGTTCGTACCAAACCTGATCTCCACCTGGAGCGGCAATATCAGTCCACTCACCGTAGTTAGTATAAGGCGCAGCATATCCCTCTGGACCAAGCGAGGTAACGGCTACCACCTCTTCAAAAGTTGCCGGGTAATGTGTTTGCTCTAATCCATCGTTACCGGCGGCAAAAAATAAGATACCACCTTTCATAGGACTTCCTTCGTACTGACCTGCTTCGGCAATGAAATAGTTAATGGCATCGTACACCTCAGGCTCGTAGTAATTAGGAACCGTATAACCCCAAGAGTTTTGCGATATAACAGCACCATTATCGGCACCATAAACAATTGCAGCAGCAAAATTACCCGATGTTGATGAGCGATTATCAAATACCTGACAAGAAATCATACGCACGCCATTGTCCGTATATTTTTTTCCATCTTCATCAGTATGTGTCACACCACCACCCGCTACGCCGGCAACTCCTATCCCATTATTATTAACGGCACCTACTGTACCAGCTACATGCGTTCCATGCCCATGAGGTGTCACTTGTCCTGAAAATACAAAGTTATACCCGTTAATATCATCAACATATCCGTTCTGGTCATCATCAACGCCATCTTCTCCATTAAGCTCAGCCTCATTAATCCAAATATGTTTTGAGAGATCTTCGTGATTAACATCTATACCACCATCAACAATGGCGACAATTACACTAGAGTCACCAGATGAAATAGACCATGCCTTTAAAAGCTCTATGTCTTTACCATTTTCATACTTCTCCAGGTTTGTTTCGTAATGCCACTGTTGACCAAACAAAGGATCATTGGGTGCTTCAAACTCTTCGTTCGTACTTTTTAATACAGACTGTTGAACAGGAGCTTCGTTTATGAGCTGAAGCTTACCTGCTTTGTATTTTACTGGCTCCTGATCTCCATCTAAACGTACCTTTTTAAACAAAGGCTTAGCTATATCAATCTCTGCTGAATTGGCGTATAACTCAACAGCATACTCCACATCCACCTGACTATCAAACTCTACTTCTAACCAAAGATGTAAGCCGTACTCGCGGTGTTTAGCTTCATCTTTTAGCGAAAATGGGAACACGCGTTTGATACGTGTGATACCAATTTGATCACCAATACGATCAATACTCGTTACACCTATACGTGTTTCTGTTGCACTGGTAACATCCAGACTTTTTAATCCAATACTTTGCTGAAAGACTTCTTGCTTCAGTTTTAAACGTATTTTACCTTTTTCGATGTGTTCGCCTAAATTCTGTATTTGCCCTATTTGAGCAGATACACTTGATGTTAACGCGACCAACAAGATTAGGATACTATATGTATAAATTCTTCTCATCTCTACTTAGTTTATTTAGCAACTTCACGAACATACCTTACCGACATGGAGTAACTCTGGTTGACAATGACAGAACCTGGTAAATCACCCGATTCAACTACACCATAACAGCTTACTAAACCAAACTCCTCATCTACACTTGAGGTCCACCAGTAACCATTGGAATCCTGTAAATCAAAGACATTACGCAATGACGGATCCTGACTACTATACCTTTGGAAATAACCACTGTAATTAAGATCAAGGCCTGTTTCACCATCCATTTTAATCTTCGAATCGGCAAATAAAGGCCCACCTAGAGCCACTAACATATCTTCATATTCCAGAATAGTTGGTAAGCGCCATCCTTCGGGTGCAGCATAATAAGCTGCTTCATAAGAGTATAGTCGACCATAAAACTTACGATCTTCTTCGGTTTCAACAGGAGTACCGCTTTTCACTACTGAGCGATCGGAAAAACCATAATACAATGATCCTACACCTGCATCAAAAGCGTAATTATAATTTTCGGCCATCCACTCTAAACCATTGATTGTTGCAAAGCGGTATGTTTGATTATCGCGTGAGTCAGTCCAAACACCCCATTTACCACGAAATCGGATATCTACTGTATCCATTGATATTTCACCATCTAACTCAACCGTCCACTTTAACGAATAGCTTGTGTCTGCTACTCCTTCAAACAATGAATTAGCATTATCAAGGTGATGAACCTCACCTAACTCACCATCAATTATTTCCCATTGGGCACTGGCACCAGCTGGCAAAAAAGCATTGAGTGTATGAAACTTACTATCTCCAGATGTGATGATATCTAATTCATCGATACCTGCATCTGCAATAAGTTGATCCGTTACAAAAGTAAAATCGATTGACTCCTTTTTAGAACCATATATTAATGACCAGCGAATGGTATACTCTGTTTTTTCGCTACCTACAAATTGTCCTTTATTAGAATCTTCGTTGATTATCTGTCCTCCATCTCCATCAATAATTTCCCATTTACCTGCTGCACCAAACTTAGGTTTAGCAGCTTCAAGGTATAATGACCGATTATTAAAAATGGTATCTGCAGGGTAAGCCATAATCACCGGCTCCATCTTTTTAAAAGACACATCGATTAAAGCGGACTCATAATCTTTGCCTCGGCTCAACTCCCAGCCAATAACATATTTTTCACCTGGTTCACCATAAAAACTTGTTTGATGATGATTGACGTCTTCAAAGCGGCCATTTTGACCACTGTAAATGCGCCATGTACCCTCTTGACCTTCAGGCGCTGCTACTGCACCCAAAGAGACCACATAACCCTCATTTTCGATATCGATAAAACTGGGTCCTGCATCAGGATTTAAGGCAGGTAAGGCTTCATCTTTCTGGCATGCAAAGACGAAGATAGCCAGTACAATCATCGATATTTTATATAACACTTTATAATTCATTTGAAACCACATTAACAGTTTAACCAATTATTTTTAGTAACCCTCGTTCTGATGTTCTTCGTTAATCAGTGGGTTGGCATCAATTTCCGATTGAGGAATTGGAAAAGTAAGGCGGTAATAGTTGTCATCGCCAAATACAAAATCAGCATCGGCCCAATGGTCACCTTTTCGTAAAATTGGCAGGCTGCGTCGTTTGATATCATTTAAACGAAATCCTTCTCCAAATAACTCTTTACGTCGTTCAAGCAGTATTTCGTCGATTAGAGCCTGCCCTGTTGCTGAGGACTTAGATGAACGCGAAAAAACACGCTCTTGCACAGCCCACAAGGCATCTTGAGCATTCCCATAGTTACCCAATTCTGCTTCACATTCAGCTTCAATCAAGTACATCTCGGTTGCACGAATACTAATTCTTTCGGCATTACCAACTTGGTTATTATGAATGAATTTGGTTGTAAAGTGTCTTTCTGTATCAATCTCATCATCTTGATAAATGACATACTCTTTACGAGCATCTCCGGCACGGTAAAGGTTTACAAATTCGTCATTCAAACGAATCGAACTATAACCGGCAATCGGATAGTAGAACGATGGAATAGACAGATAGGTGTTATTATCGGATAAGGTATAAGCCACGGTAAATATGGTTTCTGAGGTACGGTACGAAAAGCCATAATTAACCCAATAATCCAGCGACATTAACTCCAAACCTTCGTAGGCAGCTTTTGCATGATCACGGGCTTTTTCCCACTCATGCATATCTTGATACAAGCGAGCTAGCAAAGCATTGGCACCACGCTTGTCCAGGAAACCTTCATCATAACGATTATCGGCTCTGCTTCCCTCGCCATTGTTATCTAATAAACTAACCGCAGATAATAAATCAGATTCAATTTGAGCATACACCTCGCGGTTTAAAGCTCTTGGGTAATCCTCCGAATTGGCATCCACAGGTTCTGTTACATTAATGATCGATAATGCATCAGGATTGGTATGGTATGCTGGTGCATACAGTTGGGCTAACTTTAACATAACAAGAGCCCTTAAGGCTTTCCCTTGCCCAACTAATTCGTTTTTCTGCTCTTCAGTAGCATCAGGCACTGTGTTACCATAGGCCACAAACTGGTTGGCATCATAAATAATTTTGTAGGCTGCCCACCAAGGCGAATCAACCCATGAGTAATTAGGTAATAGCTCTAATTGGTAGGCCTCTACAAACCACCCCCAATTACCAGCACCAGGCACAACCATAACATCATCACCCATTAAATCGGACATGATAGGCCAATACAAACCTTCAAAAGAATAGGTACTTAAGGCATCATATGCTCCAACCAACGCTGCATCGGCTGTAATAATTGATTTGAATACATCATCACTTGGTAGTGCAGTGGTTGGTTCTTCTGTAAGAAAGTCATCGGAGCAAGACCATTGGAGGGCTGCCATGAAAACTAGAAGAATTGGTATATATATTTTAATACTTTTCATACGATTATTATTTGCTTTCGTTTGCCAAATAGAACTCTCAAATAAATTTTTCATCAGTAACCTTTGTGTAAATTGGATACAAAAATTAATTGTTTGTTTCATCGTTCTAATAATTACAACCTAGATTCTACAAGTCCATTTTAACACCAAACGTTATCACCTTTGTGCCCGGAATAGAGTTAGATGTTGTTCCACTCAAAGCTCCTTCAGGATCAAAGCCTTTGTAATTACTTAGGGTCCATAAATTCTCGCCTGAGGCAAATATTCGAAGCCCCTGAACGCGGATTTTACTGCATATATTTTGAGGTAAATTGTAAGCTATGGAGATGTTCTTTAAACGCAAATAACTCGCATCTTCCAAATAGCGTGAAGACATTTGCTCACCATTATCGGTCCCATCAACAATGTAGCGAGGCACATCTGTATAGCGGTTGTTAGGTGTCCAGGCATTAGCTGCATCAACAGCTAAGTTATAGGCCGGATCACTACCATCGTGCATGTTTGAAGCATAATCTGAGTTATAAACCTGGCCACCAATACTGTAATAAAAATAGAAGCTAAAGTCGATGTTTTTATAAGTCAACTGATTACTTAAACCCCCAAAGAAATCAGGAATGGCAAGACCCAAACGAACCCTTTCTGCATCGCTATATTCACTTGTTACTTGTCGGCCAGAACCAAGAGGATCGGTATATGAAGTACCTGGCTCAGTTTCATTCGAACTATCATCAGATGACACATTGGTGTACCACATTGGCGTACCGTTATCTGGGTTTACGCCAGCCCACTCTCGCATATAAAACTGATACAGACTAGCACCTTCTTCGACTAGCTTAGTACCACTCTTAATTTGATCGGTGGTCATGTCCAAAATTTCATTGGTATAACTTGAAAAGTTGGCGCTTATATCGTAGGTAAAATTAGTATTACGAACAGCACTGTATGTTAATGTTGCCTCAAAACCAGAGTTGTTCATGGTTGCCAGGTTGGTTTTAATACTTGGGAAACCCTTACTGGCTGATAATGGCTTGTCGAATAGCAAATCAGCAGATTGACGGGTGTACCATTCAAAAGAAGCATCTAAACGATTGAATAAAGTGGTTTCTAAACCAAGGTTAAAAGCTGCATTCTTTTCCCACTGAATGTCCTGATTCTCTAGCTGTACAGGAGACAATCCTGGCAAGCCACTATAATTGGCGCCACTACCATACAAACCATAAGACTCATAGTTACCGATTGAACTATTACCTGATGTACCATAACTGGCTCTTAACTTAGCATAGTTAAGCCATGACAATTTGGGCATCCATTCTTCTTTGCTTAAGTGCCATCCTCCACCAAAAGAGTAGAAAAGTCCGTATTTATTGTTCTCTCCAAAACGTGAGCTACCATCACTTCGCACACTCGCACTAAGGTTGTATCTTCCTTTTATATTGAATTTTGCCTGGCTTAAATAGGAAACCATCGTCCAAGCACTAGAATAACTTACAGGCATTTCAGGTGTACCTCCCCACACTAAATCAGGCTGAAAAGGAACTGAAAAATCAGTTACACCAGCTTGCAACACATCATACTGACTACCTGTTGCTTCTTGCCCTGCCAGCACCTCTATGCTTGAATCTCCAGTTTGGCGTCTCCAACTAAAGATGTTTGAAATACTCCAATTTATATTTTCGGTACTTGCTTTTGTGCTACGTCCATTTACACCAGCTCCATTACCATGGTAAGGATTGTAATAGTTTAAGCCTTTATCTCCGCTATAGTCAATTCCTCCTGTCGTACGAAATGAAAGAGACGGTAACAACTGAAAATTAAGGTAAGCATTCGTCAAAGCTCGCTTAGTTTCATATTCATATTGATCATATTCATACAAACCAACCGGGTTAAAATCATACACGGCTTTATTATCCCAGTTGAATGTTCCATCAGGGTTATAAACAGGTGATGCGGCATTAATTATTTCAGCCGAACGAACTGGGTTTGCTCCTTCTCCACCACCTGGAGGTGCATTGGTTTCGGAGTAAGATAAGTGATTGCTCATCCCAGCTGAAATCCAATCATTTACTTTGTGCTGCACATTTAATTTGGCAGAATACCGTGTAAAGTCAGAACCTATAGTGGTTCCGCTATCATTAAAATAACCTAGTGAAAAGTAAACTTTAGTATTTTCGCTTCCTCCAGCTACATTAAGATTGTAGTTATGGATGATTCCCGTTTTGTACACTTCATCTCTCCAGTCTGTATCGGTTAGCACCTGAGTACCTGGAATAACTTTCCCATTATCATCCAAAGGATTATCAACACCAAATGGATTAAAACCAACAGTATTGGCTACGTGCTTATGAGCGTATTGCGTTGCTTCATCAAGTGACTGGCCGTCTTTGTATAAAGCCCAGTTATATAAGCCCATCCACGACTGCTCATATATTTGTGAGGAATTCATTAGCTCATAGCCATCTCCTATACGCGAAGAGACACCAACCTGACCATTAAAAGATATACTTGTTTTACCTGCTTTCCCTTTTTTGGTGGTTACCATGATAACGCCATTGGCTGCACGTGAACCATATAGTGATGCGGCAGCCGCATCTTTAAGTACCGTTAAGCTTTCAATATCGTTAGGGTTTAAATCGCTTAGTGATCCGGCCATAGGAACACCATCAACAACGTATAATGGAGAACTGCTCGCACTTAATGAACCGATACCTCGGATTCGCACGGCCGCTGTTGAACCGGGTTGTCCTGAACTACTTGTTACCTGTAATCCAGCTGTGGTTCCTTGTAAGGCTTTTTCAAATGAAGTGACCGGGCGGTCTTCAATAATTTCATTATCTACCACTTGAGCAGCACCTGTATAGGCTTCTTTAGTTGTGGTACCGTAAGCTACCACTATTACATCATCCAATTGCTCGTGTTCCGGATCTAATGCAATATCAATCTTTGTTCGGTTGTTAACAGCTTCCTTTCTCATAGACATACCTATGAAAGAATATACCAAAGTGGCATCTCCAGAGCTAACGTCTATTGTATAATACCCATCTAAATTCGTAACAGTTCCTATTTGAGTTCCATCAATAAAAACATTTACACCAGGTAAGGATTCTCCCGTTGAACTATCTGTCACGATACCTTCTACACGCAGGTTTTGCGCATAGCTTGCCAAGGTGACAATACTCAATAGAATACCGCATAATATCTTTTTCATTGCTATAATGTTTGTTGTCTTAGTAGCTTATTGACTCAATTATCTTATCAACTTATGTTTGTGTACTCGTGGCTAGTTTGGGATCAACGGTTGGAATGTTTTTTTGTGGGTAGGGCAATATAAATCAGCAATACCATGAGTTTAGATGAGCTGAAAATATTCTCAAAGCATCAAGGCATTGGTGAATATTAAAATATCCCGGCTGACAGAACTGTTTCCGACAGGCTGTAATGACAACCGGGATAATATATAGATACTATTTATGAAAGCATAGTTTAACCAATGCCAATACCTCCGCCACCACAATTTGACGTTAAGGCAGGAATTGCTGTCATAGGATCAACTAAATTCCAATTATGGTCATAATACTCAGAACCATATTCTTCAGAAATACTGTTTTCAAGGAACGATTTAATCTCACACAATTGAACTGGACCATTAACACCAACTCGGTCTGGGTTTTGCATATAAATTGTTATGCCTGTTTGATAACCATAAGCTGTTAATGAAGTAAGAGCAGCTAAAGCATGAAAATCAGTTGTTTCATTAAGGCTTAATTCAATTATATGGGCGCTTGTTAATGCGGCAAAACCATTGATAACACATTCGCCTTCGTACTCCCAGTTCTCATCTTGTGTTTGTTTTCCAACAATAGCAAGGCGTGTATTATATCCCATTGTTTCAAGACTATTGAATCCATCAAATGACTTCATCTTATTGTCGATTATGATATCGCCGGATAAACTTGTTAATGCCTCAAAAACAAGCATTGAAGAAAGATTACCATTACCATTGATATCAATAGAACCTCCAACCGTTTCAACATTATTAAACGCATCAATTGCTGTAAATTGGTTTCCTGAAACTGTTACATCCCCAGCAATGCTAGTTAGGTTATTTGTCCATCCTAGTAGGTCAGACGAAGCAGTTGCTTTAAGGCTTGCAGAACCAATACCGATTCCACCGCCTCCACCTTCAGAAGGAGGATAAAGACCTTGTATTCTGATATTTCCACCAGACCAACCAACTGCCTTAATTTCTGTAAGGTTTGCAATTGAAATAGTCTCAATATCTCTTAAACCGTTTAAGATTAGATCTCCTACAACAACTTCATTTTCAATAGAAACAGAAGTAACACCCTCGAACTCTGCAATTTCAATATTACCACCTACAACGCCAAGGTTAACAGTAACAGATCCTGCAATTCCAATAATGGATGCATCCCCAGCTACATCAGTTGCAGATATATCAAATGAATTCCAACCAGCCCAATCGCCATTAATTTCCATTTCACCTACGAGATCAAGTGCCGAGAAGTCAACATCCTGCATACTGTAATTGTCCATCATGTACAATCCATCATAAACCAAAACTAAGGCAGGTGCACTAATTGATACCAACGATTCGTTATAGCCAATACCAAATTCACCACCAACACTAGCTAATTTTGCAAATGATACAGCGGCATTTTCATCACTCATCTCTGTTACAAATAAATCACCGGCAACAGTTTCAAGTAAAGGAATGCTTACTGTTACACCACCTTCTACACTCAGGTCTCCACCAATCATTAATAATTTGGCTAATTTAGCAACTTGCTCTTCATTGCTCACAACAACTTTACCTGTTACAATTTCAGCACCCTGAGCAACAAAAGCGTCATAATCAGAGTCGGTAACCAAGTTACCATAGAAAATAGCAGCCTTATTATCTTGTACAACTGTCTCTAAATCGGTAAGGTTGCCTAATAACTCTTCATAATCGCTATTTACATCGGTTTCAAGTGCTGTAATAGCAGCTTGCAATTCGGCAATTGCAGTTAATAAGGCGGCATCTTGTGCCTCTTCTAACTCTGTTACTTTATCATTAATGTCATCAATTTGGCCTTGCAGATCATCAATATCATCTCCAACACACCCTACAAATGATATTGTAAAAAATGCGATCATCAAAAGTGAAATAAACTTCATTTTCATAGTCTACTTTTTTTAATTAATAATTTGAATTTTTAATTCGAACTTCAGTAGACAAATCTATGTTTGAGTCTAATATTTGATGAATCACCACCCCCTCACATGTCTCATTGAGCAAAATGAGACATACAAACACCTCAACAAGTAAATTATAATCACCTGACAACCTTGTCTTTAACAAAGTTCAAACCACAACACAGACAGTATTTTGATTTTTTTAACAAAATTGGCTCAATGAAACGCCCAAGCTATTTAATTCTCAGAAAAGCTTATTGAATATGGGTATTCTGATATAAAATCTGATTTATAATCGAAATATTAATTTTTAGAATCTGGCAATTCGCTTGTGTATTCAGAAGGTGTTTTCCCGGTTATTTTCTTAAAAATTCGGTTAAAGGTAGCTTTGGAGTTAAAGCCAGCCATTTCTGCAAGGTGTGTTAAAGTATGGCTTTCATGAACACCCTTTTTCATTAGTTCAATTACTTCCTTGGTCCTATACTCATTAATCACATCGTAAAAAGTTTTCTTAAGTTCTGTGTTAAAAATGTCAGATATGCGATTTTTAGCAAGACCTGTTCCGCTTGCCAAATGTTGTAGGTTCAACGAAGTGTTCAAATAAGGTTTTTGGCTTTCTATAAAGTGAATCAATTTGTGCAAGTCAGCTTTATTCTTAATGGCCAGTTCTTCTAACTCTGATTTTGACATTCCCAAGTATTTTGTCAAACTCTTTAGTTCTTGTGCTTCAGAAAATAAATGCGGCTTTCTAAGAGTAAAATACCCCATCCAAATAGTTAAAATGGTTAATCCTAAATAATAGATATTAAATAAGTTGAATGGCACATCTATTCGTAACATATAAAAAATAGAACCAGAAACGCCTATCGACCATAGAAATACATTGGTTATTACAAATTGCTTTAACCAACTCACAGCATTGCGCTGCACTTTCGTCATTCTTCGTTCTCTAAAATATTGAAAATGATGCAAAATCCTCATTGAAAGAATCGTATATATAATTCCTTGAAGAATAATAACGATGTCATTAAGCTTAAAAAGCGTGTCGAGCCACGGTGTTGTATCCGCCACTAAAATCTTCACCTTAGCATCTCCTGATTGGAAGTAAAAAGGAGAGAATGCTATAAATCGTATAAGAAGAGGAACAAAGTGGATCCACATTTTTTTTAAGTTCCTTGCATCCTTATATAAGTAGGTTTTAATATATAAATACATCAATGGAAAAAACATCAAAATAAGCCCGGATGTTATTCCATACAAATGTGGGAATCGAGAATAAAATTCTATTGATTGCAATACAAAACTTAGCACTGTAATGGCCCAAGTAAATATTAGCACTCCTAATACTTTATTTGCAAAGAAATTTTTAGGATAGAACCACAAAAACAAGGACAATAAAAAAATTAATACTGTCCCAACTAGTAATACTAATTTAAAATATTCTTCAAAAACCATTAAAAATACGATTTTATAATTTCAAACAATGCAATTTGAATTATGTTTAGGTAGTCGGTTGCCAAATCCAATGCATAGCGAAAATACCGATTATAATTTAAATAACATTATCAATCCTCTTTCTAATTCTGGTCCTTACCTACTCTCCCATCCTCCTCCTAAAGCTTTGTAAAGGTACACCATCGAAATTAGTTCATCACGCCTCGCATTGTTAAGGCTAATTTCTGCATCTAAGAGGCTACGTTGTGCATCCAATAAATCTAGATAGTTAATAACGCCATTGAGGTATTGCAATAGGGCAAGTTTTTGGTAAGTGCGCGATGCAACTTCTAAGTTAGATTGTGCCACATATACTTCTTTAGCTTTGCGAACAGTCATTATGGCCGCGTTGGTTTCCTGAAAAGCGACTAAAACAGTGCGTTGATACGAGTATATTTGCTGTTCTAATAAGGCTTCTGAAACTTTTTGTCGAGCTTTTAGTTTTCCTCCCTGGAAAATTGGTGCCAAGATATCGCCAGCAATAAACCAATAAGGCGACTTTAACAATTCACCCAAATCGTCGTTTTCCCGACCAAAACTAGTAGTTAAGGCCAAACGTGGAAAGCGATTGGTGGTGGCCACTCCAACTTGTGCATTGGCAGCAATCAACTCCTGTTCAGCCTGGCGAATATCTGGTCGACGTTCTAATAAACGAGCAGGTAAACCTGCGGGCAAACTGTCTGGCATCTCTTGCAAATCCAGCTCAGTCCAGTTGTTTAATTTATTTTCATAGGTTCCCAATAACAAGGCTAATCTATTTTGCGATAAGCGAATTTTACGCTCCAGCACAGGCACAAAGGTCATTGTTTTGGCCAACTCAACCTCTGCCTGCTGAACCGATGTTTCGGATGTTAAACCACCTCTAAATCGTAAATCAGCCAAGCGAACACCCTCTTTCCGGGCATAAAGTGTTTGCTGAATAATATCCAATTCATCGTATTGCGCGATAAGGATAAAGTAAGTTTCTGCAACCTCAGCTACTATACTCATCTGCAAAGCTCGCTGTCCCTCCTTTGTTGCCAGATATTCGGCAATGGCGGCGTCTTTGCCCCAGCGGATATTGCCCCATAAATCGAGCTCCCAACTCAACGAGCCTTTCAATTCCAACTCGGGAGATATCTCCTCATTGTTGCCACCAAAGTTTTCCATTTCCTTTTCGGCATGAAAATCGGCTCCAATATGTGGGTATAAGTCGGCTGTTGCTATGCGTTTGGCCGCCATGTATTGTTTTAGCCGTGCACTGGCAATCAGCACATCTTTATTATTCTCTAATGCTACTGTAATAAGGTTCTGAAGTGTTGTATCGGTATAGATATCCCACCAGGCAATGTCATCAATGGTAGTCGAGTCAATACTCATCTCTTCCAATTTATCAGGAAGACCTAACTCTGGCCTGGTGTACTTCTTACCAATTTTACACGATGAATTACCAATTACCAAAAGCGTAATAACCGCAGTATATATGAAGAGTTTATTCTTAATTAATTTATACATCGCCCTATTTATTTTCGCTCTTGTTAAACCTAGCTTTTAATTTATACGTCACCACAAAAAAGAATGGAACCAACACAATTCCAACCGTTATGGCTACCAACATACCGAAAAATACTCCCGTCCCAATTGAGTGACGACCTGCTGAACCAGGGCCTGTAGCTAATACCATTGGTAACATACCCAATACAAAGGCCAATGAAGTCATTACAATTGGTCTAAAACGTAGCTTACCCGCCAATAATGCAGCCTGCACCACATCCATACCTTTGTCAACCTCAACTTTAGCAAATTCAACTATTAGTATCGCATTTTTGGCTGCCAAACCAATAAGCGTGACCAAGCCAATTTGAAAGTACACATCGTTTTCAAGCCCTGTTACCCAAATACCAGCAAAAGCGCCCAAAGCAGCAATTGGCAATGATAACAAAACAGCTACCGGAACTAACCAGCTTTCATATTGAGCCGCTAAAAATAAAAACACGAATAAGAAAACCAGGGCCATAATCATACCTGTTTGTCCACCTGCTTTTTTCTCCTGGTACGATAGTCCGCTCCAGTCTAAACCTATATTATCAGGCAAACGTTCATCTACTATCTGCTCCAATATTTCCATGGCCTCACCCGAACTGTATCCACTGGCTGGTGTACCGCGTATAATAGCCGATGAAAACATATTAAAACGATTGATATTTCCTGGCCCCGTTGTATAGCTCGAATTACCTAAAGCAGTTAAAGGCACCATGGCGTCGTCGGCACCCTTCACAAAGAAAAGACCCAAAGTGTTTTTATTGGCTCGGTATGGTGCTTCGGCCTGGATGTAAACCTTATAAATACGGTTAAACATATTGAAATCGTTCACATACACCGACCCTAAAAAGGCTTTCATGGTAGAAAATACATCAGCTAAAGGAATACCTAACAATTTCACCCTATCGCGGTTTACATCGAAATATAATTGTGGAATATCGGCTTGCAAAGCTGATGACACATTGCTCAGTTCTTTGCGTTGTGAAGCATAAAGCAATAAGGAATCGGTTGCATCCACTAAATTTTCCCAACTAGCACCCGACTTGGCTTGCAACTGTAGCTCAAAACCGCCTGATGTACCCAAACCTGGTATAACTGGTGGCTTGTTAAAGAAAAAACGTGCCTCTGGGATATTGCTTAAATCTTCTCTTGCTTTATCTATCACACTTTGCAAGCTTAGTTCATCATCCTCGCGCATACCCCAGGGTTTAAGGGTAATTGTTAGTTCTGCTCTGGACTGATTAGTGCCAACACGAGGGCTTCTACCTGCAATACTCTGCACATATTCAACGGCTTCTTGCTCTTGAAAATAATCAACCACCAAACTTGTTATAATGCGGGTTCTTTCCAGTGTAGCTCCTTCATTCAGTTCAATCTCAACCGTAAAAAAACCTTGATCTTCTTCGGGTATAAATGAAGTAGGAATAACGCGTGCCAGAATAAAGATAAACACCAATGCCATTCCAAACCCTGCTAACATACGTTTGGGGTTACCAACCGCCTTACCAAGAATATGCTGATACTTGCTATTACTAATATCTAACCATTTGTTTATAGTTCTGAAAATTACATTTTGCTTAGAGCCCCCTGGTCTAAGTATAATGGCACACATAGCTGGACTCAAAGTAAGGGCCACAATGGTTGATATTAATACAGAAACAACAATGGTAACGGAAAACTGACGATATAATTCACCTGTAATACCCGACAGAAAACTTACGGGCACAAATACAGCAGCCAACACCAGAGATGTAGCAATCAATGCACCTGATAAATCTTTCATTGCTTTGTGGGTTGCTTCACGGGCACCAACCTTGTCCTCTTCCATTATGCGCTCCACGTTTTCAACAACCACAATGGCATCATCCACCACAATTCCAATGGCCAAAATAAGCCCTAAGAGGGTTAACATGTTTAATGAAAAACCCATGGCCATCATAAAACCAAAGGTTCCAATTAATGAAATTGGCACTGCAATTACTGGTATAACTGTAGCTCTCCAATTTTGGAGCGAAAGAAAAACCACAATCACAACCAAGAGCAATGCTTGAAATAGGGTTACATATACCTCTTTAATCGACTCCTTGATGTAATCAGTCATATCAAAAGGAATCAGATAGTCTAATCCTTCGGGGAAGTTACGGCTGATATCACTTATGGCGGCACGTACATTTTCAGCCACCTCAACAGCATTAGCCCCAGGTAGCAAATAAATGGCCAACATCGCAGCGTTTCCATTATTAATACCACTTTCCTGTGTATAGGACGATGCCTCCAAGGATACTCGTGCCACATCGCGCATGCGGATAATTGTTCCATCGGTATTGGCTCTCACAACAATCTGCTCAAACTCAGCTGCCGTTTCCAAACGCCCTTTTGTGGAAATGGGCATGGTTACATCGATGGCATTCATCGGTTGTAAGCCTAACTCTCCAGCTGCCGACTCGCGGTTTTGATCTTTTAAAGCATCCTGCAAATCTTTAACCGTTAAGCCAAAGCTGGCCAGGCGATCGGGCATCACCCAAATTCGCATACCGTAATATCGACTTCCTCTGTTAGAAACGCGTCCAACCCCAGGTATCCGGCGCAGCACATCAAGCACATTGATTGTTGCGAAGTTACTTAGGTAGATCTCATCGAACTTGGGATCTTCGGATACTAGACACAAGGTCATTAATTGGCTAGATGATTGCTTTTCAACGGCTAGTCCATTTTGCACCACCTCGGCAGGCAAACGTGATTCGGCCAGCTTAACACGGTTTTGAATCTCCACAGCTGCTAAATCAGGGTCAGTACCCACATCAAAAGTAACGTTGACCGATATACTGCCTGAATTGGAACTACTTGATTCCATGTAGATCATGCCCGGTGTTCCGTTTAATTCCTGCTCAATTGGCGTTGACACCGCTTCAGAAACAGTAACGGCACTGGCTCCGGGATAAGAGCCACTTATTTTTACAACAGGGGGCGATATTTTCGGGTATTGGTCAATTGGTAAAAACAATAAACCAATAACACCTAAAAGAACAATAAAAATGGATATAACGGACGAAAAGACCGGTCTTTCAATAAAAAATCCTGGTTTCATTATTTCAAATTTAATCCGTTAATACTGATGCTGGAACAGCTTTCACTTTAATACCAGGATTCAACTTTTGCTGGCCTTCGATTATTATCTGTTCTGTTGATCCCAAACCACGCTCAACAACAATTGAATTATCAATTTCAGCGCCTGTTTCTACAAAGCGTTTCTCGGCAACACTATCCTGACGCATCACATAAATAAAGCTACCGCCTTTTTCAATGATGAGGGACTTACGCGGAACAACAATGGCATCTTCAATTACATCCAATAAGAATTTGACCTTGGTAAACTGACCTGGCAGAAGCACCTGGTTAGGATTGGCCAGCTCGGCCCTCACACCAAAAGTACCTGTTTTAGGGTCGACCTGTGGATCGGCAAAATCAACAATTCCCTCAAGCGGATACTCAGTATTATCAGCCAATGTTACTTTGACCGTTGGCTGCCACGAGCGTGTACTATCAGTTTTTCCAATTTCAACATTTCGTTCTTTGCTGCGCAAGTAATCTAAGGCTGTCATTTTAAAATCAACCAGTACCGTATCGCTTTGTACAACAGTTGCCAGTAAAGAACTATTACCAGGACCAACCAGGGCACCAATATCCACATAACGCTCACTAATATTACCATGTAACGGCGATCGTACAGTTGTAAAATCCAACTCTAACTGATATTGTGCCAAATCAGCTTTACTCATGGCCACATTGGCCTCAGCACTTTCAAAAGCCGCTACAGCATTGTCTAAATCCAATTGGCTGGCTGCATTTTGCTCATATAGCGGCTGCAGTCGTTCTACATCACGCTGAGCCTTATTTAGTGAGGCAACATCTCTCTTCAACTGAGCTTGAGCCTTATCTAGTCGAGCCCTGTATTGCGCCTGATCAATCAAAAATAATACTTCGCCCTGCTCCACTCGCTTACCTTCATCAAACATCATTTTTTGAAGATAGCCTTCAACTCGAGCACGCACTTCTACATATCGATAAGCTCTAATGCGCCCTACATACTCTCCATACAGTTTAACATTATCTTTTTGAACAGGCGTTACAACAACCGAAGGATAAACAGGTTTATCTTCTTTTTTGCATGCAGTTATTCCAATTGCAAGTAGGCAGAACAGCCACAGTTTTCTATAAGTCATAGTTGTTTAGGTTATCAGCTAATACAGTCTAAAAATACTGTTTTAGATAATACAAATAACAACACGTTTAAAAATTGTCGCTAATCAAACAAAAAAAAGTTTTTATACCTGAAATAATTACACCAATTTAGGGGCGCCCACCTCGTAAGGATTGTTAGGATTGTTACTCCACTCAAACCAGCCTCCATCGTAAACCGATACACGAGGCCATCCCATTAACCAGGCATTAAAAAAAGCTTCACTACCACGCCAACCTGTACCACAATAAAAAGCCAAATGTTTGTCGGGTATAATATTTACTTCTTGCCAAATCGCTTCCACTTCCTGAGCTTCCCTAACTGTGTGATCGACATTTCTGTAATTCTCCATGTGATAGGCATCTGTACCGCAGTTACCAAAAATAGCTCCAGGTATTCGCCCGGTTTTCTCTATATAGTTGTAGCCACTTACTTCCCCAATAAATTCAGGCCACGAGCGCACAGAAACCAAATCTGCATTGTCAGAAGCCAGCATCTCTTTTGCTTCATCCGTATCAACAAATAGCTCAGGATACTGGGGTATTTCAACACCAAAGTCCAATACAGCCTGTTTTGCCACATCATTGGTAGAAATAGGCAAGCCAGCATCTTTCCAGCTCTGAAAGCCACCGTTTAAAACACGTACATCTTTTACGCCAGCGTACAACATTATGGCAGCACAACGTATGGCTCCTAAATGGCCGGCAGCACTACCTGGGAAATCGCTATCGTTATCAGGGTGCATGTACTTACCATACAACACAACGGTTGAATTGGCTGTAATGCCATGATGTTCAAATGCTAATTTTAATTCCTCAGGACTACGTCTATTCCAGGTCTCAGGCGATTCAAGCGCAAGCGTATCCATATCAATTGCGCCAGGAATATGCCCACTTAGATAAGCATCCCTGTTGCGATAATGAGCATGAACAACAACCACGCGTTCTATTGTAGTTCCCTCAGATGAACCATCATTGATAATAGAATTTAACCACTGCGGATAAACCAAACGATCGAACCTCTTTAAGGTTTCAAGTGGCAAACCTCCCTCTATCCATTCATCAATAAATTCATGATACACATAAACATCTTCGTATTCACCTTTTACAAACAACTCGGCGACTTCCGCTACCTCTTTCTCATCGTAACCATAAATTACAAGGGAATGATGAGGCGCAATATCTTTATGCCGAACAACTTCAATCCAATCCATATAATGAGTCCATTTGTGTGGCAATGATTTAGCGTTAGGAATATGTCCACCAGCGGATTCATTCTTCATCGGCCAGCCGTTATAGGCATCAACAGGACGCGTATCAATTAAACGCACATTTTCAATATAAAGTAGTTCTTGTAGTTGTTTGGTCGTCAGTTTTTTTATCATCACTCTTAACTTGTTGTTTTACCAATCAATATCGGAGTAAAATCCTTAAGTATCAATGCCTAAAGAAGCAAAAATTAAAATTATGAATTTACACCAAAAAATGCACACTCAAAATGTAACCTTATAGGGTTAGGTATGTATACTTTTATTACACATCTGAAATACTTTAATGAAACAATCATATATCAAATCAATAGTCAGCAGTAACTTGGCATTTGTATATCTCATATACATTTTAAGTGCTTGCAGTTTATGTATCGCACCAAAACAGTTCCATTTCCTCATCAACCTATTATCGCTATTACCTTTGATTTGGATTACGTGGAAGAAGAATATCCTGGTAAGTTTACTTCTGCTCAGTTTGCTTTACATACCACAAATTACGTTTGGACTTGTTGACACAAAGCACTTCTCGAGTGACATTTATATTCTTTTTCTTTTTTCGGTTTTGCTCAATGTGAGCATTAATGCCATAAGAAAACACAATATTCAATACCACGAACAGCATTACAGGTATAAAACGCTATTTGATAACTCGATAGATGGAATTTGCTTACTGGATGATAACAAAAATATTATAGATGCGAATATATCTATTGCTACAATGTTCAAATACCCTTTGAAAGAACTAATTGGCATGAACGTACATCAACTAATCCATCCTGATGATACTTCTAATTCTACCGAGTTTTTTAAAAAATTGGGCACCGATGGTTATTATCGTAAATTTGAGGGGAGAGTAATATGTAAAGACCAAAGTGTTATTTGGATACAGGTTAACTCTACCAGTTTTTCGAACAATTTGATTCCCTCAGGTTCACTGGATATTATACGAGATATTACTGAACGAAAAGAAAAAGAGAATTTAATAAAACATCAAACCCACCTGCTTCAGCAACTTAACCAAACCAAAGATCGCTTTTTCTCCATTATTGCACATGATTTACGTAGTCCTTTCCAGGGAATTATGGGTTTAAATGATTTGTTAATTAGTGAATTTGATATCCGGAACAACGACGATAACAAAGAACTCATTAAGCTTGTACATAAACAGAGTCGTAATTACTATGGTTTACTCGAAACATTACTACAATGGTCGTCCTTACAAACAAACCGAACGACTTTTAAACCAGAAAAGCATGCACTCAATAAACTAATTGAAGAGCAAGTAGAACTGGTTAAACCCATGTTGGACATGAAAAACATCGCTATTTCATCACAGATAGCCGGCGATCATTGCTTTGTAATGGCTGATAAAAACATGATTACTTCTACGCTGAGAAACCTCCTATCCAACGCTTTAAAATACACTCCTAATTATGGCGAGATATCCGTAAGCAGCGAGTTGGATAAGGCCTCCAATGTGGTAAAAATCAAAGTAAGTGACAATGGTGTTGGTATGGCCCCTGAGGTTAAGACTCATTTATTTAAATTGGACAAGCTACAGTCAACAAAAGGAATTATGGGAGAATCGGGTCATGGATTGGGCCTAATCCTTTGCAAAGAATATATTGAAAAGCACGGTTTTAGTTTGGAAGTAGAAAGCGAAGTATATAAAGGAACAACCCTGAGTTTTAAGCTTGAGCTAGCCAATTAATTATTATCCTTTAATAAAAAACTACGTACTTTTATGTGTTATGAAATCAGCTACTAATTATTCTTAGACAGGTGCAATATTGCTAGCTAGTTTCATCCCGATAAATCGGGACAAGTAGTGGCAAAAAACAAAATTTAAACAGATGAAAGTACTCATATTCTACACCAACAACTTCTCATACTCTCCCTCTGAAAAAAATCTGGACGATGCACCTCCCCCTGGTGAAGCTAAATCTTTTTCAGATTGCCTGCTTGTTTTTATTCAGGTTGAAAAAAGTGATGAAGAGAAAGATGTAAGAAGTCGTGAGAAAAAATTGGTGAACCATTTAAAATGGGCATCCCGCAAAAATAACAACACAAATATTGTACTGCACTCTTTTGCTCACTTATCTGATTCTAAGGCATCGGTAAGTTTTACAAAACAACTGTTTGACGAAGCGCAAACACGACTTCAAAACGCCAACTTTACGGTCAACCAAACTCCTTTCGGCTATTTTTTAGACCTAAAAATTGATGCTCCCGGTTTTTCACTGGCTCGCATTTGGGCCGAGCTTTAATGCTTAAAACAAAGAGTTGATGATAGTATCGAATAGTATATTTTCTCAATACACCATTTATATTATCGAAATCACCCCGCATTTATCCGTTTTCATCCTATTTTAACACAACCCTAAAGCCTAAAAATGTACTTTTGATCTTTGGAGAGATTAAATAAGGATGATTCATGCATCCTTTAGATAATTATGCTGTCATTACAGCAAAAGAAAACCTAATACATTTTAACCCAAATTGAATTCATGCATTACACACATAAAATTGGGCTGCTTATAAGCTTCTTATGTTTTTTCGTAATTAGCTCTAATGCACAAAACAAGCACACTATTAGCGGAGAAGTGCTAGATGCAGCAACTGGCGAGGCATTAATAGGAGTAACCGTTTACACAGCCGATAAAACCGTAGGCACCATGACCAACACCTATGGCTTTTACTCACTTACCTTACCAGCTAAAGAACAAACCATCTATTACAGTTTTGTAGGTTATCAAACTCAAAAAAGGGAAATTAAACTTACAAGCAATCAAAACATTAAAATTGAGCTAGTAGTAAACAAAACCGCACTAAACGAGGTGGTTATTAGTGCTGAGAAAAAAGATAAAAACATTACTTCAAGCCAAATGTCGGGTGAAAAGCTAGACATGAAAACCATTGACAAACTACCAGTTTTATTCGGTGAACGTGATG
Source organism: Carboxylicivirga sp. M1479 (assembly GCF_007097485.1). Taxonomy (GTDB): domain Bacteria; phylum Bacteroidota; class Bacteroidia; order Bacteroidales; family Marinilabiliaceae; genus Carboxylicivirga. The sequence continues at coordinate 8,346 of NZ_VKDE01000004.1, read as the reverse complement.
TGCTAAAAACAATACAACTGCTTCCGGGTATTAGTACGGTCTCAGAAGGTGGCAATGGTTTTAGCGTAAGAGGTGGTTCAATCGATCAAAACCTGATTTTATTGGATGAAGCACCCGTTTATAGCGCATCTCACTTGATGGGATTCTTCTCGGTTTTTAATTCTGATGCGATTAAAGGCATGACGGTTTATAAAAGTGGTATACCTGCCAATTATGGTGGCCGCGCAGCATCGGTACTTGACATTACTATGCGCGATGGCAATATGAAAACATTTCAGGGTTCAGGAGGAATAGGTTTATTAGCCTCACGCTTGACATTGGAAGGGCCTATTATCAAAGATAAAATGTCATTCATCGTATCTGGCCGACGCAGCTATGCCGACTTAATGGCCAAAGCAGCTAACCAGGTTAGTGGTGATACCAAAATGTATTTCTACGACTTAAACGCTAAATTAAACTATAAAATAAACGACAATAACCGACTCTATTTATCGGGTTACTTTGGCAAAGATGATTTTGGCTTTGAAGATTTAGGCATGGATTGGGGAAATACGACTGCCACACTTCGATGGAATCATCTTTTTAGTTCACAGTTATTTTCAAACACAACAGCCTTATACAGCGAGTATGATTACGGTTTTAACTTTGGAGATAATGGAAGTATGTCATCGGGCATTAAAGATGTTAGCTTAAAACAAGATTTTACCTGGTATGCCAACCCTCAGAATACCACAAAATTTGGTTTTAACACCACTTATCACACATTTTACCCAGGTGAGTTTTTGTTTGAAGACAATTCTATATCAGATATTAAAATTCCTGAGAAACAAGCATTAGAAACATCTGTTTATGCCAGCAATGAGCAGAAACTAAATCAAAAATTAGTGTTTGATTATGGTTTAAGGCTATCAATGTTTAATCAGTTTGGCCCGGGAGAAAACGTTACTTACAACTCGAACAATAACATCATTAACGAAGAATTATATGGTAAAGGCGAAGTAATGCAAAGTTACTACGGTTTTGAACCTCGCTTGGGCATAAACTACCTAATGAACAGCAAAAGCTCTCTGAAGCTTTCGTACAACCGCATGGTGCAGTATTTACACCTAATGTCGAACAGCACATCGGGTCAACCAACTGATACCTGGATGCCGAGTACATTTAATATTGAACCAACCACAGTTAACCAGTATTCTGTTGGTTTTTTCCGCAATTTCATGGATAACAGTTTTGAGTTTTCAATAGAGTCGTACTACAAAACCATGAATAACATTAGTGATTATAAGGATGGCACTCAGGTGATGCTGAATGAAGACATAGAATCCTACATTCTTCAGGGCGAAGGGCGAAGCTATGGCTTAGAGTTTTATCTTAAAAAGAAATACGGCGACTTTACTGGATGGATTAGTTACACACTTTCGAACACCGATAACAAAATTGAAGGTATCAATAATGGTGAATGGTACGATTCATCGTACGACAAAACACATGATGTATCAATTGTGAGTAGTTACCAATTTACGCCACGCGTATCCATTTCGGCCAATTGGATTTTTTATACTGGCAACGCCGTTACATTCCCGAGTGGTAAATACGATTTTGACGGTCATCAAGTCCCCTATTATACCGAACGCAATGGTTATCGCATGCCTAACTATCATCGTGTTGACCTTAATATTCATTTAGAGGGAAATAAAAACAAGCGCATTCAGTCAAGTTGGGATTTCTCGCTGTATAACTTATACAATAGGATGAATGCTTACACCATTAATTTTCGCGAAAGCGAGACAAACCCTAATGTAACAGAGGCTGTTAAACTAAGCCTATTTGGCATTGTTCCATCAGTAACATGGAACTTTAAATTCTAAACCTACAACCATGAAACAATATCTAATCAATAAAATCATGTTCTCATTTTCACTTTGTGTTCTTTTAGGTTCAATGCCATCGTGCGAAGAAGTGATCGATATTGACCTGAATGATTCTGATCCCAAATTATCAATCGATGGCAAGATAGAAATGGGGCAAACAGCACAAATACAGCTTTCATATACCACCGATTATTTTTCGGAAGAGGCCCCAAACTATGAAACAGATGCAATTGTAAACATTAAAGAACTGAATGGACGTGTGGAAACACTCATTCATCAAGGCAAGGGCTTATATACGGGCAACATTGTTATTGGCAGAGAAGGCTTTGAATATGAGTTGGAAATTAATGTTGATGACAAAACATACCTTGGCAAAAGCAGCATGTTAACACCAACCGAGATACTCAACATCGAGTATTTAGAATTTGACGGCTTTGGAGGTTCAGAGGAAGAAACTGAATACCAATTGCAGATAGTACTCAAAAATAATCCTTTGGAAGAAAACTACTACCTGCTGAAATACTACATAAATGGTTCAGATAAAGAAGATACCTATAGCGTATACTCCCATGAATTCTTTCCCAATGAGGAAACCATTGAATTTAGTCCAATGCGATTTATCTTTACCAAAGATGATGTGGTGACGGTTAAAGCCTACTCTATTGACGAAGGCACTTACGATTATTACTCACAGTTGGACGAAATTATTGATCCACACGGAGGAGGTAGTTCAACACCTTTTAACCCTGCATCTAATATGGGGCAAGATGTATTGGGCTATTTCAGAGCTTGGTCGTTTGATCAAAAAACGGTTCAGATTGAAGAAGAAGAATAAAAAATATTGCTGCCAGAAACCCGATTAGTTTCTGGCAGCTCTTAATTATTTTTTTGATGTGATAATAATGACACCATGCTCCGCTTTGTCTCCATATAGGGCTTTTGCAGATTGATCTTTGATGACAGAAATTGACTGTATATTATCAGAATCCAAATCATCCATTGAGCCTTCATATTCTTCACCATCCAGTAAGATATAAGGCTTATTTTCGCTTGTAGATCCTTTGATTCGAACACCCTCAGCCTTGCTTCCTTCCCGCACTAAAAGATCACCAACAGAAGCATCTGATTTTCTCATTGTTCCATAGCCAACTACCACAACTTCCTCAACTTTTTTATCCGATTTATCATCGATAATTACAGCAGAGTTTGAAACTTCTTCGCCATTTGCATCCATATTTTTGGTTGTTATTTCCACAACGCCAAATTTGGCTGCTTTCCCATATTTATCAATGGCTGCTTTATCTTTTAACACATTAACACTAGCCAGAGCAGCAGGATCAAGCTTTTCCATCTCTTCTTTGCTCACTTTTTTCCCATCAACGTAATACAACGATTTTTCCATTGCCTTTTCTGCTTTTCTAGCTGAAGATTTAGGTATAACAAAGTCGGTTGTATGTATTATAAAAGCTCCATTTTCAGGAACGGCATTAATAACCTTCACTTTATTACCAGCTGGTGATTTACCAATAGCCCTTACTTTATTTAAATCAAGTGCAGCAACCTCCGACCATGACACTTCTTTATTATCTATCACAAAAATTGGCTGATTACCTTTAGGTCCATTCATTAAAATATGTCCATCTGATGCCATCAATGAAAACTCTTCACCCTTGGAATTAGCAAGGTTTGTACTTTTACCTTCCCACTTACCTGATAAACTCTCCTTCTTCTGGGGACTCTTATTCTGCAAAATAAACTCCATATCAATTTGCAGTGTTTTACCGACTAAGCCTTTATCTGTAATTGTTGGCAACGCTTCGATAACACGAACAACCTCTTTATTTAGCAACTCCTCAAGTTCTGTTTTTGAACCTTTTGAATTACCGTTATTAACTTCATTTGTGGAATACGCTACAACCACAACCTTATCAAGCTTAACAGCCTTTGAGTTACTGCCAATTTTCACACCGCTAACGGTTCCTTTTTTGCTTATTTTAAAATTAGCAGTAACAATTCCTTCAATACCATTCTGCTGTGCCTCCAATGGATATTTAATAGTTTTGGCAACATGTTTTCTTAAATCCTCATTATTACTAATCTCGATAGAAACATTTGTATTGGACGTGGTTTTTTCGGGGTTGGTAAAAGCCAGTACGGCCAATATAATTAGTGGGGCAACTATTAAGCTTTTTCCCCATCCTATTAATCGATTTGTATTTTGTTTATTCATCATTACTAATCTTTTTTTAGTTAAACTTTGATTAAAGTTATTCACCAATTGCATCCTTGTACGGCCCTGTATTATATTGAGCAATGAGTACTGATATTCCTGAGGTTCAGTTGCTAATTGCACCATCGCGTTGTCAACACAATATTCATGGTTTTGGGCAATTAGGCGACGGAGCCACCAAACAAATGGGTTCCACCACTGAATAATCAATAAAAACTCAGACAGGGAAATATCAATTGAATGTAATTGAGCACAATGTGTACGCTCATGTTCCAAAATCATTTTGCCATCATCTTCTCTCTCTAAATGCTGCGGCATAAAAATGGTTCTGAAAAACGAAAAGGGGTTAATACCCTCATCCTTAAGTAATATAACTTTGTAATTTTTATAAGTACTCAGCTTTCCTTTATTTTTTAAACGGTTAATAAAAGCATAGCCATACAACAATCGTATTACTAAAAACAAGCTGACTAAAGCATAACAAACAGCAAATAAAACAGTCCAGTTAAAACTCGTTTCAACTACTTCAGGTGTAACTGCCATTGGTAAATCATGAATGATTAATGGCACGCCTGCAGCTTGAACTGGCACTTGAAACAAAAGATTTTTCAACCACAAAGGCATTGCCAATAATGGCATAATCCATGGTACAAATATGGTGGCCAATAGCCATACCCTATTGCGTTTAAAAAAACTATCGCGCGCCAAAATTGTCACATATATCAATACGGAAATGGCAATTATAGCGCCTGTCTTTAATTGTAGCTCAATAAATGTATCCATTAGTCCTGCTTTTTCTTTTCAATAATATCGATCAACTCTTTTAAATCCTCCACATTTAGCTTGTCCTCATTTACAAAAAATGATACAACGTTTTTGTAGGATGATTCAAAATAATCAGACACCACATTTTTAACAAATAACTTACGATATTCCTCTTTGGTAACAGCAGGATAGTATTCATGCGAATTTCCATAAGAATTGTGGGCTACATACCCTTTTTCTTCAAGGCCACGAATAATGGTACTGAAAGTATTGTAATGTGGCTTAGGCTCTGGATGTTGTTTCAATAAATCTTTCACAAACCCTTTACCTGCGTCCCACAATATTTTCATCACATCCTCTTCTCGCTTCGTTAATCGCTTTGTAATCATTATTTTTCTATTAATGTTATTGTACCATGAATGTATTGACTTTACAAATATAACTATTGAATTCGTTTTAACAACTATTTTTTTAGTTACGTAACGAGTTTTTTAGTTTGAAATGAAATACACATAAAAAAAGATGTTTTTATTATTCACATTCAAGCAAATAACGAAAACATCTTTTCTATACGTACTAAGCAAAAAGGCTTTAGCCAAACAAATTCTTTAACTCTGCTATCTGATCATTATTTAATTCATCCTTATTATTTAACATGGATGTTAAAACCGTCATTTTAGCAGCATTTTCCAGAACTTCTATGCGGTCAAAAGCCTGAAGCATGGAACTACCTACTGCCAATACACCATGGTTTTTCATTAAGATCACATTGCTTGTTTTAGAAACCAATGCAACCTTATCGGCCAACTTTTTGGAGCCGGGAGCACCGTATTCAGCCATGCCAGGCTGACCAAGTATGGTATATGCTTCAGCCAATAAATGTGTATTCACTTCCCGATCCATAGCTACAAACAAACTACCCATTGGGGCATGTGCATGCACAATTGCCTTCACATCAGGTCTTGTTTTGTAAATTGCCAAATGCATACCTGTTTCCATGCTTACTTTCAATGATGAATCAACAACTTTACCTTGCATCGTTACTATTGCAATACCCTTAGCTTTAATCTTTCCTTTATCGGTTTCTGATGCTGTGATGCCTATCAAGTCATCATCCAAGCGCATACTTATGTTTCCTCCCAATGAAGTGGTAAGTCCCTTTTTATACAAACGGCGCATCCATTTCGCTACTTCTTTTTTATCTTTTATCCAGGACTCCTTATGCATATCAACTTGTTTTGATCAAAAATAAGCATCTGCCAGCAAAAATTAATCAAAGAGTTAAAGATATTAGTCATATTTCAGACAAGTGCTTCTTTTATTCTATGGATAAATTATTAAAAACTATATTTTTGTTTTCCATGATTACGAAAGAACACAAACACTACATATTAATTGGACTTCTCTTATTGATCCACTTCATTGGCTTTGCTCAGGCAAATATTGAGTACGAAACAAGCAAACCTAAAGCGGGCGAAGGTCTTCATAGTTTTTTGCTGCGTCATAAACTTCCGCCAAAGGATTTTCAAGATACCTTCATTAAGCTCAACAAGGGAAAATTTGGCAAAAACCATTCGCTCCTAGCACATCAAACATACTTAATTCCGAAGTCGGAAATTGAATTATACGAACCGCTATATGGCACTGAGCGTGAACGCTTTCCTCTGGAATCAAAAGCGCTTAAAGGTACTGCTTTTTACTTGGTTGCAGGCCATGGAGGCCCTGATCCTGGAGCAATAGGAAAATATGGAAATCATGTACTGCACGAAGATGAGTATGCCTACGACATTACTCTTCGATTGGCCAAGAAACTTCAGGAAAATGGAGCAAATATTCATCTTGTTATTCAGGATGAGGATGATGGCATTCGCGATAATCAAATACTAAAACTTGACAACCACGAAACGTGTGGTAGCAAAACCATACCTCTTGATCAAAACAAGCGACTCAAGCAACGTACGCTTGAAGTCAATAAATTATACAAACAAGATACGGAAGCCTATCGTCGTTGCATCATCATCCATGTCGACAGTAGAAGTAAACGTAAGCAGATAGATGTATTTTTCTATCATCATAAAAAAAGTAAAACAGGCAAGAAAATGGCCACTCAGCTGCGCGATACGTTTGACGAGAAGTATAACCAACATCAACCATCACGGGGTTTTTCAGGTACGGTAAGCGATCGCAACCTATACCTTCTTCGCAACACTACGCCAGTATCTGTCTTTATCGAATTAGGCAATATTCAAAACTATCGCGATCAACAACGTTTTGTAAAAGCTGATAACCGACAAGCCTTGGCAAATTGGCTTTACGATGGAATAAAGAAAGATTTTGAAAGGAATAATAAGAAATAATCCTTATTTTTATCCTTTCGAAAGATTAACAATTAATCGAAACATAATTAAATAACTATACTAATGAAACCAACATTATTAATTTTAGCAGCAGGCATGGGCAGTCGATATGGCGGCTTAAAGCAAATGGATGAACTTGGTCCGCATGGCGAATCAATAATCGATTACTCGGTATATGATGCTATTCAGTCGGGCTTTGAAAAAGTGGTATTTGTTATTCGCGAATCGTTTGCCGACGCATTTAAAGCTCGTTTTGAGCCTAATCTGGCTGGTAGAATTAAAACCGAATATGTTTTTCAGGAGCTGAATGATTTGCCTGAGGGCTACTCACTACCTGAAGGACGTGAGAAACCTTGGGGAACAGGTCATGCTATTTTAATGGCCAAAGAGGTAATTAACGAGCCATTTGCTATTGTTAATGCTGATGACTTTTATGGCCGTGAAGCCTACAAGCAAGTATTTGATTTTGTTGCTCAAAGCACTGACAGCAATGAGTACGCAATGGTGGGTTATGCACTTAACAACACACTTTCGGAGCATGGTACGGTATCACGCGGCGTTTGTGAGGCTGATGAGAAAGGTAACTTAGTTAACATTACCGAGCGCACCAAAATAGGTTACGAGGGCGAAAAAATCTTCTTTTATGAGGAAGACAACAAAACTGAGCTAACAGGTAAAGAAGCTGTTTCGATGAATTTTTGGGCATTCAAACCAGAGTATTTTAAACATTTAGAAGCTGCCTTTATTGAGTTTTTGAAAGAAAAAGGAACAGAAATGAAATCTGAATTCTATTTCAATGCGGTAGTGGATAATATGATTAAAAAAGGAGAGGCTAGCACAAAAGTTATTCGCACTGATTCAAAATGGTTTGGCGTAACGTATAAGGAAGATAAACCTTTAGTGCAAGAGAAGTTAGACGAGTTAATCTCAAATGGTATCTACCCTAAAAAACTTTGGTAGACTAAAAGCATTTCAATATTTCAAAGAGGGTGTCCAAAAACGGATTCCCTCTTTTTTCGTTCATAATCAATTGATTACAGCTGAGTTAGTTTGTTCATGTGCCTGATATTTAGTATCTTAAAAGCATGAAACAAATCAATTTCAAGCCCTATAATCAAGGTCA
>NZ_VKDE01000039.1 GCF_007097485.1 Carboxylicivirga sp. M1479 | reverse complement strand
GGGGTATTGTCTTGTTTTCCAACCATATCTGCAAGCTTTGTTACTAAAATACACAATTGCTTGCAGAACAAGAAACTTAATGAGATGTATTATCTACTGAATATCAACTCCCTAAGTCACTTTTAAGGTTTGACTATTTAAATGGTATTATTATGCGGCGGCATTTCACCGCCGCAATATGAAATATAAAGGGTATTATACCCTCAAATAGCTTTGGTAGTACTATTCTTTTTGTTTGGCATACTCACCCAACATGTTTGGGCTTACTTACCCAAGGTGTTTGAGCACTACTACGCATACTATATGGGTAGTACCACGCATACTGTTCGCGCTTATGCACGCAAGGAGCATATCCTTATGCGCGCAAGATGTTTGCGTGGTAGTAACCAGAGTCCTATTAATACCTTTCTAGTCAGAATAACCCTTTATGCATCCCATTTCTATAGCCACCTTGATTATATTACGGCACTATACCAACGCATTATGATATATATATAGTATTACATACTATAATGCAAACCTCCTGTTGGTCCTAAAGGCAAGCCTGTTAACAACCATATGGCCAATAATATCATCCACGATACCAAGAACACCATTGAGTATGGCAACATGGTTGAAACGATGGTTCCAATCCCTGCTTTCTCATCATACTTTTGGAAATAAACGATGATTAAAGCAAAGAAACTCATCATGGGTGAAATAATATTGGTGGCACTATCGCCAATTCGATAAACCACCTGCGTAAGCTCTGGCGAATAACCCAACATCATAAACATCGGCACAAAAATAGGAGCTAATAAAGCCCACTTGGCCGAAGCACTGCCCATTACCAGATTAATCATTCCACAGAACAAGGCAAACATCAGCATTAATGGTATCACACTTAAATTTAAGCTATTGATAGCATTGGCGCCATTAACAGCTAATACCAATCCAAGGTTACTCCAATTAAAATAAGCCACAAATTGAGCCGCGAAAAATACCAATACCAAGTAGGGACCTAATGATTTGGCCGACTCTCCCATGGCGCCCATTATATCCTTATCGGTTTTAAAGGTTCCGGTTATCTTACCATAAACAACTCCACAAGTACCAGCCCAAATAAATAATACGGCAACCACCCCTTTTAATAGAGGAGAAGTTAATAACTGACCATCGGCACCTCGTAAAAAACCATCGGCAGGAACTAGCCCCCAAACTCCAATAGCAATAAACAGCATGGATATAATTCCAACCCAGCGCAATCCTTTTTTCTCGTTAGAAGTAAGTTCATCCAAGCGTGTTTCCTCTTCGCTCACTTCTCCTTTATATTCTCCAAAGCGTGGAGCTACTATCTTTTCGGTTACCCATGTTCCAACCAGAGCTACCATAAAAGTAGAAACAACCATAAAGTAATAATTACTCACAGGATTTACGGTGTATGTTTTATCTACAATATGAGCGGCCTCTTCAGTCAACCCGGCTAATAAGGGGTCGATTGTACCAATAATCAGGTTGGCACTAAAACCACCTGACACACCTGCAAAAGCAGCAGCCATACCCACTAAAGGATGCCGTTTGGCTACCAGAAAGATAACACCGCCTAAGGGCACTAACAATACATAACCCACACTCGATGCCACATTAGAAATAACACCAGCGAGTATAATTACGAAAGTCAGAAGTCCCTTTGGAGCAGCCAACACTAACTTACGGATTAAGGCACCTATCAAATCAGATTTTTCAGCCAAACCAATACCCAACATGGCCACCACTACAATACCCATCGGCGCAAAATTGGTAAAGTTCTTAACCATCTCGGTCAAAATCCGTCTCAATCCCTCAACCGACAACAGGTTAACAACATTAATGGCCTCATCGGTAGTAGGATGAACTGCACTGGCTCCCGTCCAGGCAAATAACGCCGAAAATATTAATACGATAACGGCAAATATACCAAACAACAAAGCTGGGTGTGGCAACACGTTACCAACACGCTCAACTCCATTTAAAAATACGTCTACAAAAGATTTTTTCTTTTTAACAACTGACCCCATGTTTGTCTCTTTAATAATTACAAGATGCCGAAAATATAAAAAAAAGAATGCTTTGTAATTATTAAGTACCTCAGATATAACTGTTATACAACATAGGTGATTTTAAAGCAGTTTATGGCCACGATTATTTATGTAGTAGAATGTGAATTTCAATAGAGCAAATAATATTCTGATGCTTTAAGTAAAATTATTAAAGTTTAAATACCAGAACCGCTAAACCAGTTTTTAAAGTGATTAACTTTTTCGCGACTGACGATTACTTCGCGATCAAAAGGCTGTTCAAACTGAATTTTCAAGCGACTATTGGAGTGTACCAACACATCTTGTATGTGATTGATATTAACAATAAAAGAACGACTAATGCGATAAAAAGTACCAGGATTGAGTAACTCTTCTAATTCTTCTAATTTATAGTCAATAATATACCTATTACCTTTTGAAGTTAAGATAAAAGCATTACGTCCCTCGGCATAAAAAAGCACAATTTTATCGGATGTTACTGACTTAATTCGCTCACCCAACTTAACCATAAAACGTTCTTTATAGGTCTTGCGATAGTGCAGCAAAGCTTCGTTTAGTTCTTCTAATTTTATTCGCTGACTGGCTGAAGAAAGGTTTTCGCGCAAGCTCTCCAATTTCTCCATGGCGCTGAACAAATCATCGTAATCTAGTGGCTTAAGCAAATAATCAATGCTATTGACCTTAAAAGCCTGAATAGCATACTCGTTGTAGGCCGTTGTAAAAATAACGGGAAGATTCAGTTGTGTTTTATTAAATATTTCGAAGCTTAAACCATCGGACAAGTGAATATCCATAAACACCAAATCTACTGTATTTAAAGGGTTAGAAAACCATTCAACACTTGCTTGTATCGAATCTAGTTCACCCACAACTTCTATGCTATTATCGTAACGATTAAGTAGATGTTTTAAGTTGTCAACTGCTGGTTTCTCATCTTCAATTATTAATACTCTCATGCGGTTTAGATTATTCTTCCTCTATTTCAAACAAAGGAATATTAATGTGTATTTGTTGATTATGGTGGCTTATTTCAAGTTGCTTATCGTTAAAAAAGGAATGTGCCCTGTTGATGAATGATAAATTCCATTCGCTATTTCCATTCAGTCCAATTTTAGGATTATCGTAACACACAAAATACAATTCTCCACCCTTTTTCTCAAGGCCAATTCGCAATGGTTGAAAACCATTAATGATTGAACGATTAACCAACTCCTGTATCAGTGCCGAAATAGTACAAGGAATTATTTGGCGACACAACCATTCATTGGGAAAATTATGATTGAGGCTAATGGTATTATTGTACTTGACATTAAGTAAATGAAGTAAGGAGTTACTTAACTCCAACTCGCTTTTTAAATCTACCAACTCAACATGTCGGTTATCAAGGTTGTAACGGTAAATTTTGGAGAGATGATTCACAAACTGCTCGGCTCTTCTGGGTTCGGTATGAACAATGGATATTAAATTCTCCAGTCCATCGTACAATAACTGTGGATTAATCTGCATTTTAAATTTTTCCAGATCGGTTTCCATACCCTTTCGCAGTTCTTTTTCCTGACGGTAATGTATTTGCTTATGAACGGTTAAAAACGAAGTACTCACATGTATTATTCCATATAAAATAGCCACTACACCGTATACGCCATTAAATACGATCAGCTCCGTATGAAAATCTTTAATCAGCAGAACAAAAGTGAAATAAATACTTATAAGTAAACTCACGAGCACAACCGATACGAGCAGACTAAGGGCAGGAATGAAAATAACTCGAAAAGATGGATTATGTATTTTCTCGACTGATTGATCGCCTGGCATTTTTAATACCAAAGGAAAACGCTTATCAATTACAGTCAGCACAAAACGCAATACCTCGAGCAAAACAAACGACACCAAGGTCGTTACCAACACTTCTTGACTAAAGAAATTGGAGCCTAATTGATTAAGCGTATCAAATACCAATAGTATTAGGATATACACCACCACTCCAATGGGAAACGGCAGTATCAAACGAAGCCACTTTTGCTGTTTATTAATTGTTAGTCCTTTCATTGTATGACAATAGTGTTCGTTTTAAATCAAACTAAGAGTAACTAATTACTTTTGGATTAATCAACAAGGGTAATACCACCTTAAACGAATCGCTCTTACTAATTTCAACCTCTTCATTACTAAAGTAGGCATAGCGTTTACGAATGTTTTCCAAGCCTATTTTATGCGACACATGTGGCTCAGGTTTCTTCAATAACTGATTATCTACTTCGATAAACCCTGGCTTGCGCTCAAAATTATTACACACCTCAATGCCCTTTCTATCATTGGAACAAATGGTTATTTTCAATGGCTTATCCTCCGAAAAGTGATTGTGTTTAACCGCATTTTCGACCAAAAGCTGTAGTGTCATAGGTGGAATAAAGCTACCACTGCTTGCTTTATCCAACTGTATATCTAATTCCAAAGCCTTGTCAAAACGTATTCGCAAAAGAAAGTAATAGGCCTTAATAAAATCAACCTCTTGATTAATGGATATCAACTCTTTTTGATGACTTTTTAAAATGTAGGTAAATGTTTGAGCAAACTTGCGAATAAAGCTTTCGGTAGTTGAGGCATCGCGATGAATTAATGATGCAATGGTATTGAGGGTATTAAATAAGTAATGCGGACTTAGCTGACTTTTTAAAATTTCATATTGCAACTTTAAACGTTCACGCACTTTTTTCTCACTTTCGATATTAGCTTGAATAAAACTGGTAAACGAATATTGATACAGATTAACCATGATAAAGATTAGATTGGTTAACAAGAAAATGATGAAAAACTTAATAGTGACATCACCCCTTTCTTCCATAAACAGGCTAAAAGATACATTATCATATTTAATGGCAATCAGCAGCTTAATGCACAACCACAAAAAGAATGTGGCGATTATGGTATTGAGTACAAATTGAATCAAAAACCTTATGGATGTGCTGCGCATCCATGGGAAAACCACATTTAATCCTCGGGCAATAAGTGTTAAAATACCAAATATAAGCCACGAGCTTAGGGTAAAGAAAGATAAGGAATCGATATGATCGACCAGTACAGGCAGACTACCGTTCTCGCTATAGAACAAATACAGAAATGCCAGCACCCCATACAAGGTACTGACGAATATCTGTGTCAACAGTTTTTTTGATGAATATAGTTGGGTATTGGGTATCATTGAAATACTAAGTTATTCCTTTAATTTATATTTCAAACGGTCATCTGTCAATGAAATAAAGACAAAATAGTCTTAATTAATAACTATCTTGTCCTTATCATCCTTTAGTTAAGTGTTTTAAGCACCCTATTTTTTTCATATTCCGACTCTAAATCTTTAGCCATTGACTTGAATATATAGGCAGTTGATGAGCTTTTACTGTTTACATAACTACTTAAACGAACTAAAACTGCTGCTTTTTCAACATCTACATCAATCTGCTCGGTACACTCAATTACCTTGGCCGCCATGTCTTCATTCATTGCAGGATTATCAATCACATAGCGCAACAACTCTTCAATGGTGCTGTTTTGATCCATTCGATTAATCAAGCGGAAAAACTGATTATAATTATTATCCGACAAAGGAAACTGAGCTACCACCTCACGCATAACAGCGCCTGTACCATGCTGAAAATCTCCCACCAACCGATCTAATGTGCGTAATAAACGGAACATGGCTGCATCCTCTAATTTATTCCTATTAATTAAATCGAGCATCACATTATACATTTCCATTTCACTATCTAAACCATTTAGGGCTTCAAAATAGGCATCCACCACTTCTTCATCATTTAAAAATAAACGATTAGCCTTGCGTAAGATCATCCCACGCTGACTATTTGATGAAATGCCCTTGGCTGTTTTCAAATAATTCAACAAGGTTATTTTGTCGCTCTTGCGTTTCCCATTGTCAAGCGCCGCATCCAATAATGCATTGGTTACCTCTCCCTTTAATATGTAATAGCTATCCGACATATTATCCAATACATCTCTGAATGTTCCCATCACAACTTCGTCCTGCGGCATATATTTGATAAAATACAGCAACAATGCGCCTTTTTCTCTTTCCGAAGTAAAATCATCAACCGTGCGTAACATGCTTATCCAGCTATCGTTCGACAACTTGGTATTTTTAACCAAATGCTTCAGTATATTTCCTTTTTCTGAATTGATCTCCATGTCGTCAATTATATCGAAATACCCTTTACGAATGGCGAAATCATCGGAGTAGAATTGATTAAATATCCTTAAGGTAGAACCACGTTCAGTATTATAATCGTGTGTACGCGTTACATCAAGCACAGCTGATAACTGCTCGGTATTTAGTTTATAATTTTCAAGAATATGGCGGGTTAAAGTTCCTTTTGTGCTATTTGATCGAATCTCTTCAATGACATTAAGAACGGGAATTATATCGGCCGATTTAAGCTGATTATCAAATACCAACGTTTTTAAAAAGGCATACTTTGAAGCCGATGATCCAGATTTATAAGATGATGTTTTAATGGTAAAAACATTCCACTCACTGGAGTATGAATAGGACGAAGATGATGGCAGATTATCGAGTGCATCTAGTACGCCATTAATTCCCTTACTATCATATAAATGTCTCACACGCGACTCTACCCCCAAATCACTCCTCTTAACAATATCTGGCAAAATTTCACTCAACCACTTTTTTCCCTCTGGGCTAAAAGCTGTTTCTGTTTTACCAACGTAATACTCATAGGTAATAGTCCCTTTATCGTCGGCATGGATAAACAAACGACGATTGTTCCCAAAGGCCGTTTTGTTGATTTCAACAAATCCATTGGCCGAAATACCTGTAATCGACTGATTATCTTCCGACAACTCAACAATACCCTTATATTTTAGATCAAATGGAAAATCTGAGTTACTTGATGAAATCACTATGTCGTCCCTCATTTCTTTCGCAAAGCGAACTTCAGCCATTGCCGAATGATATTCTTCACGAGCTTCGTCCATCTCCTTACGAATTTCATAAAGCGTAACGTTTTTAGTTCGCTTGCTTCGCTCGTCTTTTTCATCAGCCATTACTTTATGTGATACTGTTATGGCCATAATAACCAAAACAATATAAGCAATGCTCTTTTTAATTCGGTGTGTGATAGATGTCTTCATAGGTATATCATTTAGTCGTTCGTATACAGTATTTGATAGTACAATATTAAAACATGAATAGGCCTAATAAAAACGAAAAGTAGTGAGTTGTGAGTTTAATGTAGTGAATTGTTGAAGCAGATAAGCGGAAGGTTTCGCTACATGCTTTTGCTTCTAATATTGAGTGTTAGATTATGCTTGATTACTTATCTAATAACAACACGCAAATGGCATTTCCTGTTGGATACTAGACAAGTAATACCAAATGAACAACAAAATGATTGATTAAGCATTTTGCTTATATCATGGGTTTCGGCATAAAACCCATTAAACAAAGCAATTAATGAGTATGATAAAAAGATAAAGTCGAGATGACAATTAAATAAAATTATCATCTCGACCTTACTCTGCTAACAGGTATATGTGTGATTAAATATAAAGATCCTATCTGTTCCTATCCTTGCAATACAGGCTGACAATGAGCTTCGATAGAGCTAAGCTCCTCAGCGCTAAATGACAAATTATCCAGTGCCGCCAGATTATTATCCAATTGCTGAGTTGATGAAGCTCCCACCAGTACCGATGTCACCGTTTTATTATTTAACAACCAGGCAATTGCCATTTGTGCCAATGATTGCTGACGCTTCGCAGCCATTTCATTTAAAGCTACAATCGCATTACGTTTCACATCTGTTAAAGCCGATTCTTTTAGAAAATGAGCCTTAGCCATGCGTGAGTCGGAAGGAATCTCTTTTAAATAACGATCGGTTAATAAACCTTGTGCCAAAGGAGAAAAAGGAATACACCCAATACCTCGCTTATCAAGCACCTCCATTAAGCCATCCTCAACCCATCTGTCAAATAAGTTATAGCGGGGTTGATGAATCAAACACGGTGTTCCCAATTGTCGTAATATCGATTCTGCTTGTTGGGTTTGCTCCGCATTATAATTCGACAAGCCCACATAAAGCGCTTTCCCCTGACGAACAATTAAATCCAATGCACCCATGGTTTCTTCAAGCGGCGTATCTGGATCGGGGCGATGATGATAAAAAACATCAACATAGTCTACACCCATACGCTTTAAACTCTGGTTAAGGCTTGACACCAGATATTTTTTTGAGCCCCACTCACCATACGGACCATTCCACATATGGTAACCAGCTTTGGTCGACAATACCAACTCATCACGATAGGCTCCCATATCCTGCTTTAGTACTTTACCCAATGTTTCTTCAGCAGATCCAGGAACTGGTCCATAATTATTAGCCAAGTCAAAATGCGTAATTCCCTTATCAAATGCATGCAATAATATATCGCGCGCATTACTAAAAACATCTTCAGAGCCAAAGTTATGCCATAAACCCAATGAAATAGCAGATAGTTTTAAACCACTAACACCACAGCGATTATACACCATTTTGTCATAACGATTACTGGAAGCTTGGTAATTCATATTTTCATTTTTTATCAGTTACAAAATCAATCATTTCTTTTATAGCCTCTTGGCAAGCAGGACAAAAACCTTCGGCCTGGTTAGTTTTCATGCGGCAGTTAACAGCAGGTCGATAAACGCCCTTTTCAACATATCCTCCACCTTCAAACACACCAACTTTATCTTCGTACATTTTACTATTAGGCGTTGGTATGGGCGTATCTTTATCCAAGAGATGTTTCCATTTACTATCAAAGTTAACCAAAGTAGTCACATTTGGTTGCCATGGTTCTACCGTTAAATCAAAAAAATCTTGGTACGCCACATCCGAGGTATAATACTCATCTGCCAAGCCTACAAAGCCGTGCCCAATCTCATGCAACATTACTTCGTTTGACAAAGCATGATCGGCAGTACCTATTGAAAAATGATTATAAATACCTCCACCTCCATATTTATCAGAATTAACCAATACACAAATATGATCGTAAGGAGCACTAGCGGCAATATCTCTAATTGACAAAACATCCTCGGTTTCGAGATAGCGATCAATGTAAAAGGTATTAAACGAAGAATTAATAGCGGTATTGACCCACTCACCATTACGCGGATCATCGCTTCCTGAATCTTTTGACGGCGAACAAACCGCCCAAACGTTTATTCGGTCACTTTTAGATTTATAGGGCTCTTGGCTTAACAAATAGTCAGCCATTCGTTTCACATCACTTTTAAACTTATCCATTTGCTCAAGCGTGTATCCCTCGGCCACAAAGGTAAAGTCCACATTATTGGCTGCAGCACCATTATCAACTACTTTCACAACTTCATTGGCGGATAACACCTCTTTAGCAATATTTTTATCATCAGGATCAATCGGAAAACTCAGCAAAGGGTGGTAGGAGCCATTTTTCTTACGCTCCTCAAGCACAAATACCACATTGTTTTTGGGATAAGGAAAAACAAGCGTTTGAAAAAAAGCTTTGCTTAGCGATTGAGCTTCCTGTGTTGTACGCCACTCTTCAAACAAAGTGCAAAACCCGCGCGAATAAATTAGTTGATCGTTGCTTTGATCAATTACCTTAAAACGAAATTCGCCATAAGCTAATGAGTCAATCAGGTTGAGTTGCGACCCACCCCAATAGGGCTCCTTTTTTAGTTGAAGCAAATAAGCTGTTTGCATGTGTTTATTACCTGCTAGCACAAGATCGACGCGCATGGTCTTCTCCCCAAAGCTTTTCTCGAAAACAGACTGTGCACAAGCACTTGTCATTAATAAAACCAAACAAACAACACTAATTAATCCTTTTCTCATATAAATAAAATTGAGCTTAACTTGTTAATAAATTGCTGGCATCGTATTTTCACAAATCGTATGAAAACACATTAATCCCTACAATTATAATAGTTTTAAAACAGAATAAATCACACTTTAGGCATATGGAGATTATCGAACTCAACAATTTAAGCAAACTTTTTCAAAACTACCTCTTATCAACGGGCTTGGCAGAGGCTTATGTCAACTATGTTTTAGCGGCCATCTGGATTATTATTACCATGACTGTTTCGTGGTTAACATACCGAATAGCCAAAGGGTACATCCTGAAAGTTATTGAAAAGGTCATTCAAAAAACAAAATCGAAATACGACGATATTTTAATTAAACGTAAAGTATTTAACCGTTTGATCAACCTCATCCCTGCAACCATTACCTATTACATGATTGCGGTTATATTCGAAACTTTCCCTGAGTCGAGTTTCGATTTATACTTGCAAAAGATTATCAGCAGCCTCATAGTCTTTATTATTTTATGGACGATTAATGCCGTTTTGGGAGTTGTTAACGACATATACAATACGTTTCCGTATGCCAAAGACAGACCGATACGTGGCTTGGTTCAAATTATTCAAATTGCAGCGTCATTTGTAAGTACGATTGTGATTGTTTCCATACTATTCGACATTAACATTACCAAGATATTAACAGGATTGGGTGCAACGGCAGCCATCTTATTATTGGTTTTTAAGGATACAATTTTAGGTTTCGTAGCTAGCATTCAATTATCGGCCAACAAAATGGTAAGCGCTGGCGATTGGATTACTATGCCTACTTACAAAACCGATGGTACTGTACTGGATATTTCACTTAATACAGTGAAGGTGCAAAACTGGGATCAGACGATAACCACCATACCTACTTACAAAATGGTAGAAGATTCGTTCGTTAATTGGAAAGGCATGGAGCATTCTGACGGACGACGCATAAAACGCTCGATTAACATTGATATGAGAAGCGTTAAATTCTGTTCGCCCCAAATGCTGGAACGCTTTAAAAAGATTCGTTTATTAAAAGATTACCTCAGTCAAAAGGAAGAGGAACTTACAGAATACAATAAAGTTAACGAAGAATTGACATTAACTGAAAGTTTAGTCAACGGAAGACGCTTAACCAACATTGGCGTTTTTAGAAAATATTTAGAGGCCTACCTACTGGAGCATCCAATGATTAATAATAACATGACGTTTATGGTGCGTCAGCTACAATCCACAGAAAAAGGCCAACCAATTGAAATATATGGCTTTAGCAAAGATAAAAGTTGGACTAATTATGAATCTATACAAGCCGATATTTTTGATCACGTTCTAGCGGTTGTTAATGAATTTGAGCTTAATATTTATCAATTACCTAGTGGGACTGATTTCAACCCGATGAATTAATATCAAAGTTCTTTATAATCGTTTTAAATTAAAACATCAAAGTAAGATATAAAACTGATACTTTTTGTAATCAATTGTTAATAAGCACTTTTAAATCATTTTGTTAGGGTTTGAATTTGAAAGGCTTATGCTTTTAATTTAACAATCGACTCGCTATCATCGTTGGATATTAACTATTAATGTTTTACTTTCGTAGCAAATTATTAACAAAGGGGTGTTAATAGTTACGAATCCTAACATTTATCATATACAGCATGGAGACGAATTTACAAATCGATAGCCTTGATAAGAAAATCTTATCGCTAATCACAAAAAACGCAAGAATTCCTTTTTTAGAAGTCGCCCGCGAATGTAAAGTTTCTGGTGCCGCTATTCATCAGCGCATCCAGCGCTTAATGAACATGGGTGTTATAAAAGGTTCTGAATTTATTATTAACCCAGCTAAAATTGGCTACCACACTTGTGCTTTTATGGGTATTTTCCTTAAAAAAGCCAGCTTATTCGACAAGGTGGTAAAAATGTTAGAAGAAGTACCTCAGATAGTTGAGTGTCATTACACAACAGGTCAATACGCGATATTTATTAAAATATATGCCAAAAGCAACGAACACTTAAAGCGTATATTGCACGACAAACTACAAGCGATCGCAGGCATATCAGCCACTGAAACAATTATTTCATTGGACGAAAGCTTTAAAAGACAACTACCTATCGACTAGTTTGATGAAATAAGAAAGTGATATAAAGGCTCCAGTTTGGAGCCTTTTTTTATGATATTTAGTGAGCATTAACGTTATAGATTATTACAATTGATGTTTTCCGTTGATGATACTCTGCAAAGGCGCATTAAACTTATTAAAGACACTTTGTAACAACTGGTATAACCTGGATTGCAGAATGGCATCAGTTGACAATTCATCAGCCATTAGTAAGGACGTTTCAAAAGCATCCTTTCTTTTGCTTAAAACCAAATGAGGTAAGGTATTCATGGTTGCCTGAACAGGATATGTAGCTTCATCAATAACCCCCAACTTTATTAAAAGTGGATGCGCTTCGAAAAAATTAAAAGTATTATCTCCCAAATATAACTGCAGTTGCAATCGCAGACCCAGTGGAATATTGTAATAAAAATGAAACTTCTTGCGAGGATCAAGCAGTGAAATAATGACACTATTTTCTGAACGGTTCACTGGAGAGTACTTGACTTTCCAGTGTAATTGCCCTTGATCATCCAGCTGCTTTCTTATGGCATTGATCATTTTTAGACGCGGTAAAGCAATCGAATTAAAATGTTCATCATGCATTAACTGCTTTTGCAAACTTTCTAATGATTCTTCTGAAAGATCAACTGTTTTAGACATGGTATATTGAATTGACAAGTGTGACGTTTTTTTGATTATTAGCTTTCATCTGCAAATCTAATCTTCCCAGATAAATTCCACCCCATCCTGCTTGGTTAACAATCACTTCATCTCCATCCATATTAATAACTCTATCGGGCTTATCCATAAAGGTGTGCGTATGGCCACCCAAAATAATATCAATTCCCTTTGTTTGCTTAGCCACCTGTACATCCGACACTTTATCATCTTGGTATTGATAACCCAAATGAGACAAAGCAATAACCAAATCACAGCCTTGCTCTTGCTTTAGGTGTTGAGCCATGTTATTGGCCTCCTTAATAGGATCCTTGTATTGTATTTGCTCATAAGACTTAGGATTTGCTAAACCATCCAATTCAATGCCTAATCCAATAATACCAATTGTTAATGCTCCTTTTCTAATAATCTTAAAAGGAATAGTTAGTCCATCGAGTCCTGAGCCTGATAAATCATAATTGCTACACACAAAAGGAAACTGTGCACGTTTAATATTGGTAGCCAATGCTGCCACGCCATTGTCAAACTCATGGTTACCAATGGTTGCGGCATCGTAGGCCATTTTATTCATCAACTCAATCTCCAGCTTGCCTTTGTAAATATTAAAATAGGGCGTGCCTTGAAAAATATCGCCACAATCAAATAATAACACGTGCTCTTGTTCGCGTCTAATATCATTAATTAATTGGGCTCTTCGCGCAAAACCACCTTGCAAAGGCCATTTTGAATCATTGGCAGGAAAGGGATCGATATGGCTATGCACATCGTTGGTATGTAGAATGGTTAAATTGACCGGAGCTTGCTCACAACTAGCCAATAGAGGAGCAACACTCAATGCCGTTGTGGCAACAGCGGCTGTTTTTATAAATTGTCGTCTGTTAGTCTGCATGATAAATCCTCCTATCAAGTTGGCTTTCAATATTTTTATTGGCAGAAGTTTGTTTCTGTATGTGCTGCACAATGGCATCTCGCACTTTTAAGCCAGATCCCTCGCGTGCTATTGCCGATTGAAAAACGGTAAAATGATCACCTCCATCAGCCAGATAGTCCGATGTAACAACAACGTACTCCCGATCTTCCAATGCTTTACCATTCACCTTAACATCTACGGCTTGCTTGTTTTTAATACCAAACGAAGCACCTGCTATACCATCACCTCCAACACTTGCCATGAAGTTAAATAATTCGGTTATCTGCTGCTTTGATAGTGTCAGGTATACCAATTCATTTTCAAAAGGCATTAGCTGAAAAACACTTTCAACAGTAATCGGTCCTTTGCTAATAGGTATGCGTAAACCCTTTACATTGACAATGCTCACATCAGGATTAACTGTAGCTTTAAGACTGCGACTCTCCTCGAGCACCAAATCGCATACAAAATTAGATAGTAAACTTTCGGGCAACCCACCAGTGAGCTCTTCAGCAGCCGTGCCTATTACTTTAAGCATTTCCGCTTTTAAACTATCTCTGTAGGGTTTTATTTCATCTTCCAAACCCTGATCATAACCGACCAAGCTGTCTATTAAAATGTAATTTACTTCTGAGTTACTAATCTTGTAACTGGAAGAATTACATGCAGAAAACGCAATTATCAACAAAGCATATAAGCTGATAATATGAACCTTAAAGAACTTCATTTAAACTATTTTTCATTAAAACTCTACAGATATAAGCCACAAGAATACAAAAAGGTTTTAAGAGGAAGCTTAATTTATTATGAAAATTGAAATTCTTCTTCAATTATTAATATGCACCTATGTCTTAAAATTAAAAAAGCTACCCTTAGGCAGCTTTTTTAATTTATTATTTAATTCTTTCAAGGTATTTCTTTCGTATACCCATCAGATACTCTCTATCAATATTTGGGTTATATATCCGCACCATATCAACAATACCAAAGTCCTGATGTATGTGCCCAACAGCTGCATCAAACTTACTATAATCCCAATTGTTTTTTACTTTTATGGTTAAATCTTCAAAATATTTCCAGGTTAACTTATGAGGTATAGTAAAGTATCCATGATCTTTTTCATCCAAATCAAAATACACACCATCATCAATTTCTTCAAGCGTAAAGAATTTCTTCAGTCGAATAATAGCCTGCCCACTAATGCTTTTAGGTTTTTTTCGAAAATAAATTCCCTCATCCAGGTAGCCCGCCTGCAAATCTGCTATTTGATCAAATGTATCGAGATGACGAACCCTTATTACGTGATAATCTTTATTATACAAATGCACGGTTCCTGCAGCTGCATTAAAGTCGGTACCAAAATATCTTTTAATATTCTGAGTAGCTCGGGTTATCTGCTCCAGTGTATATAATTCTTTTAGTACCAGGTATACATACAAAGGTTTTGAATCCGATGGGATATCGCTATAGTAACCGAAATACCCTGGAAACGGCTCTGGAGCTTCTAACACAAAAGTATTAGGAAGAATTTTGTCCTCAATGGTAACTAATGACTCCTGCTTTAGGAGGTTACCGTAACGTTGTAAAATAATTTTTTTTGCACTCATAGATGTGTGTTTTAATTGTTCAACCTCCGTTTTACATTTAATTTGTCATCTAGAAAAGTTATTAAAAAAATTACTCGTAATCAAACCACCAGTCAATTTTCAGCCTTCGTTATCACGAACAAAAACTAATTCGTCCCCTTTCGATAATTCTGCTTTGTAATAATAACCATCTTCATTAAAAGCAATTAAGTCATCGGGATTGTTTATTTTATTTTGAATAATAAAACGAGTCATAAGGCCGCGAGCCTTTTTGGCAAAGAAACTAATGACCTTATACTGGCCATTTTTCCAATCTTTAAACACAGGTGTTACAATGCGTTTAGCAAACTGTTTTTTATTGATGGATTTAAAATATTCGTTTGATGCCAAATTAACTAAGACCTCAGAACCACCTTCCTCCATATCCCTTTCCAAGGCTATTCCAATATCGTTTCCCCATAAAGCATACAGGTTTTTGTGGGAGCCAACACTCAGTTTTGTTCCCATTTCCAAACGATAAGGCATAATATTATCCAAGGGACGTAACAGACCATACATACCAGACAAAATGCGAAGCTTTTCATTGGCGTAACTTACTTCTTGCTCATTTAAAGAATAAGCATCTAAACTGGTATAAACATCTCCTTTAAAAGCAAACAAAGCAGCCTTAACCTCATCATCCACAAAAGGGTATTGCCATAACTGAAACCGATGATGATTCAACTGAGCCAGTGGCGCACTAATCTTCATCAGTTTCATGAGTTGCTCTTGCTTCAACTGCCTAACGCACGAAGCTATTAACTTAGCCTGCTGAGGAAATAAGATATCTGAATTATTAGTTTTGGGTGCCGGCGTTTCATAATCCAAAGATTTGGCCGGTGATAATACTATATGCATATGGTGTTTTTATTTAAGCTTAAGAACAAAACTACAAAACATTAGTTCAAGTTCGGAACAGCACAATTATATTCTCATAACTATTGGTACCTATACAACAAGAGGACCACAATTGCAGTCCTCTTATCATTTTATAAAATATTTTATTCTAGTCTGTTAAAATCACTTCAACACCGGCGTTCAATAACTTCTCTCGGTCTTCTTCAGTAATCCCTCTATCGGTCACAATAACATCAATGTCATTTATTTGTCCGATAACAGCTAAACTTCTCTTTTTAAATTTGCTCGAATCAACCACAAGAATCACCTTCTTTGCCATTTTAAGCATGGTTCTGTTCAAGGCAGCTTCTTCGAGATGCGGTGTACTAAAACCCAGGTTAACATCTATTCCATCTGCGCCAATGAACAACTTATCACAGAAAAAATCTTTGAAGCTATTTTGTGCTATAGAACCAACCAGGGATAGCGACTTTTTGCGCATGACCCCACCTGGCATAATCACATTAATTTGATCTTGCTCGGCCAAGGGACCTGCAATATTCAATGCATTAGTTATTACCGTAAGGTTTTTGAATTTATGCAGATGATTAGATACCTCTTTCGTAGTTGTACCACTATCCAAAACTACAGTATCGCCCTCTTCAATCAATCGGGCAGCTCGCCTACCGATGATTTCTTTTTCTCGGGCATTTTTAACTTTCTTATCCGACAACTTAATATCAAGCGTCACCTTATCGGTTTTGATTGCACCGCCGCGCGCTCTGATTAATAAGTTCTTATGCTCCAGCTGAGTCAGGTCATTACGAATCGTCACTTCACTAACATTAAACTGCTCACTCAACTCATGAACATTCACCTGCCCTTTGGCATCCAGCATCTTAAGGATCATACCTCGTCGACCAACTGTTGTATTCGGATCAAAATTATTCATTGCATCTTATTTCATATACACCCAAGCTTGTTAGGTTAAGCTTCAAGTGCGAATGTTTGGATTTTTTTACAAAATAAACACAAAAATTCATTTTACAAGCATATGAAAGCACTTTCATTTCTATTCATTACTAATTTCGAAAAACAAAAAGGGACAAGTACTTACATTAAGTTTCTCCTCCAATCATTACGCAAGAATTACATTCCTAAATACAAGCTTACGAAACAGCCCATTCATTGAAAAACATTTTCCAGACCTAAAGATCATTGTTATTATTCTTATTTTGCGGCTCATATCTGAAAGGGTAAGCATGACAGAACAAGCACACTATAGGATTGACGATTTTTATACCATCCCCAAAATAGATGCACACACTCACTATTATTCCAATAACGATGCATTTATAAAGCATGCCCAAAAGAATAATATGCACTTGGTCTCTATTAATGTTGATTTTTTGGAATCGGAATGGATGCCTTTGCAAGATCAATACAAAATAGCTCATAAAAACCAAAGCCAATTTCCCAACACCTTTTCATACATTGGTGCAGTACCTATGACAGCTCAAATAGATGAAGCACACATTAACAAAGCAATACATCAAACAACCATTGAGAAGAACAAGGGTGCGATAGGTGTAAAAATATGGAAGAATGTTGGCATGAGAATTACCTACCAACAGCAACTAATAATGATTGACAATGGCTTGTTTGATCCCTTGCTCAAGCACCTTGCTAAGATCAACTTGCCACTATTGGGCCACTTTGGCGAACCTAAAAATTGTTGGTTACCACTGGAACAAATGACCACGGAATCGGACAAAAAATACTATCGACAACACCCTGAATTTCATATGCATCAGCACCCCGACAAGCCTGGCTATGAAGAGCAAATTGAAGCTTGTGATCGCATGCTACAACAAAATACCGCTTTACCATTTATCGGTGCTCACCTGGGAAGTAGCGAATACAGCATTGATGAAATTGCCCGGCGATTGGATGCTTACCCAAATATGTTCATGGACGTGGCCGAAAGAGTTTGTCACCTTATGCACCAAGCCGCAGATCGACATCAGGCAGTATACGACTTTATCATTAAATACCAGGATCGTTTGCTATATGGTTCTGACATGGTATTTACCGACCATAAAACCACACAGGAGCAACTTGATGAGCTGAACAAGCGCTGGCTTGGTCAATGGGCTTTTTTTACACAAAAGAACGAACAAACAAGCTGGGAGGTGAATAAACCTTTCAAGGGCCTAGGCCTTCCTCGATCTGTGGTGGATAAAATCTACTTTAAGAATGCCTTAAAAGCATACCCTCAACTTACAAAACTAATTTCATAGTAATGAAGTTCTATTTGGCGCCCTTACAAAGCTACACCACATCATTTTACCGATTGGCACATGCCCTAAGCTATGGTCAAATGGACAAATACTTCACGCCTTTTTTTGAAGATACAGGAATATTACCCCCAGCCATAATACCCGAAACAGAACTTTTGCCCCATTTGAACCAAGGATTAAAAGTCATTCCTCAGGTAGCAACTAATCGAGCAAATTTTCTCCTAGATTTCGCTCAACAAATGAAGTTCAAAGGTTTCGATGAGATTAACCTCAACATGGGATGTCCCTTTCCAATGTTAGTCAAACGACAGAAAGGTGGCGGATTATTGAATGAACCTGAATTGGTCAAGCAAGTCCTTGATGAATATTTTAATAGTACTTCCCCACTTAAGCTCTCAGTTAAAATTCGCATAGGTCTTGATAACACCTCACAAGGAGAAGCCATTGTTCGCTTACTCAACAACTTTCCTATGCAGGAAATAATCGTCCATCCACGGTTGGTCACGCAAAAATACACAGGCCTGGTAGATTGGGAATTCTATCAACACCTAAGCACTTTAAGTAAACATACTCTGATGGCCAATGGCGACATTAATTCATTGTCTGATTTCACACAACTCAAGCAACTATTTCCTGATTTACAGGCAGTCATGCTTGGGAGAGGCATCTTAACTAAGCCTGGCTTACACCAACAGCTTCTCAACGAGAATGAAGTAAGCGATAACAATCAACTATTTGATTTCCATAGCACCTACTACAAATTAGTCACTAATCATTTCAGCGATTGGAACAGAGCATTCAATCACTTCAGTAATTTTTGGTTCTATCCATTAAGCCATTCAACAGAAAGCAAACGACTGCTGCGTAAGCTAAAAAAGCATAACAAGCCCGATTTGTACCAACTTTGGTTAGCACAAGTGCAAGAGCTAATGAATAGCTAAAAATCAATAGCACCATCACTCACAATAATCTAAATCGGTGTAAAACGCATTCAAATTATTCCTTTTAAAAATGGTACATTTGTAGCCTAAAAATTATATCCATGGTTTTAGAAGAAGTAAAAAATATATTAGAACATGAGGCGCAGGCTATCAAAAACATTCCTGCTTCCGAAGATTTTCCAAATGCCGTAGACCTGATTCACAAGTATGTGCATGAAAAAGGTGGTAAACTTATTACCTCGGGCATGGGTAAAGCAGGTCAGATAGCTATTAATATGGCCACCACTTTTAGCTCTACCGGAACTCCATCATGCTTCTTACACCCAAGTGAAGCTCAACATGGCGATTTAGGGGTTGTTCAGGAAAATGATGTTTTGTTGATGATTTCCAACTCTGGAAAAACAAGAGAAATCATTGAGCTAATTGATTTAGCACGTGGACTTCGCCCCAATATCCCTATTGTTGTAATAACAAGTAATACCGATTCTGTTTTAGCCAAGGAAGCAGACGTATGCATTAACACTGGCAACCCTAAAGAAGTATGCTCATTGGGCTTAACGCCAACTACTTCAACCACTACCATGACGGTTATTGGTGATGTATTGGTTGTATTGCTGATGAAAAAAATAAACTTTTCTAACACCGACTACTCGAAGCGTCACCATGGTGGATACCTGGGACATAAATCGCGCGAAGCAGCTGGTTTAAACAAATAAGTATGAGCTTTAACTGGAAGCAATTACAAAATGGATCCGATATACGTGGGGTTGCTTTGGACGGCATTGCTGGTCAGGAAGTAAACCTAAATACCACCATAGTTTCTCAGCTGGGCACTGCTTTTTACCAATGGCTAAGTCAACAAAACAAAGGTGTTGCTACCATTAAAATTGCGGTGGGTATGGACTCACGCCTTTCTGGACCTGATTTAAAAGCGGCCTTTATAGAGTCTTTGATAAAGTCTGGAGCAGAAGTATTTGACTGTGGTATGGCTTCAACCCCTGCCATGTTCATGAGCACCATTACTGAGCCTTGTATGGCGCATGGAGGCGTAATGCTAACCGCCAGTCACTTACCCTTTAATCGTAATGGCTTAAAGTTTTTTACACCTAAGGGAGGCCTTGAAAAGCAAGACATCAGCGACATATTAACGATTGCAGAAAACGGAGCTGAGCATAAAAGCGGCAGCGAAGGATCGTGTACCGAACTGGATTTTATCGATGTTTATTCAAAATTGTTAGCTGATAAAATTCGCAAGGAGGTTAATAACGAGACTAATTTCGACAAACCCTTGTCAGGATTTAAAATAACAGTTGATGCAGGTAATGGTGCCGGTGGTTTCTATGCCAGCAAAGTACTTGAAGTATTGGGCGCTGACGTCAGCAGCAGTCAGTTTCTTGATCCTGATGGTCGTTTCCCTAATCATGTTCCCAATCCGGAAGATGCCATTGCTATGAAATCTATCTGTGATGCTGTGAAAGCGAACCAGTCTGACTTGGGTATTATTTTCGATACCGATGTGGACAGGGCAGCCATTGTTGATGAAAAAGGAAATCCGATTAACCGTAACGAATTGGTGGCCCTATCGGCAGCCATTGTTAATGAAGAACATCCAGGTTCTACAGTGGTAACCGACTCCATTACATCAGATGGTTTAGCATGGTTTATCAACGATGCACTAAAAGCCAAGCATCATCGCTTTAAGCGCGGATATAAAAACGTGATTAACGAAGCCATTCGTCTCAATGAAGCGGGTGAAGAATCGTGGTTAGCCATCGA
Source organism: Carboxylicivirga sp. M1479 (assembly GCF_007097485.1). Lineage (GTDB taxonomy): Bacteria > Bacteroidota > Bacteroidia > Bacteroidales > Marinilabiliaceae > Carboxylicivirga. The sequence continues at coordinate 18,076 of NZ_VKDE01000039.1, read as the reverse complement.
AACTTCGGGTCATGCAGCGCTAAAAGAAAATTACTTTTTAGATGACGGTGCCTATTTAGTAACCAAGTGTGTGATTAAAATGGCTCAATTAAAAGCCGAAGGAAAATCACTAACCACGCTTATTAAAGAATTACCCGTACCTGCCGAAAGTAAGGAGTTCAGAATCAATATTGAGGAAGCGGACTTTAAGACCTATGGCGAAAAGGTAATCAGCGAATTGGGACATTTAGCGTCCTCTAAAACAGGTTGGGAATTAGCCCCAGACAACTACGAAGGCGTACGCGTGAGCATTAACAATCAACATGTTAATGGATGGTTTCTATTGCGTTTGTCGTTACACGACCCTGTAATTCCTTTAAACATTGAAACCAACGAAGCTGGTGGCGTTGACTATATTGCAGAACAGCTATTGAGCTTTTTCGAGAACTTTAATAAACTAGACTTAAAATCATTAATAAACAGATAAGATGAGATTATTAAAAGAGAATGTAATTGGTGTTGTTGTTGACATTCAGGAGCGATTATTTCCGCATATTAATGAACACGAGCAACTAGAAAAGAACACAAAAATTCTAGTGCAGGGTTTGAAAGCATTAGAAGCTCCATTTTTAATAACTGAGCAGTATAAAAAAGGCTTGGGCGATACCATTGAAGGCATCGAAACCTTAGTAAAAGATGATGCTCATTTCGAAAAAATGGCTTTTAGCTGTTGCGATGACCCCAAGTTTATGGAAGCATTGGAAACCAGCACCAAGCGCACCGTTGTATTGGCCGGTATGGAAACACACATTTGCATGTTACAAACGGCTATTGACCTACGCGAAAGAGGATATACACCAGTTATTGTTGAAGACTGTGTGAGTTCAAGAACTCCAGAAAATAAAGCTATCGCCATTGAGCGGATGCGTCAAGAGGGTGTTATTGTAACAAGTTACGAATCAATTCTATTCGAATTATGCCGCGTAGCGGGTTCTGATGCCTTTAAAACCATCAGTAAATTGGTTAAGTAATTGAAATTACATATTTTGCAGGCCACCTTTACTCAAAAGGTGGCTTTTTTATTGTAGGATATTGAGGAGGATGAGTATGCGAAGAATTTTTGGAATAGGAGAAACAGTACTAGATATCATATTTAAAGATTATCAACCGATAGCGTCTAAGGCTGGAGGTAGCGCACTAAACACCATGGTTTCGCTGGCTCGCGTAGATATACCGGTTAACTTCATCACTGAAATTGGTCGTGATAAAGTTGGGGATAACATCATGCAGTTTCTGAAAGATAATGGCTTAAATACTCAATACGTATGTCGTTTTAGCGAAGGCAAATCAGCCATTGCCCTGGCCTACTTAAACGACAATAACGATGCAGAATACGAATTTTTCAAAAACTATCCGCAACAACGTTTAGTAGGAGATATTCCCGAATTCACTCCCCATGACATCGTCATATTTGGGTCATACTTCGGGCTTAACCCGGCCATTCGTCCACGACTGATGGATTATCTAAAAAAGGCAAAAGACGCTGGTACACTCATCATTTACGATCCTAATTTCAGAAGCCATCACCTAAAAAACAGGGAAAAACTAATACCTGTGATAGAAGAAAATTTTGCTCTGGCCGATATTGTAAGGGGGAGCGATGAGGATTTCAAAAATATTTATGGATTGGATGATCCAACGGCTGTTTATGCGCAGGTTGCGGCTCATTGCAACAACCTTATTATTACGGCTGGTGCCCAAGGTGTTTACACCTACAGTAGTGCGTATCACCATCATTTTAAAGTGCCCATAATTGATACGGTAAGTACCATTGGCGCGGGCGACAACTTTAATGCGGGCATCATAAAGGCACTATTAGATTTTAAGATTGAAAAGAATGAGGACTTAGTGCTAACATCAAGCGACTGGTTACACATTGCCACTTATGGCATTGAATTTTCAACGGAAGTATGCATGCGCATCGACAATTACATTGACACTGATTTCAAGAGCCGATTTTCATCAAAAATAAAACAAAGAATAGCTGCCAATAACTAAAGGACATTTAGTTATAAACCTCATCGCGCGTGTACGAAGCAGTTTCTTGTATTAATACCTTATCAATGTTGTCTTTGGTAATAGCTATGGAAGAAACTCGCACATTGGGTACATCCTTTTGGCCATTATTAACAAAGCCCGAATGCATACTTTTAAGACCCGAATCATTATTGACCAACATCATTAATACCTCGGCTGACTTATAGGCGGTTTCTTTTGAAGGATGATAAGCTGTCATTTGCTGTTTTCCGGCGACAATGTTTCTAACGCCCTCAAGAGTGGCATCTTGTCCTGTTATGTACACTGGTTTTTCCACACCATGCTTTTCGAGTACTTGAATGCAGCCCTGTGCCATACCATCATAACCGGCAAAAATAATATCAGGCACCTCGCCAGTATTTGAAATAACCTGATCCAGTTCAAAGGCAGCATTATCAATGCTCCAATCTTCAATATATGTTTCGTACAACACTTCTATATTTCCCGATTGAATATGAGGTTTCAAATATTCATTAATAGCAATCCCCATTCCCACAGCGTTCCTATCGTACTTATCTCCTCCTAAAATAACAGCGGTACCTGATGGTTTAGCCTTTATTATTTCATCAACCATCATTTTGCCAATGGCAGTATTATCTCCCGACACAAAAAAGTCCAAATCGCAATTTGTCACTAATCTGTTATGGGCAATTACTTTCACTCCCCTTTCTTTCCCCTCTCTCACGATGGCTGCTGCTGTATTCGCATTAACAGCAATAAGAGCCAATCCATCAATACCCTCATCAAACATGGCAATGGCTTTCTGATATTGTATCGCCTCATCTCCTTCTCCATGTTCAACCAATACCTGTGCTCCATTATTCTCAACATACTCCTTAAAGAAACCAGCTTCTTTCACATAACGCTCGGTATTGGATGTAGAGTACAAAAAACCAAGTTTTATAGCTTCATCTGACTGACAAGCATTAAAAATAATCAAAACAATAACGGTAATGAATATAGGCAAGTGACGCATATTTATAATCAATTTAAATGACAGGATTCATTGCTAAAGTATATTTTTTTATAACAAAAAGGTTTCAAAAACATGATTTTTTTCACACTTTGCAACATCTATTAGCAACGCAAACAACAAGTATGAAGTGGAAAGATCTTAAAATACGCTCCAAAATAGGAAGCGGTTTTGCTATTATAATGGCCGTAGTACTAACACTAGGCATACTTATTTTCGTTAACCTACAACGAATTAACAAAGGCATTAACGAATTAACCTCTACCTACATACCCATTGTAAGAGAAGCTGGCAAACTGGATCGTTACTGGCACGAAACACGCGAATTTGCTCGTTCTTACGACTTTACAGGGCAGTTGTATTACAATGAAAGAGCCGAAAAAAGCTTTCAGAAGATGAATGCAGCACTTAATGAGTTGCAAGTTGTACTTAATAATGATTTGAGTCTGATGGCAGATAATGGTGTTGACATGGATCTACTCATTCAGCAGACTAAACTATATTCAGACATTACCAAAGACTATTACGCCAACTTAAAAACATCCAATGAACATAAACTCAGCTTTTTGACATCTATAGCCGAAGCTCGTCAAAACAATAACTCCAATACCCAATGGGCCATTGGCCAACTCAGCCAAGTGTCTACAACTTTATTCCACAAGCAATCGGAAAGAAATTTCTCTAACATAGAAACGTTAGTTGAAGAGTTCAGAACCATTGAACAACAAATTAGCAATAGAAACTACCCTATTAGTGTTAGCCACGAAATAGAGAGTGCCACCAATAACTTGCAGGCCTATTTATCCAATTTACGCCAATTAAAAACTCTCGAGTTAAAACAATTTGAACTAGCCAAAAGCATTATGTGGGAAGTGGGAGCCACATCGGATGTTGGCTTAGACATGATGATGAAAATGGGTGGCGAAAGCGCCCAGATAATCGAATTACAAACAAAAACTTTAACATACGCTATTATTGTAGTGGTACTTATCTGGTTTAGCTTGGTATTCTTTTTATCAAAAGCCATTGCCAGTCCTATTGAAGAAAGTATTGCCCTGGCTGAAAAACTGTCCAAAGGCGATTTAAATGTTGCGTTTACTGCCAAAAGCAAAGATGAAGTTGGAAAGTTAGCTCTAGCACTCAACACCATGGTTACCAACCTTAAATCAATGGTGCAGCAGGTTAGTAAAAGCGCACAGCAAATAGTGAATGCCAGTACACAGCTTAACGAAGGAGCCGGCGAATTGGCAAGTGGCGCCACACAACAGGCCTCATCAACCGAAGAGGTATCATCATCGATGGAAGAGATGTATGCCAACATTCAGCAGAACACTGAAAATTCAAAGTCGACTGAACAGATCGCCAATCTAGCAGCAAAAGGGATATTCGACAGTAACGAAGCGGCAAAAGTATCCAGCCGCTACATCGAGGAAATAGCTGAAAAGATCAACATTATTAGTGATATAGCCATGCAAACAAATATTCTATCGCTCAATGCTGCGGTAGAAGCAGCACGTGCCGGACAAGAAGGACGTGGTTTTGCGGTGGTAGCAGCCGAAGTGCGTAAACTGGCCGAGCGTAGCCAAACGGCTGCCAATGACATTACATCGGCATCGAGCGACACCCTGGAATCGTCGCGCACAGCCACTGGCAAGCTCGATTTGATAACGCCAGAAATTGAAAAAACAGCAGCTCTGGTAAAAGAAATATCCACTGCTTCAATGGAACAGCTGAGTGGTGTGCAACAGATTAACAATGCCCTTCAACAGCTCAACCAAATAACACAACGCAATGCCGCCAGTGCCGATGAAATTAGCTCTGCAGCTCAATCGCTCGATAGCTTATCACACGAATTAGAAGAAGCCATTAGTTTATTTGATAAGAAGAACGAGGAATAATACAATAATCGATTGATGGGGAATAGCTCAACTTTACTAAGTACCAAGTGCTATGTACTAAGTGCTAAGTTTAGCTACTCTCCATCAGTTCAGTGGACATCTCTACCTGAGGAACATTGATATACCTTTCATCTTTTACTACGGATGCCTGTTTTTAAAAGGAGCTTGTTAAGATTATTTTTCAAATACAAGCCTCAGCATAATGCACATGGATAAAGTGATACCAATGTTGTCCTAATTAATCCTATCACTTGGGCTATCCGCCCAAACCGGACTTAAAAACTAAAACGAATAAGAATACTCAATTCTTAACCGTTCCGATATTATTGATCACAAAGACGGATCAATAATTTTTTTGTGGACAAAGAAATAAACAGTGTACTTTCTAATCAATGATTTTACAAAAAAAATCGTGATTCATTCTTTTGGGTGATACAACAGGAAGTATAGAGAAACAATTAGTACGGTAAGCACAAATAATTCACTGCCCTAGTGCCGGGCTGGCACATCCTTTTCAAAAAAGGATGCAAAACCTGATTGAAAGAGGTGATTGCTACGCACCAGAGATGGATTTATTGCTTCATGCTTAAGGCTATCGCCTTGCAATGCCACAATATCCACTCTTATCACTGGCTTTCAATCGTTCGAAACCTTGTTTCGATTGGGGCGGGTAGCTCAGCATGATGAATAAGCTCTACTGGCTCATTATTTAGTCAATTAATTAGTTTTTCACCCTTTACCTTTGGCTATCCTCCTTTCCCCACTCGAAATGCAATTTCGACAGTGCGGTGGCTTGTTCCATTGGTGGGCATGCGAAAGCGTGAATAATGATTAATTTAATTGAACATCAAAGGGGCTTGACCTACTTTGATTGTGAAATTGATTAATAATTAGAGCGTGTGGTAGCATCAATGGGACTAGCGTTTTGTTTCTTTTGGGTGATGCAAAAGAAAGGAAAACCATCTCACAAAACAGGGTATTTCATTGCTTCCTTTCGTTACAAATTATATTAATCCACAGAAATATCCGCTGATCCCGCATTTTGATTAACAAACGGTATAGCTGTATTGCAATAGCCCAATTTGACATTTTAGTTGGCATTAAAACTCACTTATCTACCACTTCCTGCTCTTCGGTTAAATCATACTCTTACTTATATGACTCATTTGGTTCTTCGGTTGAGTCATCCGCTTACTTATATGGTTCTTTCGGGCTGTAGGTTGATATTTTCTGTTCTCTATTTAAGTTGATCGGAACGTAGGTTGTCGCTATCGAGTTGTAGGTTGACATTTTCTGGACTTCGCTTAACTATATCTGGAAGTCGGTTGACATTTCCGGACTTCCGCTTTATCAAATAATGCATAGCTTTCAATCCATTGTTAATAACTACAAATATCGTTCACTGCGTATTTAACATGCATACATGTTAATGCTAGATATTGGGGTACATATATTGTACTCAACACCCCATCTACCTATTTTATCAAGCACACTAACAGCATTTTGAAATACACCACTCAAACAATTTAACTCTTATAATAAAAACAAAAATCAATGTCAATGATATTTATCTTATCAATGCAATATTTATCATATTACTTTCACATAACAGTTAAGAAACTAAACCTTTTTCTACAACTATGGAAAATAATACTTTATTCAACTTCTCGATAGCAGAGTTGTGCCAAAGAAGCGATAAGCTACAGGCATCGTACAAACGCGACGAGGCTGAATTTACTAACTATGGTTATTCACCCGACACCGCAACTACTTTGTTTGACAAAACAGAGGTGGTAAAACAATTCCCATCTGATGATTATTACGAAGGTGAGCAGCGCATTGTAACAAATGCTAAAAAAATAGCCAGCGAAAACCTGACTAATAACTTATGTGACCTACGCAACAGAGCACGACTAACATACGGCAGTAACTCTGTAGACTATAAAGCGTTCAATTTTAAAGGCCTAAGTGATATTTCGGACAATGAACTAGTGCAACGCGCCCTGCATATAACACAGGTAGCCACACCACGCCTAGATACATTGGCAACTCGAATGGTGACACAAGCTAGCTTGGATCTTATACTTGCTGATCGTAAAATATTGGATGACCAAATAGATAAACAAGCCACATCTATTACCACCAGGCGCGAAAAGAAACTAGAACGCACACGCTTGGCCAATGATTTATATAAGTTATTGAGCGAATTAAGCGAAGTGGGGAAAATAATATGGAAAGGTAAAAACGAAGCTTATTACTTTGACTATGTTATTTATGGTTCAACCAAAGCAATAGCTCAACAAGACGAAGAAGTAGAGCTAGAACTTCCAGATACTATTTAATTAAACAAAACATGTTTCTTAACTATGGCCTCGTTGTTTATTCAATGAGGCTTTTTTAGTTTTTATGTTGTAAATTTCCTTATACCAACACGCAAGCTAATGACAGACATCCCTCAAATGACACTCAAAAAGAGTAAACACAGAAATCAAACAATTATTATTTTTGAGTTTGATTACAATCAGAAACTTATTGATCTGGTGAAACAACTACCCAATACATGCTGGAGTAAAACTAAGCAAACCTGGTATCAGGCAGCAGATAGCTTTAACCTTAATAAAGTGTTTATGCATTTTAAAGGTTATGCTTATTTGAACTACACGGCCTTACAAAACAATAAAACTAAGACTGTTGAGGATACTCCAAGGAGCCGAAACTACCCACACCGCCAAACCGTTACATTACCCAAAGGCTATGCCGAAAAACTTGAACAGAAGCGTTACAGCGACAGCACCCAGCGTACCTATAAGGCTTATATGAAAGACTTTATTTTTGCGTTTAAACACACTGATATAAAGGAATTTAAGCACAAGGAAATAAACACCTATATACTCGATTTGATTAGAAGACATAAAATTAGTCCATCGGAACAAAACCAACGGATTAGTTCCATAAAATTCTACTACGAAAAAGTGTTGGGGCGTACGAAAGTTAACTACGAATTTGAGCGTCCCAGAAAAACAAACCATTTACCTAAGGTACTTGCTAAGCATGAAATTAAACAAATAATCAATTGCACTAACAACATAAAGCATCGGTGTATATTAACCCGAGTTCGACATAAAATTTATTGCTCAGATCGCTTATAAATATTGAGTTTCAAGGACTATTTGTGAAGGCATAGCGGGCTATGTCGAACGAATATGACGTAGAAAATCGATGTTTATAAGTGAATACATTAACCTTTTCATTAAATAATCGATCTACTGCTCTAAATTTAATCGCCATAGTTTACTATGCCTCAGAAATTTATATTGTATATCAATCACTTAATGAAATCTGAGCTCTTAAATTTTAATCGAACTCGGGTTATTAGCATTAATTTATTCTTCAGGACTAAGGATTAGTGAGTTAATAAATTTGATGATTGAAGATATTATAACAGAACGGGGGCAAGTTAGAATAAGAAATGCCAAAGGTAATAAAGACCGCTATAGCTTATTATCACAAGCTTTACTGCAAGATTTACGCCAGTATTATAAAAAGTACCGACCACAAAAATGGCTATTTGAAGGACCCAAACCACAAAGCCAGTATTCGAGCAGTAGCGTTAACCGATTTTTAAAGGCAGCATCACTAAAGGCAGGCATTAAGCGTAGAGTTACACCTCATATGCTCAGACATTCGTTTGCCACCCACCTACTCGAACAAGGTACCGACCTACGCCATATTCAAACACTATTAGGACATAGCTCAAGTAAAACAACAGAAATATATACTCATGTATCGAACAAGCAGCTTAACAAGATTACGAATCCATTGGATGAACTACTTACTTAACCATAATAACTCAAGAATAATACCATATTAGCATGTATAATTGCATTTATATTTTTCTATATTTGAAATATCATGCATTGCATGTTAAAAAGGAGTTAGGCTTCATGTGACAACGAAATGAGTGCATTTAAAATAGAGAAATAACATTACTTTATAATAACTGAATGAGAGTTTTAACAACGATAGTAGTTTTTATTTTAGTCTTGTTGCCTACGAGAATGATGGCGACAGAACAAGAACCTGATTTATTAATAATTGGCAATGACACTTTATTGATAAAATCTTTTCCACTTGAGGATTTAGAACTAAAATTTAGACCGTTTGGACTAACTCAAGAGACAGCGCCAAGCACAGCCTGTTGGAGAGGTTACAGAGCGGTTTGGAGAGTTGAAAATGATAGTATTTTTCTAGAAGGGATTATCAGTTGTAGTACTGACTTTAGTATTCGACCGAAAATAAAGGAACAAGACATAAATGAATTTCTTGAGAAGAATAACCTAAAAAGTAAATTGGTGAATAAAAAGGTTTTTGCGGACTGGTTTTCGAATAATATGTACTATGTATCGAATAAACCTATAAAAAAGGGAATTTATAGTGCTTACCTGTTTGACGAACAGATGGCTTCATATATAAAAAAGAAGCACAAAAAGCTTGCTTACGAAATTAAAAACGGGATAATTAAAAAAATAGAATAAAGCACGAAAGCCTAACAAACCGTTATAAAGCATAAAGGGCATAGTGTAATTTGGTTGGTTTGTAGCATTGGCAACCACCGCCAAATCACTGATTTGGCTTTTAAAATGAAAAGTTAATACAAAATACAGCGCTTTGGCTATGCTAAATATGGAAAGTGTCTAAGGTAAAATCCCTTTACGCTTTATACGGCAGGCCGTTGTGCTTCATGCCATGACCGAATATATAAGTAAGAAACAAGTGAATGAATTTATATAAACCAATTGATTATTTGTATTATTTAATAGGCTCAGTTTACGAACTTATTAATATGGAAGCTAGTATCAGACCTTCACTGCCTGCAATGTTAGCTGCGGTACAAATTTTCAGTTTAGGAATTATACAAGCCAATTGGATTAAGGTTGAGAATAGTAATTTTCAATTTATATTTTACATGGTCGGATTTGTTTTGCTGATTATATTTAATCTTCTAAGATACAAAGAGGGAAGCTATCAGGTTCAAAAAACTAATTGGAGAACGAAAAGTACAGCAACTAAATGGACATATAGAACCATTTTAATATTGTATTTCGGACTCACTCTTTACTGTACGACCTCTATGAATAATATTTGATAAATAGAATTAACTAGTGCTTAGTTTTTGAAAATCATCAAACCAAACTAGTTGGATTAGAACCAAAATTTTATAAAGCACGAAAGCACAACAATAGCTATAAATCAGGTGGGACATTACTGTACTTCTCATGGTAGCTGAAGGTAGCGAACAACGCCAAATCGCTGATTTGTCTTTTAAAAAATGAAAAGTTAAAACAAAACTCAGCGCTCTGGCTCCGCGCATTTTGAAAGGAAAAATGGGCAACACCCCCACCCGCTTCATAGCCTGGCCGTTGGCGGTAATTGAGAAAATCGCTGAATTATTCCAAATGTTATAATACAGAAGGTGTTCGAAAACTATCGAACACCCTCCAGTTCTTAATAATTAAAACCAATTAAGTTATAATACATTAACCAAGGAATAAATAAAGTTGCTGCAACAATAATAAGCGATTGATAAATTAAACTTAAAATTTTAAACTCCTTATTCTTAAATGCTCTAATCAACAAATAAACTGAAACAAAACCCAATGGAATAATTACAAAAGGTAATACTAATGCAAATTTCATGAGTAAAGGGACATCATTAAAGAATTGCATAGGGTCGGTGGTAAATAGAGTGTAAGCAAAAACTACAATAAAAAGGATAATTAATGAGGCCAGCGAAAAATTGATTTTTTTAAGTAAATGTCTTTCTCTGTTGCGTACAAATAGTTTGCGTATGCCACTTGTAATTATATAAATTAATAGAATAAGGAAAATACTACCAATCCATACCCTTTGAAATTTAAGTGGTTCGTACCATTTTAATTTCTCATAAGCATATGAATCGATGTAGAAATTAGATATATCGCCTTTAGTGTTTTTACCAAAAGCTTGATGTCTATTATAATTACTATGGAATGATAAACCCGATATAGGAGTTAGTTTTTCTTGCCATTCTACTATTTCAAGGGTACTGTTGTTTGATACAATTTCAATTTCAGGAGCTAATCCTAATAAAACACCTATTTTATCTAATGTTGAGTGAGCATACCGTATATATCTATATGCACCGGTAAACATTTCTAATGGTTCATCAACAGTTCCTACTGTGGAAGTAATGCTTGCTGTTTCTTTTTGTACCATACAATCGGACATCAACCGTGCAAATAAATCATATGTAAATTGGTTCATAAGTTTTCGACTGTTATTCTGGCGTGCATTTGATGAATTTACGCAAATAAACACACCTAGATTTCTTTCCGGCACCAATCTTAACAAACTTCTAAAGCCTTGAATACCACCAGTGTGTTCGATAATTCTCAAATCATACCATTGCGATTCAGTAAAGCCTAATAACCAACCAAAATTAGCTTTATCGTAGTTTTTAAATGCTGATTGAAACATTTTAGAAACTGTACTGGAATCTAATAATTGAGTTCCGTTAAAATAACCATTGTTTAACCACATAGACATGTAATTCCCCATATCAGCAGCTGTTGAACGAAATGAGCTTGCAGGGTAGAAGTGGTGAAAACCGGTTTTGTATGGAATTAGATTTCCGCCGTTTTTCCAATAACTGGCCACATAGTTTTCTTCAAGTTCAGCTTGTCTTCTAAATCCACTATAATTCATATCCAAAGGATTCAAAATATTTTCTTTTACATACTCATGAAAAGGCATGCCTGATACTTCTTCAATAACAAGCCCCATTAGTGCATATCCGTTATTTGAGTAGGCTATTGCCTTACCAGAGGGGCGTAATTGTGGCGACATATGGCCTTTTATATATTGAGCCAAAGGAATCAACTTGTCCTCAGAATGAACGATTGTACCAATATTATTATCGTCAAAACCGGCGGTATGGGTTAGAAGATGCCTTGCGGTAATTGAATCATTGAACGGATATTTTAATTGAATGGATTTAAGGTAATTATTAACATCCCTGTCCAAATCTAATTTCCCATCTTCGCATAATTTCATAGCAGCAGTACCTACAAAGGTTTTAGACACAGAGCCTACGCCAAATATTGAGGTGTGAGCATCGACCGCATTCTTCGATTCAATATCAGTTATACCATAACCATTAAGGTGAAGGATTGAGTCGCCTTGTATTACTACAACGCTAGCCCCAGCAATATTGAGCGATTTTATTTTTTCTGTAAATGAAGAATCAATCCAAGTGTTTAATTCAGTTCTTTGTCCAATTTTTATACTAGCAGATAGTTCATGCTGGAATGAGAAAATCGAACATAACATTAATAAAGTTGCAATTAAGTGTTTCATGTTTATTTAATTTTAGTAATTATTAGACATAGGTATCCTAAGCTGTTAGCTACAAATAGTTCAGCCGGAACAAAAAATAGGTTCTTAAGAAGATGCTAAGTGATAATAAAATATGATTTAAGCAGAATTGAGGCTTTCTACCTTTTTCTTAATTAATGTTGATGCAATAAACCATAACAACAATGAGAATAGATAAATAATTATTCCGTAAATAGTAACAATCATGGTAACTTTTATAGCTCCTATTATCATTTCAGGAGTCAGCTCTAACCCTGTCTCGGTTCTTTCTTCAATTAGGCAAGACATAGTATACAGGCCAAGCATTTGTCCACATATACCAATTATCATAGCTAATAAGCCTATGACTTTTCCATGACTAATTCTACGTTGATATTTTTCGTGGTTTGTTTGTTTTGGATGAAACGTAACAATAAAATGAAAAATAAACCAGGCTGTTGTAATCACTAACAATATGGTTAAGGCGCTCATGAACTGCCATCCTCCTCTATAAAATAGTTCTTTCATAAATGCTAAAATGTACTATTATTAACACTGCCAAAATACATATCATAAGGCATTTTTTCAAGGTCGAATCCGTTTCTAAGTTGGTTGTTTGTCACCTCTTATTTGTAATTTTAATATCTTCGTCCAAATTAGCCAGTAGTAAAAAAAAATGAATGAAAAATTAAAAAAAGCTTTTTACCATATCGCATATTGGATGTTCGTCATTTTTGTTTTAAGCTTTGCCTTTCGCTCTTCATGGGGAAACAATACCCTGACATTTTTCTTTGTTAGTACACACTTTTTAATTGTTTTAGTAACTTTCTATTTTTTCAACTATCGCCTTGTTCCTAAATATTATCTTACTCGGCGGTATGCAAGATTTGCTTTTTATACTTTTTGTACTGCTATTGTATCTGCCTACTTTGTATTTGTAGTTATCGTTTTCGCTTATGTTAATATTTCAAACTTTACTTATACAATGCCAAATTCAACCTTATTTGTTCTGGTGAGCGTCGTATTGTATATGCTGGTTTTTGTAGGTTCCTTTTTGTCAATTATGAATAAATCGGTAGAAAATCAAAAAGTCATGCAAAATTTGTTGGATGAAAAAGAGAAAATGAAAAAATCGGTTCTTGAAATTATGAGCAACAGGAAAATGACAAAAATACCTTATGAAGATATTATTTACATTGAAAGCTCATCCAATTATATTAAGATTATCACTACTAATAATCAAATTGAGAGTAAAGAAAAAATTAGTGCGATTGCCAGCAGATTGCCCGATATGTTTTTACGAATTCATCGTTCCTTTATTATTAATACAGCACGGTTAAAAGAGGTTTCATCCAGTAAAGTTATAGTGGATGATATTGCTTTAAATATTGGGCGCAGCTATAAAAATGAGATTAAAGAAGTCTTAAATAAGATGTCGAATTAAGTAACAACTATCGCCAACAATGCATAATAAGTCATGTGGGGGCATGTGATTCGCAAAGGTTTGTGATCTCAATTTGTCCGCTCAATGCTTTTAAATCAACTTTAGAATATTAAATTAGTTGTTTGAAAAGCAATGGTCTTGGTGAGGAAAAGAAAAGGCGACAATTTCAATCCCCACACGCCTCATATGCGAGTCCGTTGGGGGCACATTTTAAGAATACAACCAAATGAGTTATACAAATAATAAATTCACTAAAGTAGTTAGTCAATATTCTGATATTCAACTTCAAGACATTATTGATAATCGTGAAGACTACGTAGATGAAATGATTTTAGCTGCAATAAATGAACTTGACAAACGAAATGCGAATAAAACAGAAATAGAAGAAATTAAACAAAGCGTAGAACTCAGAGTTGAATCCAACGAACTTTATGAACAAGAAAGAAAAGAACAAAGTGATAATCGATTTACGATTCCTATAAATCTGCCAAAAGAAATTAGAACTGCAGCATATTTATTATACCTATCAACTGCGATTGGAATAGTAGCAATGATTTTCTTAAGTGTAAAATACTCTGTAGGAATTAATATAGGTGAATTGGGTATAACAGTCCCTACATTTACCATTATGCTTTTTGTAGCCTATATGATTCATGCTGGTTATAAATGGGCTAGAAACCTATTCGTTGGCATGTTTATAATTGGAATGATTATACAACTAGCTTCAATATCCCACATGCCTATTTCGCCATTGAATATGTCACAAATTGTACTGCAAATAATGGCTATTTATTTCCTTTTCACAGCAGACGTGAGAAAGTGGTATAAAGAGCATGAAAGAGAATTCAAAACAACAACTAATGGAATTTAATATACTGAACTTATATAAAAACGTGCCCCAAATGGGGGATAGACGGAGTACTCCGTCTATCCCCTAGTTGTAGGTAATATGATGAATAAACCGCAAAAAATAATTGAAGAATTACTTATAATTCTGCTAGGACTTCGGATGAATATCCTTAATCCAGAAACAATAGTTTCTTATGCTGACCACATAATCTGTAGTGATGAAAATCCTGATTCTTTGTTTATTGACCTTTCATTATCATCAAAAAACAAGAATGAGATGATTCATCATTTGCATACCTATATTGAATTAAACAAAACTCATATTGACCAGAATAGAGTATTAAGTATTATTAAAATTCTAAACAAAGAAAAAATATTTAACCTAGAAAGTACTGTGATGGTGTTGTATAGATTAAATAACGAAATCGAAATTTATGGATTCGAAAGGAATGTAATATACAGACTTGACGACCAATATTATTTAGTATCTAACAAAATAGTAATGCAAACAATGGATGAATTGGAAACTGAAATATTTGATTTTCTCAGTAACTACAGTGAAAAGTCAGAAATACTAAATATATTGAATTGCTAAAGAAAATACTACCTACAACACGCTAGTATAAAGCAATTGGCGTTCGTGAGTAATTTCAATTTAGGTTGGGTTATTGAACACCGCCAAATCTTTGATTTGGCTTTAGAAATGAAAAGGTAAAAACAAATAAAAGATTTGGCTCAGAGAGTTTTTGGAGGTAAGGTTTCGTTAAATTGCCAATCGCTTCATCTAGCCAAACGTTGTAGCTCATATAAAAATAACCCCGGATCTATATGTTTTTATTAAGTAGTAGTAGCGTAATAAATTGGGATGCAATAATTGGAATTGTATCAATAATAATTGCATTAGGAGCACTAATCATTACACTAAGATTTAATTATTTAGAACGACGACACAAAAAACTTAGTGTAAAACCACTAATCAACACCTCGTGTTCTGTATTACAGGACGGTAAAATGGGAGTTTATATGTCGAATAATGGATTTGGTCCAGCAAAGATTAAACCGTTTAGGTTTAGATTTAATGGAACTCTATATCCAACTATTGGCGAATTGTTTAAAGTTGAATTTCCCAAAGCACTAATGAACGACCAGGTTACCTTGACTGATGTTCAAGTAACCAATACCAGTGGGGCGAAAATTATTGGTATTCAGAAAACAATGCCTTTATATGAAGCAAATTATATGTGTAAATCTGAACTTGATAAAAACGAATTATTCTACTTTACTTCACAGATTGAGATTTCATTCAGTTACTGTAACATATATGAAGAGTACACCCATGTTGGATACAAAAAGCTAAATGATTAAATATTGATTTTAAAATCATAGATAAAATACGAGCTACAACACGCTAGTATAAAGCATTTGGCGTTTGTCACTATTTGGAAAGATTGTAGCTTCGGCGAACACCGCCAAATCTTTGATTTGGCTATTGAAAAGTAAAAGATAAAAACAAAACCAACGCTTTAGCTACTTAGCATTATGAAAGGTATATTTGGCAACAAAACACTTTCGCTTCATAGCCGCGTCCGTTGGCAGCAAGCAATAACGTAATAATTTATTAGGCTAAAACGAGTCAAACTACAACACCACTAACCCAATTGCCCTGCCACAAAGCCGGTACTCCAGGCCGCCTGTAAGTTATAACCTCCTGTTATGGCATCAATATCCAAAACTTCACCAGCAAAATACAAGTTTGGCACCACTTTACTCTGCATGGTTTTCATATCAATGTCTTTGAGGCTAACACCTCCGCAGGTCACAAATTCGTCTCTAAACTTAGATATGCCTTTTACTGCATAAGTATCGTTGCTCAATATATTGGCAAGCTTATTTAGTCCTTTCTTACCAACTTCGCCCCATTTTTTTCTACTCGACAAATCGCATTTATCTAATAAGAATACCCATAATCGCTCCGACAATCCAAAGGGTTTAACATTGGCCAATAACTTATTAGGACTTTGCTGAACAATGGCGTCCAGCTCATTAAGCACATCATTCGTATTTTGCTGATTGCACCAGTTAACCTGCACATTAAAGTGGTAACTCATTTCGTTAATCTGTCGGGCTCCAAAAGATGATAACTTCAATATGGCCGGACCGCTCATTCCCCAGTGCGTAATTAGCAAAGGTCCATCTGACTTTAGTTTAGTTCCTTGAATAGATACCATGGCTTTATCAACCACCACACCCATCAATTTTCTTACCTTATCATCGGGCATATTAAAGGTAAATAACGATGGTACAGGATCTTCAATACGATGTTGCATAGCCTCCAGCCAATCTAAGCCACTACGTTTTGGCGATCCTCCGCTTGTCACAATCACCTTATCAAAAGCTTTTTTTGTGGATAGATCATCGGAAAAAGTTAATTCCAAACCGTCATTAATTTGCCGAATGGCTTTTACGCCTGCCTGCGTTTTTATATGCACGCCTAGTTTGCGGCACTCCCTTAAAAAGCAATCGATAATGCTCTGTGAATCTTGCGACACTGGAAACACACAGTTATCATCCTGAATGACTAAAGGCACACCACGGGACTTAAACCACTCCATGGCGTGTTTAGTATTAAACACATGAAACACTTTTTTAAGACTTCGGCCCCCTCTGGGATAGGCCTTACACAAGTCAGGTATGGAAGTACAGCCATTTGTGACATTACATCTACCGCCCCCCGATATTTTCACCTTTGATAATAGCTTACGCGACTTTTCAAAGATGGTAACCGAGGCATCCGGATAATTTTCTTTGGCGGCAATGGCTGAAAAAAAACCAGCTGCTCCCCCACCTATAATGGCAATATGCATGTGTGTATAATTTTGTTCTAATAACCTTAATCGATTTGAACTTTCTGCCTGCAATTCAATGATGAATTCATACATCAAAACAAAGAGCTTCACTATGGACGATCATTCAAGCAGTACAAAATTAGTATTTTATAAATAAGCCAGCCTAATCATTTTAGCATACCTATGTGGCTTTGCATCTAAAAGGAATTACAAATATCAATATGCGATACTGATTCTATTTTAGCAATAGCTAAAGTGATAAGGAATTAGCAAAACAATTTAAGCATCGTGATGTTGGTATAACAAAGGACCCAATAACATAATCCACTATGAAGTGGTCGTGTAAGTTTAGCATCTAAATTTTCACACAAAAGGATGAAATACGAAGTATTCATGAATTCCTTTGAGCGTAATGTTTGATGAATAAAAATTTACTTGAACGCTGCATGTGGCAACAGAAAGCAAAATATAAACACATCGTTAGTTTGTGGAATACCTAAATATGAGAAAACCAATTAGGAGTCAAACGTGATTTTTAACTTAGGCAAAAAGCTCCATCTGCTGCATTAACTTTAATAAACAGATAGATAAAATCTAA
>NZ_VKDE01000038.1 GCF_007097485.1 Carboxylicivirga sp. M1479 | reverse complement strand
GCGATAATGTTTACTTCTTTATGAAAGGAGAAACAAATTATAATATCGCTCACGTATCGGAAAGTTCAATGACCGATATGTTCTTTACAGGACAGCCAGCATATGAAAAAGGGTTTGTTGCTCATGGTAATAATTCTTATATCGTTGTTGATAATGCTGGGGTTGATAAAATCTACATGTTAGATGGATCGACAGGAACTAAAGCCATTGATATTAATGGCGACGGAGTTGCTGACGGAATTGAAGAATTAACAGTTTCAGGTGATAACTTATATTTCTTTGCAACTGATGCAACTGATGGTCGTGGTTTATATGTACTTGATTTAACAACTGGTTTATTGACTCGTATAGCTGATTCAGTTGATGGTACTAACTTGACAGCAATTAGCAAAATAGCATCAGGAATTGCTTTCGAAGCTATGTTCTCACAAAATTCTGATGCAGATTTATTTGCGGTTGGTTTTCACGCTGTAAACAATACAGTAGGAACATATTTGGTAGGTATGGATGCCACATTTACCGGTAATTCAAATACAGTTTCAGCAATTTATGCAGGAACTAATACGGTTGTTTTCCACTCTAACGGAATATCTTCTGATGTTAGTGTGATGACAGGGTGGCCTACTGTTGCTACTGTGACGGTTACTCCAACAGCTCCACCTGCACATACGATGAGCTTAACCAATGGGGGTAATACCGATGGTGAAGCACAGGTAGTTGTGCCTTATATGGGTAACTTCGTGTATTTGTCTGATGATGGAACAAATGAGGTTTTGAAGTACGCAAAACCAGTACCAATGAGTACTGATTTTACATTAGAAGTGGTTGACGCATCTAATCCTTCATACACAAGCGGAAGTGTTATGGATTTAACAGGTTCAAGTACATCGTGGAATGCTCATTATGTAGTTGGTTCTGACATTATGGAGTTAGCAAGTGGAACAGTATCTACCGTAGCTACATCGCCTGTTGCTATTCGTAATGAAGTATACCGCATGGGAAATGGCACTTATGTTTGGATAGGAGAAGATGATGTTTGGAAAGATAATGACTATGTAAATTGTGGATATATCTACCACAGTAGTGATTTAGGTCCAGTAAAGACAAATTACTTAGCTTCTCGTACTTCTGATTTCGCAGTCGTTGGAAATAAGCTATTTATTAATGGATATTTAGAAACTTTTAATGGGGGGCAATTTCAGGTATCAATGATTGATTTCAGTGCTGCTACGCCTGAATTTACCCAGATAACAAGCTATAATGGTTTTGCATTTATACCATGGGGAAGTAATGCCAATGCATTTGAAGTGGCTGGCGATAATGTTTACTTCTTTATGAAAGGAGAAACAAATTATAATATCGCTCACGTATCGGAAAGTTCAATGACCGATATGTTCTTTACAGGACAGCCAGCATATGAAAAAGGGTTTGTTGCTCATGGTAATAATTCTTATGTCGTTGTTGATAATGCTGGGGTTGATAAAATCTACATGCTAGATGGAGCTACAGGAACTAAAGCTATTGATATTAATGGAGACGCAGTTGCTGACGGAATTGAAGAACTAATCGTTTCAGGTGATAACTTGTACTTCTTTGCAACTGATGCAACTACAGGACGTGGCCTATATGTTTATAACCTAAACAATGGTGCATTGACTCGAATTGTAGATACAACAGATGGTACTATGTTAACTGCTATCAATCGTACGGTTGGAGGTGTTGAATTCAGTGCTATTTTCTCAGAGGACTTGGGAACAACAGTTGCCCTTGTAGGTTACAATGACTCTGAAAACTTAATTGGAATCTATGACTTGAGAATGGATGCTTCTTTCACAGGTAACCATATTGTTTCGGATTTCTATGACGGTACGCATACAGCTATTTTCCATTCTGATATGACTGCTTCGGAAGTTAGCATTATCACGGAGTGGCCAACAGAGGCTGCAGTTGCAGTGCCTCCTTCTGTTCCTACTTCACTTGATGAGGAATTGGGAGATTCAACAGTTGAGTTAACAGTCGGTCCAAACCCGGTATCAGACATCCTACGTATTTCTGGCGAAACAGTAACAAAGGTTGATGTATACAACTTAGCTGGTGCTGTTGTCTTAACCGAAACAGGTAGCAACATTACCTCTGTTAACATGAGTAGTTTAAACAGTGGCTTATACATTGTCAACGTTGTAACAGTTGATGGCACCACTAAAACAGTTAAAATTCAAAAACGCTAACGAGCGATATATAGACTTAGTTGAATGAGTTGAAACAATTCATTAAGTCGGAAACACTTGAAAGGATTACCGGCCAATTGGCCGGTAATCCTTTACAAAAGGAAAGAATCCTTAATTCAATACCCAATACATAGGTTTGCTTATACCCTTTACCGTTAGTAGGTAGTTAAATAAGTACAACAGTCAACAAGTACTGTTAACCTAAATCGAAAGAACAATGCTTCCGCAAGGAAGAATACTATATAACAAACTAAATAGAGTGTGATAAAGTGCAGACCACTTGGTGCTGAAAAGCATGCTGTTTGCCCTTGTCAGTTCAGTTAAAACTAATATTTAATCAATGAAACGATTTCTAAGTTTATTAATGTTTTTGGCGTTTGTTCCTGGCCTTATGCTGATGGCACAAAGCAAAAGCATTAGTGGGGTAGTTACAGAGGCGGCCAATGGTTTAACCATGCCGGGTGTTACTGTAATGGTAAAAGGTACCACAAACGGTACCGTTACCAATATTGATGGGCAGTTTAGCCTGCAGGTTGACGAAGCGGACGAGACCTTGGTGTTTTCATTTGTGGGTATGGCCACTCAGGAAATTCCTATGGTTGGTAAAACCGTATTTAATGTAGCCATGGCCGACGATGCCGTTGCTGTGGAAGAAGTGGTTGTTACCGCTTATGGTAGTAAAGGTAAAGTGGGCTTGAAAGGGGCGATTACTACTGTTTCGGCCAAAGAATTAGAGCAGGTGCCAGTGGCAACCTTTGATCAAATGTTACAAGGTAAAACCACTGGTTTGGCTATCTCATCAGGTTCGGGTCAGCCAGGTGCTTCTGCTAAAGTGCGTATTCGTGGTACCTCGTCTATTACGGGTGGTAGTGCTCCACTATACATTATGGATGGTACACCTATTTCAGCCGGTGATTTTGCCAACCTTAATGCCAACGATTTTGAAAATGTAGTGGTATTAAAAGATGCGGCTGCCACTTCTATTTACGGTTCGCGTGCATCCAATGGTGTCATTTTAATTACCACCAAGCGTGGTCAGGCTGGTGATACACGCATTAACTACCGTTATCAGGCCGGTGTGTCGGTCAAAACACAAGATAACTTTGAGTTGATGAATTCATCGGAGAAGTTATGGTTCGAAGAATATGCTAAAAAAGGAGTAGGTTGGGATTTAAGTCCCTTAAACCCTGTTAATGCTGGTTTAAGTTCAGCACTACTTGGTCAGCACGAAACAGAATTAAACCGCTTACGTGGTATCAATACCAACTGGCAAGATGCTTTTGTACGTAATGGACAAACACAAAGCCACGAAATTAATCTGTCGGGCGGTAATGAGAAGACAAAATTTTACATGGCCTACCAAAATTACACACAGGAAGGTTTAGCTCAGCGCTCTGATTTAATGCGCCACACAGGCCGTTTAAATTTAGATCATGAAGTATCGAAGAAGATACGTGTGGGTGTTTCTACTACTTTTAGTTATGCATCCAACAGCACCATTGAATCGGAAGGCGGTATTGCATTAGCCAACCCATTTGCTGCCATGTATCTGGCTAATACCTATGAGGAGTTATACAAACCAGATGGTTCGTACAACCGTGGGTTTTATAAGTTCCCATCCAATGATGAAAGAAATTTTGCTAATGAAAACGATTACCAGTCATTTGCTCTAACAGGGCCCAATGCTTATGATCGAATTTTAAACATGTCAAGTACTGGCGAAAATACCAAATTTGTAGGTGTGTTTAACGCCGAGTGGGATATACTACCCGGTTTAACTGCTAAAACACAATATGGTATAGATTACCGTCAGGGGCAGGGAGAACGTTATGTTAGTCCTGATGCTTTTGAGTCGGAAAATGCCAGTGATGAGGCTTCTAATCGCGAAGGTTATATTTCAGAAAGCACCAGCCGACGCATTGAAACCACTTTTACCAATACCTTGGATTATAAAAAGTTAATAGCTGATAAGCATATTCTAGGTGTGTTGGTCGGATCGGAATATACCGATCGTTACAACCAGTCATTTGGTTTCACAGGTTATGGCTTAAACTCCAAACTACCTGAATCGATGGCTAGTATCACTCCAGGAACCAGTACCAATAATTTTATTCCAGGTGTTGGGGGAGGAGAGAGTCAACGTCGTTTATTCTCTTTATTCGCCATTTTAAACTATACCCTTAACGATAAATACAGTTTTAGTGGAAGTATTCGTCGTGATGGTTCATCGGCCTTTGGTGAAAACAATCAATTTGCCATGTTGTATTCTGGTGGTTTTATTTGGGACATTAGCCGCGAAGGTTTTATGGAAGGTGTACATTGGGTTAATAACCTGAAGTTACGCGCCAGTTACGGTACAACCGGTAACCAGGGAGTAGGCGATTTTGAATCCTTAACCGTTTGGGGAACGCCGTCATATAATGGTACGCCAGGTATTGGCTTAGCCGGGTCGGGCGATCCTGATATTAAATGGGAAATTGGTCATAAGGCCAACCTTGGTATTGATTACAACCTGTTTAATAATCGTTTAAATGGTTCTGTTGATGTGTATAACAACATTACATCCGACCTATTCTTAGTTCAGAGCCTGTCGTCAACAGCTGGAGTTCCTGGCGATGCCAAGCGTGTGAATGCTGGTGAAATGCGAAATCGTGGTGTTGAATTGTTGGTCAACTATGACATCATCCGCAACAGAAATTTCACATGGAGTGTGAATGGTAATATTTCTTACAACGACAATGAGATATTGGATCTAGGCCAGGTGGATGAGTTTGAAAGTGGTACCTCCATTGTACGCGAAGGACTGCCTTTAAATTCTCATTATATACCTGAGTGGGCAGGAGTTAACCCAGCTACTGGAGACCCAATGTATTATGCCGAGGATGGCAGTGTTACGAGTGATTTTAACAAGGCCGCCTGGGTGGCTAAGTTTGGTACCTCTGAAGCGCCTATCAACGGTGGTTTTGGCAGTGCTTTAAAATATAAAGGCTTTGACCTGAGTGCCAGCTTCACCTATGCTTACGGTTACTCTCGTTTGAACAACGAATCGTTCTTTCAAGAGAACCATAATTTCGCTCAGTACAACATGTCGCGTAAGATGTTGGATATATGGCAAAAGCCAGGTGATATTACCGAGATACAGCGTTTAGGAACGGAGCGACAAATTACCTCCAAAGATATTGAGGATTCATCATTCTTACGTTTGCGTAATGTACAATTGGCGTATCGTGTGCCTACTGAACTTTTAAAGCATTCTGGTTTTATTCAATCAATAAGAGTATATGGTCAGGCTCAAAACCTTTTGACCTGGACTAGCTGGTCGGGATTCGATCCAGAGGATAGCAATAACATTGCTACATACGAATATCCTGCTGCTCGTACCTATTCTATTGGTGTCGATGTTGCATTTTAATCATTGGTAAAAAAAAAAATAATGAAACGAATTTTTAAATATACATGGTTAGTGCTAGTTGTAGCCAGCTTTATGGCTTGCGATAGCAAACTAAACCTTAACCCAAAGGATTCCATCATTGATGAAGATGCCTTTCAGTCAATTGAAGATGTGCAAGATGGAATGATTGGTGTTTACGCTTCCTTAAATGCGCACACGGTGGTGGCTATATCGTCTCGTGCCAGTGATGATTTACGTTTATCGGCACAAAACAGAGGACAAGGTATTGCCATTCATAACTGGGAGTTTACCGCAAGTGTTGGAGAATTTTACAGCATGTGGCGCGATATGTATCATACCATCGATAGAGCCAACCGTATGTTGGAGGTAGCCGCAAAGTTTGATGTGGAAGATCAGAGAATTAAGCAAGTAATGGGAGAGTGTTACTTTATACGTGCCTACTGCCATTTTGAGTTAATGCGTGCTTACACCATGAATTTTGATGCTGCTGATGCAATGGGAGTTCCTTTTATGGCTAATTCAGTGATTTCAAATCCTGTTAGAGATTCTCAGACTGAAGTTTATACAAATGTTAAAGCTGATTTACAAGAGGCTATTGCTTTAATGAACGATGAGTTTACGAGTAATATAGCTACAGAGATAGCTGCCAATGCTTTAATGGCTCGCGTAGCCTTATACGAGCGTAATTATGACGATGCAATTGCTTATGCATCTACAGTTATTGATCAATCGGGCATGCGCCTGGCCAATATTGATGAGGTTGAAAAAATATGGGATGATGCCTTTGCCTTGAACGAGAAGGCAGAAGTGATATTTAAGCTTTCACGCGTAGAAGGTTCACCTGCATTGGGTAATATCTTTTCCGATGCTTCCAATGGTGAGTTATATTTTTCGCCTAGTAACGATTTGCAAAATCAATACACAGCTGATGACGTAAGGGCTGATGTGTATTTTGGTGTTAACAGCCAAAGTAACGAAACAGTAAATAAGCACGATGGTAAAGGAGTAGGGCCAAATATTGTGGATTTAAAAGCATTACGCTTATCGGAGGTGTTCCTTATCAGAGCCGAAGCATATATTATGAAGAATATGCTGACTGAAGGTGCTGAAGATTTAAATAATTTACGCAGTACACGTATTTCAATGCCTACTGCTGCTCCAGATAGCGATCAGGCCACTGCTTTGGCTTTCTTGCAGGAAGAACGTCGTCGTGAGTTGGCCTACGAAGGGCATCGCTACATCGACCTTAAGCGTTGGGGATTGGGCATTAAGCGCTTGCCTGAAGATACAGAACTAGCCTCTGGCATTGAGTTGGAAGCAGGCGATTTTCGTTTTGTATTCCCAATACCACAAAACGAGATGTTTGCCAACGATAACATGGAGCAGAATAAGGGATATAATTAATAGAAGATAGTGATGAAACAAATAATATATAGTTCAATCGCATTCATGCTGTTATTAATGGCAGGTGCATGCTCCGAAGAGGAGAGTCATTTATTTGATGATAAGGATACCTTTTTTGCCTTTAACATCGATAAAGACAAAATTCTGGAAAGTGAAACAGAACCATTAATGGTACCTGTGTACGTGGCTAGTTCAAGCCCATCTGGTCAGGTTAATTTTGTAGTAGATATTGAAGGGATTAATAACCCTGCCATCGAAGGAGTTGATTTTGAGATAGTGAATACCACACAAAGTTTAAATTTCACCGATGAGCTAACAGAGTACATTAGCATACTACCCCTTGATAATGATGTGATGGATGGGTCTAAAACGTTTAGATTAAAGTTAATAAGCGAAGGGGCTAGTTATAACGTTGGTATGACCGATGGAGCTGGTACAGTAGCTGAAATTACCATTGGTGATGACGAACATCCATTGATCGACTTTTTTGGAACATTTGACTTGTACGAAACCACCATTGAACCATTAGTGTATGAGTATACGGTTGAACTCTCTGGTCACGAAGATGCGGATAAAGCTGTTTTAACAGGACTATGGGCAGATGGACAGGATTTAGTATTGCAGTTTAATTACGATGAGGGCACTGTTAAAATCATGCGTGATCAGCAATTGTTCAATGTCTATATTGGCGCATCACCTTATAACCTGGCTGTTTTAGGTTGGGAATGGGCCGATCAATCCGCAGGTATTGTCAACTTGTATCCCGAGGTATTTGGAACTTTCGATCTGGAAACAGGTGTTATTGAGTTTCCTAATGGCTACGCTTTACAAGTAACAGCACCTGCTGAAAGTGCTGGAGCGCTTTGGGCTGGTGGTTTACAAGATTATTGTAAAATGACCAAACAAGCAGAGTAATAATTATACCATAATAAGTTAGTTTCCAAAGTAGACTAAAGGGGGAGTTGCCAAGGGGTAGCTCCCTTTTGTTATTCTAAACGATTCCTTGGTTGCTGAATCGGATATCATTGCTAGGAGCGTTTAAATCTATATTGAATATGCTGTTTTTAAAACTTATCCTTACTTTTTTGCAAAATACAAACGTGCCAGGCTAATTGCCTCGGAACGATTACTAGCACCTAGCTTTTTATAAATATTGGCAATGTGGCGTTTTACCGTTTTGTCAGATATAAAGAGCTTTTCTCCAATTTCTTTGTTGCTAACCTTCGTAAGCAATTGTTCCATTACTTCAATTTCCCGCTTCGTATAGTCTATTTTTTTATTAGGTGGCTCATTCTCACTAAACTGGTGAATAAAAGCATTAGAAATGGCATCCTGATCAAAGGATGCAAACAAACTCTGGAGTTCATCCTTATACTTGACAAAAGGTAAATGTAGTTTTTTCCCTTGCGCAATTTTAACGGCTTTGTTCAATATTAGTAATGCCGATTTATAGTGTTCTAGTTTATATTGGCCTAAGGCTTCGAGCACAAAGGCCTCAACTCGATGGTAGGTATTGTGTTTGAAGTTCGAAAGTGTATTAATGTTCTGTAAGAGGTGAATGCCTTTTTTAATAAGTTGGGGGTAATTTGAACTTATTAATATAGATGCCTGCGTATGTGGTACAGATATGGTATAAATACTTGGGAAATCAAGCCGTGCTTCATTATTTTCGGCCCAGTTCAAGGAGCTTAATTCATTTTTGTGTCGCCAAAGTGCCAAGTGAGTGACGGCCTCTGAATAGTCCTTGTATATTTGATTATCACGATGGTACGCCAGTTCATGGATGTTAAGTAATTGCTGTGTTACGCTGTCATCGTCAGTGTCTTCAAACCCAATAAATAAAAGAGATGTTAAGGCATAAAACTGATAAAATGAGCTTTCACTTGTTTCGATTTCCAAGAGCTCATAAAATACTTCTTTTGCTTTGTCCTGACGATTACTGTATAGAAAAACAATGCCTAAAAAGTGTTTGGCTATTACGAGGGACTGACTGTTCTTATTTTCGTTTGAAAGTTTAAGTAGCGTACGTGCTGCAACAGATAATTCAATTAAATTAGCCTCTAGCCAGTGTACATAGCACAAAGCAATAAACAAATTTATCTGAGCTTCTGATTTTACTTCATTATTAATTTTTAGAGTAAGTAATTCGCAAGCCTTTGAAGCTTTTCCGTTATACTGTAGTGCAATAGCATAATAAAGCCAGTTCATACCAGCAACAAAGGTATTGCTATGTGATATTAAAGTGCTGGCTTCTTGCGAAGAGCGGATGCTTTCCTCAGTATTTAGTTTAAAGTAATAACTTCTAATGGCTTTTAAGGTGTTTAGTTCCCCTCGTAGGTTATTTAAATCCAAACTATTACTGCTTAATAGAGGAATGCACTTTTCCAGTTTTAGTACATTTTTATCAAAGGCATGTATTTGGCCAAAATGATAATTAATCCATGTCTGAGTTAGTAATTGAAGGCAACCGTTTTGATTGGCACGTTTATCAAGTAAGGATAAGACCTTAATCAAGTATCTGAAATTTCCTTGATTGAGAGCTTCTATCCTAAGCCTGTCGAATAAATCATCTTGCTGTTGACCTGCATAAATGTAATACTCAAAAGCTCGTTTATTTTCTCCCGTACTAATGAGAATTGAAGCCACTTTTGAGGTGAAATGATTATTATGAAGCATTTTTAGCTCTTTGCTTCGTACATAATTAATCAGTGGTTGATGTAATTGAATTGTATTGGTGTCATCAATTCGCTCAACCAATCCGCAGTTTATTATTTCATTTGTAAACGTTAAATAGTCAATTTTAACTAGTGCCTCACAATAAGGTAGTAATTGATCAAAGGCATCGTTATTAACCCAGCCTAAGTGCGAGAAAAGCTGGATTAATGCCTTGGTACTGGGTGAACATTGTTTTAAACAAAAGTTAAGGTAGCGATCATAGTATAAATCAATGCTCTTCCAAACATTGCTGTCTTCATTAGTTTCGTTGTTAAGTATATTAATAATTGCGTTTGGCCAACCATAGGTAATAGAACACAGTTCCCTTACATGGTTTTTCAGAGCTGGCTTTTGCTCTTTTAGTAATTGTCTTATTTCCTGATTATTGAACTTAAGTAGTTTGACATCAAATGTATAAACAAGGTTTTTAAGAGCAAGGTTTTCAAACTTATCGCTTATGGGTTTATCAGAGAGCAGTATTAGTTGTAAAGTTTTTGCAGCACCTTTATGTAGATGAAGAATGAAATCAATAAGGACTGTATTCAATATCAAATGAAAATCATCAATAACTAAAGTAAGTGGCAATGGTAAAGCATATAATTCATTGGTAACATCAATGACGATTGATGTATTGGACTCTTTTTGATGAAATTGTATGTTATTACAAAAGCTAGGTACTTGCTTTCTGATAGCGGCGATCATATACCGGATAAACGCATGCAAATTGGCATCAGTTTCCTCGGCATTTAACCAGCAAACAGTTGATGAATTTTCAGCCGCCCACTCAGCAAGGAGTGATGTTTTGGCATAGCCAGATGGGGCTTCGAAAATGAGAAGTTTATGCGGATCAATACCACTTATCTTTTTTAAAAGTTCAGGTCGACTGAGGTAAAAAGAAGGTAGCGAGGGTATTTGTGCTTTGCTTATGTCGAGCTTGTTTGTTTCTTGCATGAATTCAATTCTAATGGATTACTTACAAAACTCTTAGAGTGCGAAATAAATGTACAAGATTTATCAAATCGCTTATGAGCAATTTAAATTAAACTGTAGCATTAGTCATTGAATTATAATGAGTAAGTACGCCATGTTTGCATCGCCACGTTTGACTGGAATTAATCTTTATATTGAAATTGAACACGCGAATAACTGGCTATTTTCCATACTCCATTTTCCTTTCGCCCGGTTACAGTAACTCCTATGTCACTTCTTGATTCATAAATGTCCTGATTAAAGACCTTTATTTTTGAGGCATACATGACATTGAAGAATTTATTGTCCTTAATTTTCAACTCTAAAAATTCAGTATCGTAAAAATCAATGGTATACCCTTTGTGTTTATCTATGTCTTTTAGGTGTAATGCATAATCTTCATGGGTGTAACCTTCAATATGCCCTTTGTTCTCGTGGTCAATTAAAACTTGATTTACCGAAAAGCGAGGTAGAAATAATTTCATCACATCATCTGGTTTTCCTTTTTTAGGTAGGTCTTCTATTTCACGATGAAGGGCCAGTATTATTTCTTTAATTTCATTGTCTTCTTTTGAATTAAAACGTTTTCTCTCTTCTTTTAATTTAGTATTCTGAAGTTTAAGTTGTTCAATAATAATGATTAAGCTATCAGAGTATGTTTCAACATCTTGTATAACAAAAGCACTTGAAGGCGTTAAGCCTTTGCTTGCCGAAATTTTATCACCAATCAAATCGATCTGTTCATTCTGATGCTTTAATGAATCCTCAAGAACTTTATTCTTTTCTGTGAGGGTGTCGAGTTGAGCAATAAGCTCTGAATTAATAGTGTTTAGCTGTTTTAACTGCTCCTTGTGCTTACTATTATCGTTACTCTCATGTTTTGGTGATGCAGTGCATGACAATAGAGAAATAAATGCAAGCATACACATTAAAGGTAAATATCGTTTTACACTCATCTTTCAGTTGGATTTTTCTGGTTATTGTTACGGAGAAACAATCTCTGAAATAATAACAAATAAATGCTAACAGTGTTTATTAAGTTGGAGGCTTCCTACTAAACTATTTTGCAGGTATCTGGTTAGTTGTTTGATAATGTTTAACTTAATGAAGGGCTGAGCTGATATCGCAATCTTGCCTGATTTAGTTTCATCTACTGAAATAGAGAACATTCAATTAGTTAGTGTGTTGTATAATTAGAATCTTATTAAAGAATAGTCCAAATTAACTCTAAAATAACGATTATGAATAGATTATTGACTTTAGTTTTTATTGCCTTCCTAGGCTTTTCATGTAGCTCTATAAAGTATACAAGTGATCAAATGGGAGGTGTTGATTTTGAGCAATACAAAACCTATAAAGTAGTTCAGTTTGTTAATGAAGAAGACTTAGCAAACGAGAAGTACAATGTAAATCAGATGAATGAGCAACGTTTGTTGAGTGCTATTGATAAACAAGCTTCATTACGCGGAATGTCAAAAATTGAAGAACCAGAAATGCTGATTATTTGGGCAGTAGGGATTGATATTCAAAAAAGTTACGAAACGCATACCGATTACATGGGTGGGCCATACATGGGGTATCGAGGTCGTTATCGCTATGGTGGTTATGGAATGGCTAGCAGTTATAGTACTACACAAGAGTATGAAACGGAAATTGGTCAATTAAAAATTGCAGTGGTTGATCCTAAAACGAAAGAGATGTTATGGATGGGATCGGCAGAAGGAGAACGTGGTGGAAAAGTTAAAGATGCCGATAAAAAGATTAATGAAATAGTGAGCAAAATATTTGAAATGTATCCGCTACCGATAACAGAATAATTCGAGATATTGATTATAAAAAAGGCAGGTTTGTAGCATGCAAATCTGCCTTTTTTATGTGCCTTATTTGTTCTCAAATACCAAGGTGTCGCCACCCAAAGGGATGTGAGCCGTTTTATCTAAAATTCCTTCCATTTTAAGATTGGCCAAAGTCACACCATCGTTATCTACAGTAACCCACATAAAATGATCAAAGGAGTGCCCCTGTTCCGGAAATTGATGACCTCCTGTAGTTGCAAGATTAATGTAATCGCGACCGTGGCGTTGTTGATGATTGTATAGATGTGTATGCCCATTAAAAACAGTGTAAGGCATAGCGGATAAAGCCTCTTCTATTTTAGAAAAATTTTGTTCGTTTTCTTTTTCCCAGGCGGGTTTATGAATGAGAACAAAGGTCCATCTGGCATCAGCATTGTCAGCAATTACTTTCAAGAAGTAGTTTGTTTGCTCACTTCCAACCGTTCCGGCTGTGCGTTCTGGAATATTGGCATAATCAGATTTGTTAAAGCCATCCCAGCCATCTGTTTTTAAGTTTGCGATGGCTTCAGTGCGCATGTGCTCTATTTCTTTCATGCGCTCAGGCGTGTTGTCTTCGGTGTCAAAAATTAAGAATAATACATCTTTATACCTAAAGTGATAATATCGAGAACCTAAGCGTTTACTCCAGACGGATCGTGCCATTTCACCTGTTAAGTCGTGGTTGCCACCGGCATAAAAAATAGGAGCAATGGCCTTTGATGCGCGTTGATCGAAATCATCCCATTGTTGGTGCCATTCACTAGGATCTTCATTGGCTCCTTCAATTAGATCTCCCACATTAACAATGAATTCGGGTCTTAATAAATTTAATTGCTCAACAGCCACTTTAAATATTTCAGGACGTTCACCACCTGTTAAGTCAGAAAAAACGGCAAAAGAGAACTTATCAGGGGCATCGTCAAAATTGAGGTGTCTCCAGGGTTTAATTTCTCTGCTCTCTTCGTGCTTGAATATTGGCTCTTGGCAGCTTATTGTTAACAGTGAAATAATTGTTAGGCATAGAATTATTTTCTTCATTGTATTTTTAATGTTCGTTATCAAGACAACTTACATAATGGGGATTTAATAACAAAAGGGACGTCAATGACATCCCTTTTGTTGATTCACTAATTTATGTATTTGTTAAACTTTTTCAACGCTGGATCCATATCAGCTTGATACTTGGCATCGGCAGCCTTCACTTCCTCTAGTAACACTTTGAACTCGTTTTGCATACTTCCAGAAATAGGTCCTTCAGAATGATCTATAATTCCACTCATAAACGACATTTTGAAGAGAATAGTCGCTGGTAAGTTAATCACTTCGGCAAGTGTTCGCCCAGTTGAAACAAATGCTTTTTCGTAATCGCCTGCAATTTTAGCTATTTCATCAGCCTGCTTTTGAGCGCGCTTAATTTTGCTCGCTTTTGCTCCCGATTTTTTATAGGTATCCAATTGCTTTAGTGCCTCATCTCTTGTGTTTAATGCAGCAATAACATTTTCTGTTGATTTAGCTGCTGCATTATACATACCCATCCAAAATTCGAATTTAGCATCGGCTTGTGCCTGAGTGTAATTCTCTTTGGGGCTCATCTTAATCTTAAACGATTGTGTTTCAACAGTGCCATCAACAGTTAGTTTAACCTGGTATTCGCCTGGTGGTACAATTGGTATAATGGCTGTTGGAGGACGCATTGGTACTCGTGGTAACATGTTGATGCGCATGTCCCATACGAATTTATTCATGCCGGTGTTAAAGTCGCCATTTTTACCCGTATTAAGCATCATTTGTTCTTTGCCGTAATTGCGTAATACCTTACCATCCTTGCTTAATATTTCAATGGCAATGTCCTTTGGTTCTTTTTCCAATTTGAAATAGAACGTTGGCCCCAATGGTTTAGGATCACCAGCATCAATAAACTGGCGCTTGCGTTCTCCATTTACTTGCTTAAACGATAACTCATAATAGGTTAATCCTGGGCGCATGTTCTGAACAAAGTAGTTCTTTTTCATGCCAGGATCGCCGCCTGGGACATAATCTAACCACCAATTATAACCGAAACGCGTATGCTCAGGAATAGGGTATAAATGAACTTGTTTAGCATCCACCTTAGCAGATTTTTCACGTAATGGAGTAATATCATCCATAATCCAGAAACCACGTCCATTGGTAGCTATAACTAAATCAACATCTTTTACTTTAATGTCAACAACAGGAACTGCTGGTAGGTTCGCATTTAATTTATCCCATGTTTGTCCGTCGTTTAAAGAGTAGTAGATACCTGTTTCGGTACCTGCAAATAATAAGCCTTTACGCATCTTATCTTCTCTAATGGTTCTTGTAATTTCCGACTGAGGGAACTGTGCTGATAAGTTGATCCACGTTTGTCCGTAATCATTTGTTTTGAAGATGTAGGGCTTGTAATCGTTGTAGGTATTGTAATTAGAGAATACCACATAAGCAGTTGCAGCATCGTGCGGCGATGGCTCTATTTCATAAACCTGTGAGTATTTTGGTAAGGTCTTATCTTTTATGCTGATGTCTTCCCAATCGCCACCTCCATTTTTTGTGATGTAGATTTTGCCATCATCAGAACCTGTCCAAATAACACCTTGCTTAACAGGCGATTCATCCAGGCGTTTGATGGTACTATAAATTTCCTGTCCAAAATATTCCGATAACCACGGTGTACCAGTTATTTTCTGACGGTCTTTTAAGTCATTTGTTAAGTCAGGACTAATCGCTTCCCAGTTTAAACCTTCATCGGTAGATTTAAATACCACATTGCCACCCAAATAAAGGGTTTTAGAATCGTGTGGAGATAAGAAATAGGCTAGATCCCAATTGAAACGGTACTTTAGGTCAGAACCATTCAATCCGAACAAAGGTACAGGCCAAACCGAACGAACTTCATTTTGCCCGGTTGCAATATTGTTCACCGTAAAAGGAGCACCACTGCCCGCAGGTGCACCACCAGAAATATTATAAACGATGTTTAAATCATCAGGGTTAGGGATTACACTGCTGGTTTCGCCATTGCCAATAATGGTGGTTTCGTAGCCTGAAATACCACCCCAGCGAGAGGCACTTGGTACTTTATAGGCCAAAATGTCCTGACCACTTCCATAAACATTATATGGGAAATCATTATCAACATTAACTCTGTAAAACTGCGAATTTTTTTGTGTGTGTTGACTACTCCATGTTTTACCACCTGTCATACTCACCTGGCAGCCACCGTCATTAGTTCCAATCATACGATTTGGATCTTTAGAGCAAATCCAAATATCGTGGAAATCATCTTTAGTACCTGGATCCAATATCCACGTAAGACCACCATCTTTGCTCATAAACATACGGTTGTTAGGGCTCCAAAGTTCATTGGCATCATGTGGACTGGCATAGATGTGGCTGTAATAAAATGGGCGGCCTATAACTTGGAAGTAGTCAGAAACAAACTCCCAGTTTTCACCCAAATCGTTGGAAACATATAGGCCTGGCTTGGTTTCTGAATCAATTAAGGCATATACTTTTTTGGCATCAGCAGCCGACATGGTCATACCAGTACGTCCGCGATCCTTTTTAGGTAAACCATTGTTGTATGTTATTTCTGTCCATGTGTCACCACCATCCGTTGATTTGTACATACCCGATTCTGGTCCTCCGGTTTTGGGTCCCCAGGCCTTACGTTCAAACTCCCACATTACGGCAAATAGCTCATTGGGGTTAGAAGGGTTCATCACCAGGTCAATCACTCCGGCTTGCTCGCTTTTATAAAGTACTTTATCCCACGTTTTCCCACCATCTTTAGTTCGGAAAACACCACGTTCTGCATTAGGACCAAAGGCATCGCCAAAGCCACCAACAAAAACAATGTCAGGATTGGTGGGGTGAACGCGCACCTGCGAAATGTGCTTCACTTCTTTTAGACCAACATGCGTCCAATTTTCTCCACCATCCGTTGTTTTATATATACCATCACCCCAACTTACATTGTTACGCATTTGTGGTTCGCCTAAACCAACGTAGGCAATTTGTGGGTTTGATTCTGAGAATTCCATGGCGCCTATGCTGCCATAGTTAAAATCTTTGTCGCCAACGGGTTCCCAGTAAGTGCCCGCATCTTCTGTTTTCCAAAGCCCATTACTTGCTCCATGATAAAAAGTATTGGGTTCTGTTGGATGACCAATGACCACCGAACCACGATTACCGACAATGGGGCCAATAAAACGCCAGGTCATGGCATCGTAATGATCAGGCCTTTCCTGTGCTGTATTGCTGAGAATTGCCAGACAAAGTAGAGTAAGAAGTACTGAAATCCTTTTCATGTTATTTAATTTATGTTAGAATTAGTTGATTTGTTATGTTGTTAAAAATTAATGTATTTCGCAGGTAAATATTTATAGTTATTATTAAGCCTAATAATAATGGAAAGCATGGGTGTAAATGAATAACTCCAACCATCAGGAGCAATATTGCCAGCTCCAAATAGGGGTGCGAAAGCAAAGGTGTTGTAATCATTAAAAACGTATGTTATAGCAGGTCCTCCTCGTACAAATTCAACACCTGTAAATTGCTCACTCCACCTGTAGAAGGGACCAAAAAGGCCACTTACAATTAATTTTTCGTTGACAATGTAATTATAGGTTAATACTAAACGTAAACCATGTCGGGTGGTACCTGAACCATCCACATCAATTTGATATTTAAGTTGGTTGACGAATTGCCTTTTAAGTTTTTCATTTTGAATGACATTGAATTTTCTGATCGCTCCCAAACCAATCCGGTAATCCATTTTGTCGGGTTTAACAGAAGCTCTGAAGTCGGGGACTAATTCCCAATTCTGGTTGGGAGAAAAGGTGAAAACACCTTCGTAAAACCATTCTTTTAGCGATTGCATATTATTGTTAACCCTCATTTGGAGTTCATGAGAATGTTTAAAACTACTCCTACCTCCTAACACTACTTTATTTCCAACTAATAACCAGTTGTCCCATCGGTCAATTTCGTTCTCCTGTGAATAGCCTAATTGATGTAATCCGCTTAAGAACAATAATAATATGGTGTATTTTGTCATTTTAGTTAGTGTATTTGAGTATAATTGGATGCCAATAATATCTTTTAATAAAAACGATCCTGCTATTGTGTTTCAAATTTTCTCAAATGATGATTACAGATTAGTTTCTTCAGCAATTCAGAATGACTTTGAGCTTAAAGTTTAATTCGTCCTCTAAAACCGATGTAGCTCAATCCATTTTCACTTGGGTTTAATGTAGGATTGATGATGTATTGGTAATCGGCTGTTACTTCGATATGAGCTGTGACATTATATCGGTAAAACAGCTCGATGGTCATTTGATCTTTAGTATCAGGTATGTTAGTTTCGGCCCAACTGAATGAGGTTCCTAACATATCGTAGTGTCTAAAGCGCAAGCCATGACCAAGTTGAACATCGCGTTTGTAAAACGTGTTTTCGCCTCCGCCATCAGAAAAACCAAATTTAATATAGGGAGCATAGCGTTGTGCAATAAACCAGTGCGATGAGAAAGCAATACCCTCGGCAGCTGCAATTTCATTACCACCATATGAGGTGTAATTTGGCGATTTCCAGGCCATTAAAGAAACCCGCTTAAAGAATCGCTCATCATAGCTTGGTACATAACCAATTTCTCCCATGTACATAAAGTCACCATTTTCCCAATTGCGCCCTAAGTCAAAGAAGTCACCGCTCTCAAATAAATCTCCGTAAACATCATTGGCACCAAGCATGGCATATAATTGTTCAGTGGGCCGCCCCATAACTATGGCCCCTAAACCTGGGTTACCCCAGTTACCTGTACCCGTTACCATGGCCCCATAACCCATAAAATGCATCGACGGATTGCTAATGCCATGGAAGTTAAAGTAGTTGGCTAAGTCTATTTTTCCAGCCACAAATCCTAAGCGTTGGTTAGCAAAAAACTGTTGATAATTGAATTCCAGAATTCGCATACTATAATCACTATAGCCGGTGGCTGTTAAACCATAATAGCCCGACTCTTCCAATCCATGAAACATGGGTGATGTTAGGCCACTATAAGCATGCCTGTCACTAAATTTAATAAATAAAGTACCTTTGTTTTTGCCTTTCTTACGATTTATCAAGTTCCATCCAAGTTGAATATTTAAAATGCCACTGGCTGTGTTTTGATTATTTACATCACTTATGACTTTTGAAGAGCGCATGTACACGGATGTATAATCGATACCAAACTGAATGCCTCTTTTGGTAAGTAAACTGTCCTTTAATGCATACCAGTCATTCATTGGTCTTAAGGAGAAGCGATATTGAAAGGTATAAGATTTTTTGTCCAATTCAATTTGTCTACCGATGGAATTACCTCCAATGATCTCATCTTTTTCAATGGTTGCAGAATCCTGCGAACTTACTTGCTGAGCCTTCAGCGTGAAAGACACAAGAAAAATGAAACTAAGTGTTGCAAATACTTGTACTTTATATTTCATATGGGTTTGTTTTTTTTGGATAAACTTATTTCAGGTTATGTGTTTTACTAAATCATAAGAATTAAACAATTTAAGGAATATGGATTAGAAAAGCCATGCATGCCCAACGGTTATGTAGAATGCAAATTCGTCGGGGCTAAAGGCAAAGTCCATACCCATTTTCATACCAAACTTACGAGCTATCAGGTATCGAAATCCTCCTCCGCCCGATAAAACGGTATTACCCGCACTTATCTCGCTATAATCTTGAAAAGCATTGCCATAGCCAGCAAAGCCGATTAAGTGCCAGCGTTTATATAGATTATAGTCTGCCTCAGCTTCCAACGACATAACATTATTGCCTTGGTATTTAAGAAATGGCACACCACGCATTTGTACAAACGGTTTGATATAAAAGGGGATGTCGCCCAGTTTACTATTGGAAACAAATTTGGCTCCTACACTTAGTTTTTTATTAATGGGGTGAAGCCCCATGATACTGGCATTTATCTTTCCGTAGAGTTGATCTCCTCCTAGCCACTTGTCACTATAAGAAGGTGCTATTTGGGCAAGTATTCCAGCTGTAGGAGATAACACATTGTTTCGTGAATCATAAATGAATAGGGCCGTTATCTCGCTAATATTGGTGTTGTATTCGATACCATTAAATTCGGGTATGTCAATAGGAAGCTTAAATGTGTTCTGTGCCGGCGTGTAGTTGTATTGTAAGCCTGTGAAAAAATTACTTTCGCTAATTCGGAATTGTATTTTTTGCATGATAATCCAGCTGCTCATATTCATTTCAACAGGCTTGGGAAGCGGGCCATAGTAATCGATGTTGATATTAACTTTACCAACAAAACCAACATAACGTATTCTATCCTCGCGCCAATAGCCAGCATGTAAGGCTCCTGCCATCCAGGTGCCATTTTGTGTGTAACCACCAAAAGCACCTGAAATGCTAGGTGGGCGTTTTTTATTTTCGTACGAATCATGAAAATACAACAAACCCATAGCACCACCGTAACCCACCGAAGGTTCTGTAATGAGCATTGGAACAGGTAGTAAACCTTTTTTAGTAATTAAAAAATCACTGACATCAAATGACTGATCAAGGCTATCGGTGAAAATGCTCATCTTCTTTTGAGCCGATAGGTGAGGTAAGACGATAAGAAATAGGCAGGCAATGAAAATATTTCTCATGAATACAGAATTAGTGTTCTTTAATTAACTATTATAATGTAAGATTGTTTCAGAAAAATACGGACACATCCTACCGCATAATCTGCCAGTCCTTTGCCTGAAGGGCAATCACCTATAAGCACAGGTTGTTGAGCCATGCGAAACGGCCTGTGTTAGCATATAACATACATCCTAGGGCTGAAAGCCCGACACATGCATATAGTTGACGTATTATTTTATGATTAAACGTGTCGCACTTACAGCGCTAGTCGATACTGTTCTCCCATGCGATAGGCCTTCGACCTATCTNAAAGCCTATTGGCTTATAAAGGTGATGTATCCCAGTCCTTTGCCTGAAGGGCAATCACCTATAAGCACAGGTTGTTGAGCCATGCGAAACGGCCTGTGTTAGCATATAACATACATCCTAGGGCTGAAAGCCCGACACATGCATATAGTTGACGTATTATTTTATGATTAAACGTGTCGCACTTACAGCGCTAGTCGATACTGTTCTCCCATGCGATAGGCCTTCGACCTATCTTATTACGTATCGCTCCTTTGGAGCTGTTTTTAAGAAATAAAGCCTATTGGCTTATAAAGGTGATGTATCCCAGTCCTTTGCCTGAAGGGCAATAGCATATAAGCACAGGTTGTTGAGCCATGCGAAACGGCCTGTGTTAGCATATAACATACATCCTAGGGCTGAAAGCCCGACACATGAATATAGGTGAAGTATTGTTTTATGATTCAACGTGTCGCACTTACAGCGCTAGTCGATACTGCCCTTCCATATGATAGGCCTTCGACCTATCTTATTAAGTATCGCTCCCTTGGAGCTGTTTTTAAGAAATAAAGCCTATTGGCTTATAATGGTGTTGTTTCCCAGTTCTTTGCCTGAAAGGCAAAAATATATAAGCAAGGTTGTTGAGCCATGAAAAACGGCCTGTGCTAATCAATGCAACATCAATCATAAGGCTGAATCCCTGACACATGCCAAACGAGAATATGTTGTTTTGTAATGAAATATTTTGCTTGTAATAAATTGTTTGTTAGAGTATTGTTCTTGCCTGTAAACAAAGTCGATGAACGAGGCTTTTGCTACGCAGAAAAAATAATTGTTAAAATAATGTAATTGTTCTACTTTTGCAATTCTATGAATATTAATAACTAATCACATAAAAATAGGCTTACGGTGGAATGATTCTACCGTTATTACCAACCCAAAAGTGGAATGAATTTTTTGAAGATCAGTTTGTTTCAATGGATAAACAGATATCATTGTCAGATAATGTTTAATGCGATTATTAGGGGCAGTGTAATTAACATTAATTGATGAATCAATATAATGAATCATATATCGTCGGGGAATTACAAAATGGTAATAAGAAAGCTTTCAAGGTTTTTTACCTAAAGTATTATAAGCTATTTCGTTCATTTGCCGATAATTTCGACTTAAGTTCTGATGTTTTGGACGATGTTGTTCAAGAGTCTTTTATAAAATATTGGGAGAGGTGTGAGCAATATGAATCGATTGAAATGATTAAAGGCTTTCTGTATAGTACAGTGAGGAATCAATGTATCAATCAAATAAAGCATAAGCAAGTCAAACTAAAGCATGTTGATACGAAATTAAAAGAAATGAGTACCCATGAATTCTTCTACGACAAATTAATCAAAGAAGAAGTGCATGCAGAGCTCTATGAGCAGATTGAGCTATTAGGTGAAAAAGCAAAACAGGTATTGTATTTAAGTCTTAAGGGATTAAAAAACGAAGAAATTGCCACTCACCTAGAAATTGGGGCAGAAACGGTCAAAACTCATAAAAAAAGAGCCTACAAAATTCTTCGTTCAAGGTTAAAGAGTTTACGACTAATTATAAGTTATTTGTCGGTATAGTGCGTCTGCTTTTCTCGAGAAGATGAAGCTTATAATACTCCGTAATAGGCAATGCTATTTCAAAAATAATTTTCTGTGACTATCTTATAGATATTGCAATTAAGGACTTAAGTATTGATGAAAAAAAGTAAAAATAATTGACATCCAATGTACCCCAAAAATAATGGATGACTGTTTTACTATATGAGATGGAAATGAACAAAGTCATAAAAGCGTTAAAGCTAGGCAAGCTGATTGGTCGAAACCAATCGGGTAAGGCAACTGATAAAGAGCTTGATAGTTTCTCAGATTGGTTAAAAAAATCTGAGGCAAATCAGGTACGATATAACGATATTGTAAAAGAAGACAATATCAAAAACTCATTCGAAAAATATAGTAAATACGATTCGCAAGCTAAATGGGAGTCCATTGAACCAAAGTTAAGCCCTAAAGGTCGTCGCATTCAGCTAAAGACATTTATCAAATATGCCGCTGCTATTGCCTTACCTTTACTTATTACAACTACAGTTTTTTTGTTGAATAAAAATGGTGATAACCGTTCAGAATTAGCGTCAAAAGCTGAAGTTCAGAATACACAAAAAGAAACGGTTCTTTTGACTTTAGCTGATGGTTCTCAAGTGGATGTCAATAATTTGAAGCAGGATTTCATAACAGAAAGTAATGGTGTGAAGATTGAGAATCGTACAGATGATGTGCTGGCCTACAACAATAATGAAGATCCGATAGAGGAAATAATGTACAATACACTGGAGGTGCCAATTGGCGGACGTTATAGTATTGTATTAAGTGATGGTACAAAAGTTTGGTTAAACTCGAAGAGTTCATTGAAATTTCCAGTTCAGTTTGGAAGGGAATCAAGAGAAGTTCATTTGCACGGAGAAGGATATTTTGAAGTAGCTAAAAACGAGAATAGTCCTTTTAAAGTTCATACCTCCAAAGGTCTTGTTGAAGTATTAGGTACCGAGTTTAATGTGTCGGATTATTATGACGATGACTTTAGTGCTGTTACGCTGGTGGAGGGAGCTGTAAGGGTGGCTAATAATAAAGAGGCAGTAATATTGAAGCCTGGTGAACAGTCTTTAATATTTGATGCCAATAAACATATTGTTAGTCAGAAGGTTGATCCTGATTTCTACATCAGTTGGACAATGGGTGTGTTTGAGTTTGATAATCAGAAGCTGGATTACATCCTAAGAAAATTATCCAGGTGGTATGATGTGTCTATTGTTTATGACGAAAAGATCATAAAAGAACTTCGTTTTACCGGAGCAATTGAAAGTGAAGATGATATCGAAGTGATTTTAAATCGTATCGAACATGCTTCAGGAGTCTATTTTGAAATTTTAGGATCTGAAATTCGAGTGAAAAAGGAATTAAAATAAGGAAATAGGGAAATCTATTTCTCATTGAAATAAAAATCTATTGTAAATTATGAAGCTGAGAAAATTGTTAAATTTTTCCTCAAGGTCAAATTCATACAAATTAAAGACTGTTGCATTTTTAGTATGCAGCATGTTTTTTATTTGGAATGCATCTGCCCAGAATTCATTGGAAAAGAAAGTTACTTTAAGCGTCGAAAAAGAATTGCTTAAAAATGTCTTTCAGACTATTAAGGAGCAAACAGGAGTGTATTTTGTGTACAACGATGATTTGTTAAGTGGTACAAAGCCAGTTACAATTAATGTGAAGAATGAAAGCATTAAAGATGTTCTCGAATTAGCCTTACTTGATCAGGCTTTGGTCTATAAGTTTGAAGATGATTACGTGATTATTTCAAAAGAAGAACAGCAGCAACCTGATAAGATAACAATCAAAGGAACTGTTCTGGATCGGGAAACAAACGAAGTGATACCTGGGGTAAATGTTTATGCCTCAGGTACCTTTGGTGGTGGAATAAGCGATTTTGATGGTAATTTTGAGATTTCTGTTTCCGGTAGTGCAAAAACAATTATTTTTTCCTTTATTGGGTATGAAGCGAAAGAAGTTGATATCTCTGAATTTACAAAGAAAAGTGTGACCATCTATCTCGAAACGAAGGATGAAGGTCTTGAAGAGGTAGTGGTCAATGGATTTTTTGAGCAAAGCAAAAGCAGTAATACAGGTTCTGTTACCAGCATAAAAAGCGAAGATTTATTGGAAGTATCCAATACCAATGTGTTTGACGCTTTAGTAACGCTAACTCCGGGCATGTATATGGTGGAACAGCCTGCTATGGGTTCTAATCCCAATCATATTCCAGATTTAGTTATTCGTGGAACAACATCGTTGGCAACCGAAGGTGAACAAGGCTTAAATGCCCCTTTGATTGTGATTGATGGAGTGGAGGCGACAATGCAAATGTTGTACGACATGGATATCAATGATATTGAACGGGCTGATATCTTAAAAGATGCTTCGGCTACCGCCCTGTATGGTGAGCGTGCCGCCAATGGGGTGATTGTTATTCAACGAAAGAAAGTGACGGCCAAAGAGGTGCGCGCTCGTTATAATTTCGTACCGAAAATGCAATTTGCTGATTTAACATCCTTTGATTTTACCAATGCAGCGGAGAAATTAGAGTTTGAGCGATTAGCCGGCCTTTACGAGTCAAGTGATGGCCGTTACGACCAAACTTATTTAAATAAGCTACAAACAGTTCGTAAAGGTGGTGATTATGATTGGATGGCCCAGCCTATTCGTAATGCCTATTCATTTAACCATTCCTTGGCTGTGTCTGGTGGTGGTGAAAAAATGTATTACGGCATCAATGGTAATTTCAGTCAGGGTTATGGTGTGATGAAAGGAGACCACCGTTACAATTACGGTTTGGGCTTTAACTTTAATTATCGCCTAAACGATAAGTTAAGCCTGATTTGGAGAACCAATATTATGCAGACCAACAGTAAGGATTCGCCTTATGGCAATTTCTCGAACTATGTACAAATGAACCCTTATACGCCATTTACCAACGCAAACGATGAATACGAGCCTTACATCTATTTTTATGACAATGGTGAAACCCGGGGGGAAATGATCAACCCTTTGTATGATCCTAAAAATACCAGTTCATTTAGCCAATCAAAAAGTAAAAGTATTCAAAATAACCTGTCAGGCAGGTGGACGGTGAATGATAATTTCTTTGTAACAGGTAATATAAATTATACGGTATCAGATAGCCGTTTCGATGACTTTATTTCTCCAAATTCAGTGGACTATATCGATATTGCCTATGGCGAACCCAAAGGACGATACTCAATCAGTGGTGGTGATTCCAACAACCTTGGAGGGCAGATAGTAGGTAACTATAACTTTCGTTTTGGCTCGCAAGGTACCATTCTGTCAGTGCGCGGTGGAGCTAATCTCAATTCAAAATCTACCAGAGGGTATGGCGTTGTGGGAGTAGGTTTTGCAAAAGATCGTTTGAATGATATTGGTTTCGCCTCTGAATACCCGGAAGGTGGTCAGCCTGTTGGAGAAGATAGTCAGGAAGTGACCATTGGCTGGTTTGGTAACGTCAACTATAGTTTTCGTAATCGTTACTTTCTGGATGTTAACTACCGTGTAAGTGGATCTTCTCAATTTGGTGAAAACAACCGCTACGCGCCTTTCTGGTCTTTAGGTGGTGGTTATAACATTCATAACGAGAATTGGTTTAGAGTGTCCTGGGTCAACCTGCTTCGTTTGCGTGTGTCAATGGGAGTAACGGGTAGTGTTAATTTCCCATCCTATATGTCATTAACAACCTATGAATACAATAACCGGTATAGCTACCACTATAACCTGGGTGCTTTGCCTATCACATTAGGAAATCCGGATTTGACATGGCAGACGACTTACGATTACAATGTAGGTATGAATGCATCCTTGTTTAAAAACCGTTTGGATTTACAATTTAATTACTACCAGCAGCACACAAAAGATATGTTGATTGCCTTAAGTTTACCGCCATCCAATGGTATCCGCAATGCAAGAGCGAACCTGGGAGAGATGATGAACTGGGGCTACGAATACTCACTATCGGGTGTTGTAATTAAGAAAAAAGATATCAACTGGCGCTTAACAGTGAATGGTGGTTACAATGGTAATACGATCACTAAGTTAAGTGATGCCCTGAGAAGTCAGAATGAGAGTGCCAACGCCGGATCATCGGGTAGTGATTCACCAGCAGTCTTATTCAATGAGGGAGAATCCAGTACGGCCATCTATACCGTGATGTCAGCCGGAATAGATCCGGCTACCGGAAAAGAAATTTTTATCACTCGAAATGGAGATTATACTTTTGATTACAATCCTCAGGATAAAGTGGCTTATGGTGATAGCAATCCTTTATTAAGAGGGGCTTTGAATTCTAATTTTAAGTTTAAAGGTTTTACGCTAATGATGTCGACCAGCTATACTTTTGGCGGGGAGATTTACAATGGCACATTAGCCAGTAAAGTGGAATACGTCGATCCAATGCAGAATGTTGATAGGCGTGCCTACAGCGAGCGATGGAAACAACCCGGTGACATAACTGCTTTTAGGGGGATACCGGAGTTCAATAATATAAAATACCATAGTTCCAGGTATGTGCAAACCAAAAATGAAATCTATTTG
This sequence comes from Carboxylicivirga sp. M1479, assembly GCF_007097485.1. Taxonomy (GTDB): domain Bacteria; phylum Bacteroidota; class Bacteroidia; order Bacteroidales; family Marinilabiliaceae; genus Carboxylicivirga. The sequence continues at coordinate 85,059 of NZ_VKDE01000038.1, read as the reverse complement.
TCGAGAATCAATGTGGCCTATGATTTTAAACCCGGGTCACTCAGTAAAATTGGTTTTAAGAAACTAAGGGTAGGCTTTGGTTTAAATGATATTGCCCGCTTATCAACGGTTAAGTTTGAACGAGGCACTTCATACCCCTTTGCCAGAAGTTTTGATTTCACCTTTAGTCCAACATTTTAATGTTTAGTATCATGAAAATTAATTTATATATCTTATTAGGGCTTCTGTTGGTATTTGCATCATGCGAGAACTTGCTGGATGTAAGACCGAAATCGGAGATTGTGGCCAACGATTTATTTGAAAATGTTGAAGGATTTGAAGACGCCATGTACGGTATCTATTCACAGCTTGAGGAGCCATTCCTTTATGGTAGTTTTTTACAGGTAGTACCCGATGTTCTGGCTCAATATTATGAAATTGGTGGTGGATATGATAAGTTCATGGTTTATGCTTATGATACCGATGCGGGTGTTCAAGGTCAGATAAATAAGGTATGGTCCGATACATACACCTTGTTGGGACAGGTCAATAGCTTATTGGATAATGCAGATAAAGAGTTTGATGATGTCAATTACGATTTGGTTCGTGGTGAAGCTCTTGGCGTTCGTGCTTTTCTTCATTTCGACTTACTACGTCTTTTTGCTGTTGATATCCGATCCAGTTCTGATTTGAAAAACGAGGCTCTTCCTTATGCAGAAAACTACACCTTAAATCAGATACCGTTTTATTCAGTGGAAGAAGTATATGAAAAGGTAATTGATGATCTATTGGAAGCTGAACGATTGCTTGAGTACGATGCAGAAATATTCGCCGAATATCCTCGTGACGCTTCAAATATGAGTGGAGAAGGCTTTCAGTATGCGCGAGAAACACATTTTAACTTGTATGCAGCTCAGGCCACTCTGGCACGGGTATATTGGATGAAAGGAGAAATGGATCAGGCCTTATTGTATGCCGAAAAAGTCATTAACTCCGGTAAATTTTCATTAGTTAATACAAGTTTGGATATGGAAAATCTAGTGGCTGGTCGCATCAATGGTACTGAAAGCATTTGGGGGGTTTACTCAAAACGCAACAATAGTGCTACTTATTTGGCAGCCAATAGTGTATATGTTCAGTCAACCATTAAGGATAATTACATTGCAGAAGATGTACGTAATGATGCCTGGTTCCAGGATGCTGAAACAAAGGTACAGCTTAAAAAGATGGTGAACAGAGATTTGTCAAACGATGAATTGGATTTACCCGCTTATCCGAATTTAGGAATAAGCATGTTGCGCTACCCCGAGATGTTGTTGATAGCAGCGGAAGCCTTGGTAGAAAGTGATCCTGTTAGGTCACGTACCTATTTTGATACTTTAATTCAAGCGAGAGGACTTACTAAGTTTGCTGATCAGGAACCAGCTTTGGAAGTTACACTTGAGGACATTAAAAAGGAGTTTGCCAAAGAGTTTATTGGTGAAGGACAAAATTGGTTTAGCATGAAAAGGGATAATCGAATCATTGATAGCCCCATTGGTGAAGTGAATGGCGATGCTATCTACACCTTCCCAATTCCGATAGACGAGTTTTACTTCCGCTAAGCAAACGACAGGTAATAAACGTTACAAACATTAATTGTGTAAAAATGATACGAAAAAATATACTTCAACCCATTGTTGCTCTATTCATAATCACCGCGTTTTTATTTACGGCTTGTGAAGAAGATTTACAATTTTACGATGTCAGCCAGACCGATGGGATATACTTCAATACATTGGATGAAGAAACACCAGATAGCTTATACGCATCATTTGGACCCGAGGGCGGAACAGAACTTAGTTTTCCACTTCCCTTGCAGATGTTGGGCACACCAAAATTGGCCGAACGTTCAATAAAATACAGTATCGATACTGAGCGTACAACGGCTGTAGAAGGGATTAATTACACTATTGGGGAGGCCGTGATGAATGCCGGTAGCGTTCAGGCGCAACTGCCCTTGACCTTTATGGTGCCTCCTGGAATGGAAGAGGATGATACCATTTACGACTTGGTGTTGATTTTGGAAGAGAATGAGTATTTCTTACCAATGATGAGCGATACCCTAAAAATTTCTTTTTATGGCTTGGTGGGCCAACCTGATTTCTGGGCTGATAGAATCTTCGGCCCCTATTCACCAGGTTTACTAGGGAAATTCTTTGAAGTGTTCCGTACTATAGAAAACGAGCTGCCAACCATCTATGCAGATATCATTCGTGATTATGGTTATTACATTGATGAGGATAATATAAATGGAGATGGTATATATCCCGGAGAACCCTTTTATGGTTTCTATAAAAAAGTTTTCGTGAATTATGTTTTTCTGGAAATGTATCAATATTTTCAGGATAACCCAACTGAAGGGGTTGATTTTCCACATCCAAACACTTGGGATAATTAAAAGGTATACAGCGCTAATTTGAATCAATGATTAATTATTAAGTTATGACATCAATAAAGTATATCAAACATACACTAAGGTTAATGATGTTCGTGTTAGGCACAACTGTATTGTTTACAGCTTGTTTCAAAGATGATACCACATTAGCTGACAAAGAAATACCATTAATTGAGGTAGATGCCGATAAAACGGAGTTTAATATTGGCATAGGTGATTATGTGACGATTGATCCCCAGGCAACTCAATCATTCGGCGACCAGGAACTTAACTATGAATGGGCCTTGATAGAAGATGAAGAATTAGAGGTTATCAGTGAAGAGCCGGTATTGAATTACCAGTTCATTCGCCTGGGATCTCATCATATCCGCTTAAAGGTGACCAATAACGATGGCGGTATTATCCAGGATTATTCGGTCAATGTAATCACTCCCTACCAAGAAGGCATTATTGTATTAAGTACCAATGAGCAAGGACAGTCTGATTTGTCATTTCTAAAAACACTAACACCAGAAGAGGAAGCAGAAGGAGTGGTACCGTCTTTTGAGACAGGTGTGTTTTCAAGAATTAATACCAATTATACTTTATCCAAAGCGGTCGATATGGATTTTACTGAGGAACGCATTAGCATAAGTACCCAGGATAATGGTAGCATGTGGATGTTGGATAGCCGCACTTTAACCGTTATTTCAGAAGAAGCCTTTATGAATGAGATACCTGGTTTTTCACCGCTTAAAATGGTTGGACGACAAAATATCAGAGAAGGACAGATAGGTTATCGCCAATGGGACGATAATTATGTGCTATCTGCCGATGGTCGTGTTTATGGCTATTCAGCCGGTCTAAATGAGGTATTTGAAAGTGTACGACTCAACAATCAGGTCAACTATTCCATCGTACATGGTTATGAGTACAATATTTACTTTGGTCAAGACAAAGAACCCTACTATAGCAACCGTTTGTATGCTGTCGATATCGAAAATGATATAGTATACTACATGGGCGATGCCGGCTACGTTGGTTATAATAATTCAGGTCCACTTTTTGTTAATGCAAGTATTGACATTATAAATATTTTATGCAAGGAAACGAGTAGCACAGATGGGGCCTTGTATGTGATTGGCAAAGGCAAAGAGGCCAATAGCAATCAGGTTTTTGTCGTTCTCTTGCAACCTAACAATATGTCTCGTGCTACTGGCTACTATACCTATGAACAAGCTGAAGATTTAAGCATTACACAAGCCACAGATTTAAAATATAACTTAAAATATAACCGGGTTTATTATTTCAATGGCAATAGAGTGTACCAATGGTACGCCACGACAAATTCCAACGAGCCTCTGCCAACCATCGATGAATCAATATTAGAACTTGACGCTGGTTTGGAAATCACCAGCATGGAATACAGTGAGGATTATACCTTAATGTACCTGGGCGTTAATAACCCTGCCTTGGGTGAAATGTCGGGTTGTGTGTATGTCTACGATATACAAAGCATGGATTTACTGAATAAATACGAAGGCATCGCCTACAAACCGGTGAGTGTCTATTACAAAACGAAATAAAATAAATCTTGATAGTTTAAATAAAATGAAGAATTCATTAATAAAATTAAATACAGTAGCCATCCTCGCTTTGTTAGTAATGCTAGGAAGTGCATGTGCCCCAAAGCCAACATCTTTTAAAATAATTAAAGACGGTGAAGGTGTCTACTTGCCATTTGTGCAGGTTGGTGGCGAACGCATCAAGGTTGAATTCGATGACAATGGCGAATTTAATCTGGATGTATCGAAACTGGAAATGCCTTTTATTGTGCGATACCATGCCGCGGGCTCAGTTTTTAATGCCTACGTATCAAAGGGTAGTACGCAAGTAATAAATATCTCAAAAGAAGAGGCAGTACATACCGGAGATAATAAGGAGTACGCTGAATACTTAAACAATCGCCAATTAATCAATCCTGAATTACTAAAAACTGATAGTGAAAGCGAAGCGATTGAGAAAGTAAAATCGGCTGTGCAGCAGAATATAAAAGGAGTTAAAGTAGCTAACCTGGATGATGAATTTACTATCGATCAGGAAATTACCTTTACTTATATAGGTGCCTTAAGACATTTAAATTGGGTGAAAACTCTGCCTAATAAAAAAGAATTAAAAGACACGGATGCCAGCCTTCAATTTATCAATGAAATGTTGTCGCAAAAGGGCCCGATGAATGCCACTTTTAAATCTTTTGCAAGTGCTGCATTGGAGTTTTTGGTGTGGAGAGATAAGGATGATACTTACCACTTGCTTGATTTTATGGAGGATGTTATCAATTTGACCATAAACACTGTTCAGCGCGATGGAGCAAAGGATATTATGATGAATTATTATGTCGAAAGGCATATTAAATATAAGGGTGTTAATGGCATGAAACCAATTGTGGAATTGGCCAGAAATAACATGTCCGATGAAAAAGAAATAGAGAAACTATTGGCAGTATACGCCAAGTGGGAGCACTTGGTAGCTGGTAAGCCTGTTTACAATTTCACTTGTAATACAATAGATGGTGAAAAGATGTCTTTGTCTGACTTCAAAGGCAAATACGTATTCATCGACCTTTGGGCTACCTGGTGTGGGCCTTGTGTGGCAGAAATTCCATACATTCAGGAATTTGAAAAAGAGTTCCATGGACAGGACATTGTGTTTGTCAGCATCTCTTCTGACGAGAAGGTGGATAAATGGAAAAAGAAGGTGCTTGACGATCAGCTTAAAGGAGTGCAATTGCATGATGGCGGCGATAAAGAGTTTGCCAAGTTTATGAATGTGACTGGTATTCCGCGTTTTATTCTGATTGGAAAAAATGGCGAGATGTTGGATGCAAAATGTACCAAGCCATCTAATGCCAGTACACGTCCTATGTTAATTGAACTGTTAAAAAATTAAACCAATGAAGAACTTTATCACTTTAATAATTGTCGTACTTCCACTCTTATTTGCTTGCCAAAGAGTAGCGGATGTGCAGATTACCTTAGATGCCAGCGAATGTGGAACAGAGCAGGCCTGTATCGTTTATCAGGGAGATAGTTATGACTTTACAGAAAATGAGCAAGGCCAACTTACTGTGACATTACCTGATGTCAGTCATCCTAATTATGTGAAGGTAAAAGTTAATAAGCGTACGCGTGAACTGTTTATTACGCCAGGTGATGTAATGACGGTTAAACCGAACTTTAATGCAAGTACAACCAAGGAGCCGCATAAAAGGCTTATGGGTGAGGGTGATAATGCTGACATCAATAATTACCTGAATGCACGGCCTAATTACCGTTTTAAGAATTATTATGAATTCTCTGAACAGGAGTTTATAGAGGGTATGGAGGCCTATATTGCCGAGCGTACAGCTGAATTGGAGGCCAAGAATTTTAGCAAAGTATTCACAGTGGTTGAATCACAACGCATTCGCTTTTCCGCCCTTTGGACGTTTTTGGCCTATCATAAATATGCAAAGCATAAGAATCCAGAATTGATCTATACGTCTCATATGGAAGATTATATTCTCGATAACTTACAGTCCAATGAGAAATTTTGTTTTCTGGATGAATACAAAACCATGGCCATTGCTTCTTCCAAAATATTTGCCTTAAACGGACAGGAGATTGATGTTCATAAAAATATTGTTCAAACAGTTGAATATGCCATTGCTCATTTTACGAATGAGAAACTGATTAATGGGATGCTCGATTATTTTGCCAGTGACTATATTCAAAACTATAGCATTAGCAATGGGGCGCAATTGATTGATATCTATAACGAAAATGTGACAGATATTGCCTTAAAGGAGAAGTTTAACGCTTTGGTTAAAGAAAAAACACGTTTAGCCAAAGGACAGCCTTCGCCAGTATTTAATTATGCTGATGTGGATGGTAATATGGTGAGCTTAAGCGATTTTAAAGGTAAAGCAGTATTCATTGACTTATGGGCCACCTGGTGCGGTCCCTGTTGTGCTGAGATACCTTATATCAAAACCTTAGAACACGAGTTTGAAGGAAAAGATATTGTTTTTGTCAGTATCTCACTGGATAAAAATAAAAAGCAGTGGAAAAAGATGTTAGAAAGCCAGAAGATGGGTGGTGTTCAGTTGAATTTCGACGGTAACCGTGATTTTACCGAAGCCTATGATTCTAAATCCATTCCACGATTCATCTTAATCGATGCCGATGGAAATATTGTGGATTCTAATGCCCCACGCCCATCTGATCCTAAGTTAAAAGAAATGATAAAATCATTGATATAATCGAATAGTAGTAATTGTTCTTAGGAATAGCGTTTACATTGTAAGCGTTATTTTTGAAGAAACAAAGCTTTTAAATAATATTTACGGTATGTCGAGCCTCTTCCCTCTGCCATTGCGGCAGGGGGAAGTACCACGCCAAAGGCGTGGGGATTGGGGGGGATAGTCAGCTGAAAGTTTGAAAGTATAACCCTTGACTCAAATTACTTCCATTAAATAGATTACGAAAACTATGAAAACATTAAATACGCTCGTTCTGCTTATTGCACTCATAGGGCTATTCAGTTGCAGCAGTGCCCCAAAAACAACAAAAGTTGAATTGATTGTAGGCGATTTTACAAGCCGCCTGTATGTCGATGTGCTCAATCAACGCTTTGATTTATTCAAGGATTCGACTGGTGTAGCTAAAGTCGAACTGGATGTTATTAAAGAACCCTGTTTTGCATTCGTTAAATTAGGGGGTATCACCAAGGAAATATATATCGAGCCGGGAAATCATATCGTCGTTAATCGAAAGAGTCATCAGGATATTAGTATTGAAGGTGACCAACAGGCAGTTAATGCTTTTTTGAATGAACGCTTCCCGCTTTCTTTTACAGATGAAATGTATCGCTTGCCTTTGCCGGAATTTATGAGGGCTTTGGATGCTGCTTCAGAAAAGTATGCGCAGTTGGTTGATTCAAAACCTGAGTTAGCAGCTAGTGCTGCTATGATAAAGGAAAACAGATATTATGTACAATGGGTTAATGCTATTGTAAAGTATTTTGCTCCTAAGGAACATCTGACAGAAGAAGAGAATGGCAGATTGATGCAGTTTCTTCAGGATCAAAATGCCCAATCATACCGATTTACAAAAGCAGGAGATGCAATAGACAGAAGTATCACCACCTTGTATAAGCAAGACGAGCCCGATTATAAAAACCATAGCTGGGATTATGGTACAGGTGTAAGAATAAAATGGCTTGAGGAAAATATTAAAGATAGTTACATTAAGCAGAATTTTATACATACGGCTGTTGACTTGTACATCACCTATGCCGGTACCGATAAAGGTGGCGAAATTTTTAAAGCCTACAAGGCAACGGTAGATGATAAAACTTTACTGGATAAATTTGATAAGAAGGTAAATGAGTTTAAAAATATAGTCAAAGGGAGTCCGGTGCCTGAACTTAAATTTCAGGATGCCAATGGGCAAACAAGATCACTTGAAGAATTTAAAGGCAAATATGTATACATTGACCTGTGGGCAACCTGGTGTGGCCACTGTATCGAACAATTCCCCTACTTAAAAGAATTGAAGAAGGAATATAAGCATAATAACATCGTCTTCCTGGGAGTCAATAACGATAGAAAGCTTAAGTCTTTTACCAACTATGTTGAGAAACACAAGTTAGAAGGTGAGCAGTGGTATGTAGGACAAGATAAGATCTTTAGTGAGTTCTTCCACATTGCAAGCCAACCGCGCTTTATTCTTCTGGATCAACAAGGAAGAATTTACGATGCGCACATGTTAAGAGCGGATAAAACGGAAGCATTAAAAAGTTATTTAAATAAACTGGATGGCATTTAATACCATTTTGATTATGAAATTAGCACTTGGTATAATGCCGATCGATTAATGACAGTGTTAAACGCAAAGCAAGTTTAACGCTAAGGTCATTAACTAATCGGTATAAATCAAATGCTCCATAATAATGTAATAAACGCAGCTGTACAAGGCTGCGTTTGTTATATGTAACCCTTGATTCGGCTTATTAAATATTCAACTCCGCCGGAGTTGGTTTTATGAATTATTACATATTCTATAAATATATGATGCCGCTGGCATCAATTAGAGCCATTTATTATCCCAACCAGATTAAATATATCTATAGCCTGTTAAAAGCTGTGCTACATGTATTAATTAAATGAATCTAAGCTTATTGCTAATTATCCCGATTTAACAAGATAAATAGATCATCATTGAACCTTTAGAAATGAAACTCAACAAAAGTTCACATGTTGTCAATGCTATAAACACATGTTACCGTTGGTAATAACTAGGGCAATTCATCATTCCAGCGGGATGAAATGTTTATAGCATTAAAATTATCTCCCCTTATCAACTCCATAGGAGTTGAATAATTACAAAATAGCCTTTCGCTGCAACACGAAGGAGTTACATATTCCTACCATCCCAATATATATTGCTCCTTAAATTCAATATCAAATAATTCTAAGAAACTTAAATACTCATTCATAAAAGTTTGTTTTTGATGATGTTCCTTTTGCTTTTGAATATACTTAACTACATTACCTAATTGGGAATGACTGTATGAAAACGCTCCAAATCCTTCTTGCCACCGAAATTTGTATCCACAGAACTTTTGTTCTTCGACAAACCGAGTAGAAGACTTTTTAATCTCCCTGACTAAATCTGATAAACAACAATCGGGCTTCATTCCAATTAATAAATGAATGTGGTCTTCAGCCCCATTTATAGCTATCATCTTCTGGTTCTTATTCTGAACGATTCCTGTAATATATTTATAGAGTTCGGTTTCCCATTTAAGATTAATGGAAGCTTCGCGATTTTGGATTGCAAAAACGATATGAATGTAAATCTGGGTATAAGTATTAGCCATTTAGTTCTTTTTAATGATGTTTCAGAAAAAAGATATGTATTGTGTATTAATTATTCAACTCCTTTGGAGTTGGTTTTATGAATTATTAAATGTTCTATAAACATATGATGCCGCTGGCATCAACTTGGGGAATTTATCATCCTAGCGGGATGAAATATATATAGCGCATTAAATGCAATACCACATATGTTAACTAGATGAGCCTGATGCTATTTTGCTATTACCCCCGATTCAATGAAATCAACACATCATCAATGTGTTTTTAAAAGATAAACGCAAGAGAGAGGTATTTTTATTTGAAAAGGGAAGTGATCATCATCCCAGCTGGATGAAATATCTATCGCACGTTAAAAGCAATGTTGATGTGTTAATTGTTTGATTCTAAGGTTATTTTGGTGATTGTGACGGGTTCACCCATCATAATACATCATCCTTGTGTCCTTAAAAGATCAACGCAAGACAGGTGCATTGTTTAGTCGATGCTATAAATATATGTTACCGCTGGTATAAACTAGGCCAATTCATCATCCCAGCGGGATGAAATATCTATAGCATTTTATAAATTATCTCCCACATCAACTCCAGAGGAGTTGAATCTATTGACCAGTACATTACAACAAAATGCCCAATTGTATACCCTCCATCAATGATATAATCAGATCCTTGTTTATTTGTTTAAACGGATTAGAGGGTATTCACAATCAGGTATAATACCCTCAATTTTTATAATCTCCTAACCATCCAAGATTACATCCATATTTCCAGACAGCTATCTATCACGCATATAACAGGATGTATCTATTGCAATTATTGACTTCACACGTCCATTGACTTATAATTTCTAAAAATAAAAACTAAAAAAATATAAAATAGCTGTACCCCTTAAAACAGTTAAAGCTGTTTGACTATATAGAAGAATACTAAAAACACAAAAAATAAAATAATAAACAGATGGCGAGTAAGATTTTAATAATGCTATTTCTTTCAGTTGGTTTGTTAGCAGCAAGTGCTAATAACAATCTTGACAAAAAAGATAAAAAGTCGAAAGACGATAAGGTTAGTTCATACGAAAAAACCTTAAAGGATGCCGAAAGTTCAGCAGAAGGGCTGATTCAAATGCACAAAGTTGACAAGAAATTCTACTTTGAAGTGACAGAAGATATCTTGGGTAAGGATTTGTTATTCACATCACATATTAATAAAGTCAGTAACGATAAGGTGGCTAGAATAGGTCAGATGACCTTACTGCGTCGCATGCGTTTGGTGAAGGAAGACGATAATATTTTCATGAATGAGATGCAGGTGGATTTCACCACCGACGAATCAAATGCCATAGCAAAAGGCTTTAATAACAACTTCTCTGATGCAACACTGGAGGTATTTCCAATTGTAGCGACAAATGAGAAGGAAAAAACATACCTGATAGACGTATCTAAATTTATGCTGAACACAGCGGCTCCAATGGGCATGCCTAAAAAAGCCTTGTGGAATCAAAAACCAAGTGGTGCGCTGTCGCCAAATGCCAAACTGTCAAAGATTATCGATTACAAATCCTTTGATACCAATATCGCCGTCCAGTGTCGTTTTGGATTTACGGATGCACAGAAGGCACCTGTTGCAGTTATTATGCAGCGTAATATCACCTTATTGCCTGAGGAGCCAATGGAACGTCGTATCTACGACCGACGTATGAACTACTTTTATTCAACCCAGGGTTTATACAGCGATACGGATCAGGAAGGACCATTAAAATACGCCTATGTGAATAAATGGCGCTTAACCGTTAGTGAAAAGGACCAGGCAAAATATAAAAAGGGCGAATTGGTAACGCCTGAACAACAAATTGTTTGGTATGTTGATAATGCCTTTCCTGAAAGCTGGAAGAAATACATCAAACAAGGGATTCTGGATTGGAACATTGCCTTTGAAGCCATGGGTTTTAAAGATGTAATGGTTGTGAAAGATTATCCGAAGAACGATGACAGTTTTAGTCCTTCAAATGTGAAGACCAACTGCTTTAGCTACATTCCTTCTATAGTAGGGAATGCCATGGGCTCAAGCTGGGCCGACCCACGGACAGGTGAAATGCTGGGTGCTCAGGTTTATTTTAGCCATACCATCTTAAAACTCGCTAAAGACATGCGTTTTTCAATGACGGCAGCGGTAGACCCTGAAGCCAGAAAAAAAGAATACAGCACGGAAGTGATGGGTGAGTTGATTCGTAATATTTCAGCCCACGAAATAGGTCACACATTAGGTTTAATGCATAACTTCCGTGGGTCTTATGCTATCCCTACCGATTCTTTACGTTCTGCCTCTTATACCGCCGAAAATGGTATTACGGCTTCCATCATGGACTATACGCGTTATAACTATGTGGCCCAACCAGGGGATAAAGGAATGGCTTTGGTGCCTCCGGTAATGGGTAAATACGATGTGGAATCTATCAAATGGGCTTATCAGCCAATATTTGAAGAAACAACCTGGAAAGAACAGTACCACATCATTAATAAGTGGATAACCAGTAAAAATGATGATCCTTTCTACATCCATGGACCACAGGAGATGAAACAAGTTGGCCTGATAACCGATCCGGCTTCGCAGGATGGCGACCTGGGTAATGATATAGTAAAATCATCGGCCTATGGTGTGGAGAACCTGAAAGTGATCATGGAGAACCTTATTGAGTGGACAGCTGTTGAAAATGAGAATTACAATGCAGTACACGCGCGTTATCGTTCGCTTTGTGCACAATACAATACATTCATCTCGCATGTAACAACATTGATAGGTGGAATTAATCTGTACGACCCGGTTTATGGTGATAATAAAACAGAAACCATTAGCGTAAGCAAAGAAGAGCAAAAAGAAGCATTAGCATTTCTGTATAAGCAGGTACGTGAGATGGATAGCTGGTTGATGCCAAAAGAAATCATCAATCTGAAAAAACCAGGAGGAGAAGATGCTATTCAATGGCAACAACGTCAAATTATTGATAAAACCATCTACATGTGTAACCGTGTGTGGAAAGCCAACCGTTACCAGGAAAACCCATACACAGTAGATGAATACATGAACGACATCTTTGGCTATGTATGGGAGTCAACATTAAAAAATAAGAAGTCGTTAACACAAACCGACAGAACCATGCAGAATTTCTACCTGCGTAGCGTTTTATCGTATGGCAAATTCTCTACTGCTGGAAGTAAAGAAAAGTCTGCCAAATCATTTACCTCTTTAGATAATGAGCGTGCTTGGTTTGGTGATACCAATACATCCACTTGCTCTTGTTCTTCTTGTTCAACAACTATGTTTAGCGATGAAGATCGATATGCCATGTCTATTGGTAGTGTTAGTGATACATTTGATAAAATTGAGGGCAGAACAGTGTATTTGAAAGAACTAAATAAAGCCTACAAACTATTGACTAAGGCTGTTAAAACCCCTAGTATCGATGCTAAAACAAAAGAGCACTATACCTACTTAATTAATTCGATTGAACCATTTGTGAACTAAATAAATAAACCCGGCTGGTAATCACTCAGCCGGGTCATTATATAACTTAAAGAATGAAAAGATGAAAAGAAATTTACTAGTTTTATTAATGGCACTGGCAACTTTTGCTGGTGTAAATGCTCAGACGTATAATTGGGCGCAAGGAAATAAATTAGTTCCAAATGAATGGGCTTTAGGCGTTCCTGCTGATAATACCAAATTTGGTGAAACGGTCGCCATAGAAGGTAATTACGCCGTTATAAGCACAGATAAACAACAGGTTTATGTACTAAAATTTGAGAATGGTGCTTGGTCGACCATTGCTGAGCTTTCAACAAGTGAGAGTACTTCTGCTGAGTTTGGTTCTGCACTAGCAATTAAAGGCAACATTATTGCAGTTGGTGATCCTCAAGCTGTAGGTCAGGGGGGGCAAGCTAAAGCAGGTGCTGTTTTTATTTATAAAATGACTGGTACTGAATGGGAAAATATGACTGATGCAACAGTTGTTTACCAAAACAATTTTGCAAATGGATACTTTGGATATTCTCTTGCATTAACCGATGATGTGTTAGTTGTTGGTGAAAAGCATGCATGGCAATATGGTAATGGTAGTGCGTTTGTATACGAAAAAACACCAGGTTCTGATTGGACATCAGATATAACACCAGTAAGTTTAACAGACGCTACATCTGTAGCAGGTGAGTTTGGCTGTGCTGTGGCCATAGAGGACGATGTCATTGCAGTTGGTTCATGGAGAACAACTTTAGAAGGTGTAACCAGATGTGGTGCCGTATTTGTTTATAAACGCTCAGGGGCAAGTTGGACCACCATGTCAGCCGCAAATCATATTTTAAGTAGTGACACTCCAGATACCTATGATTATCTTGGCATAACTGTTAGTATAGAAAATGGTGTTATTTATGCAACTGCTGATCATTATAAAAAAGATGGTGGTATTGACCCGACAAAAGATCCCACAGTAGATAATGCTGGTGCTGTATTGGTATATGGAACTGACGCAATATACCGCGATCCAACAAGTGTAAATGCTGCTGATAAATATACCTTACAGACTGCTACCTTGCTGTCACCAACCCCTTTAGCTCAAGAATTATTTGGGGCGGTATGCAATGTATCAGGCAACGAGGTTGTTGTCGGATTACCTTCTTTAAATAAAACATATGTTTTTGAGGGACCTGCAGATGGCGTTTGGACGACGTCTCACGAGGCACCTGTTGCTACCCTTACTGTAGATGGTTTAGATGCAGCTGCCAAACACGGTGCTTCTGTTGCCTATGATGGAACTACGATTTTAGTAGGAGCCGCTGAATTTTCTCTTCTAAATCTTGATCAACCAGGGGGACAGATAATAGGAAAAGTATTCTCATACACAAAGCCTGTTGGAAGTTGGGTAACGACTTCAACACCAACCGCGGATGCAATATCTTTAGAAACAGTTAGCAATACAGGTGAGTTTTTTGGCTATGCTGTTGCTATGGATGGTGTATACGCTGTCGTAGGTGCACCTGGAGCACCTGAGACTGTTTATGTTTTAAAGAGAACAGGTGATGAGTGGGCAAAAGTAGCAGACTTAACTCCTAGCGCAAGTGTAGCTGGTAACTTCGGTTTTGGCAATTCTGTTGACATTAAAGGTGACGTAATTGTTGTTGGGGCTCCATCGTTTACGAATGGTACAATTACTGGCGCAGGAGCTGTTTTTGTTTATGAAAAACCATCAGGAGAATGGGCAGATGCTACCGAAAGCCTTATGATAACTTTGGCTAGCCCTGTAAAAAATGACCAGCTTGGCGCAAAAGTAGCTGTATCAAACAATGCGATTGCAGCTTCAGTTCCAGGTTACAATGTAGGTGAAACCTTAACAAGTCAAGGAGCTATTGTGGTATATGAAAAAACACAAGCTATCTGGAGTGAAGGTGCAAGTTTAGTAAATACTTTTTATAGCTCAGACGCAACTGCTAGCGCTGGTTTAGGTACCTTTACCTTAGGAATGGAAGATGATGTGATCGTTGCTGCAGCGCATAATTATGATTTCGGTGGCTTAAGTAATCCAGGGGCTGGTTTTGTATTTACAAAAGCTTCTAATGCATCGTGGTCAACTGCCGCTTCTACAGAAAGTGCTGTGTTAAAATCTGGTTCAGCAGTTGCTAGTGCTTATTTAGGTTATGGTCTTGCGATGGAAGGCGACAAAATCTTGATAGCGGATGCAAAAAATGCAGTGTATTTATTCGAAAAGCAAGGAGATGACTGGACTGGGGATGTAATCTCAAATGTTGTTTTTAAACCTTCTGCATCTAATACACCGGGTGCCTTTGGTAGGTATGCTTTGGCAATTTCATCAGGTATTATTGCTGTTGGGGATTATGCTGAAGCTGTTGATGGTAATTTGCAGTCTGGAACAGTATATATATTTGAAGAACCTGTTCTTGGATGGGCAGCAACGAATAATGAAACTTCAAAATTAGTAACACCAACACCAGGGGCCTATAATAATTTCGGTTATAGTATTGCTTTAGAAGGGGACTATTTGTTAGTTGGTGAAAGATCTGATGATGAAATAGCAACAGGTTCTGGTTCTGTAAGAGCATACATACGCACAGAAGCTACTGCCGTAAGCGATGTTATTAAATCATTGGTAACTGTTTCACCAAACCCATTCTCTACTTCATTAACATTCCGCAATACACAAGATATTGACCGTGCTGTTATTTATAACGTAGCTGGTGCTGTAGTGCGTTCTGTTGAAGTAAGAGGTACAGAAGCTACAGTTTCTACTTCTGACTTACCAGCAGGTATGTATGTTGTTCAGTTCCTAAGTGGTGCTGAAATGGTACAGATAAGTAAAGTAATTAAAAGATAAGTTTTGGTTTGAGTTAGTGCTTTAGTTTGTTGCCGGAAACGCAAATAGTTCGTTATTCAAACTAAAGTTTGGTTAGGTTGTGAGCAAGCGGTACTTCAAAGGAGGTGCCGCTTTTCATTTGACTTGGAATATTTCTCCGACGATTGAATTCTCCCCTTGGGGAGAAACCCGCAGGGAGAGGGGGAATCTAATGCTGCCGTACGAGTTCTTTCGTGTGGTTTATCCGTAAAGCCTAGCGAACAAAATGAATATCTAAAACTTATTTAGAGCAATAGTGATAAGTAAGCCCAAACAGTATGGGTAGTGTTGCCCAAGCAATAGGCGTAGTAGCCCGCAAAAAGCTTGCGTGGTATAGGACAAATAGTATGCGTGCATAAGCGCAAATAGTATGCGTGGTATAGCGTAAGATGCTTGAGTGAAGTTTTTCTCAGAGTTAATAATTAATTACCTCTGTGTTCTCTGTGTCCTCAGCGGTAAATTATTACCTGAAATGGCTTGAAAAATATTGCCTGAAAGGCATTAAGGTAGTAGCACAGGCCACTTGAACGCAGTGAAATAAGGCCTGTGATTTAAAATAGTACACAATCATTAGGGCTGTAGGCCCGACACATAAATTATAGCGATACCGAAGTTAAACCAAAAATAGGCGTAGCAGCATGCAGTAGGTACACGTAGTGGCATAGGTAATTGGTATTAATACACCAGTGTTCATGTTGTTTAGTTATAATGATTAATTACCGCTGTGTTCTCTGTGACCTCAGTGGTAAAATATTACCTGAAAGGGCTTGCACGTATTGCCTGAAAGGCATTAAGGTAGTAGCACAGGCCACTTGAACGCAGTGAAATACGGCCTGTGATATAAAATAGCACACAATTATTAGGGCTGTAGGCCCGACACGTATTGCTGGAATTAGCGTATTACCCCCATCGCTTGCAGCACTTGCCAACATGTGTTTGTTTTTAATGGTATTAGCGTAACTACTTTTTCCCAGGGGTAGAATGATAAGCCGCTTGAAACGAATTGCCTGAAAGGCATTGACATAACAGCACAGGCCACTTGAACGCAGTGAAATACGGGCTGTGATATAAAATAGCACACAATTATTAGGGCTGTAGGCCCGACACATAAATTATAGCGATACCGAAGTTATACCATTTTGATTATGAAATTAGCACTTGGTATAATGCCGATCGATTAATGACAGTGTTAAACGCAAAGCAAGTTTAACGCTAAGGTCATTAACTAATCGGTATTAAACCAAAAATAGGCGTAGCAGCATGCAGTAGGTACACGTAGTGGCATAGGTAATTGGTATTAATACACCAGTGTTCATGTTGTTTAGTTATAATGATTAATTACCGCTGTGTTCTCTGTGAGCTCAGTGGTAAAATATTACCTGAAAGGGCTTGCACGTATTGCCTGAAAGGCATTAAGGTAGTAGCACAGGCCACTTGAACGCAGTGAAATACAGCCTGTGATATAAAATAGCACACAATTATTAGGGCTGTAGGCCCGACACATATTGCTGGAATTAGTGTATTACCCCCAACGCTTGCAGCACTTGCCAATATGTGTTTGTTTTTAATGGTATTAGCGAAACTACGTTTTCCCAGGGGTAGAATTATAAGCCGCTTGAAACCTATTGCCTGAAGGGCATTGACATAACAGCACAGGCCGATGAATAAAATGAATACGGCCTGTGATATAAGCAGTATATAAATCAGGGCTGTAAGCCCGACACATAACCAGAAAGATAAGAGGATTGATAAAATGGAAGAGTAGCACAAAACTTTAAAGTTTTATCAAAAAAGATACGCATCACTATTGAAGAGCTTACCTCGTTCTGCTAGCGTACTAAAAACAGATAGCCTTTCCCTCTCAAAGTCTGAATCTCAATATTATCATCTTCGCTAAAGTAATTACGGAGTTTTTTAATGTACACATCCAGGTTACGTGAGTTAAAGAACGAGTCATCGCCCCATATTTTTAATAATAACTCTTTACGTTCAATGATCTGGCTGCCTTTTCCAGCCATCATTTTTAATAACTCCCCCTCTCGATTTGATAGTTTAATGTTTGCTGTTGGTGTTTGCAATTCAAAGCGTTGAGGGAAATAGGTGTATAAGCCAATCGCTATTTTTTTCTGTTGCGAAGCGCTGTCGGGCGCTGTTAGCTGTTTTAGCAGTAATTGATTCTTAATGCGAATAATGAGTTCTTCAATGCTAAAAGGTTTACGCATGTAATCGGTTCCCCCAGCTTCAAAGCCTTTAACAAGATCTTCTGTCGCCACTTTGGCGCTTAAAAAGATGATGGGCATAAGGGGATATTGCTCTTTTATACGCTCACACAGTTCATAACCATCGGTATTGGGCAGCATAATATCAAGCACACAAATGTGTGGTGTAAAATTACTAAAATGTCCCATCACTTGTGATCCGTCAGTTTCCCATACAACATCAAACCCTTGCAGGCGCAAGGTGTCATTGACAATCTTACCCAAACTGGGTTCATCCTCTACGTATAGTACTTTTGTTTTCATGGTTAATTTAGATTGTCACCGAGGACTAGTGAGTGTATGGTGTTAATTGCTTTCTGATACAAAGATAAGGGTTTTAGTTTAACCCGTGTTCGATGTAAGAGTAGGATGAGTTACTTATGATTCCAATAAATCAGGCCTGAAAGGTCGTGACGTATCAGGATGAGGGTGTCCAAAAACATTGATATTTCTCACCAAGTACTCAAAGCAAGAAAATCGCAAAAAACGCAAAGTCTTAAAAAATAACAATTTATACTTTGCGACCTTTGCGAGGTTCTTAGTGTTCTTTGCGTGAAATTTTATTTTTGGACATCCTCATCATAACATATATTTTGCGCCAAAATCCTGAAAGGTTGACACATGATACATACGTTTGTGTTATTTGTAATGTGCTGGACCTACAGCCCTTATGGTGATGTTGGGGAATGAATGAAGATATCTGGCTTTAAAATGTGATAATGACTAGTTTTTGTTCTTTAGATAAATATTTCTTACATCGAACTCACATTAGTTTACCTCTTTTGGAAATTTCAGAATGAACCGACACCCGCCTTCTTTTAGGTTATTGACTGTGATGGAGCCTTTGTGTTGTTTCATAAGTAAGGCTGCAAAGCTTAATCCTAAACCGTGGCCTTTAATGTTGTGTTTATTGCCTGTAGGCACCCTGAAAAACTTCTCAAATATTTTTTCAGTATACTCTTTTTTAATGCCTGGCCCGTTGTCACTCACTGTAATAAAGGTGCCATCTTTATCTTCTAATAATTGAATGTTAATGCTAACACCTTTGCCTCCGTATTTCAAACTATTATCCACCAGGTTTTTAATAATGCCTTCAAGGTAAACCTTATCCACATAGTTTTTTATTGGTGCTGGGGGTGTGGTACATGTTATAGTGGCATTCTGACCCGCGTATAATATTTGAAGTGACTGGTTCACCTCTGTAATAAAGGTATTCATATCTGTTTCTTCAAGTTTAATTTCTTGGCTTCCGCTTTCGAATACCGAATGGGTGAGCACTCGTTCGGTTAACTGATCCAGTCGTTCCATTTCACGTGATACCATGTTTAGATATTCTTCAGTAGTGGCGGCATCGCCTTGTAAACCGAACTTTTTTAGAGCCTCAAGTGCAACTTTAGCAGTAGCAACTGGAATTTTTAACTCATGCGTTATGTTATTAATAAAATCAGAACGAAGCGTGTTTAATTTCATTTGTTTAACGTATCCACGATAAGTAAAAAATAAGGCAAAACCAGTGAGACATAAGAGAATGAGTGCAAAAAGTAGTTGAGGAGCAATAACACTTAGTAGATAGATATAGTAGTTAGTAAATAAAATCGCTATCTCCCGATGTTTTAACTCCTTGTTGTATCGATCAAGGTAGATGGTCGATTCCTTGGGCATTAATACCTTGTTTTTAGGCAGATGTTCGATGTTAATGTTGCTGTCTTTAATTTTAACACGCGTCGTAAACATCGACTGGAACAGTTTTAGATCAGCTTTTTTTATTTCGTCACTATTACTATCTAGGTATGAGTAATAGTTGGTTCGTATGCCATAGCGGTGATGAAGCTTCAATGTGTTATTTATGATTAAGTCAATGTTTTCATCGGTTTTAGGATAAGGGTATTCTTGTGTTATGTAATTGGTGTAATGCTTTACCTCTTCGGGGTACTTATCTATAAGCTGCACCATGTCTCTTACCAGTGCTCGTTTTTTGTCAGGATGAAAGCCTAAGTGACTCAGGTCTATTTTTTCGGGGTGTAAGGTGTCGGGGTTTAATAGTATGGGACCTATTTGGTTAATAAACATCTGTTTGTTATTGTAATCGTTCACGGTGGAGCGCCAAATCTGTATCAAGTCTTTTTGAAAAACTTGTTTCTCATTGTCGTACTGTGTGCTAAGCCAGTAGCCAACAAAAAGGGTCAGCACCACCTGGCTGGTGACCATTAAAAAAATATAACGCAACCTTTTATTATTCAAATACTTTTTTTGCATGCTATAGTTTTCTTAGTCTTAATAGACTGAACGACAGTGTAAAGAAAAGTAAAAATACTGCAGGAATATATTTCTGTTAACCTTAATTAACCTTGATTGTGCAAGCATTAACCCACATATGGCTTGGTAAATGGTTCTTTTGTACTACAAGCCTTTTGCTACTATTTAAATAAATATAAAGTACCTGGTTGAAAAATCTTAAAAAAGTATATGTACCGATTACTCTTCATACTCTTCGCAATTGCAGCAAGTACCTCTAGTTACTCACAAACAAGTGTTGTAAGTGGTTTGGTCATCGATGCCAAAGAACGTTTACCCTTGCCAGGTGCAACCGTATTGTTAGATGCATTAAACGATTCGCTACCACCCCAAGGTACCATTACATCAATCGATGGTGTTTTTAACTTCAATGTCCCACAAGGCAAGCACATGCTTCAGGTATCATTTATGGGATTCAGAACATTCAAAAAGAATATTACCGTCACTGATTCTGTCTTTCAGGTGACAACCATTATCCTAATTGAAGACCATGAGATGATTGATGAGATACAGGTGGTAAGTAACCTAGCACCGACCTTTCAGCGTGGCGATACGCTCGTATACAACCCCGAAGCCTATAAAGTAAGCCTCGATGCCACTACCAGCGATTTACTACTGAAAATGCCCGGTTTTTATGCCGATGGCGACAAGATGATGGCCATGGGCGATACCATTAAAGAGATATTGGTGGATGGCAAACGCTTTTTTGGCAATAATGTGAAAGAGGCCCTGGAGAACATACCGCCCGACATGATTAAAAAAATTGATGTGTTTCAGTACAAGAGTGACGAAGCCAAATACTCGGGCTTTGAAGACATGAATGGTGGGCAAACCATCAACATCATCACCAAAAATCAAAAGAACTCCATGTTGGTGGGTGAGGTGGCTGCCGGCTACGGTAAAGACGACCGTTACGTGGGTGAGGGAAAGCTTAACCGTTACAGCGAAACCCACCGTTTTAACCTCAATGGACGCCATAACAATGTCAATGCACCGGTGAAGATAAATCGTGGAGGTGGAGGAGGAACCATATCTGGAAACGAGAGAGAACAAACACAGTTGGGTGCTAATTATGGTTATACCGGAGAGCAGGATTTTAACGTGCGTTATAATTTTAACGATAATCAAAGTGAAAACTACAGTAGTAATTCACGTGAGTACGTAGCAGGAGCCTTGGCAGACCAATACAACAGCAACGAGCGACGCAGTAATTCAAGTGTTCAGGGACATAATGCGGGTTTGCAATGGACCAACCATGCCAGTGAAGCTTTTCAGTTGACGGTGTCGGCTAATCTGGGTCAGAACACCAATGAGAACCAAAGTCTCAACTTGTCAGAAACTTATAAGGACGATGTGTTGCTAAATAAAAACACGGGTGTCAATAGTAATCTGGGTGAATCCAATACTTTTGGCGGACAGGTCAATGTCATCCGCCGACTAAATGATAAGGGCAGTGCCCTCTCGGCCAACGCTGGGGTTAATGTATCACAAAGTACTGGACATGGACAACAATGGTCGGAGACCATCAATAATGCAGGAGAGACGGTGCAGGCCATTAACCGACAGTCGGAGAGTAACAATGATGGTAGTACCTTCAAAGCCGGTTTGACCTATAACCATGCCATAGGGGAGTACAGTCAATTGAACATGGGCTATAGCATCAGTCAGCGCCAGGGACAGTCACAGAAACAGAGCTTCGATTACGATGAAGACAGCCAGAGCTATAGTCGCCTGGATAGCTTAACCTCCAGTGATTTTAATAATACAAGTACTTCACAACGTGCTCGTGTAGCTTTTAAAACAGGCGGTGAAAAAACAAAATTATACATGGGATTAGCCCTTTCGCAAAATATGATTCAAAGCGAAGAGGTGTTTCCCGAAGTGGAGCAACTTAAGGAGACCTTCCGCTTTATTGAACCGCAGGTGAAATACTCGTTTAAGCAGAGTAAGAAAATCAATTGGCAGGCCAGTTATGGTATGTCAAGCAGCAACCCATCTTTACGAAGTCTGCAGGATGTGGTGGATGTCAGTAATCCACTCAATATATCCACGGGTAATCCCAACTTGAAATCATCGAGCAGGCACCGGGCCCGTGTGTCCATGCGCCGTTCGAACCCTCAAAAAGGGGTGTTTACCTCAGTGAATTTCACTGCCAGTCTCACCAATGATATGGTGGCCCAGAACAGGGTAGTAGCTCAAAATGATACCCTTGTGCTGGGTGAGTATTTCTTACCTGCTGGTGGGCAGTTTAGCCAGCCTGTTAACCTGGATGGTAATTACCGCCTGGGGCTTGATTTTACAGCAGGCCTGCCCGTGAATAAGCTTAAGTCCAAACTCAATATGCGCTCAGGTGTTAACTATAGCCGCATGCCTAACCTTATTAATGGGGTGGTGGATTATTCCAAGCGCCTGAACCTGAGCCAGAGCTTTACCTTAGGTTCCAATATCAACGAAAAGATTGATTTTACCGTTCGCACTGCCAGCAACTATTCCATGGTGGATAACCGCGGAGGAGCCAGTTCACAATCCAACTATTTTACTCAAAACAGTGGACTTAACCTCTATTATAATTTTTACAAAAAGTTTATCTTCAAAACCAATACCAGCCATAGTTACACGGGTGCATCAGGTAGTCTGGTCAGTAATAATCGATTTTACCTAAATCTGGCCTTGAGCTCCAAGGTATTTAAAAATAACAAAGGCGAAATCATCTTTACCGCCTACGACATGACCAATAACCAGGATGAGTTACGAAGAACTGTGGATGAGTTCTCCATCTCAGAGTCGTACAGTCCAACGCTTAATCAATTTTACATGTTCAGCTTTGTATATCGTATATAATTGGGCTATCGTACGTGTCGCCCCTTCAGGGCTAATTGGTAATTCGTCTAAAAGATAGGCCTCCGACCTATCGTGATATGTTGCGCACCTTCGGCGCTGTTTGTAAGAAATAAAGCCTAGTGGGTTATAAAGGTGATGTTTGTCGTTCCTTTGCCTGAAAGGCAATCACATACAAGCACAGGTTGTTGAGCCATGCGAAACGGCCTGTGCGAGTCAATGCAACACCAATCACAGGGCTGAAAGCCCGACACATACATATATGTGCCGTATTTTTTTATGATGAAATGTGTCGCCCCTTCAGGGCTAATTGGTAATTCGTCTAAAAGATAGGCCTTCGACCTATCCTGATATGTTGCGCACCTTCGGCGCTGTTTATTTGAAATAGTTGTATTCCTCTTTTTGCCTGAAAGGCAATCATATACAAGCACAGGTTGTTGAGCCATGTGAAACGGCCTGTGTGCACCAATGCAACACCAATCCCAGGGCTGAAAGCCCGACACATACATATATGTGCCGTATTTTTTTATGATGAAATGTGTCGCCCCTTCAGGGCTAATTGGTAATTCGTCTAAAAGATAGGCCTTCGACCTATCCTGATATGTTGCGCACCTTCGGCGCTGTTTATTTGAAATAGTTGTATTCCTCTTTTTGCCTGAAAGGAAATCATATACAGGCACAGGTTGTTGAGCCATGCGAAACGGCCTGTGTTAGCATATAACATCAATCCCAGGGCTGAAAGCCCGATACATGAGTAAACGTGACGTATTGTTTTATACTGAGATGTGCCGCTCCTACAGAGCTAGTAGATACTGCCCTCCCATAAGATAGGCCTTCGACCTACCTTGTTACGTATCGCTCCGTTGGAGCTTTCTTTAATAAATAAAGTCTATTTGATTATAAATGTGATGTTTTTTAATTCTTTGCCTGAAGGGCAATCACATATAAGCACAGGTTGTTGAGCCATGTGAAACGGCCTGTGTGCACCAATGCAACATCAATCACAGGGCTGAAAGCCCGACACATGATGATAAATATATTGTGTTATTAATCCCAAATATAGGCCTCGTCAAATTCAACATTGTACTGATTCAAAAATTCTCTTAGCTCATCTTTAAAATATGTTTTTTGATGGTGAACTTTCTGATTCTCTATATACCTTTTCACAATAGTTAATTTGGATGCGCTAACGGAGAAAACACCATAGCCATCTTGCCAATAGAAGTTTGGGCTACCTTTCGTTTTCATCCATGTTGATGAAGAAGACTTTAGTTTTGATACCAATGAAGCCACACTAAGAATACGAGGCAGAGTACATAGGATATGTATGTGATCTGGATTAGCATATGCCGCTTCAACATAAGATTTTAGTTCGGACAAAGTACCCACAATGTAAGCTTGTAAGCCTGAACGAACATCTTCGTGTATCAATGGTTTAATATGTTTGGTTGAGAATACAAGGTGAATATAAACCTTAGACAAAGATTGGGACATAATTATGGTTTAGTTGTTTAAGATGAAAGTTAGGAAATTATAAATAAATTATCATCCGTTGTTTCCTAATCTTTTGCCTGAAAGGCAATCCCATATTAGCGCAGGTCGTTGAATGAAATGAAACGGCCTGTGCTAATCAATGCAAAGTGAATACTAGGGCTGAAGGCCCGACACATGAATACGTGACAGAATCCTTAATGATTAGATGTGCCGCTTCTACAGAGCTAAATATTATTGCTATGTATTTACGATAGGCCTTTGACCTATCTTAATACACATCGCTCCGTTGGAGCTAAATATGTATAATACAATATTATGGATTGCAAGGTGTTAATTATCCAAAATTGCCTGAAAGGCATGAACGTACTAGCACAGGTTGTTGAGCTATGCGAAACGACCTGTGTGCCTCCATGCAACATCAATACTAGGGCTGAAAGCCCGACACATACCTAGCGATGAAACTGATTTGCGAGTTTGACGTTTGTAGGAATATATGTTTATCGCTTTATGGACGTTTAGGTT
Organism: Carboxylicivirga sp. M1479; assembly: GCF_007097485.1. Taxonomy (GTDB): domain Bacteria; phylum Bacteroidota; class Bacteroidia; order Bacteroidales; family Marinilabiliaceae; genus Carboxylicivirga. The sequence continues at coordinate 59,945 of NZ_VKDE01000038.1, read as the reverse complement.
TTTTAGTTTATCGGATAATGTATGTCAATCCATTGTATCTGCTTTGGTATTGCTTCGTAGCTTCACCGTACCTTCTTCGGTACAACCTCGCTGTTAGCGAGGTTGATGCCTTCTTGGCACCTTTCTGTTACCTACTTGTATCCATGGTGCCACATAGAAAACGAATAAGCTACTCAGCAAAGAATGTTGTTTATTACTTATGCTCTATTCGTTAGTTTATAGGTTTAAATTCTCCCAAACTATAGTGCTTCACTTGTTCCTAAATTAATACCAGAATTGCCCACCTTCCATTAAACTATTTTAGCATCTAACTGTTTTATAAGAACATTCAAATTTGGTCCTATGAAATGGAAAATTCTCATTGTACTATTACCGCTTTTTAGTGCTTGTTCGGGTGATTTATTTAATACCGATACGCTAAAAGATGAAATCCCTATAAACCCAGGTTTTACTATGCCCCTAATGTTTACGGAGGTAACAATGGGCGAACTTTTCAGCGATGAAACCGACTACGTGAGCTACTATACTGATGTTAATGGATTCGAGCGCATCATGCTTTACCAACAGGCTGACTCTGTATCGGTACTGACATTGGACGATTTATTTGATATTGCTGCAGGAGAGTCAACTAGCCCAATTGATTACTCAATGCTTAATGGAGGAGCAGAATTTACTTTCGAAGCATATATTCCGATCACAAGTAATAATGGTACCATAAGTGCTATGGAGGTGAGCTACGATTTATCCATTAGTGGTGAGGACATGGTGGCTCCATTATATTTGAAAATAGAATTGCCTACAGTTAATGCATCCGAAGGAGGCAAGATTATTGAAACTCAAATTAGCAATGATAACCCTTTTAATGAACGATATGAGGATGACTTTTTTGAATTGGTAGATCAGAAGGTTCCAGCCATTTTTACGGTGCGCCTAATGGATGCTTCCCGTGATTATACCTTAGAAATAGGAGCCTTGACTTTTTCTATTAGCAACTTGGATTATGATTACATTAAAGGTACCATGGAGGAAACGACTACCCGTTTTGAGTCGGGTAGTATAGAAATGCAATATGAGGGATTGGATGAAGTGCCTGATGGCATTGAGTTTGCAGAACCAAACATTAATTTAATAGTAACTAATTATACGCCGTTTGAAGGTATTATCGACCCTTATTTCAAAGGTGAGATAGCACCTTTAGATAGTATGGAGCTTGTTTTTCCAGATATTTTAGTGCCACCTGCTCCCGAGGATGTTGCTTATGTGCGCGATACTTTAGTTATTGATAATACTAACTCGAACCTAACTGATTTTCTAAGCTATTTGCCTCCTACCATTGATTACGATGCCGTGTTAACACTTAATCCGGGTTTTGCTTTAAATAATGAGGTTGAACTCACCGATGAGAGCAGTGTTATAATGGGTTATTTAGTAGAAATACCTGCTGAATTCAGGATTGATAGTTACATATCTATAGATACGCTTGATGTAGATGAGAATGAGGTGCTGCAAGACTTGCAAGCGGCTACAATGGTGATTTCTGGAGAAACTAGCTTTCCCTTTGATACTGATGTTTTCGTCGATATTTATGATGAGGATGAGGATCGAATCTTGGATACGATCGAAGCCATTTTTTTAGAAGGGGCTGAAATTAATACTGACGGTATTGCCACCGAAGCAAAAAAGCAAAGTCAGGAAATAATACTTACTCAAGAGCAAATTAACTATTTATCAATTGCGGAGAAATTATTCATGCGCATGCACATAAAAAGTAGCAGTTACGATGTGCCCAATCAGCATGTGGTGATAACAACCGATCAATCGCTTAATATCGCTATTGATATGAAGGGTGTTGTTGATTTAGACTAATACTGACCTTAAAACGAAAAGAATATGTATCGAATTTATATAGCTTACATTTTAATTCTGTTAATAGTTGGTAGTGTTTCTGCGCAGGATAACACACAAATATTTCTTAAGGGAATACCTCAGAATAATATCATGAACCCAGCTTTTCGACCTGTTGATGGCTGGTACATTGCCATGCCTGCTCTGGGCGGCGTGCAAATAAATGGAGAGAATTCTGGATTCTCTTGGAATGATATCATTCGTCCGGATGCGACTAGCGATTCAACTGTAATTGATTTGGATTACGCAGCAGGTCAACTTCAAGATCTTAATACTTTTGCCACAGAAGCTACCCTGCAGGTACTGGGTCTTGGATTTTCGGTAAGAGAGCACACATTTCTGAGTTTTGAAATAAATCATCGTTTAAAAGCTAGAGCTAATTACCCGAAAGCCTTATTTGATTTGAGAAATGGTAATTGGAATTACGAGGGTAATGCGCCCATTAACCACGACTTATCGGATATGTACGTGCATGGGGTCGATTATAATGAAATCGCTTTCGGGTGGTCGCGCATTTTGAATTCAAAATTTACGATTGGCGCCCGTGCCAAAATTATTTTAGGTGTTGCTCATGTAGAATCGGAGTATGTAGATGCCAAGTTTATTACGGAAGAAAATAGTTTGGTATCCTTGCAGTCTAGTATGGCTGTGCGTACCAACTTACCACTTGATATTGGATACGATGATGAGGGATATGTGAGCAGTGTTGAGTTAAGTGATTCTTTTGGAGCAGATGATTTTTTATCAACCAAAAATAAAGGATTTGCTTTTGATTTTGGGGTGACGTATCAGGCAACAGAAAAGCTATTGCTGGGAGCTTCGGTAATAGATGTAGGATCTATCTCGTGGACCACTGAAACCACCCAGTTGTCAACGTCGGGGACATTTTTATTCGAAGGTGTAGATGTGTCTGATGAAATAACTGGTGAGGAAGGTGGTGAGGATGATTACTGGGCACAATTAGAGGCGGATTTTAAGGAAGCTTTTAAGGTGGAGGATGCAAATGAAGTCTATTCCACTGGTTTAATGGGGAATTTTAATGTGAGTGCTTTCTATCAATTCCAGCCATGGCTTAATTTTGGTGTTCTATCTAAAAATTATGTAATCGATGAATTATTTTTACCTGAAGCATCCTTTTCGGTCGGACTTTCTCATCGTAAAGTGATATCATCAGCGATTACGTATACCATGAAGAAAAATGCACCTTCCAATCTAGGAACAGGTATCTCTGTTAGGGCAGGAGCCTTTCAGTTTTATGCTGTAACTGATAATTTACTGTCTTTATTTGACCCCGAAAATGCACAGTATGTGAATGGACGTATAGGTATTAACCTAATTTTCGACAAAAAGAAAGAAGAGTTGTAATGCTCTTCTTAATTGAAATTGTTTTCTCAGTTGATTAATTGTTTTTTATGACAAAAAAGAGGTGGTTTTTTGCTGCCATTAAATGATGATAATCTTTTTTAAATTGTAACGTATTTTTTGCCATTGTTTTTGGGTAACAGCTTTTTGAGTTACTTCAATCAATTCAATAAAACTTTGCCTAACAGCTTGGCGATGTTTGCTTTGTTCATTATAAAAAGCGTTGATGTCCGCACGGCTGCAAGTTTGATCTCTTAATATTTTTGTAGAATTGAAATTATTGTTGGCAATGTTATGTAACATGGCAATGTTACTATCCTTGAACTTTTGAAAGAGCTTGTTAATATTTGCCAAGTCCTCTTTGTTGGTATCTCCTTCTTTTAGAATCTTCTCAATATTTTTGAAATGCTTCTGAGCAGTACTAAGCATTTTTATATCAGTTTTCAGCTTTTTACGAACCATCTTGGGTTTAGGGTGGATACTTGGTTCTATAATTAACTGCCATTCCTCAGTAGTTAAAAGCTCCTGTAGTTTTAATCTATTTTCAATCAACATACTTTGAAGCTCTTTCTCTTTGGCATTGTGATTATCCAAATGCTGTTTTATCATTGTAAAATCGCATGGATAATCTTTTAAATCTTTATAGAAGTCTTTTGCTTTCCGTTCACTATTTTTAGTTTCTTTTTCTATTGTTTTCCGACTTGTTTTGATGATTTGGATAATTTCTTTTTTGCGTTCTTTATCATCAACGTGTTGCCTGACTTCCTTTTGTAAGCCTTTGATCATAAATACTTGCTCAGGGCCAGAGAGAAGCATGATGATGAGTGTAATAAGTCCTATTAGCATAGTATCTGGTATTTAGTATTTGAAAAGGTTTGTGTTATAGACCAAATCTATAGTTGGCAGAAAACATAAGGGTTTTTTTCGATTTCAAAAAGCCGTATTCGGTTCGGAATTGGAAATGCCTGTTCAACTGAAAGTTTCCTCCTAGTAACATGTTCCACTTGTACTCCAAAGACTTGTTAAATTGGTATTTAATAACTGTGTCTTCAATGCCTCTGGCTTTATTGTAAAGGGCCTCAATGGTTTCTTGCTCACCCGCAGAAAACTGGTTCCAGTCGTTTGATGTAGTGAGTTCCTGCCACTGCTCCTGCAAGGCTGTTTGGTTAACAGCACCTGCGCTGCGGCCCAGATCGCCCAATACTATTTCACCATCAGTTAAGGCCCCCAATTTATTAAATTGAGCACCAGTCCATACTCCTAAGAACATATCTGGTTTTTTACCAACTTTAAAGTTTTTAATAACGCGGATGCCACTTACATCTACCCGAACAGGTTTGTTCAATAATTCATTTTGCGACCAAGACCAGGAATAATCAACGGCTAAGTTTACTGGTCCGGCAGGTATAATACCCAGTACGTTAAAACCCCAATAGGCACCGTCGGCATCTGAAAAAGTTTCAATGGGAAACAAAGCTTCCAATATGGGTTCGCCAACAGAATTTTTTAAACCCTCAAGTCTAACAGAGGTGGTTCCTTTGTATTGACCATAGTATCCGCCTACTGATAAGAATGGAAATATCCATGTGTCTGCTCTAAAATTGAAGGTTTTAATATCAGCCGACGAAGGCCCAAATATTATGTTATCGGCTAAATCAATAAAATCACCATCATTAATCGCCATTTTAAAGTTTTCTAACAATATATTCTGTTCATTATAAATTGAGTTAACCATGATGCCATGTGGTAGCTGAAATTTATACCCTCGGGTATATGCCTTGTTACCTAAAATGGGCAAGAGGTAAGGGTACTCTTTTCCAATTTGGGTGCTGTCGAACCCTTGTGCATTACTAACGCTTGTAATTGTCGTTAGTATCACTATTATTCCTATTAATTTGGAGAGTGTTTTCATGATCAAATAATTTAGCTTGGTTAAAAGGCTTCGCCTATTCTAAAGTAAATGCCCCAGTCATCTATACCAACAGCTGCCTCCATCCCAATGTTCATATGATTCTTAGGAAATACATTATAACGAAAGCCTGTTCCTATTGATGGTAGTATTTTTCCATTGTTATCGTCAATCTCTGCACCCCAAATTGTAGCCAAACCAGCAAAGCCTACAAAACCAATTTTTTTGTATGGATTCCAACGGTACTCTCCTTGCAGTGTGGCAATACTCTCGCCCCGGTATTCACCTTGTGTATATCCTCTTAAATCATTTCGGCCAACAATAAATTGGCGTTCAAATGCAGTGCTTCCAATGCTAAAGCCAGTCATTAAGCGCCAAGCGAAAACATCTCTTTTATTATTAAAGGGAAAATATTGATTGTGATCAATCTCAATTCGCTGCCCCACAAATTCATTATCTAAAAAATCGGGTGTTGAAGTCCATTGGAAATTATCATTCAGTCCTTCGCTTGGGTAATAAACATTGTTTCGCAAATCCACCGAGAACTTTGTTCCTATTGTATTAAAATACGTCCGTTTGCTGTTAGAATCGTTATCAAACTCTGTATCAGTAACGCTACTGATAATGACCAATCCACCGTATAGCTTTTTATAGATTCGCCGTTGAATCTCCATGTAAGCAAATGCTGCGGTGGTTGTATAGTCTATAGGTATCTCTCCATTTATTTCAGAATAATATTGAAAACCATTGGAAGCCATTCCCGCCGCAAAAACCAAGCGCCAGTTGTTCTGCTTCCAATACATGCGCTGAAAAGCTATAATAACCCAGTTGCCTTCAGTTGAGTATTTGCCCACTAAACCAGTCATTGACGGCGGTGAAATACTATCTTTACTATTTAATTGGTACATAGCCATTGGTACACCCCCAAATTCAAAACCACCTGTTCTGTTATAATTAATGTATGGAACGGGCACAAAATCGACCTTTTTATCTGTACTATCCTTTTTAGATAATGCATTGGCATATGGCAAGGATAGTATCAGAAGTAGAAAGATGAGGATTATTCTTATGGTCATGTATGCTTTTTTAATGTAAAAACTACTATACCCTTATTAACAGATAGTAATGTGGTATTGTTTGTCTTGTTTTTTTAGAAAGCTTCATTAAAATTAAAATAGAAACCAAATGTTTCAAGTCCGAAACCAAAATCTACACGCAAGTTCATACGGGGTTGAACCTCTAGGCGGTAGCCCACTCCTAAACTGGGCAGGTATTGCTCAAACTCGGTGGTGTCGGAGCCAATAGAACCAGCACCCAACCAAGTAGTGAAGCCGTGCTTACTTATGGTGTCATCATTTTTGTAAAACATATGGCGGTATTCGGCAAGTGCGTAATACATGGAGTTATTACGGTAGCGCCCCCAGGTATAACCTCTTAAATCAAACGGGGTTCCTAGTTGTGACATCTCCCCAAACGGAACATCGCCATATCCAAAACGGCCTTTTAACTAGGGAATTCGCTTTTAAGCATATTAACCACCTCCCCACTTCGTGGTACTCCTCCTTGGCAAGGAGGAGAAGGATGAAAAACCGTCCCCTCCTGAATTTTAGGAGGGGTGCCGACAGGCGGGGTGGTATAATTAGTTTTAAAAGCAATTTCCCTGGCCTTTTAACTGAGTTGCTATGGTTCTGCCTTGTTTTTTTATTGTCCAGTATTTCCTGAAGTCGGCAATAATAATCTCATAATTATTATCTCCTCCAAATGCGGTGTTGTAGCTGGTGGCAGAAAACTCTGCGAACATGCCTGACCAGGCATTAACAGGTACATCTCTGCTATCAAACTGAAAGATTAATCCAAAGCCACCATTTAACGGGCGATCTTTATCCTGTTGGTAATATGGATCTTCAGCAACCCCTTTACTTGCTTCACTACCTTGGGTGTAATTGTAATCAATTACCAGGCCGGCAAAATAATTAGGTTTAAACTGCCATAAAATTCTGGGATTTATTTGCCACCATGTGCGCGTATAGGCAGTTGTTGAATCCGATTTTTCGGTATAGCGACCTTCATCATAGCCAACGCCCCAATAGTTATCGGGCATGTGTTTGAAATTAAAGTCGCCATAAATGCGAATTTTGTCTTGCAACCAAAATGATGTTAGCTTGGTGCCAATAAAGTAGGCACCTGAAGTACTTAATCCAAGCATAATTGGGGCAGAACTACGTTGTATTAAACTATCTTTTTTATTGGTCATAAAAGAGGTCATAACGCCACCTGCAAAACTTAGTTTCAGTTCGGGGGTGTAAGCCGGGCCAGCAAGGGGCATTACCATTAGGCTACCATTGGCCTCTTTACGTTCTTTTTTAACTTTTATGCTATCTGCCCATTCCTTTGATAAAAACCGCTGAGCCGATAGATGAGCGCTATTGCTTAATATAATTGCGCAGAGAAAGACGAAGATAGATATTCGCATCTGATTAGGTATTGCTTGGTGTTATAAAGATAACACAATTAACAGTTTAATGTTTTTATGCCAATAGCGAAGCGCTCATGTATTACCTATTATTTTAGCTCCAAAAGGACAGTACGAAAGAAGGCATAGGGGATTTTGCTAGAAAGTAGCACAAGCAGAAGGGGAAGCCTTATGGTAATTAATGATATGATTTGACTCTAAATGTGACAAATCTATTGTCTTGGGGCTTTCATGAAACAATGATGAAGAAGCACGGTGGGGGGTATTGTACTTTTATAGGCAAAAAAAAAGCTCATCAATAATGATGAGCTCCTTTTGGTACAGTAATAAAAAAGTTATATCGATTATACTACTTTTACGTTCACAGCGTTTAAACCTTTTCTTCCTTCTTGAAGATCAAATTCAACTTCGTCACCTTCACGAACTTCGTCGATTAATCCAGTAACGTGTACAAAATGTTCTTTACCGTTTTCCTCAGTAATGAAACCGAAACCTTTTGCATCATTGAAGAATTTTACTTTTCCTTTATTCATCTTAATAATATTGAAATTGTTATTTGTTGATACAAATGTAGATTAATAATCTGAATTACAATCGATATTAATTAAATCCTATAAATTTCAACATTAATTAACACTAAATAAAATCACTGAAGCAGCTGATTTGTAGTCTTTTGGCGTGTTGGAAAAATATTATTTTTTTTTACTCAGGATTGCGATTTTTTTTCATCAGAGAGCTAAAATCAACTATTGAAACACTATAAATTGGCTTAGGGTGAATGATTATTGGAGTATTATTCAACAACATATTTAATCTACTTGAAGAGATAATGCCACAATTATGCATGATTTAATAAAGCTAAAAGAATAGATGCTCTATACGACACTTAACTTCAATGGGTCAATAAGTTTTGGTTCATCCGGGTTTTGATACAGTGCCAAGTGTAGCTCTGATAATAGCTCTTTTAAAGGCAGGTTTGCAGGCACTTTGGAAAAATCAATTTTATTAATTTCTTCAGAAGTAGCAAAAGCGCCAGGTACCCAATGGTTAGGGGTTTTTAATTCTTTGTAGCGATACTTTGCAAAGTCTAATAAATCGTAACATTTCCATAGTTTGCGCCAATGAAGAAGTAAGGGGATGTCTAGATTTGTGCTGTGATCCAAATCGTAAGCATCATACCAACTGTGAGAATCATCCTTAAGCATTAGATCTAATTGATGTTTAGCTGCCTGGTCGTTTGTATTGGTACTCGGAAATATGCCGTTCATCTCATTAAAATGAGCAAGTTCCGTCATGCCAAAAGATAGAGTGTGTACATTAGGATGACTCAAACAAAAGCGTGCATTCCATTGAATAGGTGTAGCATGAGGAATGGCCTTTTTAATTTTTTCAGGTGCTTGGTATAGCTGACCGCCTTTATCGTTGGGCGAGATGATGAATATGCCAAGATCTTTCTTTTGTGCTAGGTCAATGGCTGCTCTATTACGCTGATAAAAGTAATAATAATGGAGGTTGACAAACTCAAACAGGTCGGTGTTGATGGCTTTGGTAATCGTGTCGAGCGAACCATGAGTGCTAAATCCAACATGTTTAATAATGCCCTCTTCCTTCATTTTAAGTAACTCTTCAACCGCACCACCTGTTTGGCAAGCATCCTTAATCAAGCCATTAGTATTGATGCCATGCCATGCATAGAAATCAAAATAATCGGTTTGTAAAGTCGTTAACTGCTCTTCCACCAGGCGCCGTGTATCATCAGCTGTGGCAGGATTACCTTTAGTCATTAAGTAATATGATGAACGGTCGATTTTTAGCTCTTGATTAAAGCTTCGTCCAAAAGCAGTTTCGCTTTTAACATAGCCATGGGCTGTTTCAAAGTGGTTGATGCCATTTTTGATGGCTAAGTCAATCATGTGATTGCAATGATCTTGCGTTTGCCTTGGTATTTCATGGCGAGGATTATCCCATCCTTGCTTAAAGCGCATGCCACCCAATGTGATGGTACTTATTTTTTTATTGGTTTTACCAAATCGCCTGTATTCCATTGCTTCGTTGCTATTGTAAATTGTAAAAGAGATGCAAAACTACTTCAAAAATCAACAAAACAAATCAAACAAAGGTTCATGGTTCCGCGCATTAGTATTTGATGACCTGCTTAACAATGATGATAAAAGATGTTTATTATAATCGAGAATAGTTCTACTTTTGCTGGATGAACAAACAAACAGGTGATTTAGCAGATTTAATTAGAGAGCATGTGCAGGCCTTAGATCCTTATGCAGATGTTATTCTTCTATTTCCCCAAGGAACAGAGATGCACCAAGATATTCAATTGTATATCTTAACACCTGAAAAAGTTGATTTTAGTGTTGAGCAGCAATATTTAGATGCTAAATATAAAGTAGAGCTGGATGCAAGCCAAAGCCTTTCGTTATACGTTTACTCCAAAGAAGATTGGCATAAGCAGTTTGTAGAAACGCCTATTTACAAACAGGTACAACTGGAGGGTATTTACCTGTAGTTTGATAGCATTACTTTTCCCATTTTGAAACTCTCCAAAGCAGGTTCTTTTTTCACTTTCCTAAATTGATATTTGTGTTGGTGTGCGAAAGATATTACTTTCGGAAACAAACGTATTAATTATGAGTAAAACCGACTTATCTCGATACGACAATTCATGGTTTAACACAGGAGGGGGCTTTATCAAGCGCACAGCCTGGTTCGTTATCAATGTCTTGTTTTTTATTAATCCAATAAATCCTATTTCTTCGATTAAAGTAATGCTATTGCGTTTGTTTGGCGCACAAATAGGGAAGGGTGTTGTTATTAAGCCGGGTGTTAATATTAAGTACCCTTGGAAATTAAGTATTGGAGATTACTCTTGGATAGGTGAAAAAGTGTGGATTGATAACCTCGATCAGGTGACCATTGGTCGTCACTGTTGTCTTTCGCAAGAAGCCATGTTGCTGATAGGTAATCATAACTACAAGTTGCCAACCTTTGATTTAATGGTAGCACCAATTACGCTGGAAGATGGCGTTTGGATTGGCGCACGTAGTATCGTTACCGGAGGTGTTACTTGCCAAAGCCATTCGGTATTGGCGATTAATAGTGTGGCGTCCCTTAACCTTCATCAAAATGGAATATACCGCGGTAATCCAGCAGAAAAGGTAAAGGAACGGCTTATTGCTGCTGATTAGTGTTTTAACCAGCCTGGTAATGCTTCTGATTTAGTTTTTCTCCCATAAAAGAAATCATCCATCTTTACTGCCCAATACCTAAAATTAGGAAATTGATTAATGCTCCATCGTACAATATTATGCAGTAAGTTGTTGGGGTGCGAATACGGACATGTGCTCATGCAACGACCGCAATCGGTACCTGCAGTACACCAATAATTAAAACACTTTTCCGAATTGATTTGCCACCTGTTTACATCCTTAATCATCTCTTTTGGCTGATCGGAGATGGCACTGGCAGGGCAATTTGTAGCACATTTCAGGCACTTATCACAAAAATCTTCAAAGCTATTGTTATATGCACGTTCAACAGTATCCAATGGCATGTTGGTTGTTACTACGCCAACGCGCACCCTGGGACCAAGTTTTTCAGTCATCAACAATCCCATTCGGCCAATCTCACCTAAATTAGCATCTCGTGCTACCAAAGGTGCTACCACCTGGTAGTTACCATCGATATGTGCTCTGGCTTCGAAACCACTGTTGCGAATGAACTGGGCTAACTGGGTGGCAATAATACCTGCTTGTAAATATTGAGTGGCCGACTCCATGATGATGGAACTCTTAGGTGCTGGTTTTACCATTTCGTGATCCATCTCCACCGTGAATGCGATGCCAACCGTGTGCTTTTGTTCTATCGGTTTGCCATAACGTTCACCTCTGCCACCCACCGAGTACCAGTGGTAATCTTTCATTTTTGTAAAGCCAACTGATTTAGCTCCCGATTTTTTGGTCCACTCTGTTATAAATTTTTGATAGTCTTTTGGATCAATAGATTTGGCTTGCTCTTTAACATCGCCTTCTACATGTTTATGCAGGCTATCCACAATGTGAAAGATAGCATCGGAAGCTTCGTATGCCAATGGGTTGTAAAAGGTTGAATGTTTACTAAGCAAGCCAGGTAGTTGCCTGAAGTTATCATCATTTTCTTTTAGATCAGGATGTTCCTTGTAAAATGAATCGTATCGTTCGGTATTGGGTTTAATCTCATTGCGCGCAAACATAACCGTTCGTTCATCTATGTTCCCTTTCGGTAAATCTTCTTTAGGGATTGAGAATAGGAGCCTGGGAACGAGCAAATAGGCTCCAAATGCCAGAACAAGGATATCAAAAGCCGCAATCACCCAGTCGAAGTAAGATGAAAGATATTGGGCAGCCAATAGTAATAACAGGCCTGGGAGTAGTAGAATGCAGGCTTTTAAGGCAGCACCTTTTCTCTTTTCGATAATGGATGTGAAAAGCATTAAAAGCATCAGTAAGATGATTCCAATGGCTATGATGGCTAATGTTAATCGGAAGAATTGCATAGTTGTGGTGTGATTTGGGGAGTTATGGTTTGTTTTTAGTGTTTAATCTTTTTAATGTTAGCATTTGCGAATAGTTGCTCAAAATGGGCACGTGAATGATAAGCTACGCTACCGCCTGTAAAAGTGGTGGATAGTGCACCTGATCGACATCCCATTTCAACAGCATTCGTGTTATCTTGCCCATCAATTTTAGCACTTAAAAAGCCGGCAGTAAAAGCATCGCCTGCACCAATACAGTCCTGGGGTTGCTCGTTGATATAGCTATTCATTTGTTTAGTCAGGCCATTTTCAGTGATTGCCACGCCCTGATTGCCATGAGTGCAAACAATGGTATTCGGAAACTTCTGCACGTCTTCAGTTTGCAGCTTATTTCCTTTCAAAAGCAGTTGTAATTCGGTTTTATTAGGGAGGAAAACATCAACATAAGGCAAAAGCTCATTGAGGTCGGTATTCCATTTTTCCTCTACATCCCATTGCGGGTCAAGAGATGTGTGAATGGGGTGCTTTTTTAAGCTCTTGTAAAATGTGGGTAAAACGTTTCTAAAATGTGGTAATACATAGGGGTTCGAAAGGTGAAAGAACGGTGTTGCTTCTAGTAGCTGTGCTGGAATATCGGCAGGGCAGAGTTGCTCCATAGCACCGGCATGCGTGATGTTAGCTCGTTCTTCACCTTTGCTTAATACAGCTGTACATCCTGTGCTAAAACCGGCTTTATCAACCATGTAATCGGTATTAACGCCGGCAGCATTCATTAATTCTTTAAACTGCTTGCCAAAAGTATCCTCGCCAATGGCACCAATATAGGCTACTTTCATGCCCAAAGCCGCCAGATGAGCCGCTGTAATACCAGCTGAGCTGCCAAGTGTTATATTGAATTGCTCTGCCAATACCTCTTCACCAAAGGCAGGCAGGTGGTCAAACCCATTGAATAGTAAATCGATGTTGCAATCACCCGTTACTATTATATCGAACTTTTTCATTTGTTATTTTTTGCTTTCTATTGCCACTACTTGTCCCGATTTATCGGGATGGAACTCGCCAAAATCAATCATGCTCCTGTATGTTTGTTTCATCCGTTTAGATGGTTTTTAAGAAGTCAACAGTGACTGATTCTATTTTCTCTAGTCGTGACTTAATGCGATCAACATCAGCTTGTCGACAGCTCCATTCAATCATACATCTTAGATTAAAATCTTGTTTGATTATATTGGGATTTTCCTCTTTCATTATTTTCATGATGTCATTCATCACGCCATAATCAAAGCTTAGTTGGTACACATCATCAACTGTTTTCTCAACAATGGTCGCATTATTAATGGCATCAATGGTTGCTTCGCGGTAGGCATTAATCAGTCCGCTTGTTCCGAGTTTTGTGCCGCCAAAATAGCGAATAACAACTACCAGGATATTGCTTAATCCATTTGATTTCAATTGGCCATGTATGGGTTTTCCGGCCGTGCCCGATGGTTCACCATCGTCGTTGGCTCTAAATTGTTTGCCCGATGTGCCTAGTTGCCAGGCATAGCAATGGTGTCGGGCGTCGTAATATTCTTTTTTTAGGGCAGCTATTTTTTCTTTAATGGCCTCTTCGTCGTAAACGGGGTAAGCATAGCTAATAAACTTGCTTCCTTTATCTTTGAATATGCCTGTTGACGGGCTGTCTATGGTTTTATACTGATCAGTTTCTTCCATGCGTTTGAGCAATCTCTTTTTCGTGAGTGAAAATAGTAAAAAATCAGGAACTTGATTGATTAGTCACATGACATGTTGTACGACATTTTAGTAAAGCAAATAAGGGGCTTTGTGTATATTTGGTAATTGAAAAATATTATGTAGCATTCGTTGATTTTCACTACATTGATGTCATTAAATAACTAAACGTTAAGTAACAAACCCAAAATGAAGCCCACTATTTTTTTATTGTTATTTGCTTTATGCAGTCATTTAGCAACGGCGCAAGAAGAGTCCTCTTCGATTAAAGTACCCCAATGGTTCGATAAAATTAAGATAAATGGTTATATGCAGTTGCGATATAACGATTTATACAAGACCAATCCAGAGATGGAAAACCCTCAAGGCGATCGTACCTATGGTGGTTATGATGGCTTTTCACTTCGAAGAATGCGTTTTAAGGTAAGTGGTCAGATTCACCCTCGTTTATACTTTTACTTTCAGGCTGATTTTGCCTCTGATGGTAAGAACCTGGGGCAGTTAAGAGATGCTTATTTCGATTATTTCCTTGATCCTGCAGGGCAGTGGAAAGTAAGAGGAGGGCAGAGTAAAATTCCTTTTGGTTTTGAAAACTTACAATCATCGCAAAATAGATTAGCCTTAGATCGAAATGATCCCTTGAACAGTGCCGTAAAAGATGAACGCGATATGAATATTGGTATTCATTATGCGCCTACGCTCATTCGAAATCGCTTTAAAACCATTAAAAGCAAAGGCCTTAAGGGATCTGGAGATTACGGGATGGCTTACGTCATGTTTTATAACGGACAAAGGGGAAATAGCCTTGTTCCTGACGAAAAGAAGTTTCCGCACGTTGCTATGCGTTTTGCCTACCCATTTGAGTTTTCTTCAGGACAATATTTCGAGTTGGGCATACAAGGGTATTTTGGGCACTATGTAATGGCATCGGTATCTGATGGTGTGGTAATCCGTAACGACGATGGCTCATTAACCAACCGTTCGCCTTTTGATGAGCCCTTTGAAGATCGCCGTATTGCCGGCACAGTGTTGTATTACCCACAGCCCTTTGGCTTTCAGGCCGAATATAACATGGGCGTTGGGCCTGAGTTTGCATACGATGAAGGCAGCGGAATTGGTTCCATAGGTAAGGAAAATCTACACGGTGGCTATGCCCAGGTAATGTACCGTATACAGCATAATAAACAAGAGATTATTCCTTTTGTAAAAGGGATGTACTACCAGGGTGGTAAAAAGTTTGAATTAGACGCCCGTAGTTATGATATGAAAGAGTTGGAGATTGGTATTGAGTGGCAGCCCATTAAGGCTTTTGAGATAGTGGCTATTTATACGATTGCCGATCGTCGTTATGAGGACATGGAAATGCCCATTAACCGTCAAACAGGGCAGTTGTTACGTTTGCAGTTTCAGGTAAATTACTAATTTGCATAAAAGAATTAGAAGTGAGGAAAGTATTATTATTAGTCGGCATGAGCATTTTACTTTTTGCTTGTGCTCCAAAGCAGAATGAGCAAGTATTAAGACCAGTAGATGAATTGGTCAGGCAGGATATATTATCGCAAATGGAGGCGTCGAGCCAGTGTTGGAATAAGGGCGATTTTGAAGGTTATATGCAAGTGTATTGGCAATCCGACTCCTTGCAATTTATGGGTTTGAACAACATAACCCATGGATGGCAACAAACATTAGATAACTACAAGCGAGGATACCCAACGGCCGCTCACCGAGGGGTTTTAAGCTATGCATTTAAGCATTTTAATCAGGTAGCTGATGATTGTGTGATAGTAGTAGGTAGTTACCATCTGGAGCGCGAGATGAGTAATGCCGAGGGCAATTTCTCTTTGGTTTGGAAGCGCATTGATGGTCAGTGGAAAATAATACTGGACCACACATAATTAAGGATTGAGACCAATAGCGTTGTAAATGTTTTCATTCAATGTTTGTAAAGTGTTTATTTCAAACGGCCTCAGCCGGTGAGCCAAAAAGCAAGGTTGAAATGACGGTTAAAAATTGATTTCTGTTTGAGGCTTTTGGAGGTACGGAAAAAGGCGAGTTTAATCAATTTCAGTCAATCAGACGTAGTCTTTTTGAGTAAAGCGGGTGTAGCCTTGATGTTTTTTCCTTAGTTTTTGTCATTAAGAACAAAAAGTAAGTCGGGTTTGGGCGAAGCGCCACTTTATTAGGATAATATTGGATTGAGACCTAAAATATATCAGCTGAAAGGCTCTTCATTGTAATGGTGAAGAGCCTTTTTCTTATCTTCGCACTAAAAGCAAAATACAAGCATGAGTAATTTCAAAGAAGACTTAATGAAGGTGAAGGCGTTTGTCTTCGATGTGGATGGCGTCTTATCGTCGCAAATGATTTCCTTGTATCCCAATGGAGAACCAATGCGAACAGCCAATATTAAAGACGGCTTTGCCTTGCAGCTGGCTGTTAAGTTAGGTTATCAGGTGGCCATTATTTCAGGTGGAAATACCGAAGCTGTTAAAAAGCGCTATGAAGGACTGGGGCTTCAGCATGTGCACATGGGCATTAGTGATAAATGGCCATGTTTTGAAAAGTGGATGGCTGAAACGGGTATTGATGCCAGTGAGGTAATGTACATGGGCGACGATTTACCCGATTATCCGGTGATGAAACGCGTTGGTATTCCAGTTTGTCCGGCTGATGCAGTGGAAGAGATAAAGTCGCTTTGTAAATATATTTCTGATAAAAATGGTGGTCAGGGAGCTGTGCGCGATGTGATGGAACAAGTATTAAGGGCACATGGTAAATGGGCTTTAGATTATATTTGGTAAGATTTTAATAAATAAGAACTCAAGAATGGATTATCTCAAGCTAATCAGGTATAAGAACTTGTTGCTGATTGCAACGATGCAATGTTTACTGCGTTATGGTTTGATATTACCCATTCTGAGCCACTATGGTGTCGATCCTGTTTTATCGCACCTACGTTTTGCTTTGGTTGTTTTAGCAACGGTATTATTGGCAGCATCCGGTTATATTATTAACGATTATTTCGATATACGCATTGATCGCATTAATAAGCCTGATAAGGTGTTGCTTGGCAAGCGCATTACAAGGCGTACGGCCCTCTTCTTACACGTGTTATTAACCATTTCGGGCATTCTTATCGGATTATTTATTGCCTACGTGGCACGCAAAGAGAGCTATGCCCTCATGTTTATTGGCGTACCCATACTGCTATGGTACTACAGTACCACTTTTAAACGCCATATTGTTATTGGTAACCTGGTTATTTCCTTTTTAACCGGCATTGTTGTGTTGCTGGTTGTGTCGGTAGAGTTTGCCATGCTCACCAAAATACACGGACAAGCCATTGTACGAACCGAGGCCTGTTCAACAGCCTGGTTTTGGACTACCGGCTTTGCTATTTTTGCTTTTCTGGCCAATTTTATTCGTGAAATAATTAAGGATGCCGAAGATGTAAAAGGAGATAAGGCTGTTGGATGCAAAACTTTACCAATAGCCCTGGGCATACCTTTAGCCAAAGTGTTTGTGCTCATTCTTGAGTTGGTATCACTCATTGTTATGTGGGCTATCTATTTTTATATAGATGATTTTGATACCATTCCGTATGTATTGCCCTATTATATTATTGGGCTCACCTTGCCTCATCTGTTGTTAATATATAAATGGATGAAAGCCCAATCGCCCAAAGAATTTCATCAGGCAAGTAGCATTAGTAAACTCATTATACTTATGGGAGTGCTGTTTATACTGTTGGCGGGTCAGATGTTTTAAAACACTTCTCTTACTGTTCCTTATTTTCTGCTTGCGAAGCGAAATGTTATATATTTGCTTTTCCTTTTAAAACTATTAATTGCATACACTAAATATGCTGAATCATAAAATAATATTGGCCTCTCAATCACCTCGTAGGAATGAATTGTTATCGCAATTACAACTTGCCTTTGAAGTGGTTTTGAAAGAAGAGGTGGATGAGGTATTTCCGGATGATATGGAAGCCTTGAAAGTGCCGGTTTACCTGGCCCAACAAAAGGCAGTTCCCTATCATGAAGATTTAAAGAAGGAGCCCACCATTGTTATCACTGCCGATACCATTGTATTGTGCGATGAGCAAATACTGGGTAAGCCAGCCGATAGAAAAGAAGCCGTAAAGATGCTGCAAATGCTGTCGGGCAAGGAGCACGAAGTAATTACGGGTGTGGCATTAACAGCGGCTGATAAGCAGAAAACCTTTACCGTTTCTACCAAAGTGTTTTTCAAGCAGCTAAGCATCCAGGAAATAGATTTTTACATTGATAATTACCAACCTTTCGATAAAGCGGGTGCCTATGGTATTCAGGAGTGGATTGGTATGATTGGCATTGAGCGCATTGAGGGTTCGTACTTCAATGTGGTGGGCTTGCCTGTGCAAAAGTTATATACTGAATTAAACGAATTTTAAATCCAATAAATCAACAAATATGTATAGGAAACTATTATTGATACTAGTCGCTGCATTGTTATTGCAGCCATTGGCAAAAGCCGATGAGGGTATGTGGATACCGATGTTGTTGAAGAAATACAACATTGAGCGCATGCAAGAGTTGGGCTTTAAGCTAACAGCCGAAGATGTGTACAGCGTTAACGAGGCTTGTTTAAAAGATGCAGTCGTGATATTTGGTCGCGGTTGTACTGGTGAACTGATTTCTGATAAGGGCTTAATTGTTACCAACCACCACTGTGGTTATGGTCAAATTCAATACCATAGCTCTGTTGAAAACGATTACTTAACCAATGGTTTCTGGGCTATGTCGCAGGACGAAGAGTTGGTTAATCCAGGTTTATCGGTAACCTTTTTAAAGCGCATGGACGATGTGACTGAGCGTGTATTGGAAGGCGTAAATGATGATATGGAAACGGCTGAACGTAAAAAAGTAATTGATGCCAACATCAAAGCAATTAAGGAAGAAGCGATTAAAGACACGCATTACAAAGCTGTGTTAAAGCCATTTTTCCAGGGCAACCAGTACTTTTTATTTATTAACGAAGTATTTACCGACGTGCGTTTAGTTGGAGCTCCTCCATCGGCCATTGGTAAATTCGGTGGCGATACCGATAACTGGATGTGGCCCCGTCACACTGGTGATTTCTCTATGTTTCGTATTTATGCCAACAAGGATAATGAGCCTGCCGACTATTCAAAAGACAATGTGCCATATCAGCCAGCACAGCATTTCCCGGTATCATTAAAAGGTGTTAATGAGGGTGATTTTACCATGGTGTTTGGTTACCCGGGTAGCACCTACCAGTATGTACCATCGTACCACTTAGAAATGTTAACCGAAACGGTAAACCCTAAGTTGATTGATGTACGTACGCAGAAGTTAGGCATTATGAACCGCTACCAGGGTGCTGATCCGGCGGTACGTATTAAATATGCAGCTAAAAATGCCCGTATCTCCAATAGCTGGAAGCGTTGGATTGGCGAGAATCGTGGTTTAGAAATTTTAGATGCCATCAACAAAAAGCAGCAGTACGAAGCTGATTTTACGGCTTGGGCCAAGGCGCAGAAGCCTGAGTATGCCGATCTGTTGACCAAGTATAAAGCCATTTATAAAGACTATACGAACTACAACTTAACGTATGGTTACTACCGCGAAATGATTCCGTCGAACGGCATGGAAATAGCTTACTTGGCTAATCAGATGAATGCTTTAAAAGACATTTATACAGCCAAAGAGTTGAATGAGGAAGCAGCACAAAAGTTGAAAGAAAAGTTAACTGAGCGTGTTGAGCTTTTCTTTAAAAACTACTACGAGCCAATAGACATGGAGCTTTCGGTAAAGCTTTTAACCATGTATGCCGAAAACATTGATGCCGCTTTCCAACCAGATGTGTATGCATCGATTAATGGAAAATACAAAGGCAACGTGGCTAAGTACGTTGACTACGTGTTTGGCAAGTCAATTTTTGATGATAAAGCAGCTGTTTTGGCATTTATCAATGAGTTCTCAGCCAAGTCGCTTAAGAAGTTGGAAAAAGATCCGGCTTACCATTTAAACGAGAGCTTTGCTGCGGTTTATAAAGATAAAGTATATCCTCAGCTTAAGAAGTTTAAGCTTCAGTTGAGTGCTTTGGATAAAGACTACATGGCTGCTCAAATGCAATTTAAAGCCGACAAAGTATTTTATCCGGATGCCAACTTTACCTTGCGAGTATCTTACGGTCAGGTAAAAGGTTATACGGCACGCGATGCTGTTGAGTACAAGCACTTCACTACCTTGGAGGGTATTATGGAAAAGGATAATCCAGATATTTATGATTACCGTGTGCCAGCTAAGCTGAAAGAGCTGTATAAAACCAAAGATTATGGTCGTTATGAAGTTGACGGAACAGTACCTGTGTGTTTTGTAGCTACTAACCACACAACAGGTGGTAACTCGGGTAGTCCGGTATTAAACGCCGATGGACACCTGATTGGTATTAACTTTGACCGTGCCTGGGAAGGTGTAATGAGTGACTTGATGTACAACCCGGAGCAGTGTCGTAATATTTCGTTAGACATGCGTTATGTGTTGTTCATTGTTGATAAAATGGCCGGAGCTGGTTATTTATTAGACGAAATGACGATTGTAGAGTAAATACTATCAGATATTATAACAACAGAGGCTGCTTCACACGAGGCAGCCTTTGTTGTATAGTGACTTGCAGACTAGGGAGCACGGATGTCATCTCTATTGCGATATGCATTAAAGAGATGACATCCGTTTTTTCATTACAGGATCGCACCATGCAATAGTGGCTTTTATCAAGGAGGCTTCCTCCAGTGTGATTGAACCATAACTGCTACATTGGCAATTCCATTGGTATGTTTATAAATTTTCTAAAGCATTAACATGATGAAGTATGCTTATGTTTTTATCTTATAACTAGTGTAAAAATAATTATTAACACTAGTTAAAAGATTACTATAACACTAGTTAAAAATGAAAAATGTGCTTTTAGAAAACCATATGGATGCTGTAAGAAATTCATGAATATGCTGAAGAGAAGGGGATCTTGTTTGATTAGTTGCGACGTTTTGGTTCATCTCTGAGTGATTAACTATAATTGCCAACACACGGATGTCATCTCTATTATAGCATGTGTTAAAGAGATGACATCCGTTTTTGGTCTTATTTAATAAAATAATTCTATTTTTAGAGGGACTAACTGGCCAACAATGCCCACAGAACGATGATTCAAAACACGGTAATTCATTAATGAGTGATACATGTGTAGGTACAAGGGTGGAAATACCGTTTTGTAGATAGGGTTAGGGATGAGATGACCGCAAGAAAAATAAAAACTGAATTCAATAATATATGATTAACAAAGAAGATTCTCCCCTTTATAATCTTCCTGTAGGATTAAAAAGGAAAGATTTATTGATCCTTGACTCCATAAGATTCACAATAGAACTGATTGAGGAAAACTATTCTTCTTTGGATAAAGAACTTAAAGGATTATCATATAAGCATGGTAATAAAAAGAAGAACTTAATACCAACATTCAATTTTTGCTGGAGTATTATTGACAATATTCAAAGATTTATAAAGCTTTACAAGCTGCTGCCAACTAACAATAATCACGAGTTAATTAAAGAATTGTCGAAAGTAACTCCTTTGAGAAATACCTTTCAACATATGGATGAAAGAGTAGAGGAATGTTTACTTGAATATGATATGCCGTTTTATGGAACGGTTTCATGGTTAATTAATTTTGGGAAAGATAATTTTCTTCATAAGTTTTATGCACTTAGTGGCCTTTATATTCCAGTTAAGGAAAAGCAATTAAGAATAGAGAAACGTGATCTTCCAATAGATGAATTACATAAGATTACGCTTCAAACCTTCATAAGAAAAGGGCGGAAATCTACGGTGATTTATGAAAAAAAAGAAATTGATTTATCAGAATTGTATGTTAATTTTAAGTCAATTATTCACCAATTAGAAGTGAATTTAAGCGAACAATTTATTAAACAGAAAGCACAAGGTTTGGATTGGAAAAAAAGAAGAGATATCATTATAAAAATTGCTTTTTAAGTATTGAAGTGTCATTAGTTATTTATAGTCGCGAGACTGAAAATACGGTTGAAGTTATAGTGGAGGAATAATTACAGTGCTCACCAATAACTATTCTTAATGCGTGGCGATTTGGAAAAATTGAATATAAAGCATTTAATAAACAAAGTTGCAGTTTGATAGTGAAGTACTTTGAAATACTGTACTCCGCATATTCTCAATGCTAGTCAATAATTTAATATCGTAATACATGAGTTCGAAAAGAATATTAGCTTACACATCATTGTTTCTTATCGTTATTTATTCTGGCATTGGGGTTTACCTAAGGACAGTTGGTTCAGACAGTGTGTTCATTCATAAATTTTTTAATGTCTTATATATTGCTCTTCAATTATTAGGTATCGCTTTTCTAATAATGACAACAAAACTAAAGGAAAACCATAAACGAAAATTGGTATGGCTGGGAGACTTATTGATTATAGCTGGAGCAGGAGTTCTTGTTATGCATCTTCCGACTATATTAGCTTATGCTTTAATTTCAGTTGGGTTAATTATGATTTTAATAGATCAATTAATTAGGCTAAAAATAACAAAGAATGACCTGTTGGTTGAAAGACTGAAAATAGTCTGGTATATATTTTTCTGGACAAGTGTAATTTTTAAGGGACTACATTTAGCAGGGGCTCGAAACCTGTTATTTATTTCGGTTATTGTTTTATGGATTGCCATAACAAGACATGTTTTTAAGAATGGAATCCCAAAATATTAATGAGTAATAAATAAGTACTTGTACAAAAGCAGGCAGAGATTAACTCTTTGGAGAAGAGTAGAGGCTTTTACAACCAACGTTTTGGCTCTGTTTATTATGGAAGTGTTGAAATATCTCACGACACCATTTTAGCGAGACCTTGGCACCATAAAAAACGACATTACAAATGCTAGCTATGATTAAAAGATTTTTACCATTCATATTCATCTTCGGATTGATAGCTTGTAATAAAAGTACTTTAACTATTGACTATTTTGGACAAACAGAACCTGGTACTACTCCGGAAATATTTGCAAAAGATGTTATTTCAATAAAAGGACGGTTTGAACATGGGATTTCATTTGCACCAAATTCACAAGAATTAGCATTTGGAATTTTCAACAAAGGTGACTTTAGTGGTACTATATACTATTCCAATAAAGAAGATAGGAGCTGGACAAAACCTGAAGTGTTAGAGCCACTGGAAAATGAAAGCGTTTTTCTACCATATTTTTCACCTAGTGGCAAATCACTTCTATTTGCACAAAGCAGACCAGATGCAAATAATGGTTTTACCGATATTTGGATGTTAACAAAGCAGAATGGTTTTTGGGAGCAGCCTGAGAAAATAGATAGTCCAATAAGTACATTAACGAGAGAGTCAACAGCCTGCATGAGTATGAATAATACAATTTACTTTTCATCAAACAGAGATGGTAATGGATTAGCTGATTTGTATTGTTCTTCACTCGAAAACAATAATTACATAGATGCTGAACGATTAAATTCAATTTCTTCAGTTCGTGATGAAGAAAGCATTTTTGTCTCAGCGAATGAGAGCTATATTATTTTTAGTAGGTACGCAACAAATGAGAATGGACCTGATTTATTTATTAGTTATAGAGATTATAGCGGCAACTGGATTCAGCCAGAATTATTGGGTTCAAAAATCAATACAAGTGATTGGGAAAGGCGACCATTCGTTTCTATAGATAATAGGTTTTTATTTTTCACTAAGCAGATTTTTAATGACAAAGGATATGCAGAGTCTGATATCTATTGGGTAAATACTCAAAATGTATTCAAGCCATATGTTTTTGAACCAATTCAACCAAAGGTCATAAAGATTGGAAAGGAGTTTAATGTATCAATTCCGACAGATTACTTTAAGGATATTGATAGTGATAAATTGGAAATTAGCCTTAAAAATGAAAAGTTGGATTGGGTTAATTTTGATAAAGAGAAAATGACTTTAACTATGAACCCAAATGTGATTGGGGAATTTAGTTTAATATTTACAGCCGTAGATGAGTATGCAAATGAGACTGAAGATACAGTTAGTATTATAGTGGAGGAATAATTATGGTGCTCAACATCGGCATTACCACTTTTCAGCTAAGCCTACACAGCCACCTTTAACTCTGATTTTCTAACGCATATTACATATTTAACCACCAATGGCCAGCGGCTTTTGCAATCGCGTAT
This sequence comes from Carboxylicivirga sp. M1479, assembly GCF_007097485.1. Lineage (GTDB taxonomy): Bacteria > Bacteroidota > Bacteroidia > Bacteroidales > Marinilabiliaceae > Carboxylicivirga. Next base: position 35,771 of record NZ_VKDE01000038.1, on the reverse strand, counting down.
TCTCTTCCAGACTTTGATTGTGTAAGCGGTACATCTGATTAACTTCTACACATATAAAACCATATTCCTCCACTACCTTGCCACGTATGAGGTAGCAGCCAGGCCCTCTAAACGGATAGCGCTTAAACGAGTGGGCAAAATGAACGGTATCGAGCCAGTGGCCATCAATATCCAGAAAAGTGCCGAAGGACATGCTTTCGCCAGTGCTGGTGCGTGTGGGTTTACGCGTGATGAGGTAGCCCACAATGGCCACTGTTTTATTAATTAAGCGTGGTAAGTCGGCCGATTTGAGCAAGCTGGGCAGCTGTTTTTCCAATAGTTTAAACGGAGAGCTTAGCGAAAAGCCCAGTAGCTCTAGCTCATCAAATGCATCTTCCAGTTCGTGCTCCCACAGGTCGGGCAGTTCAAACTCCTGCACTTTGGCCTGAAATAATGTAGGCTCGGGTTTGGTCACTTTACTGTGACCCAATATGTGATGCGCATCCCACAGTAATTCCTTTTTTGTTTTGCCCGTAAAACGAAAGGCATCAATGCGTATGAGAATAAGCAATTGTTCCAAAGAGATGGGTACGCGGTTTACAAAATCGGGCAGGTTGGTAAACTCGCCACATAGGCCACGTTCATTGAGCAGGAGTTGTACACTTTTCTTTTCTAGGCCATAGAGCATAAACAAGCCTAAGAACAAATGTTTGCCCTTAATGGTACAGGGCCAGTCGCTGCGGTTAACGCAAGGGGCTTCAATAATAGCGCCGTGCATGCGTGCTTCGTGCAGGTACAGTTCGGCACGGTAAAATCCGCCGCCATTATTGAGGGTAGCCGTCATGTACTCGCGTGGATAATAGGCTTTGAGGTACAGAGCCTGATAGCTTTCTACGGCATAGCTGGCCGAGTGTCCTTTGGCAAAGGCATAGTTGGCAAAGCTTTCAATCTGTCGCCATATATCGGCTATGGTTTGCTCGGCGTAGCCTTTCTGCTGGCAGTTGTTGAAAAACTTCTCACGTACTTTCCAAAATTCATTACGCTGCCTAAACTTCCACGACATGCCACGACGCAGTACATCGGCCTCGTCGAGTGATAGGCCAGCAAGGTAATGGGCCACCTTAATTACATCCTCCTGATACACCATCACACCGTAGGTCTCTTCTAGTATGTTGTACAGCTCTGGCAGGTCTTTTCTGGCTTGCTCGCGTCGCTCAGGGTTCTGAAAACGCAGAATATACTCACGCATCATGCCACTTTTAGCCACGCCTGGGCGAATAATAGAGCTGGCGGCCACCAGGCGCAGGTAATCATCGGCCTTGAGCTTGGTAAGCAGCATACGCATGGCTGGCGACTCCACATAAAAACAGCCAATGGCCATGCCTACTTTCAGCAGCTCTTTAATGCGCTCATCGCGCTTAAAATGGTCGATGTCATCAATGTCAATGTCAACACCAGTATTCTCACGTATAATATCCACCGAGTCCTTTATCTTGCTAAGCCCACGTTGGCTGAGGATATCGAACTTGTGCAAGCCCACATCTTCGGCCACGTACATATCAAACTGGGTTGACGGAAAGCCTTTGGGCAGCAGCTCGGTAGAGGAGTAGCAGGAGATGGGCTCCTCGGAAATGAGAATGCCGCTGGAGTGGATGCTGCAATGGCTGGGAAAACCATCGATAAACTGACTGTACTTAATTACCCATTGGCCGTATTTACTATTGCTGGCAGCTGATGGGTTCTTTTGTAGTGTGACAATCTCATCGTCGGGCACACCAAATACCTTGGCTATCTCGCGAATGGCAGATTTATATTTAAACGTGATGTAGTTACCCAGCAGAACCACGCGGTCGTAACCATAGGTATCAAAAATATAGCGCGTGACGGCATCGCGGTCGGTCCACGAAAAGTCAATGTCAAAATCGGGTGGCGACTGTCGAAAGGGGTTAATGAAACGTTCGAAATACAGATCCAGATCAATGGGGTCTACATTGGTAATGCGTAGGAGGTAGGCCACTAAACTATTGGCACCACTTCCTCGGCCTATGTAGTAGAAATTCTCACTTCGGGCATAATCAATAATATCAAGCGTAAGTAGGAAGTAGGCGCAAAAGCCCAGGTCGCGAATTACCTCCAGCTCCTTGTTCATACGCTGTATTACTTCCTCTCTTTTTTCTGGGAAGCGATAATTCAATCCCTCCTCACAGCGTTTTTTTAATAGTTGAAAGTCCTCTTCTGTTGATTGGGTAAATACTTGCTTGTTTTTGTTGGTGCCAAAATTAAAGTCGATGCTGCACGAGGCCAGCAGTTGCTGTGTGTTTTCAATGATGGTCGGATATTCAGCAAACAATTGCAGTAACTCCTCCTGAGGCATGATGGTGTCTGCTTCAGTGGCTTGTTCTTCCGGCGGAAGCTTGCTTAACAGGGTGTTTTTATCAATGGCGCGTAGTAGGCGGTGGGCGTTGTAGTCGTGCTTGTTGCGAAAGGTACAGCTGTGTTTGATTACTAATTTATCCTGCTTGTTTTTCCAGTGCGAAAAGGGTAGTTGCTTTAAGTCATCGGGCGATACGCCAATAAATTCATTGCTTCGAAGTTCGTCATCGGCATACGAAAAAGGGTAAATAACAAAAGCATTTTTAAAGGCAGGTGCTTGTGCGTCAAAATCAATCTTCTCGTGCAGATGCGGTGTCAGGTATTCGTTAATCTCCTGGTAGCCTTTGTTGTTTTGTGCGATAGCCACGTATTGTTGTTGTACGCCGTTTCTAAAGTCGACACCCACCACAGGCTGTACCTTATGCTGTGCAGCCAGACGGGTAAAGTCAATGCTTGCCGCTGTGTTATTAATATCGGTTAGTGCAAAGCTGGTGTAGCCATGGTGAACCAGTACTTTTATCAGGTCTTCGGTTGATATGGTGCCGTATTTAAAGCTATAGTATGAATGACAGTTTGTTAGCATCTTGTGTTGTTGTTTGTATTAAGTAACTGATTATTGCGGCATGTCTACCTGTGGTTCTTCGTACTCTGAACGTCGGACTCACCCTACCTTATCATTTTTGGACTAGGAGGAATTATCTCTCCGTCAACCTGCCCATTAAACGGGTTCATCTGCTTAACATGTCGTGCCTGCATGCCTTGTGCGCGTTTCACGGCATCTTGTCCGTATCTGCCTCGTAAATTATCCATGGCCTGATAAAGCTTTATCATTTTAAAGGAATCTTCGAATAGTTTAATTTGATAGCTGCCACCAATAAGGTTGCTAAAGCGCACGCCAATCAGGCGTACCAATACACGGCGGTCGTAGGCTTTCTCAAATAAATCCTGCACAACCTCTATTAAGGTATGGTCGAGCGATGTATAGGCAATGCGCTTTTGCTTGGTATGTGTTTGAAAATCGGAGTAGCGCACTTTTACCGAAACGCAGGAGGTGAGTTTATTGCTGCTCCGTAACTGATAAGCCAGGCTTTCTGCCATGCCAAGCAGTATGCTTTTGAGGCGATAAATATCGGTGGTATCCTGCTCAAAGGTGCGTTCTGTTGATATGGACTTACGTTCGCTCCAGGCCACTACGGGCGTGTTATCAATGCCTTGAGCTTTTTTCCAGATGGCAATACCGTTTTTACCCAATACACGTTCCATTAATTCCACAGGCATATCCTGCACAGTACGTACCTTTTCGATACCCATGCGCCGTAGCAAGTGATAGGTTTTATTACCTACCATGGGTATTTTTTTGATGGATAGAGGTGCCAGAAAGGCTTTTTCGTAACCCGTTTCTATTTGTATGTGGTTGTTGGGTTTGGCCTCGCCCGTACCAACTTTAGCCACTGTTTTACTGGTGGATAAGCCGAATGAAATGGGCAGTTTGGTGTCTTTAATAATCTTCTCTCTCAGCTCCTTGGCCCATAGATAAGTGGTTTTGATGTAGCGATCCATGCCTGTTACATCCACGTAAAACTCATCAATGGATGATTTTTCGAATAGGGGTGAGCGTTCGCGTATGATGTCTGTTATTTGGTTTGAAAATGTGCTGTAGGCCTGACTATTGCCTCTAATAACTTTGGCATGGGGGCATAGTTGTCGGGCCATGCGCATGGGCATGGCAGAATGTACGCCGTACACCCGGGCTTCGTAACTGCAGGCAGCTACCACACCTCTGTCAGATGTGCCGCCAATAAGCACAGGAACCCCAATTAATTCTTTATTAATGAGGCGTTCACACGACACAAAAAAGGTATCTAAATCCAGATGTAATATTGATTTATTCATTGTTGTCGATAATTTCGTCATTTTGTTGTTTATAATATAGTCATTTATACTACTTTTGTATAGTGTATAATGGAGTAATTTTGAGCCTAACGACGGAACGTGTTGAGGGATAAGAAGAAAAAATAACGAAGTGTTGGTAGCTGTCTTTATGAAAAGTTCAACCCACTTTGGGGTTGATTATTTTATTTGGGAAGCCATGCATTTCATACATGCTTATTCAAGTAGTATCCCTCCGGGATTATTTGGTAGGGAGTAAAAATGGGTAAGGGCATTTGTTTTTTAGTGTTGTCAAATTAACCCCGAATGGGGTTTTACTTGATTAGTTTTTGCAGTTAACCTGAAGCTTGGTTATTGTGAGGTGATGGTTTGTAAGGTTCAACCCACTTTGGGGTTGGTCATTTTACTTGAGAAACCATGCATTTCATACATGGTTATTTAGGTATCATCCCTCCGGGATTATTTGGTAGTGATTAAAAGGTGGGTGGAGGATCTTTGTTTTAGGAGTGTTATCAAATTAACCCCGAACGGGGTTTTACTTGAATAGCTCCGGATGATAATCCGGAGTGTGGTAGATGTGAACATCAACCCTGGTGGGTTTGAATAATTAATATGAAGATAATAAATTGAAATATAATATATCTAATCGTTTAAGCTATGAGTACTTACACGCAAATATTATATCAGATTGTATTCTCCACCAAAAGAAGAGAAAAGACCTTAATTAACCGTGAGCGCCTATATAAATATATTTGGGGTATTCTACGAGAAAAGAATTGTCATTTATATCGTATAGGAGGAGTTGAAGATCATGTTCATATTGTTGTTGGCCTTCATCCCATGGTGGCACCTGCGTTATTGGTTAAGGATATTAAACTCTCCACTTCAAATTTTATAGTGGAAGAAAAATTATTTCCTCAATTTACGGGGTGGCAGGATGGCTATGGAGCTTTTACTTATCATGTAAGCTCGAAGAATGATTTGATAGAATACGTGAAGAATCAAGAAATACACCATCAGGAGGCAAGCTTTAAAGAGGAATATATAAGCTTGCTGAGTGAGCATGGAATCGCATTTGAGGAAAAGTACTTGTTTTAATGTGGTTCAACCCACTTTGGGGTTGATTGATTTATTTGAGAGGCCATGCATTTCATACATGGTTATTCAAGTGGCATCCCTCCGGGATTATCTGGTAGTGATTAAAAGGTGGGTGGAGGATCTTTGTTTTAGGAGTGTTGTCAAATTAACCTCGAATGGGTGTTTGACACGAATAGCTTTTGAGTTTAATCTAAAGCTTGGCTATATATAGTGATGGTTTGTAAGGTTCAACCTACTTTGGGGTTGATTGATTTATTTGAGTAACCATACATTTCATACATGGTTATTCAAGTGGCATCCCTCCGGGATTATCTGGTTGTGATTAAAAGGTAGGTGGAGGATCTTTGTTTTAAGAGTGTTGTCAAATTAACCTCGAATGGTATTTTGAAACGGATAGCTTTTTTGCTTATCCTAAAGCTTGACCATATACAGTGGGTTTGTAAAGTTCAACCCACTTTGGGGTTGATTGATTTATTTGAGAGGCCATGCATTTCATACATGGTTATTCAAGTGGCATCCCTCCGGGATTATCTGTTGGGAAATAAAAGGTATTTGGAGACTGTTTGTTTTAGGAGTGTTATCAAATTAACCCCGGATGGGGTTTTACTTGAATAGCCTCGGATGATAATCCGGGGTATGGGTGATGTCAACATCAACCCTGACGGGGTTGAACATATTTTTGAAATAGTTATAATATTGAGCAATATGTACTTTGCAGAGAATATTAAATTTTTACGAAAGCGAAAGAAATTATCGCAAAATGATTTGGCTATAAGCCTTGAATTAACGCGTACCACCTTGGCTGGTTACGAAAAGAGTGTGCAGCCACCATTTAAAACACTTATCCGTTTTGCTGAGTACTTTAAAGTGTCTATTGATGCTTTGGTACGTTACAAGTTGGAGGCCTTGTCAGAATTTCAGTTATCGCAGATTGAGGGAGGTTTTGACATTGATGTGACAGGGCAAAAGTTACGCTTACTAACCGTTTCGGTCGATGGCGATGGAAAAGAGAATATTGAGATGGTGCCTGTAAAAGCACAAGCTGGCTATACTTCTGATTACGGCGATACCGAATTTATTTCTGCACTACCTAAGTTTACCTTGCCGTTTTTACCACCCGATAAAACCTACCGTAGTTTCCAAATAAAGGGAGATTCTATGTTGCCGATTCCTGAGGGTGTTTGGGTAACAGGTTCGTATATTCAAAATTGGAAAACGATTAAGGACGGAACACCCTGTGTGATTGTTACACGCGAGGATGGCATTGTTTTTAAAGTGGTGTATAATCTCTTACAAAAGAGCGAGACCTTATTGTTGGTATCGACTAATCGTATTTATAAACCCTATGAGTTATCAGTGAAAAATATTGTGGAAATATGGAAGTTTGAGACCTATAATGGTTTTGATATTGATAATCCATAATGTATAGATGTTAAGCTTTTGAAAAGAATATTATCTTCGCTTCGAAACTTAAAACAAATACAATTATGAGATTTACCTTACTAATCCTTGTAATAGGATTGTGTTATGCTTGTTGCGACGAGCATAAAAGCACCACCGTTTTTCCTGAGCAGTATGTTGGAACATGGCAGTTGGTGTCATCCGATTATCACAGTAAAGATTCTGTAACATCCAACATGGTAGAAGGGCAGGAGATGATTAAGATTCTCACACCCACTCATTTTGCCTTTTTTCTGCACGACTTAGCGCAAGGCAAAGATAGCACTACAGTAGCCTACATGTCTGGAGGTGGCACGGTTGTTTTTAAAGACGATGAGTACACTGAGAATCTGGATTTTTGTACGGCTCGCGAATGGGAGAATCACTCTTTCCATTTTAAATTAGAGTTACGAGGCGATACTTTAATACAACAAGGAGTTGAAGAGTTGGAAGACCTTGGCCTTGGCGATGAAAATCTTCTGCTAATTGAGAAATACATCAGGGTGCAAAAGTAATACTGGCAGTAAGCGTATTGATTCATCTAAGAAAGTAATCCATTCATAAGCTATTTTTTCTTAGCTTCGTAACACTTATAATTTTTAAACCTAATAACATGAAGAGGCTAAATCAGGCATTGCTAATTGTTGCAGTTATTTTATTGTCGTTAAATGTTTCGGCACAAACATCATTACGCTATAAGCTTAAAGTGGGCGAAACCTATCGTTTAAAGCAGATGACAACGCAGGGTATTGAGCAAAACATATCGGGAATGACACAAACGATTAAAAATACCTTTGGAAGTGATATTACTGTTGCTATAAAAGGCAAAACAGGTAATGTTTATTCTGCTGATATGAAATTCGAAAGCATGGTATTTAAAATGGAAAGTGCCATGATGAATATGAGTTACGACTCTAATGATGCTTCGGCCGATGCTACGAATCCGCTCAATAAATCGTTTGATTTAATGGTTGGTCATACGTTTCAGTTGAAATTTGATGACAGAGGTAATATTGAGGAAGTGAAAGGTTTTGAGGAGGTTGCTCAGAAATTAGTAACGGTTTTTGGAGATAATCCACAGCAGGCCGAGATGATGAAATCTACGCTTTCAGGTCAGTTTTCAGATGATAACATGAAGCATACCTTAGCTAATATGTTTATTGTGTACCCCGAGGATAAGGTGAAAGTTGGTACCAAATGGACTACTAAAACAAAGCTAATGCAGCCAATAACAATTAACAATACCTTTAATTATAATGTTGATGTGGTTAGCAAAGAGGCTGTTAAGTTATCTGGTTCGGGTACCATGGCTACTGAAGAAGGTCTTTCGAAAGAGCAAATGGGCATGGTACAGCATTTTGATTTAAATGGAGAGTTGTCGTTTACTGCAGATATAAATGTGAAAACGGGCTGGCCAAATGAAATAAAAATGTTGCAAAAATTGGATGGTAATGTGGCTATTGAATCGCCTCAGTTACCTGCGCCAATGGAGATGCCAATGAAAATCACCAGTGAATCAACTTATACAAGCATGTAGTTACTAGGTAAAATAGTATATATAAAAGCCGGCGTTAGCCGGCTTTTTTGTTGTTTATGCTTTGGGTATTAAAACTGTTTTAGCGTTATCGGCCGAAGATACCTTTTCAAGAAAATCTCTAAAATCATTGAACTCTTCTTTTGGGTATTCGCCTTTGTTTATTTGGAAGTATCGATAGTAAATAATATCTCCATCAACTACTTCAGCAGAGCTTTTATAAATGCCATACTTGGTGTCAAGCTCGGTCTTTTTAGGTAGTGCTTCTACTGATATATCGCTTGGAAGCTGATACTTAATTGTATCGCATTCGCTGTAATTACGCTGTATGCGTACAGGGTTGCGCCTTTTTCGAGCGTAGTTTGGTACGCCATTAAAGCTATTTAATAAGTTGAGTTTTAATAGTTTTCGTTGCCCCATTTGAGAGCAATAATTGGACGCTTCGAGCTGTAAGTTTTTCGTAAAAACAGGTGTCCTGTCGTTGTCATCCTCTAAATGATAGTTTATTAATTTAAAATTTGGAATGTCAATTCTATTGATGATAGTTTTACGTCGGTCCTTCTCATCTCTATGAAGTAAATAGTATTCATCACCATAGTTAGCTCCACTGTACGATATTTTAGCATCAATATCTAAATTGAAGTTATCGGTAAAACTAATGGTGCAGTTGGTATTTTGTCTGTTTTGTTCAGCTGTATAGTGGGGCGTTTTAATAAGTTCACCTCCATTTTCTTTAACAAGCAGTGCGTACCTGTCATCGGTAAAATCACTCATGTATCCCAACGGCGAATCAGAGCTTGTGCACTCTAGCCATATCGTGTCTGTATCGCAAGGGACACATAAAATAACATGGTTAAAGGTGTTGATAGAAAAATCCTTGGGTGCCGAGTAGATATTTTGTCCGGCATAAATGCGAGCGTAATATGATTCAATACCTACGGCTTTTAGTAATGATTTGGTATAATTAGAAAGGGCTTTGCAATCACCATACGAAAGGCGATCAACTGTTTCAGCGGGGAATGGCTGCCAACCACCTACGCCTTCCTGAATGCTTATGTAGCGATTCTTTTTTTGAGAATATTCGTATAGTATTTTAATTTTTTCTTCTTTGCTCTCAGCGTTTGCGGTGAGTTGCTTCAGTTCATTAATGGTCTCCTCCGGCAGTATATCCCTATCTGCAATTAATTTATTCATAAATACACCCATATCGTTCCACGAGTTGAGAGAGCCATTGATTCCATCCATTTTAAAACTAGTGGCTGCCAATCGGGCAGATGGTACATTTTCAAAGATGTTTGGACTAAGAATTTCGTAGTTAGTAGCTGCAACATCACTTGCCATCCATTCGTAAATAGTTTTGTTATCCTCAGATTGGCTCTCTTTCACTTTTATGTTTTTTTCTAAGAACCTTAAGGTGTAACTATTATCTACAATAGCGGTGAGTTTAGAGTGTTGTGTGGAAACGTTATAACCATCAAATGCCACCCAATTGGGCATGAAAAATAAGGTGTTGTATTCTGTAATATACGAGTATTCAATTGTAAATGGATAGGCATAATAATCGGGATCAATATACTTTCTTCTATTATCAGAAAACAAGGTAGAGCCGCTTATGGCGCTAATATCTCTTATTTCATCATTCTTTATTTTTCTAACTTTTTTTCCATTGGCATCATAAATATTGCCAACAATTGATGAAACTTTAAAGAGTTTGTCGTAATTCAGATTTAGTATGGCCATATCTATAGCCCCCTCTTTCAGAATTGTGACAGCATACTTAGTTGTTTCTTTAGCTTTTGTATCCGAAAAAATCTCAAAAACAACATCATTTATTCGAACTACTGCATTGGCATCCTTTGTTAGTTCAGTAGGAATTAGGTCAACTGCATACTGTGGAGCATCTTTCGCTTGTAAAACCTGCGAATGAATGCACATAGCAATAACGATAGTGAATAATTTTTTACAAGCTTGCTGCATCGGTATTTGGTTTTAGGATAATTGGTTCGGCATGTTTTTTAATAATTTGCTCGTATACTGCTTTCAGGTATTCGTACTCTTCAGGCAAAAACATAACTTTATTAATATTGAACTTGTAAATGGTTGTTAGGGTATTTGCCATATGTTGGTGCATTACCTGAACACTAACCGACTTATCAGGAAAGATGATTTTAATTGGTTTTGGAATTTCTGATACAATAAAATCATCTGGAATAGTAATTTTTGATACTAAATATTTATTGCGACAATATGCAAAGTCTACAGGGTATTTTCTTTCTTCTAACTTAAATGGATTGTCGCTTATTTTTTCGAGCAAAAATGGGTTCAGCATAATTATATCATTGATTCGCTCCACTTTATTGCTCAACTTAACGGTGTATTTGTCTTGTAGTGGCTTGTCATTGTCTTCAATATTCTTAATGGTAAAATCCTTTATAATTAAACCACTGTATTTGCCTTCTAGTGAGGTAAGGTAATCTTCATCACCAGCATACTCTTTATAATCCTGTCTGAAATTGTAACCAGCATAACCACTGCGACTGTAATTGATTTCTCCAACAAGATTGAGCTCTTTGTCTAATTTCAAATCATACAAAACGGATTCTTGCTTTTTAAACTGTGGTTTTATATCAACCCATTTACCTTTTTGATTAGTCACCACTCTGCCATTATTATTTAGACAACGCGATGGTAGCATGCCAAAACAGAGTTCCTTTTCAGTGGCGTCAAGCAAGTATTCTTTTTCGTTAATTACAGCACTTACTAAAGTGTAATTAAGTTTTTCGTAGCTTGGATAGAACGGATTGAGTATGCCATTTCTTCTGGTGCTTATAACTACCGGATATGCTTCAATATCGAGCTTTCTAAATAATTGTAGGAGGAGGAAGTTAATATCCGTGCTATTTCCTACTTTTTCTTTAAAAGCCTTATTGAGATTCTCTTGTGACGAAAATATCCAGGCCTCGTTATTCCACTTAATGGATTTAATAGCTTCATAGGCTGCCTTAGCCTTTTCTAATGGTTCTAAATTTTTATTTTCAATTTCTTTTTTAATGTCTGTTATATATAACGAACTACTTTTTAGAGAAGCGCCAAAGCGGTCGTGTTCCATCAGACGATCATTTACAGCCTCCCATGAGGTTGTGAAAGATTCGTAATATCCTGGTACGTTGATACTGAGGATGTCAAACTCAAATTTGGTGATGTAGTTATTCTTAGAGTTCATGTATGACTCAGACTTAAAGGCTGGGATATTTTTAGCGATAAAGCGATTACTTGATGGACTTGTAATCGATTCGTATCCAACCATTTTTTTACGGAAGTTGATGTAGCTAGATTCTTCTAAAATAATTTCGCACCATTTTACAGGTATGCCTCTTTGAAATGCCCATTCTGTAGGTAGTCCACTTGATGACGACTCTATTTCAAACACACTACCAACTTTAACATTTGGTAATGCTACACGGTATCTATAATAACGATCCGATACACGTTCTTTAAATATCGACTCACGTTTAAGTTTGGTCACTTCAATTTCTCCGTCTACCAGGTTATAAGTGCGCCCTCTGAAGGTATCATCTTCTCGACCAGGAAGAACAAACTCAGCATACTTGGTGCCTGCTTTTTTAAAGACTTTAATACGCTCGATACGTGAAAATTTATATTCATTGGCATAGAAACGACCATATTTACATAACACAACAGCAGCAGCTGAGGTATCTGGTTCGTAAACGGTCATAGCCAATTCTTCTTTACTTACCTTGCCAAATTTAATCGGGGGTTTTTCAGCGTGCACTGCAATATATACTGTTGCAAACAGCAGTGTTAATAGTAATTTTTTCATGTGGGTTGGTTTAAATTAACATTATCCTAAAATAATCATAATCCAATACCCTTAGACAAAATAGTGTGTTATTATGTATGTTATGTCCTAATTTAGAATGGTTATATGTGTTATTATTTTATATGAACTATACTGTAACGTATGTGTACTATGCGTTAAGATCAAATGGCAACTCCTTATCAATACTAATTTCATAAGGATTTACTTTTACTCTAATAGGAATTATTTCCACTCCCAATTCAAAGGCCTTCTTTAGAGTTGAGGTATAATCAGGGTCAATATTATTAGCCGTTGCAAATATTTCCACATCACTACGTTGGATGATGTATAGCATTACAGCACGGATGCCTTCTTTTTTTAATTGTATTAATTCTTCAAGATGTTTCTTCCCTCTGGTGGTCACCGCATCTGGAAAACGTGCGTATTTCCCGTCTCTCATGCTTACATTTTTAACTTCAATAAAACATGTTTCATTCGGTTTTTGAGCCATTATGTCTATTCGGCTATTACCAGTTTTAACCTCCCTCTGTAACGATTCATAACCTTTAAGTTGAGGGATTTCTCCATTTACAATAGCGTTGTAGGCTATTAAGTTAGGATGCGATGTATGCACGCCTACCCAGGCTCCATTTATTTTTATCATTTCCCAGGTGAAACGGGTTTTTCGTTTGGGATCTGTGGCTGGAGATAAGTACACCTCGGCACCTTCCTCAATGCAGGTTTTCATGGATCCACTATTGGTACAATGTGCTATAACAATGCTGCCATCGTCAAGCCTAATATCACTCAAAAAGCGTTTGTATCGCTTTATTAAGTAGCCATGTATTAAGGGAGTTGAGAACTTCATAGGCATCATTTCTTTGCTTGCAAAAGTAAATATTCTGCAAATAATGATATACTTTTGTGCCCTTTAAAAAAGTAATTCTATGGAGTGTCGTGATAATTGTGGGGCTTGCTGTATTGTGCCAAGCATTTCATCGGCTTTACCAAAATTGCCAGAGGGCAAGGCTGGTGGAGTTCACTGTCCGCATCTTGACGAAAATTACAGATGCGATATTTTTGAATCGCCTAAACGACCTAAGGTATGTGGAGGTTTTACCCCTGAGCCAGAATTTTGTGGCACCTGTAGAAACGAAGCCATTGAAATATTGGCAAAACTACAAGGCTTAACAAAATGGGACCACCTATAGTTGATGCAACTAATCAGCTATGAAACTAACTTGAGGCATTTTACGCTCAACTTTACTTTTAAATTTTACCGATGGGTAACCAATTAAAATAGCCGCATAAATTTGGTCTTTCTTATCAATGTGTAGAACCTCATTAATCTTTTTGTTCCGCTTAGCTGCATTAACAATATAGCCGTTGATACAGGTACATAAATTAAGTAATTCGGCGTATAAAGTGGCCATGCCTGTCCAAATGCTGGCATCGTGTGTTGGCATTCCAACGGGACTATCCTGACCGTGAATGACAATGAGTGCAGGAGCATTATAACAAATCATATCTTGGTTGCTAATTGATTTGTTAATGAATTTCCGCTTAGACTGTTCCATCTTCTTAACCTTACTTTTACCAAGTAAGACTTTCATTATTGGTACAGTAAAGCTATTTAGCGCATTAAAAGCTTTTGTTAAGGTTGAAATACTGAGGTCATTAACTTCTTTTAATTTGCTTTTGTTGGTAACCACCGTGAACTTTAGACTCTGCAGGTTACTTGCTGTTGGACTAAAGCGCATGTTTTCAATAAACTCTTTGAGCAGTTGGGGTTGTACCGTTTGAGTGCTAAATATGCGGTGTGTTCTGCGTTGTTGCATTAACAGCTCAAAATCGAATGGTTGTATGTTATTTTGTGTTGTGTGTCCGATTGTATTTTTATGGTTGATTGCCTCTTGGGAGCAGATAGCTCCGCAATGATGACATTCAATACAATCCTTACTAATGCTTTTGTCCGCTATGTTTATGCCTGATACAGGACAGATGCGTTCACACTTTTTACACTTAGTACAAGTCTCACTCGTTATCTCAATCATATGCTTTTTGTTGTGGGTGGGCAAATATAAGTATAGCTGATACTATAATAAAACCACTTGGGTGGGCTGACTTTAAATGTCTTTGAATTGAGTTCTTAGTTGGTGGGTAAGTGTTATTAAATGAAGTGTTTACCTGGTTGTTTTGAATTGATATAAATTAATTTTCAAAAAAAGCCATCAATCAATACTATTAAATACGGATGAAGTAGTGAATTATCTTGGGGTGCTATAAAAATAATTGCTTATTTCGCCATCAATAAAAACTAGTTATAACTTGCTCAAAATAGAACAACTCTAAAGGCGTATTTTTTCTGTGTGATTAAATGATGTTTAAAAGTGGTTTAATTTAAAACTAAATAGGGCAAAGTGCGTAAGAACGACCGTATGAAATATCTATTACTTCTATTAGTTAGCCTTTATTGCAGTCAAATCGATGCACAAAAATATAGTGTCAAATCAAAAAAAGCCATTGCTAGTTTTGAATTAGCACAACGCAGCTATGCAGGTTATCGCTACGATGACGCTATTAATCATTTAAATGCTGCTATTAAAAAAGAGAATAGTTTTATAGAAGCCTATTTATTAAAAGCTGACATTTACTTTACGCAGAAGAATTATCTACAAGAGGTCGCATCCTTAGAGAAAGCCTTGGCAATTGATAGCACTTATTTCGTTCCTGCATTGTTTAATATGGGTGTGGCCATGTACAATACTAAGCAGTATGATGAGGTTGCTTTTTGGATGACTACATTCATGCAGCACAATAAGAACAAAAGAACTAAGCTAAATCCTGAGTTTTGGATGGAAAAAGCACAGTTTGCCATGGAAGCAGTTGTTAATCCTATTTTTATTGAGCCTGTTAATATGGGGGATAATATCAATAGCGATTTGGATGAATACTGGCCAAGCTTAAGTGCAGATGGCGAAACAATGATATTCACGGTTCTGGTGCCAAAGGATCCACTGGCAGATGACCTTTCGGGTATGGTAAAGAACGCACAGAATTTTAGAGAAGACTTTTATATATCACTTAAAGATAATGGGCAATGGAAGATGCGCGAATCTGTTGTGTCTCTTAATACCAATGGAAATGAGGGAGCTCAGGCTTTGAGTGCTGATGGTAATTGGATGTTTTTTACGGCTTGTGGTCGAAAAGGCGGAAAAGGAAGTTGTGATATTTGGTTTTCAAAACGCATAGCCAATGGATGGAGTCAGCCAACTAACCTGGGTGCGCCAGTGAACACTCCTTTTTGGGAGTCGCAGCCAAGTTTTTCGGCCGATGGTAAAACCCTTTATTTCGTGAGTAGCCGACCATCTGGAGAGGGTAAAAAAGATATTTGGAGAGCTAGCATAACTGGTTTTAAAGCCGATGGAACGCCGTTTTTCGGCAAAGCTGAGAACTTGGGGCCTAATGTCAATTCATTTGGGGATGAAAACTCTCCATTTATCCACCACGACAATCAAACATTGTATTTTTCATCGGATGGATGGGCTGGAATGGGAGCCATGGACCTGTTTTATTCTCAAAGGAATGAGCAAGGACAATGGCAAAGGCCTAGTAACCTTGGTTATCCTTTAAATACCGAGAATGATGAGATTGGACTGGTTATCAATGCTCAGGGCGACTTGGGGTATTTTTCATCCGATGGTTTAGACGAGGGAAAAGATAAAGATTTATATCAGTTTACTTTGCCTAAATCAATACGTCCAAAGCCAGTTACCTATGTAAAAGGGCGGGTGTTTGATAAGGAGACCAATGATGTGCTGTTGGCTGATATTCGTATAAATAAAATGCCTGATGGAGAATTGTCGGCAAGGGTCAGCACGGCGCCACATTCGGGAGAGTTCCTGTTTTGTTTACCAGCTGGTGATGCTTATGCACTTAATATTCAAAAAGAAGGCTATCTTTTTTATTCCGATAACTTTGATGTTGCCAGTAATGCCAGTATTAATAAGCCCCAGCAGCTCAATGTTTATTTGAGAAAGATTAAGGAAGGGGAAAAGTTTGTGCTTCGTAATGTGTTTTTTGAATCAGACTCCTATCAATTGAACTCAGCTTCGGATACAGAGCTGAATTACGTGTTGCGTTTATTGCGTTTAAACCCAAATGTAAAAGTTGAAATAGGCGGACATACCGATAATACTGGTTCCAAGTCCTACAACGATGCCTTATCGGGTAACAGAGCGAAAGCGGTTTATGAGTTTTTACTTGCTAATGGAGCGCAGGCAGCGCAGCTTAGTTATAAAGGATATGGTTTTACGCAGCCTATTGAAAGTAATAATACTGAAGAAGGAAAGTCTAAAAACCGACGAACTGAGTTGAAAGTGGTGAAAATAGAGTAAAAAAAAACTGCCCGAGGGCAGTTTCTTATTTGTTTAAATATTTTGAGAGCGTATCCATTAGAATTTGCAATCGAATAGGTTTTGCCAAATAATCATCACATCCAGCTTCCATACATTTTTCGCGTTCTCCCGACATAACGTGGGCAGTTTGTGCAATGATAGGAATCTCTTTGTTAATCGCCTTTATTTCACGAGTAGCGGTATACCCATCCATAATTGGCAATTGCAAATCCATTAAAACCAAATCAATAACATTGGCTTTGAATAACTCTATAGCTTCTTTACCGTCCTTAGCCCACAGGATTTTTGCATTGGTCTTGCGCAACGCGGCATCAAAAAATATTTTGTTGGTATCAACATCCTCAACCACCAAAATAACCTTTGCTCCCCAATCCTGAACTAGCGAATTGTTAATTGAATCACTTACACTCATTTCTTTATACGATGGGTTAATATCCTTTTTCAACGACTAAAAGTAGCTGATGTTTCCCTATTATCCAAACTGTTCAAAAAAAACTGATAGCTCAAAGCTTGTTCTATCTCTTGCCATTTGTGCTTTGTTAGGCATTCTTAATTTAATTTTGGCATGAATTTAGCTTTGGGCATAACCAATTTTATTTATTTTCGTTTAGCAGAGTATTGGGGTAATAATTTATGATGAGGGAGTTTTTAGTTACATTATTGTTATTTGCTTGCTTAATGTCATCACAGGCAATAAGTAGGGCCGACACCACCATACATCAACTATCTGTTGAAGAAAAGGTGGCAATGCTTTTTGTGCTTCCTCAAGCCGAGCTAAATAAAGATAGTGTGCACCTTGGTAATACCCGATTTGATAGCTATTGGGCCTATGATACGCGTTTCACTCGTCTTGACTCATTATCGGTACCACGTCCCAGTGCTGAAACTTACCGATCTATTAGCGATAAAGCGTTTGTAAAAGAATACAAGAGGAATCTATTTCAACATTATACAAACTTAGGTTACGATGGTATTATAACACCGCACGACGAAGAAAATATTGCACGTTTGTATTTGGGTGATAGCTCTGTTTATAAAAATTCGTATATCCAGGTTATTGATTTTCCCTGTGATTTGTTAGATGAGCTATTAGCCAACTCAAAAGCAAAGGACTCTCTTGAGATAAAAGACAAAAGCCTGCAGTCTGTCACAGATTTAAAAGCAATGCAAATTTGGGAGCCAGCAAAGCCTTTAACTATCTCTTTTCAGGATATTTTAAAAAGAGACTTACTCTTTTGGGATGATAAGTGGACACAGTGCAGAACGCAACTAACTGAAGCTGTACTGAATGGATTTGTGCCTGAAAAAGATTTGGATGTACGCATCGAAAAGCTACTCAATTATCAAATAATGCGTGCTGATACTTTGGATGCTTTAACTAATGTAGCAGAACTGAAAGAACTGCGTTATCAAGCCTATGAGAAATCAATTGCCATTTATCAGCAAGAAGATTTATTACCCATTCAAAGAGTAGATACCTTAAAGTATTTCATCCAAAATAATACAGAAAGTAAAAGTGCGGCCTTTAATGAGCATGTTAAGTTTTATCATCCTACAAAGGTTGCCAATATAGATCAGGCTAATTTGCAGTTTGTGGTTTGCGATCAAGAAGATCGGCTTTTGCAGGTGTTTGATGAGCTAAAAACGGATACGCTCCATGATGGCAGGGCTAATGTGTTGGTTTATGCTGGTTCAATAAGCAAAGAAACACTATCTAGTGCATGTAATTATTTTGATGCCTTTGTTTTGATGCCACAGCAGATGCAATATACGTGGTCACTCTTGGCTCAGGCCAGCTATGCGGGTCTTCCTGTTAGCGGTAAGTCAAAGCACGATCGGTTTTTGTGTGATAATAATTATAAAAGGCTAGGAACTTTACAATCTCGTTTAGGCTTTAATAAGTCGTTTGCCTCGTCCATGTTGGCTGATTCATTATTTAAGATTGATAGCATTGTTTATGATGCCATAAAGAAGAAAGCAACGCCTGGTGCTCAGCTTCTGGTGGTTAAAGGGGGCAATGTTGTTGTACAAAAGAGTTATGGTCATCATACCTATAGTAAAAAGCAGCGGGTTGCTAACAGTGATTTGTACGATGTGGCCTCCATTACTAAACTGGCGGTTACTTTTCCTTTGGTTATGCAATTGTACGAAGAGGAAGTATTGGATTTGGAAGCTACGCTCAATCAATATATTCCTCATATTGACACAACGGATAAGGCCGATATTACCATACGGGAGTTACTGCTTCACCAGAGTGGCTTACCCAGCTATATTCCTTTTCACTACAAGGCACTGGATCGAAATTCCTTAAACAAGCGATCGTTGTATAGCAGGCATTATTCGTGGTTACATAACATTAGGGTCGATACGCGTTTGTATCAGAATAAATATGCTCGCTATAGAAAAGATGTTTTTAGTAAAACCGAGAGTGATCGTTATAACAGGCAGTTGACCAACACCATGTTCATGCATGAGCATTATGTTGATTCCATGTACCATTTCATTTATAACGCCAATTTACGGGAGGGTAAGAATTATCGTTACAGCGACTTAGGTTATTATTTATTGCAGAGGATTATAGAATCTGAAGAGCAGCAGAGGCTCGATTCGATTTTTTATCATCGCATAAGTCAACCTTTGGGAGCCAACAAAATGCTATACAAACCTTTAGAAAACTATGCAACACGTGAAATAGTTCCCACCGAAAAGGATTTAGGTTTTAGACGAGTATTGCTAGATGGTTATGTGCATGATCAGGGGGCTGCCATGTTGGGTGGAGTAGCTGCTCATGCAGGTTTATTTGCTAACGCAGGCGATTTAGCTAAGCTGGGGCAAATGTTATTGAATGAAGGATCGTACGGAGGAGTACAATATATAAAGCCACGTACCATTGGTAAGTTTACAAAAACCTATAACCATGGTAATAGGCGAGGTTTGGGTGTTGATAAACCGCGCTTAGAACCCGACGAGAACAGTCATGTATCGCATAAGGCATCGCCAGCTTCTTTTGGCCACACTGGTTTTACGGGTACCATTTTATGGATTGATCCAGAACATGATCTGATGTATATTTTTCTTTCCAACAGGATTCATCCACGTTCGTTTAATAAAAAACTCATAGAAATGAATGTGCGGACCAAGATTCAGGATGTTGTATACAATACTTTAGTTGATTAAAAAGAATGACGGTATAAATCATCCATTTCGATGCTTACCTTAACTGTTTTAGTCATAACTTGGGTTTGGGCGAAGCACCAATTTAATTATGGATAACATGGCTAAAAGTAATTAAACAATCATGTGAAGCTTTCGATAGCTTTTAAATTATTCAAAAAAGGTTACTAAAACTTTCTGTTTTATTTATTTTTAATCATTATAAATTGTAAATTTGCAGCTATCTAAAACCAGAAATGTCAATTTAACGTAGTTATGATAGAAAAATTCAATCAGAAAATTTCTCCAGCTGGGAAATTCAAGAATGAAGGTTATCACGATGATCCTTACCTTCGAGCATTAATTACTAAGCACGAAAAAGTATCCACAAAAATTTATGGTTCTTCTACTGAAGGTTCAAAAGCTGTTGCTTCTGAAATTGCTTCAATTATTAAAATTAAAGAATTAGAAGGAGGTAAATGTGTACTAGGATTGGCTGTTGGTTCAGCACCAAGTGAAGTTTACTCTGAGCTTATTCGTATGCATAAAGAAGAGGGGCTTAGTTTTGAGCACGTTATTGTGTTTAATGTAATGGAGTATTACCCTATTACACCTGATGCTTTACAAAGCTTTAACCGTAATATTCGCGAGAAGTTTTTCAATTACATTGATATACCTGAAGAGAACATTAACTATTTAGATAGTACGATTCCTCAGGAGAAGATTTACGAATTCTGCCATTCTTTTGAAGAGAAAATTCAAAAGGTTGGTGGTATAGATATGCAGATACTTGGTATTGGTAGAACAGGCCACATTGGTTTGAACGAGCCAGGTTCATCGGCCAACTCTTTAACGCGCATTGTTCCTTTAGATAACATTACCAGAACAGAGGCTGCCTCTGATTTCTTTGGAATGGACAACTCTCCGCGTAAGGCTATTACCATGGGTGTTAAAACCATTTTAAATGCCAAACGTGTTAGAGTATTAGTATGGGGCGAGGGGAAAGCTGCTATACTTAAAAAGACCATTGAAGGTGGTGTAACAGAAGAAATACCTGCTTCGTTTTTACAGAATCACGAGAATTGTAAAATGATTGTTGATGAGGCGGCTGCTGCAGACCTTGTGCGTGTTCAAACACCTTGGTTAATTGATAGTGTAGAGTGGGACGATCGTTTAATTAAGAAGGCTGTTCTTTGGTTGTGTCAAAAGGTGCAAAAGCCAATTCTTAAGTTGCGCGATCGCGATTACAATGATAACGGAATGGGAGATATTATTGCTGAAAGAGGTTCGGCCTATCAAACCAATATTCGTATTTTTAATGAGTTGCAACACACCATTACTGGGTGGCCAGGTGGTAAACCCAATGCCGATGATACCAATCGTCCAGAGCGTCAGTCACCTGAGAAGAAGCGTGTGATCATCTTTAGTCCACACCCCGATGATGATGTAATATCGATGGGAGGTACCATGTTACGCTTGGTTGACCAAGGACATGAGGTGCATGTGGCTTACCAGGTATCGGGTAGTATTGCTGTATCGGATGATGATGTGTTGCGTTACCTTGATTTTATTGGTGATTACACCACAGGCTTAACCGAAGACGATAAGAAGATTAAGGCAGAGCACGATAAGGTTCGCAAATTCTTAGCCAATAAGAAACCAGACCAGGTTGATTTACCTGAGGTTCGTCGTATTAAAGGATTAATACGTGTGGGTGAAGCTAAAGCGGGATGTCGTTATGCCAATGTAAAGGATGAGAATGTTCATTTCTTGAACTTACCTTTTTATGAGTCGGGTAGTGTTGAAAAACACCCAATGGGTAAGGCCGATGTTAAGATTGTAGCTGACTTAATTAAAGAGGTTAAGCCACATCAAATATTTGCAGCAGGTGATTTATCTGACCCACATGGTACACACCGTGTTTGTTTAGATGCTATTTTCCAGGCGGTTGATGTATTAAAGAAAGAAGCATGGATGAAAGACTGCTGGGTATGGTTATACCGCGGTGCTTGGCATGAGTGGGAGATGCATAACATCGAAATGGCTGTGCCAATCAGTCCTGATGAGTTAATGCGCAAGCGTAACGCTATTTTTAAGCACCAATCGCAGAAAGATGGAGCAATGTTCTTAGGTGGCGACAACAGAGAGTTTTGGCAGCGTGCTGAAGACCGTAACAGAGGTACAGCACAAACCTATAACGAACTTGGAATGGCCGAATACGAAGCTTTTGAAGCTTTTGTACGATACGAATTTTTATAAGCCAACAGATAAAAATACTGATGAGCCCGGAGATAATCTTCGGGCTTTTCTTTTTGGTACTAACGTCACTTGTTGATGATTTATGTTCTAATAAAACGGAGTCAAGGCTTCAAGAATAGAGTAGTGGTGTCAATTGGCAACAGGTGATTGGAGCAATAATAGGCGTAGTGCTTCTACAAAACCATATGCATGCGAACAAATATCTTGATAATTGTTGCTTGGAAGCCATCTTGCTCAGTATGGAATATACTTTCTCAAATTTATATAGATCTAATGCCTGTATAGAAGGGCGTCAATCTAAGTTATATGACACTAATCTTAAAATAATAGACTCTAATCATCGAATAATAGACCCTATGCATAGATTATAGGGGCTGCATTTTTAATGATGGCGTAACGAGGGTTGAATAGTGAACTCGTTGTGCTAAAGAAAGCAGGCTTCAGGTCAAATGTACGATGGTAATGATTACCTAACCGTGTTGGCTGATGAAATGAGAGGTAGGGAACATCCATTAAAGTACACGGTAAACGCATTTAAACTTACAAGGCTCCATGTTACGCATCCGACATCAGCAACGTAGCTTGGGCCCCACTTTTCGTTGATTTTGAATAGACAGAAAGCTGTATGACCGTAGGGAGTTCTTTCTGTCTCAAAACAAAGAAACTAGTGGGTAAGCGAGTGGTGCAGTCGGCGGGCTTCTTTGTTTACTTTCTTCGGCTGAAGGAAGAAAGTAAAAGCCCTTGCGGCTAGAGCAAAATCAAGTTCTTTTCTCTTTAAGAGAAAAGTTACGCGTTAAATATTTTTAAATGCGATTGCCCTGCATTAAAGTGCCTCTGTTACAGAATTTAAGACTGTCGTCGTGAAAAAACAGAAGCAACTTAAGTGATCAATACTATTTATTGAGGCAAAAAAAAAGGGCAACCATTACTGATTGCCCTTTGATAATAATTTTATGCAGCTGATTATCTGTCAGCTTTTAGTCTTTCAGCCATGGCAACACCTAGCTGCCAGCAAGCTTCGTACTTATCTTCTTTTAAAGCATGTTTTTCTTCAACAGGCTCGCCTACTTCTTCCCACTTAAGACTTTCGCCAATTTCGCGAAGCTTTTTAACCGAAGCGCCAGCCCAGGTAAATGAACCTAATACGCCAAAGTAATGGTTAGTAATACCCATGTGGTGTACTTTATTAGCTAAAGCTTCCATGTTAGGGTGTAGCTCGTTACTGTATGTAGGGCTTCCTAAAATAATACCTTTGAATTTGAAAATATCAGAGATAACATATGATGGATGCGTTTTACTTACATCGTAAACACGAACATTTTTAATGCCACTTTCACTAATCGCACGAGCAGTAACCTCTGCCATCTCTTCGGTATTACCATACATTGAGGCATAAGCAACAACAACGCCCTCTTCACCTTCGTACTGGCTCCACTGATCGTACATTTCAATCATGCGAGCAATGTTTTCGCGATAGATAGGACCATGCGATGGGGCTACCATCTTAAGATCTAAGCCACCAAGCTTCTGCAATGCTTTTTTAACAGGATTACCGTACTTTCCAACAATGTTAGAGTAGTAACGACGCATCTCATCGGTATAATGCTCAAAGTCCAGCTCGTCGTCAAAAATACCACCGTCTAAAGTGCCGAAGCTACCAAAGGCATCAGAAGAGAAAAGGATTTGATTCTTTTCCTCAAAGCAAACCATTGACTCTGGCCAGTGAACCATCGGCACTGTATAGAAAGTTAGCTTGTTCTTACCCAAATCAATTGAATCACCCTCTTTTACGATTTCGAAATTACCGCTAATGCCATAATAACCTTCTATCATTGGAACAGTCTTTTTGTTACCAATAATCTTCATCTCGGGATATAGCTCGGTTAAAATGCGAATGGCACCAGAGTGATCGGGCTCCATATGGTTTACCACCAAATAATCTACCTGGCGACCATTGAGTATTGCTCTCACTTTGGCAATCCACTTCTCAAAATGACCTGCTTCAACAGTGTCAACAATGGCTACCTTTTCGTCGGCAATAACATATGAGTTATAAGATACGCCACGGTCGAGTGGCCACATGTTTTCAAATAAGCTAGTGCGACGATCGTTAACACCTACGTAAAAAATATCTTCAGAAAGATTTACCGGTCTGTACATTTTTGTCTGGATTATATTGTATGTTATATATTTCGGTATTTGAATGCGCAAAAATAGGAAAAAGTTGGCGAGTAGAAAGAATAAAAGTCATCATATGTGATGATTAAATATGATATAGCGCAATTGTGTTGGCGCTGAAAAGCCTGTCCATTCTTTTAAATGAGAGAGCACATGCTTAAAATCCTTTGCTTTATTCCATTCAAATATTAAAATGCACTGGTATAATGCCGATACATATTCATAGTGCTTTTAGGAGTGACGCGAACGAAAGGCGCATTTTGAATCGTAATCGGTATTACTTGAAAAGAGGCTCAACCAAAACGTTTTATAAAACAAAAGCCGACACAGAAGCGTCGGCTTTTAAAAGATATCAATTTACGTGTTAAGCTTTGCTTATAAGCAGCCAAACATCGTTGTATTGTTCAAATTTATTACGGATTGAGCCAATTTTAGTACGTGCTGGCATCTCTTCGTTATAGGCTGATACAGAAACACGGTAAAGGCCATTTTCGTTTTCGAGCAACACTGGCATAAAACCCTCCTGAGTAAGTTGCTTTTTGTATTTGTGGGCATTTTCTAATACTCTAAAAGAGCCAATAATCACATAATACTTCGCTATTTCAGCATCCGTTTTATCTACAATGGTTACTTTTTCTTCTTTAACTACAATCTCTTGCTTAGGCTTTGGGTCTTCTTTAACTACAGGTGTTGATTCTTCTGCCACATAAGGGCTTTCGCTATCGGCAAAGCTCGACGAACCACCATTAAGTGAAGCACATGAAACAATCAATCCGGTTAAAAGGGCTAATGTTAAGAATCTGAATACTTGCATGAGTGTTGATTTAAATTATTATCGATTTACAAAGCTTATGGCTTCATAAAATTGTTTGCGCTTGCGAAAATACTTCCAATTTTCTTCTGTTGCTACTTCCTCAAGATAATCTTCAAAAATATTGCTAAAGATATTGGCAAAAGTAAAGTGCTCGGAATGCAAATACTCTTGTGAGTGAATATCTTTTATCCGTTTCATATATTTATTAATGATATCACTTTTAACCAAGGAGCTTTTAAACTCACCTGTTTCTAGTCCTTTGTCTAGATTATTCGACAGATGCTGTTCTATTAAGTCAAACTTTTTTATTTGGCAGGCATCGTATAAAGCTGAATCTAGTGTTTTTATAAACACATATTTAGCTGGCGATAACTGTTCGAAGCGTTCGTATATTTCTTGTCCGCTAATCACCATGCTATCTATGGCACTTTCGTTGCTGTACTTCTCAAGATCCAGTACTTCTTTTAGCTCTATGCTTTTTAGTTCTAGTATTTGCTCTAATAGGGCAGTGGGCGTGGGTGCCCATTTGCAAATTTCGTTAAGTTGGCATCCAATGGCATTACAAACTTCCAGTAAATTGATTTTGGTGGGACTTTGTTGATGTAAGTAGTCTCGTACCTTAATGAGTAGTTGTCTTCTTGTTGCATCCATAAATCAAAAGTTTAACTAGTGTGAGTCATTGCTGGTCATCAAAATAAACAATTTCAATTAAAAAACCACTTTTTAGCCGTAAGCATCAGGGAAATTGCTTTTAAAACCCATTATACCAACCTGCCTGTCGGCATCCCTCCTAAAATTCCGGAGGGGACGGTTTTTCATCCCTCTCCACCTTGCCCAAGAGGAGTACCACAAAGTGGGGAGGTGGTTAAAATGCTTAACGATAGATACGATTGGAGTTTAAAGCCCTTTGAAATTTGGCAGCATTGGCATTGTGCTGCTTCAATGTTTTCGCAAAGTTATGATATCCCGAGAAATCTTCTTTAGCACACATGTACAGGTATTTATGCTGCGTGTGATTAAGAACTGCCTCAAGACCCGTTACGGATGGAACCCGAATAGGGCCGGGAGGTAGACCAGCATGTAAATAGGTATTGTACGGCGAGGGTGTTTTTAAATCTTTGGTTAAAACACGCTGTATGCTAAAGTCGCCAATGGCATATTTAACGGTAGGATCGGCTTGTAAGCGCATGTTTTTATTCAAGCGATTGATGTACAAGCCTGCCACATCTGGCTTTTCATCGGTTTTAATGGTTTCTTCATCAACAATAGCCGCCAAAGCACTTACCTCTTTAGGTTCTAGTCCTATTTGTTTGGCTTGTTCAAGTCGTTTGGAAGTCCAAAACTTAAGGTACTCTTTGTGCATACGCTTTATAAACGCTTCGGGCGAGGTGTTCCACCAAAACTCGTAGGTGTTTGGTATAAACAATCCAGGTGCCGATGCTTTGTCAAAACCATAGTTTTTAAATGATGCTTCATCATTAAGGGTTTTGAGCAAAGTTAGGCTGTCGCATTCGAGGTAGATGCTAACCGCACCAGCTAACTCAGCCATGGTGCGTATGTTGTTAAAGGTAACCCGTACAGGACTTTGGTTGCCCGAGCGTAAGGTATTGACCAAATCATTGTTGGTCCAGTTGTGCTTCAATTTGTAGCGACCTGGTTTTACTGTTGTGAAGCTTTTTTGCTTGGCCACCCATTTAAAGCCATCAACATCAGATAGGTATCCGCCATCTTCAAGGGCAATAAGCACATCTTCAAAGTCTGAGCCAGTTGGAATTAGAAAGAGTTCTTTACCTTGTTCAACTACCACGCAGGGAGCATAAATGCGTTTATAATAAGATTGACCAACATATGCCGCCACCAATATTAGTAGGAGGCTGATGTATACTAATCGGATAAATATTTTATTGGTTTTTTTCTTTTTTGTGTTCTGTTTAATAGACATGCTAATCGATTAAAATGATTGTAATTGTGTTACCCTTGCAAATTAAATAATATTCACTTCTGGCTCAATGGTAATATTAAACTTCTTACTAATGTCGTTAATAATGCACTTCGATAGTTGAATAACGTCATTGCCCGAAGCATTGCCTTTATTGATAAGCACTAAAGCTTGCTTGTCATGTACCGCCGCATCGCCCATTGCTTTGCCTTTCCATCCTGCTTGTTCAATTAACCAACCTGCAGGTACTTTCACATGCTCTGCATCAATAGGATAATGTGGTATTTGTTCGTATTGTTTTTTTAGTGTTTCGTAGGCGTCCAATTTTATAATTGGGTTTTTAAAAAAAGAACCTGCATTACCCAATACTTCAGGCTCAGGGAGCTTGCTCTTACGTATATTGGTAATGGTTTCACGCACATTTTTCAGTGTGATGGGGCCATTGCTTTCTACCTGTTGCTTAACTGGACCATAGTTGAGTGTGAAATGTTCTTTCTTACTCAATTTAAAAACAACCGAAGTAATGAGTGTTTTGTTTTTGAGCTTACCTTTAAAAATGCTTTGTCGATAAGCAAACTGGCACTCCTGGTTGCTCAGTTCAAAAGGCTCCACGCGATCAATAAAATATCCCTTAACACTTGTAATACAATCCTTGGCCTCAACACCATAGGCACCTATATTTTGCACAGGTGATGCTCCCACATGACCTGGTATATACGATAGGTTTTCTAATCCATACCAATTTTTCTCAACGCAGTACTTTACCAGGTCGTCCCAAACCACGCCAGCGCCAGCTTCTAGGTACACAAATTGATCCGTTTCGTCAGTTATATGCATTTGCTTTAACAATGGATGAATAAGCAAGCCGTTAAAATCCTGACTAAACAGCAAATTACTGCCACCACCCAAAATGAGGTAGGGTTGAGCGTTGCTTTGAAGATAGTGAAGTGCTTCTTTAACAGACTCTATGTTGGTGCAAGTGATTAATTCTTTTGCAATAGTATTAAATCCAAAGGTGTTATAAGGCTTTAGCCCGATGTTATGCGCTATGTTATTCATGTTATCGTGGTTGAGCAGGCAAAGATAAAAGAATATTGGATAGCCATAGACGGTAAGTACTGCAAGAAGATCTTTAGCTTCTTAAATGTTAAAGCAGATGCCGTTTTGTATGACGGACCATATTGAAATACTGACGAATACCAATTGGCCTGGATACTTTCTTTCACATCTTTTTTATTTTATTCATTATTAATGGTATGCCAATTGATTATACCCTGCAAAAGAATTAGTTATGATGACTGAAGAAGTATGGGATTTAATGATAAGTACCTATGAGTACGAAAGGAGAAGGACTAGGCAGCACTTTGAGGAGGTTTGTAAACGAAGTTCTTATCAATTAATGGAATTAAGAACCAACAGTAGCTTACAAGGCTTTATTGGCTTTTGGGATTTGGGCAAATGGGTAGTTATTGAACACATGGCCGTAGCCAAGGGCGAACAGTCTGAAAAGGTAATCCCGATATTGTTACAGCGTTTGTTGAGTGAAGTGCATCAGAAAGCAATAGTGGTGGCCGAAACCGATTTGATATTGGATGAGGTGCAGAAAATTAATTGTCAACTGTATAAAAATACGGGCTTTATTGAGAATCCTTACGTTTATATTCAGCCCTCGTATCATAAAGGAATGGCTTCTTTCCCCCAACGTTTATTAAGTTACCCAAGTAGTATTTCATATGAGCAATTCAAAGATCTTAGAAGTTTGCTCTATCGATTTGTATATGGTAAAAAGAAACTAATGGGAGCAATAGCAAAATAGTTGGTAGCATGATTGCTAGTTTTTTGACTAGTTCTGTGTGATAAAAGCATCGCGCAGCAGATGACCTGCTACAATTACTCTTTTGTATTTGGGAAGTACTGAATTGAATAAACAAGTATATAGGTATAGGCGCTTGTTATGTGCCGCTAGTTCTTGAACTGCTTCAGTTTCGATTCATTTGTACTTTTGATTTAGGGGTGTTTTCTATTCTTTTGTTTAAATGCAATTGTATACTTTTGTGATAAAATAATTTTATGACAAAAGTAAAGGCTTGGGTAAGTGCTTTTCGTTTACGCACTTTACCATTGGCACTGTCATCCATTATTATGGGTGGCTTTTTAGCTCATTTTTATGGTGCTTTTAATTGGTCCATTTTAGTAAGTTCAGCGCTTACTACCTTATTTCTTCAAGTGCTTTCTAATTTAGCTAATGATTATGGCGATACTGTTAACGGAGCCGATCACGAGGGGCGTGAGGGACCGCAGAGGATGGTTCAGACTGGAGCTATTGGCCTAAGCGCAATGAAAAAGGCTATTGTTGTGTTCGCCATTCTATCTCTTTTATCAGGTATCATATTAATCTATTTAGCCTTTCGTAAGGTCAGCGATTACCAAAGCATATTATTCTTTTTAATTGGCTTGGCTGCCATTGGTGCCGCCATGAAATACACGATGGGTAAAAATCCATACGGCTACAAAGGGCAGGGCGATATATTTGTATTTATATTCTTTGGTTTGGTTGGTGTGGCAGGTTCTTTTTATCTCTATACTCAAACCATCAATCTTTTGGTGCTATTGCCAGCAAGTTCAGTGGGTTTACTAAGTGCAGGTGTACTGAATTTAAACAACATGCGCGATGTAAAAAGCGATCAGGAAGCTGGTAAGCATACCCTTGTTGTAAAGCTCGGTATTTCTAATGCTAAAAAGTACCATTTGGTATTGGTGCTTGTTGCCATTGTTACTACTGTAGTGTTTGTTAGCATGCATCAATTCACACCAATCAGTTTCTTTTTTATAGTGTCGCTACCTTTTTTTGCCAGGCATTTAGTAGTTGTTCATAAGGCATCTAAGGCCGATGATTTTGACCCTGAATTAAAGAAACTAGCGCTTTCAACATTGCTTTTTGTATTTTTATTTGGTTTTGGATTAATGATGAGCTAAGGCATGATAGAAGCTAAATACATAAAGCGTGATCTTATTTTTAAGGAGGCAGGCGGCACATCCAGAGGTACCCTTTATACCAAGCCCAGTTGGTTCATACAACTGCGTAATGAGCATGGTAAAATAGGAATTGGCGAGTGTTCTCTTATTCCTGGTTTAAGCATTGATGACTTACCAAGTCTGGATGATAAAATCAAAGACGTGTGTCTTCATATTAATGATTACATCCATACTTACAGAGAGACATTAAAGGCGTTTCCTGCTCTTCAAACAGCTATTGAAACAGCATTGCTCGGGATGGGTAATGCCAATGCTTTTGAGATATATAAAAGTGATTTTACCGTTGGTATAGAAAGTATCGTAATCAACGGCTTAATCTGGATGGGCGATGCAGAAACGATGCTTCAGCGCATTGACGAAAAGTTGAAGCAAGGATTTACCTGCTTAAAGTTAAAGGTAGGAGCCATTGATTTTGATCAGGAACTTAGTTTATTAAGTCACATACGCAATAAGTATTCAAGTGAACAATTGGAGCTGAGAGTAGATGCCAATGGCGCCTTTGAGCCAGCAGATGCATTGAATAAACTCAATGCATTAGCAGAATTTCAGCTGCACTCCATTGAGCAACCTATTAAGGCAGGCCAAATAAACAAAATGAAAGAACTTTGTCGAACGAGTCCTATCCCCATTGCTTTGGATGAGGAGTTAATAGAAATTCATTCTGTAGAAGATAAAGTGAAGCTTTTGGACGAAATTCGACCTCAGTACATCATTCTTAAACCAAGTTTGCTAGGTGGTTTTGTCGCAGCAGATGAATGGATTGAGGTGGCAGAGCGCAATAAAGTGAAATGGTGGGCTACTTCCGCTTTAGAGTCTAATGTGGGGCTTAATGCAATTGCGCAGTGGACCTACACAAAAAACAACCCATTACGACAAGGGCTTGGTACAGGGCAGGTTTTTACCAATAATATTAGTTCGCCATTGATATTAAAGGGCGAGCAATTGTATTACGATAGCTCGCAAAAATGGGACTCTCCTTTTGAATAATCATACCATGTCAGACAAAACTGAATATACAGCTTATTTATCCCTTACCTTAAACGGAAAACACTTTAAGGGCAGAAACGGCTTGGACTTACTCATTAAGCAATGTGAAAAATCAGAGGAGCATGAGCATCGGTTAATAGCCCAGTTTATACTTGAATGGATCAATGATTCAGATTTTATCACCTTACAAACCTCGGGGAGTACAGGTCAGGCGAAACTAATAAAAGTTAAAAAAAGCGCCATGCTGGCTTCGGCAAAGCGTACCATTCGTTTTTTTAACTTACAAGCGAATCAAACAGCGCTTCTTTGTTTATCGGCACAATATATTGCTGGTAAAATGATGCTTGTAAGAGCCATAGTTGGAGGATTTAACCTTATTACATCAAGTGTTTCTTCTGATCCTTTAATGGGGCTGAATCAAACCATCGATTTTGTCGCAATGGTGCCGCTGCAACTCAGTACTATTGTGCAAAATAATATTGATGATTTGTCTCGCGTTAAAAAGATTTTAGTTGGAGGAAGTGCCTTAAGTACTTCTTTGCGTGATAAGCTGATGCAGATTGGTTGTGAGGTATGGGAGAGTTATGGCATGACAGAAACGGTTTCGCATATTGCTGTTCGTTCAATTGGAGAACATGCTTTTCGTGTTTTAGATGGCATTCAAATATCAAAAAATGATCAGGGATGTTTAGTGATTCATCCGTCTGATGTAAACGAAACAATGCTGATAACAACAGATTTAATAGAGTTGTATTCCGATTTTGATTTTAGTTTGCTTGGTCGTTTAGATAATATTATTAATTCGGGCGGCGTTAAAGTGGTGCCTGAAGAAGTGGAAAAAAAGTTACAAGCATACATTAGTAATGAATTTGTTATTTCGTGGAAATCCGATTTGAAGTTGGGGCAGAAAGTGGTTTTAGTGCTTGAGTCAGGCTCAGTGTGTGATGTAGAATTGAGTCAGCTAAGTTGTTTATCCAAATATCAAATTCCCAAAGAAATGATTTATGTCGATGAATTCCCACGAACAGATACAGGTAAAGTGAAGCGTAAGAAATTACAAGAACTCATTTCATAATGGCTCATAGCCTACAGCAATATGTTATATTTGCCACATTAATCACGAATAAGTTCAATAAAATGAAGCGATCATGTATACTCAATCTTCTCAGTCACACGCGGGCGGAAGAATTGAAGTTATCTGGGAGTTTTATGTGGCAAAAGAATACAAATTTTAGACAGATGAAAATTTACTTCATAATTAGCCTTTGCTTTTCATCCTTTTTGCTCTCATCGTGTTATAACCAACGTCCTGAGATACAATATTCAACTTTTGAAGAAGCTTTGGATCCCGAAGCCAAGAATGTTGAAGCATGGGAGGCTACAGGAAGAGGTTTGCACTTATCTTTTGGCTCCGTTAATACCAAATACAGAAAAGGTCGTGTTCCAATGTTAACCGTTGTAAAAGACCAATCATTACAGGTTTGGAAAGGAGAACGAGCTTCCGTTCAGGCCGTTTTATGGACAGTTACCGATGTTGACCAAGTCGAGTGTGTTTGGAGCGATTTTATTTCATCAACTGGCGATACGCTTTCTAATGATATGGTTGAAACGAGTTATGTGCGTTACGTTATGAGTGACGCTGACTTTGTTAACGATCAATCCGATGTAAAAGCCTGGCGCGACTCTTGTATTTTGCCTGATATGCTGGATCAGTTGCCGACGATAGATATGGATGCTCAAACGGTTAGGCCTCTTTGGTTTACCATTAATGTACCGTCAGATGCGCCTGCGGGAAATTATAAGGCATCTTTAAAAACATATTCTCGTAAAAATCCTCCGCAAGAATTAAGGTTAACACTAACGGTATTAAATAAGCAGTTGCCAGCACCTAAAAAATGGCGCTTTCAAACCAATATGAGTATTAATCCGTTTGCCATTGCTAATTGGCATCAGGTTGAGCCATGGAGCAATGAGCACTTTGAAGTACTTGAACCGTATGTTGAATTGTTGAAAAAAGCAGGGCAGAAGAATATTACTGCCTCAGTATTTAATCAAGGAGTTAGTGGCGAAACTAAACCTTTAATTAAATGGATGAGGAAGAAGAATGGACAAGTAGTGGGGGATTTTACCACCCTGGATGTCTGGATAAAGTTTTTTAAACATCATGATATAAACTCACAGATTGATTGTTATGCTTATCGCCCTGAGGGTGTTAATACGATAAGTATTTATAATGAGCAAGACGGTCACTTGAGCCTGATTGACTTAAGTTTAAAGGAGCATTATTCTCTAATCAAGAGTTGCTACTTGCAGTTGATTAATCATTTAAAGGAAACAAATGAGTTTGGTAAAGCGGTTTTTGTTATT
Source organism: Carboxylicivirga sp. M1479 (assembly GCF_007097485.1). Classification (GTDB taxonomy): domain Bacteria; phylum Bacteroidota; class Bacteroidia; order Bacteroidales; family Marinilabiliaceae; genus Carboxylicivirga. The sequence goes on along the minus strand of NZ_VKDE01000038.1, from coordinate 2,486 downwards.
GATAGTGGTAACAATGAGGATGTTGCTTTGATAAAGGGAATGATTCAGTCAATTGATGCCAATATAAAATTAGAATTAGTTGCTCACGAGTGGGCTAGTGGTTTGTTTGATGATGTATATGCTACAAATGTGCCAGCGCAATTCAGTAATCTAAAAGAGTGGTTTAAATTTCGCCATCAGCAAGGCTTTGAAACCACCTACCATTTAAGTTTTGAAAATGAGATTCCTAATGTTTTTCTTCATTCTCCTTCGGCCGAAGCGGCTTGGTTGGGTTGGTATGCTGCTGCGCAAGGGCTTGATGGTATACATGTTGAGGGTTTAAATACTTGGGGAGCTAATCCTTTGACTGAAGCAAGGTTATCAAAGTATTCATCGGGCAGTAATTATTTGATCTATCCAAAGGCCCGCAGTTCTATTCGTTTCGAACTTCTTATTGAGGGTATTCAGGATTTTGAAAAGATACAAATTCTGAAAGAGGAATACTTAGAAACGGAAAGCGAGATAAACAGAAAGCAACTGGAGTTAATTGATGAGCTCTTGAGCGATTTTGTTATTGATCGCATCCCTCGTGAAGATGCGGCTCATATGGTTGATAATGGTAAAGCTTTATTAAAGCAATTGTCTCAGCAAAGTAATCTGGAGTAGAAATTTGTAGTCAGATGAAACGAGCTATGCGAATAGCTTCATGCACAGGAGTAAGGTTAATTTTGGCAAGTTTCATATGGCCAATGAATAGAATTTTAAGACATATGAATAATATCATTTAACGCTTCATTCAACTTTGTTTTATTTGTATCAAAATGAATAATCCTGAGTGGATTAATTTTTGAAATGCTTGTTTTGAGTTGAAGCAAGGTTAAACATTGTAATTATTAATTGACGAAGATAAACTTATTGCACATGAAATTATTATCAACACTATTGCTGAGCATTTTCTGTTTAACAGTGTTTGCTCAAGAAGAAACGGAAGGTTATAAATTTGAAACCGTTTATGATTTAGAGGCTACATGCGTTAAAGACCAACACCGTTCAGGTACTTGCTGGAGCTTTTCGGCATTAGGTTTTTTCGAATCAGAAATGATTCGTATCGGTAAAGATCCTGCTAACCTTTCTGAAATGTTTGTGGTGCGTCACTGCTATGCTGACAAGGCCGTTAAATACGTTCGTTTACATGGTTCTTTAAATTTTGCCGGAGGTGGCGCATTTCAAGATGCTGTGTATGTGATGAAGAAATATGGTATGGTACCTGAAGAAGCTTATACGGGCTTGCAGTATGGTGAAGAATCACATGTACATGGTGAAATGGATGCTGTTTTAAAAGGTTATGTTGATGCTGTAATTACCAATAAGAATAAGAAGCTATCAACCGCTTGGAAAAATGGTTTTGATGGAGTTTTAGATGCTTATTTAGGAGCTGAGCCAACATCATTTGAGGTAAATGGAAAAAGCTATACACCTCAAACATACATGAAGGAGCAAGTTGGCTTAGATATGGATGATTATATCCAGGTGTCTTCTTATAGCCACCACCCAACTTACGAGAAGTTTGTTATTGAAGTGCCTGATAATTGGTTATGGGGAGAAGTATACAATGTAACTATCGACGACTTAATGACTATTTTTGAGCATTCTCTTGAGAATGGATATTCAATAGGATGGGCTGCTGATATTAGTGAGAAAGGTTTCTCGCATACAAAAGGGATGGCTATTGTACCAGAAAGTGACTCCAAAGAAATGTCAGGATCAGAGCGTTCAAAATGGGAAACAATGACACGTGCTGATCGCAACAAAATGCTTTATAGTTTTGATAAGCCAGTAAAGGAAAAAGAGATTACAGCTGAAATGCGTCAGGAAGCTTTCGATAACTACCAAACGACTGATGACCATGGAATGCAAATTACAGGAATGGTAACAGATCAAAATGGTACGAAATATTTCAAGGTTAAAAACTCTTGGAATACAAATAACAAATATGATGGATATTTTTATGCATCAGAAGCTTTTGTTAAGTATAAAACAATGTCAATCATGATTAATAAAAATGCTTTGACAAAAGATTTAAAGAAAAAGCTAAGCATAAAATAGAGCTTATTTAAATTGATATAGATGAAAGGGTGGCGCAAGTCATCCTTTTTTTATTTCTTTAGGTTCATATTAAATACTACCCTTATGAAACGAGCCATGAGAATAACTTCTTACACAGGAGTATGATTGGTTTTGGTGAGTTCCATATGGCAAATGAAAGTAAAATATAATCATATGAAACGAGCCATGCGAATTGCTTCACACACAGGAGTAAGATTAATTTTGGCGAGTTCTATGTGACAATAAAAAACAAAATATAATCACATGAAACACCCATGGCAAGTAAATTTGGCACACAGGGGGATGATTATTGGAGGTAATTCGGAACTTAGTGAATAAAAGAAGGCATGGCTACGACAAATAACAACATAGAGTTTGAGCAAGTCATTGAACGAGGCTGC
>NZ_VKDE01000037.1 GCF_007097485.1 Carboxylicivirga sp. M1479 | reverse complement strand
AACAATATTTAGGTGGTTATTGCATCAGGGTTCCACCTCTTCCCATTCCGAACAGAGAAGTTAAGCCTGATAGCGCCGATGGTACTGCGTAGAAGTGGGAGAGTAGGTCGCCGCCTTTTTTTTAGAGAAATCCGATATTCGAAAGAGTATCGGATTTTTTGCGTTTATACGTATTTGAATAAGTAAATTACGATATAACAGAAATTTCACAGCCTGGACTCTTTTTAAATGCTAATATTTGTTGCAAAACGGATGCTGCTTCTGACTAATATTTGGGAATGGATTCAGTGCGTTAAAGTGTATTATACAACTATTGTGTGAACCAAATAAGTACTTATTGTCTAATACCTTTTAAGGAATGCTATTCGAACTTAATAGGCAATGATGATGTCACTTGGATTATTTCCTATGGATATTATTTTCTAAAGAGATTCTAAAAAGTCTCTTATTTAATCTAAATATACGCCATATGAAGTTTGGGGCTACAATAAGTAATTATGCAGTAATTTTAAATGTCATAGTAATGGAGAATTATATTAGCTTATCTTCTATTAACTATATTTCTATCATGGAACTTTAATTGTATAAAAAAACCTACTCAAAAAGTAAGTAGGTTTCTTAAAATGTTATGAGATTCAATAGAGATCTGTAATTATAGTTCTAGTGGCACTCCTGCTATTTAATATGTAGCTTATTTTTTCTTAATATCAGGGTATTCAATACGTGCGTGATAGATATTCTTTAGTTTGTTTTTAAAAACCTCTTTCGCTTCAGAAATTTCTCTAAATGTTATCGGCGCATTGATGAACTGCTCTTCTTCAATTTGAATGGCAATTATTTTCTCAACCAGCTTATCAATCTCATCATCCGTATAGGTCTTTAAACTTCTAGATGCCGCTTCTATAGAGTCTGCCATCATTAATATGGCTGTTTCTTTAGTGAATGGCGTTGGCCCTGGATAAGTAAATGAGCTGATGTCTGGTGTTTGCTCAGGATATTTATTAATAAACGAATTGTAAAAATAACGGGTTTTAGTCGTTCCCTGATGCGTGGTAATAAAGTCAATAATTTGCCTTGGTAATTTGTGTTTTAGGGCCAATTTAACACCGTTCTCAATGTGATTAATAACAATCTGAGCACTTTCTTCAAAGTCTAGTTTTGAATGAGGATTCAAACCACCTGCCTGATTCTCTGTGAAGAACATTGGAGAGGCCATCTTACCAATGTCATGATACATGGCTCCTGCTCTTACCAATGCAGGGTTAGCATTGAGTTTATAAGCTACTTCTTGTGCCAAATTTCCAACTTGAATGCTATGTTGAAAAGTTCCTGGTGTAGCTTCTGCCATATCCCTTAATATTGGATGGTTGGTGTCCGATAGTTCGATTAATGTAACGTCAGAAAGGAATCCGAATAATCGTTCAAATATATATATCAATGGATAGACCATTAGAAGCATAACACCGTTGGCTACGAAATAAACATATAATAAGGGATCAATATTATTTAAGTCTCCCTCTTTCCATAGGGTAAGTGCTGTATAAATGAGTGCGTAAGTTAGTATAATAAACATGGCAGCTCTCACAATATGGCTGCGTCGAGTCATGCGAAACAGACTAAACATGGCCACTAGTCCTACAGGAATCTGCATAAATACAAATTCAAAGCTGTTTTGCGCAAAAAAGGCACAAATTAATATCGTTATAACGTGCATAAAGAAAGCCAAACGACTATCGAGGAAAGTACGTATGATAATCGGTAATATGGCAAACGGAATGATGTAAAAAGGAAAATGATTAAAGAACTGTTTTAAACTCGCGAAAACGACCATTAAAACAGTGATGAGTAAAATAAAGCCGATGGAGCTAATCGAATGGTAAACATCTTTTCTGAAGTAAAGAAGAAATAAAAAGATGGACGTAAACATGAGTGCTACCAATAGAAATTGGCCCGCCAGAATGAAATAATAATCAGTATCAGAAACGATGTTGGCCTCATACTTTCTTTTTAGTGAATCAATTATCTTTTCAGTTTCGTTGGTTACAATTTCTCCTTGATCAATAATACGCTGTCGTGCTAAAACTCTACCTGAGGTAAGTGAGATGTTGTCTTTTAATCGACTTAATTCGAGTGTATTCCGCTCATTGTTAATGATAATGTTGGCTTCAATGTATTTATTCAATTGTAGATCATTAATTAGTAGCTTAGCCTCTGTTTGCGCGCTATCATTCAGAGTTGATAAACTTAAATTCGTTAACTCGCCAAGCTTTTGGTAGGCACTGGTTTGTTGTTCTAATTCATAAAGTTCATAAGGCTCAACAAACGATCCTTTAATCAGCATCAATTCAAATTCAGGCGCTGCATCAATGTAATTCTCCGGTAGCATTATAATACCCTTGGCATACAATTGCTGTAGGTTATGGTCAATTAACTGCTGTATATAGGCAAAAGCGCTGGTGTCTTTATAGCTTGAATTGCTAATGGTTGAATATTTGCTGCCATTGCTGTTAATGTATTGCTTAAAATCTTGATTAAAGCGCTGACTGATGTTTACACTTACAGTTGTATCTTTTTTAAAATACGGACGATGGTTTTGAACTGCTGAGTTTGTTTCACTCGTTACTTCAGCTTGTGTTTTGTATATCGGAAAGTCAAACGGGGCAATTAATGTTTGATGTTTCCAGGGAGTGCCATTTTGATACTCATAAGCAAATTTACCTGTTTTAGGCAGTAAGTATGTTACAAGTGCTATGCTGATTAAAAAAAGGGTAATGCGGGCTATTGGTTTATATAACTTAGTTTTGAGCTGTGAAATTCGTTCAAGCATAATTGTATTTTTTATTAATGGCAGTATAAATATGACCAAAGATAGTTAAAGGTAACTTTTTTTAGAGCAATTTTGTTCCCGCTTATAGGCAGTATTATTAATTTGCTTTTATTTTAAGTAGATGAAGAAATCGATTTGTACATATGGTTTTATTCCATTGCGAAGTGAGGCTAGTGAAAGAGCTGAGATGGTAAGTCAGGTATTATTTGGCGAAACCTTGGATATGTTGGAGACTGAGGGCGATTGGACTAAAGTGCGCTTGCATCATGATGCTTACGAGGGGTGGATAAATTCTAAATTGATTGATTCTATTCAAGAGAAGGAAGTAGAAAATTGGATGCAGGCTGATAAATGGCTGGTGCCAGCACCTTTTATTAAAGTTGTTTCGGAGCCTGATAAAACAATGCATCTCTTATCAGGTGGGAGTTCAATTTATTTTAATGGCCCCGATCGTAATAGTTTTAGTATTGGTAAAAAAGAGTTTTACCTATCAGGAAACCATAATGTTGATAAGCCCGCTGGGTCAATTGCCGATAGTGCTTCATCATACCTTAATACGCCTTACCTCTGGGGCGGGAGAAGCTTTTATGGCATAGACTGTTCTGGTTTTACACAAGTGGTTTATAAAATGGCAGGTTTTAATTTGCCGCGTGATGCTTCTCAGCAGATGGTTCTAGGCGACATCATCAATTTTGTGGAAGAAACATGCCTAGGCGATTTAGCATTTTTTGATAACGAAGAAGGTGTTATTACCCATGTTGGCCTTTGTTTAGGCAGAGGAGATATTATTCATGCTTCAGGCCGTGTGCGCGTTGATAAATTAGATCATCAGGGTATTTTTGATGAAGAAACAAAAAGCTATAGCCATAAATTGAGAGTGATTAAACGTATTTTGTAATGAGCTATACCTACGAATACCCGCGTCCTTGCGTAACAACGGATGTGTTAATTGTTACGCGACAAACAAATCCGAAAATATTGTTGATTCAACGAGGAAATGAACCGTATAAAGGTCTGTGGGCTTTGCCTGGTGGTTTTGTTGATATGGATGAGGATTTGCACACAGCTGCTTTACGAGAATTGAAAGAAGAAACGGGGATCGTTGATGTGTCTATTACTCAATTTAAAACCTACGGATCTGTTGATCGTGACCCGCGTCATCGTACGATTTCAATAGTTTATACAGCCTCCGTTAATGAGCCTATAAAAGCTCAGGGCATGGATGATGCTATTGATGCCCAGTGGTTTGAAGTAGGCGATTTACCTAACTTAGCTTTTGATCATCAAACTATAATTGAAGAAGCCTTATTAAATCTTCGTAAGTAGCGAATCCTTTAGGATGTCGTAGGTCTCTGGTCCTTTATTAAATAGTAGGTCAATCACACTTAAGTTGGGAATAAAAGAGTATTTCTCAGAGAAAACCTGACGATACTCGATGCTCTGATAACATGGATCGTCCTCAGGTTTGGCTTTCGGATGAATAAATGGCCTTACATCATCATGTTGGAACTCATTGGGGCGTATATAATGCTCCGATAAAGTAATTTTTGGTTCTATCTCCAATTCATCCAGTATCACATTGAATAAAGCCATGTTAAAATCTACCAGGTACTTCGTGTGTTTTTCGTAGAATGGTTGAAAATCATCGGCATAATACTCAAAAAAAGGCGAACTGTTATAGGCCGATACAATTGAACGCCAATGTTGCTTTTGCCAATCGGTATCATAACTGATTAATGTGTCCTTAATGGAGGTTTTATCACTTTTACTTTTAACAACTGGCACCGCCAAACTAAGTGAACCATTAGCGCCAGTTATAGAACATCTGTTGGTATATGTTTTACGTTGATAATTGGCATGTTGTTCAAGTACTATTTCGTTGGCATTAACAACATGGGAGAAAAGTTGTATTGAACCTAAATACGTTAAAGGAATTAATTTATTCGTCTGCATTGGTTTCTTCTATTTCAGTATCTGCTGGGCTGTCATCTATGTTTTTATCTTTCTTTCTTGATTTAATGAAAAAGTAAGAAGCACTAGCAATAACACCCGATATAAAAACAATAATTAGAAGTATGGCGAGTGAAATATGCATTTCTTTTAGAAAGAAATTGACACGCACTGGCTTGGCATTTTGAACAGAGAAAATAACCAAGGCTGTAGATAAAAGTAGGAATACCCAGAATGATTTTTTCATTGTAGAATGGTTAAAAGTTAAATACAATGCAAGATAGGGAAATTATCAAATACCAGCTTTTAGTTTTTCAACTCGTCCAATAATATGGTTTTCGGGCACGAATCCCCAATACCTGCTGTCAAAGGAGTGTTTTTTATTGTCTCCAGCTACCCAGTAATAATTCATTAAAAATGTGTATTCAATTGTTTTTCGACCATTTATAAATATTTGATCGCCAACTATCTTTAAGCTATTTCCTTCGTATGATTCAATTATTCGTTTATAAAGCGGGATGTTTGTTAGCGTAAGGCGCACTGTTTTGCCTTTTGTTGGCAAAATTATAGGTCCCAGGTAAGAAGCATTCCAAAAATAATTGGTTTTAAACGGAAAAACATAGGTGTTCGGCATGTTCATCACTTCTTCTTTCCTTGTTAGATAAGAAGCCCAAACAGAATTGCTAAACACTATTTTGTTTTGTATTTCTATTATTTGAAGATCGTTCTCCTGATAACTTGATAAGGCATGTTTTAGCAGGCGATCTTTTAAATGCGTTGGTGCAGAATTGGAGAGTTCGTATTTAGATATGGACAATTGGTTAATACCTAAGTTATTGTTGTTGATGTAATAATCGCCATCAATAATTCGTAAAGTGTCGCCAGGCAAAGCAACAAGCCTTTTAATATAAACAGGTCGCTCTTGTACCTGTTTAAAAATTACTTTATTATCAAGTATAGGTGTGTAGTTGTTGGTAGTGGCGTACTGCCGTTTTATAAAATGATAATCCTGATCTAAATAATCTTGAAAGCAAGTGTCAGCCTCAGGGAAATGCAAAGCAATTACTTCGCCATGCATAGGTTTATTATAACCTTTTAATCGTCGGTACAGTTGGCTATTGTTACGATTAAGAGCTGGGCCGTAGGCTATCTTGTTAATAATAATTAGTTCCTTTTTGTGGTAGGATGGATTCATACTACTCGATTGCAAGGAGTAGAAGCTAACCAGGTATTGGTTACTAAACCAAATGAAAAATAGCGAAAAGCAAATGGCGAGCAACCACTCTGCAATTTTTAGTTGAAGAGGGTTTAACAATGCTTTAAGTTTAGCCTGAACTAAAGGAATTGATTGGTGCCACACAATAATACATACTATAAATAGGAAAATAGTAAGTACCCAACTTTGGCTCCAGATGCTAAGCAATACCAGGCCTATAACTATAATGAATTGTATGACTGACTTGAGGGTGTTCATAAAAAAGGAAGCTCATGATTGAGCTTCCTAATGCTTTTAGTTATGTACTATTTTGAAAAAACGTTTCCAACGTATATTCGCTGGGAAGCCTTTGTCTTTGTCGAGGGATAACCAAACTAAAATAGGTTTTCCAACAATATGATCTTCAGGTACAAATCCCCAATAACGCGAGTCGGCTGATTTATGGCGATTATCTCCTAGCATGAAGTAATAATCCATTTCAAAGGTATAGGAGTTAGCTATCTCGCCATTAATATAGATGGCTCCATTTTTAACTTCCAACTTGTTGCCTTCAAAGTTTTGAATGATGCGATCGTATAATACAATGTTTTTCATGGTCAGTTCAACACTTTCGCCTGCCTTAGGCATTTTTAAGGGGCCAAAATTATCACGACTCCAATCATAATCACTGCTGAAAGGAAAGGATTGAAATCCGCTACCATTAGGTTTTTCCTCTTCTATCTCTATGCTCTTGATAAAAGACATGGCTTTAACTTTCTCCGCCTTCTCTTTATTTAAAGGCAAATAATAGTTGGGAGGAATACCTTGTTGATCTTCTTTTGAAATGCCTAAGCGCTCAAAGAAGCGATCGTTTAGCACGGTGCCATCTGTTTGAATTTGGTAGTTATGCTGAATGTCTTCAGGATTTGTAACGGCCTCTCCATTGATATAGATTTGGTTACTTCTGATTTCAAATTCATCGCCAGGAATGGCAACACAACGTTTTACGTAGTTATCGCGGCGATCAACCGGACGGTAAAGAACCTCGCCAAATGTATTGGGATCATTGTTAATAACTTGTCTCCCAATGTTCATGAGGAATTGATTACGATGCCAGTCACTCTCAAAAGCTTGCTGAGGCATTAAGGAGCGATCACGCATGATTTGCGACTTGCCCGTTTCCATCATTAAGTTGTAATAGTCGGGATTAGTGACCTTGAATGGTACTGTGTCGCCCGCTGGAAAGTTGAATACAACAATATCGTCGCGCTTAACATCGCCAAAACCCTTAAGACGTTTGTAATCCCAGTGTGGCCAACTAGTATACGATTTTGAGTTGGTTATAGGGAAGGTGTTTTGAACCAATGGAAATGCGATTGGCGTATTGGGCATTCGCGGACCATAACTCACTTTGCTTACGAATAAATGATCGCCCACCAATAATGATTTTTCCAATGAACTGGTTGGGATTTTATAATTCTGAAACAGAAAAATATTGATCATGTAAACGGCAAAAAGTGCGAAAATAAGGGCATCAGCCCACTCAATAATGGCATTGGGTTTTTTGCCATCCTTTGTTTTCTTCCAAAAATCCCAAGGAATCTTTTTTGTTATGTAGTTGTCGAAAACCAGTGGGTATAATAATAGCAACCAGAAGTTAGCAACCCATATTACCCATAGGATGAAAACTAAACTAGCTATTCCAAGTTTGATCCACTTGAATAAAGAAACATTTTGCATAAGAGTATGATTAGCTTAGAAGTTTAATAAGTCGTTCATGCTTAAATAACCAGAGTTTTTGCTGGCAAACTCCGCCGCCAATACAGCACCCAAGGCAAATCCTTTTCTTGATTTAGCACTGTGGTGTATGATAATCTCATCTACCGATGATTCGTATTTAACAGTGTGGATGCCTGGGACTTGTCCTTCGCGTATTGCTTTTATGGCTAAATCAGAATTGCTTTCTTCCTGATCTAATTTCCAGTCATTTTTTTTGTCGATATTCTCAATAATACCTTCGGCAAGAGTAATGGCTGTACCGCTTGGAGCATCCAGTTTTTGTGTGTGGTGCACTTCTTCCATGGATACATTATACTCATCCATCTTATTCATGATGCGTGCCAATTGCTTGTTAAGTTCAAAGAAGATGTTAACGCCCAAGCTAAAATTAGAAGCATAGAAAAACGTTTGATTATCGTTGTCGCAGCGATCTTTTATCTCTGCCAACTTATCTAACCAGCCCGTTGTTCCAGATACAACTGGTACTTTGGCATCAAAACATTTCATGTAATTATCGTAGGCCGCTTCAGGACGTGTAAATTCAATGGCTACATCAGCAGATTTAAATGCATCATCTGTAAATGAGTCCTCACTCGAAACATCAATTTTACTAACGATTTCATGTCCACGGTCAAGAGCAATTTTCTCAATCTCCTGACCCATTTTTCCGTAACCAATAAGTGCTATCTTCATTTTCTTAATCTTTTCGAAATAGTTGTTTGTTTAATTTCCCACCCAATAATTTCATTTGTGGAATTGTGAATGTATATGACTAATGATGTGATAAAAGCCACAGGAAAACAAACTGTTCGAGCAAAGATAAAAAATATGTAAGTATGTCGATGAATTATTAGTTTTTAAGCGTTTGTTTCTATCAACTTTAACGCTTCTTTAACCATTAAGTGCTGTTACGTGCCTATTTACATGGCAACTTTTTATGAATCAAGGGGTGTGAATCTACTTTTGATGGCTAGTGTACGATCCAAGATCAACTTTGAACGTAATGAGGTCGTGAATACTCTCAAATGACATCGGGTGGGTTGGATTTGAACTCTATAGAGATGTATTTGGGATCGATAGTCTGCTATATAGGTTTAGTTGAGATGGGCGATGGGTATGGATGTTCATGTCTTTTTACATCTCTTGTGATGAAAATGTTGACAATTTTGATGTTATAAGCCAGAAAAGTGAGATTAGATTATAGAAGTTTGAGCTTTCCAATATAACATGTTGATGTTCGTGAACATCATCTTTGATTGAAATCCATAGAAGCTTGATGAAATTTTGCAAAGTATCGATCTTATTTGCCGGACTTTAGAGCATTTGACTCAGGTTGATGACCTTTTACGAGTCATTTTATACTTAGTTTAGTGATGCTAACGTTTATTAAATAGCTAGCAAGGGATTTGTAATTTTTTATCTTTGCCCCAACCTGATATACATAAATTAAACAGCATGAAGTATTTATTTTTGACCTTAAGCATATTCGGATGGCTCATAAGTAGTGGCATTGAAGCACAATCGTACCGTAAAAATACCACGCCTGAATACATCGATCAATACAAGGATTTGGCTGTGAAAGAAATGAAGCGGGTGGGCATACCTGCCAGTATTACCATGGCGCAAGGTATTTTGGAGTCGGGTAATGGTAATAGCACCTTGGCTCGTAAATCAAATAACCACTTCGGAATAAAGTGCCACAGCGACTGGAAAGGCAAACGTGTTTACCACGATGATGATGCTAAAGGAGAATGCTTTAGAAAGTATAAAACGGTGTACGAATCATATATCGATCATTCGGAGTTTCTTGTAGGAAAAAAGCGCTATGCCAGTTTGTTTGAATTGAAGCTTACCGATTACAAAGGCTGGGCTAAAGGTTTGAAAAAGGCAGGCTACGCTACCGACCCCAAGTATGCACACAGCTTAATTAATATTATTGAAAAGTATAAGCTCCATCAGCTGGATGAGAACAAACATTGGAAAAAACCGGCCTCAAGTGGTTCGAATGATAATTTTGAGATAGTTACATTTAATACTCATATAATAGAGTATAATAATGGTGTGAAATATATTGCCGTTGAAGAGGGCGATAGCTTTGAATCAGTATCGGAAGAGTTTGGTCTGCGCCCTTGGGAGTTATACCATTATAACGATTTGCCAAAGACGGCCAAGATGCAAGATCATCGCTATATTTATATTCAGGGTAAAAAAGGAAAAGCGCATAAGAGTCATGCATCCCATGTTGTTAAAGCCGATGAAGACCTACATTATATCTCACAAAAATATGGTGTAAAAATGAGTAAGCTACGTAAGTTTAATAATTTGAATGAGGGAGCAAAAGTGAAAGAGGGAGATCAATTAAACTTAAGAAAGCGTAAGAAGTAAAGTGAGTTAAAAGCATATAACAGGGGATAACATTTACGTTGTGTAAATGTTATCCCCTTTGTTTTTTGATGTTTATTTAACGCTAATGATTTGCTCTGCATCAAAGCCGCGCAATAGTTCTTCTATGGTCATGCGTTTTTTTCCAGCTATTTGAAGTTGCTCAATATTTAAGCTACCATTTTTACTGCCTATGCGTAAATAGGTTTTGTTGTCTGTTTCAATTGCACCTACAGGAAGTTGAGTTTCGCTAAATGAAGCGTAAAATATTTTTACGCTGAGTGTTTTTTCGTTTTTTAAAACAAATTCGGTCCATGCTGTTGGGTAGGGCGATAATCCACGAATGTGGTTTCTGACTGATTCATGGTCATTGGTCCAATCAATGCGGCAGTCATCTTTAAAGATTTTTGGTGCTGGGTTAAGTACAACATCTTTGTTGTATTCATTTTGAGGTACTGCTTTTACATTGCCCTGGGATATGGCCGCCGCCGTTTTGATTACTAACTGAGCGCCAAGTACCATCATTTTGTCATGAACAGTTCCAGCCGTATCATCTTCATTAATGGCTAATTCTGCTTGATCGATGATATTACCAGTATCAATTTCGTGTTGCAAGAAAAAAGTGCTTACGCCCGTTTTTTTATCGCCATTAATTACTGCCCAATTAATTGGGGCAGCACCCCTGTATTGTGGTAGTAAAGATCCGTGTAAGTTAAATGACCCCAGTCGTGGCATGTTCCAAACTAATTCGGGCAACATACGGAATGCAACGATTATTTGTAAATCAGCCTTTAGAGCTTTTAGTTCATTAAGAAAATCTTCGTTTTTTAGCTTTTCGGGTTGAAGCACGGGAATGTCAACTGAAGTAGCATATTCTTTAACGGGCGATTGTTTGAGTTTCTGTCCACGTCCGGCCGGGCGGTCAGGAGCAGTTACAACGCCAACTATGTTATAATTATTCTCAACCAATGCTTTTAGGCTTTCTACCGCAAAATCGGGAGTACCCATAAAAACAATTCGTAAATCGGTATTTGTCATTTCTTAAGGATTAGATGTTTATTCTTTAAGTTCGCGGTTGCCTTTTTGATGAGGCGGAAAATAAGGGCAGTGTTTACAGCCATTGCCACAGCAATAGCCTCTTTCTGTTAAGTATTTTTCTGTCATTACCCTAAAACCTCGCGGATCCATGTAATAATCTACATTTTCCTCCAAAGGGTCTGACATGTAGTAGTCGTCAAAATCCATTATTTGATGTATTGATATTATCAGGCTACAAAGATAAGATGAATGGTGGATAATAGTATTGGCGGGGCAAAAATAGTAATGGCCCCTGAGTAGAGGCCATTAAAAATTAAAGTTGAATTATTTCTGACTAAATTGTTTCATGAATTGAACCCTCAGGTATCCTGCAGGATTAGCCGCGTTTGACTGGCTTAATGAGCCTCTGAAATCGTCCAAGTTTTTAAAGTCGTGTTTCTTCATCCACTGATCAATTTCGTGGTTGTAGCGTTGAATCGTTTCAACGCCATTCTTGTATAAAGTACTTGCCAGCTGCACAACCTGAGCGCCTGCCAACAGCATTTTAACAATCGTGCGAGAGTCGTGAATACCTGTGGTGGCTGCTAAATGGCAATCTACGCGGTTAGAGGTAATGGCGATCCATCGCAATGGCATGGTGTATTCATGTTCTTGACTAAAAATATGAGTAGGAATAACTTCCAAATTATCCACATCAATATCAGGAGAATAGAAGCGGTTGAATAGGGTTAATCCGGCAATGCCCGTTTTAGATAAGCGTGTGATAACCTCGCCTAGGTTTGAAAAGTAATGGCTTATTTTGATAGAAACGGGGATGCTCACTTCTTTCAAAACGGCTTCAATAACATCAAAATACACTTGCTCCTGTTCTTCACCTTTACGCTCTAAATCCGATGGGAGAGCATAAATATTTAGTTCAATGGCTCTGGCTCCAGCGTCTTCCAAATTACGGGCATACGATGGCCAATTGTGGGCTGTAATACAGTTCACACTGGCTATTACAGGTATGCCTACTTCTTTTTTACAATCGCTAATAAGTCGTAAATAATCACTTAAGGTACCTTCTACATCAAATGTATCGTAATAATCCATTGTTTCAGGATATAGGTAGTTTTGCGAGTGCATTTGGTGCAACTCACGCTCCATTTCTGTCACAATTTCTTCCTCAAACAACGATTTGAGAACGACAGCTCCCGCACCTGCTTTTTCAATCGCCTTTATGTCTTCCAATGAGTTAGTTAATCCTGAGCTGGCGGCAATAATCGGACTTTTTAATTGTAGTCCAAGGTAAGTTGTTGAAATGTTGGGCATAATTTTAGAATTTTTTGTTGAACAAATGGGGTTTTAAATTTAAAATCTTGAGTAATTTCAAGTAATGAAAATACACATACTCTCATGAAACAAATAAAGAATTCGTATTGTTGTGTTGGAGCCATGTCTGGTACATCATTGGATGGTCTGGATTTGCTGGTTTGTGAATTAACTTACACGCAAAAAAAATGGTCGTATACTTTTATTAAATGTTGCACAATTGCCTATTCCAAAACCTGGCTCGAGCGTTTAAAAACGGCTCCTTCGTTGTCTGGTAGAGCTCTGCTATTGCTACATAGGCAATATGGCACATGGATGGGAGAGGCGATCAATTCTTTTTTGCAGGATGAATCAATTAAACCTGATTTAATTGCATCGCATGGTCATACCGTTTTTCATGAGCCTGATTTGAATCTTAATTTTCAGGTGGGAGATGGAAATATGGTTGCTGCTCAAACTGGTATTCAAACAGTATCCGACTTTCGTAGTCTGGATGTGTGCCTAAATGGTCAGGGAGCACCATTAGTACCTGTTGGCGATGCTCATTTGTTTAGTAATTACAGTGCATGTGTTAATATTGGTGGTTTTGCCAATGTTTCATGTCAGGAAAATGACAAGCGAATAGCTTGGGATATGTGCCCTGTTAATTACGTCGTTAATCGATTGGTGGCTGATAAAGGCTTGCAAATGGACAAGGGAGGCGAGGTAGGAAGAAAAGGTGTTGTATTGCCTCAGCTTTTACAGGAGTTAAATGATTTGAGTTATTACCAGTTGGATGCCCCAAAAACTCTTTCGCAAGAATGGGTAGATAAATATTTTTGGAAGCTAATTCATGCCTCATCTCATCATGCCCTTGAGGATATTATTCGAACGTGTTATGAGCATTTCTCAATAGTTATCAGTCACGATCTGAATAATTTAGTGCCTGATGGCTCGGTTTTATTTACTGGTGGAGGTGTTAAGAATACATTTTTAATACAATTGATTGCTGAAAAGTATACAGGAAATGTGTCCGTTCCCAATGAGCAATTGATAGATTATAAAGAAGCACTTGTATTTGCCTTGCTAGGTGTGTTGCGCCTTAGATCAGAGGTTAATTGTTGGCAAAGTGTTACAGGCGCCGATACCGATTCCTGTTCAGGCGTAATTAATAGTGGCAAATGAATTGGAAAAATGTTGCATTGATGTGCGACTTTTTATGAAGAAAAAAGAAACTGGTGGAGCCATATGATCATTCTCAAAACTATCACTAATCACACCCATGAATGACCACATTACTTGACCGCAGAAATAAGTAAAAGCATCCACCAGCACCTCTTACTTAATGAAACACATCAATTAAAAATATGTTTACAAATTATTTAAATATAGGCATAAAAAAAGGAGGCTATTGCCTCCTTTTTTCTATAATTGATTGATTATTATTGCTTATTGTCGTACTTGAAAAAATCAAGATTGTGCCCCATTCGCTCTTTCTTGGTTTTCATGTAATGCTCGTTATGCGGATTAGGAGTCATTTCAATTGATATGTTTTCAACTACTTCTAAACCATAACCTTCTAAGCCAATTCGTTTAATTGGATTATTGGTCATTAGTTTCATTTTGCCAATGTTTAATTCGCGAAGTATTTGAGCTCCAACGCCATAGTCGCGCTCGTCCTCTTCAAAGCCTAATTCAATATTCGCTTCAACCGTATCTAATCCTTCTTCCTGAAGTTTGTAGGCTGCAATTTTATTCATTAAGCCAATGCCTCGCCCTTCCTGGTTCATGTATACGATAGCACCTTTCCCTTCTTTATTAATCAGTTCCATGGCTTTTTGTAGTTGTTCGCCACATTCGCATCGTAAAGAGCCAAAAATATCACCAGTAGCACATGATGAATGTACGCGTACTAAAACAGGTTCATCTTCTTCCCAAGTACCTTTTATTAAGGCCATGTGCTCAACACCATTGGATTTTTGCTTGAAAGGAATAAATCGAAAATCTCCGTGTGCGGTTGGTAAATTAACTTCAACACCTTTGATTATTAAACTTTCCTTTTGTAAACGGTAAGCAATCAAATCTTTAATAGTGATGATTTTAAGATTGAATTTTTCGGCAATCTTTACCAACTGAGGCATGCGCGCCATGGTGCCATCCTCATTTAATATCTCAACCAACACACCTACAGGCTGAAGCCCTGCTAATCGAGCCAAATCAACTCCCGCTTCGGTATGACCAGCACGACGTAAAACACCTCGATTTTTAGCTTTTAGTGGAAATATGTGTCCCGGACGACCAAGTTCTTCTGGTGTTGTTTCCGGATTGGTTAATGCCAATATTGTTTTAGCACGATCTGAAGCGGATATGCCTGTTGTACAACCGTATCCTAATAAGTCAATAGAAACAGTAAATGGAGTAGCGTGACTAGCTGTATTTTTGCCAACCATTAAATCCAATTCTAACTCATCGCATCGTTCTTCAGTTAATGGGGTGCAAATTAATCCACGTCCATGAGTAGCCATAAAATTGACTTTCTCTGGTGTCATTAATTCAGCTGCAGCAATAAAATCGCCTTCGTTTTCACGATCTTCATCATCAACAACAATAATTAGTTCACCTCTTTTTATTGCTTCAATAGCCTCTGGTATTGAATTTAACTTAAACTCTTGTTCTGCTGACATTTGTTATCTTTATTTTGAGCGGCATAAACCGAAATAGGGTGCAAAATTAATGAAAATACACTGCGAAACAATGAAATACCTCACGTCTTAGCATCTGATTCAGCTTCTTTTTCTTTATCAAGGCGGTTCTTCAGGTCAAATTTTTCTCTTTTAAAAAGTTTTTGAAAGAAGATGATGTAGGCATCAGCATTAAGAAGAGTTGAATCTGTTGCTGATTTGTACGTTAAAAATGCCCCTAAAGGAAACAGTATTGCTGAAGAAAGCCACATGCCCTGATAAACATGCCAAGCACCTTCTTTGGCAAATTTAACACCTAGTGTATCGATGATGTAATAGAAGATGAAAAACAAAACAGAAATAACCACTGGCATGCCAAGGCCTCCTTTTCGAATAATGGCGCCTAATGGAGCACCAATAAAAAAGAAAATAAAGCAGGCAAATGAAAGGGTAAATTTTCGGTGCACTTCCATAAAGTGACGTGTTATTTTTGTGTTGTAATTACGGTAACGACTAAGCTTTCCTTCTAATTGGCTTCGGTTATCCTGAGCCTGACGTTTGGCACCTTCAATGGCCATCAGTTGCTGGTGTGTGCTCAGCGCATTAAACAAGGAATCTGAATTAAGTATTTGTGCCGAGTCAACTGCTATTTTTTCTATCTCTTTATTTCTACGATGTAAATATTTTCGTTGTTGAAAGTAGAAGTTTTTGGTTTGCTCCTGTATTTGATTGGTTATTTCAGATGTTTGCGTGCTCAATGTGTCGATGCCATCTTGTAATTGAGCTAAGTTTTTCATTCTATCGTTGCTCGAAAACAACTGTTCGTCACTTCGTTCCAGGTTATGGCCTTGCATATCAAAAAGAGCCACCTGTTTCTTGAACTTATCTTTTCTAAAACGCTGCTTGGCCCTATCGTTTAATCGCTTTTTCTCGTTTCGTACATTTTCTTCAAAACGCACGCCATCCATAAGAGTAAGCTTCATAAATGACTTATTGCTCGAAACCTGTAGTTTACCCGAATCGGCCAAAGTAACGTTAGTATTTGGGTTGCGGCTATCACGGTGGTCATAAATCATAACATCGTGCATTAAGCCAGTTTCTGGGTCTTTGCCGCTAATTTTAATTCTGAAATTTTCTATTCCGTCATAAAAAATTTGCTCCTTAATCTCTAGTTCTGGTTTCTTTTGTTTTACCGACCATAGCAAGGTGTAAAGTTTTAGGTTGGCCCAGGGGAGTACATTATTTGAAAACCCAAATGCTAAAAATGAAATGATAACGGTAACAACGATTAATGGCTTCATGGTGCGCATGAGTGATACGCCAGATGCTTTAATGGCCGTTAATTCATAGTTCTCGCCCAAGCTACCAAAGGTCATTAACGAAGCCAATAAAATGGCTAGCGGCAAAGCCATAGGAATTACCTGTACAGAAGCGTAAAATAGGAGTTCGCCCAAGGTCACAAAGTCCAAGCCTTTCCCAACTAAATCATCAACATAGCGCCACAAAAATTGCATCACTAGTATAAATAATGATATAAAGAAAGTCATTGCTAATGGCCCCAAATAACTTTTAAGTATAAAGAAGTGTAGTTTCTTCATCGTCTCAATAATCTCCTGTCTCGATTTATTACAATCCTGATGGCAAAGTTAGTTGAATCATTGAAACATCCATACAATGTTATTTAGGTTTTTGAATATGTGATGCGCAGCTGAACGATATCGATTTTTTTATTGCAAGTTATTGCTCTTCATCCAGGCTGTTTTGTAGGTTAAATGATTCTGGCCTAAAACGTTTTTTTATAAACGTTTTTAAATCTTCAATATTTAATAAACTGGAGTCGTTGGCCGATTGGTAGGTTAAAAATACGCCAATTATTAATAGGACTGTAGATGATAACCACATGCCTAGTGGTAAAGGTAATGCTTCTTTAAGTGCCATGTTGGCTCCCAAGGTATCGAGAATGTAGAATACAATAAAGAATGCAATTGCCAGCACTACTGGCATGCCTAGTCCTCCTTTTCTGATGATGGCCCCTAAGGATGAGCCAATGAAAAAGAAAATAAAACAGATGAATGGCAGTGTGAATTTTCGATGTAATTCAACTTGATGCTGTAGTTGTTTGCTTCGTTGTGTTCTGATTTTGGTAATGTCGTTATTTAAGTCAATCAGCTTGTTTTGAACCATTCTTTTGGCCGCTCTTAAAGACGTTTGTTGACTTCTTAAACTACTTGTTTTAAGGTATTCTTTAAATTGATCGATTGCGATAGTGGGTGGAAAGTGCGCATTTATGTTTTGCTTGTTGTTATCTTTTATTTGCCTGATAATGCTGATCTGTTCATTTTTATAGTTCCTAATGTCATTTCTTAGTTGTTGTATGTTTTTCATCTTATTGTGATCCATGTAACCAGACTCATCGATACGATTGAATTGAGTGTTTTGTGCATTCAACAGAACTCTTTGTTTTTTAAAAGTATCATGTCTGAATTTTTGCTTGTCCTTACTTGTTAAGGAGTGAGCTTGTTGTTTTGTGTTTTCTTCAAACTTTGAGCCGTTATAAAGTGTCAATTGCATCATTTGAGTGTTCTCATCCATATTGATACTTCCCTTTTCTGCCATAGTAACGTTCGATGAGGGATTTTTACGATTGCTATGATCGTAAATCATCACACCATAGAGCATGTTAGTTTCCTTGTCTTTATGGTCAACTTTAATCGTGTAGGCATCCATGTTATTAAATACCTTTTCCTTTATCTCAAGTTCGGGTTGGTGCGTTTGGATGGAATACATAAGTGATTGAAACTTGAGGTTGGCCCAAGGCATTACGTTGTCGGCAAATGCAAAAGCCGATATTGAAATGAGTGCCGTTAAAATGATAAGTGGTCTCATGGTTTTAAACAGCGATACGCCAGATGCTTTAATGGCGGTTAATTCGTAATTCTCGCCCATATTCCCAAAGGTCATTAATGATGCTAAAAGAACAGCCAGAGGCAGTGCCATGGGCATAACTTGTAAAACGGCATAGAATAATAGTTCAGATAAAGTGAGCGTGTCAAGACCTTTTCCGACCAAAATATCGATGTAGCGCCATAGGATTTGCAAGAGTAGTACAAATAGTGAGATGAAGAATGTGGCAACTAAAGGTCCTAAGTAACTTTTGAGGATGAAGAGGTGTAGCTTTTTCATCAGTTTAAATCTATTTTTATTTGTCAGGTGGAACTCTCAAGTAAATTTTTTATTCATCAAACTTTCACGTTCAAACGTATTCATGAATACTTCGTATTTCATCTTCCTGTGTGAAAAATTTGGATAATCAAATTTACATGGTCGTTTCATGTAAAGAGTTGAGCTTGTCTTCAGGTAAGACAATTGAGGGACTGATAACTCTTACTTATAAATAGCTTTAATGAAAAGTAGTATAGGTAATTGATACTAGCAAGATGCTATATGACAGTATTCCAAAACCAGATATTACAACAAAAAAAAGCGCCTGACAATCTTGTCAAGCGCATATAGTACTGGTGAATTTAGCTTATTTATACTGAGCCAAGGCCGTGCTTTAGCTCATCAATTTGTTGATTCCAAAGCTCAATGGAATCTTCTTTTTCGTCTTCCTCAGCAAAGTCGATGACAACAAGAGCCGTTTCGCCCGTTAAATCATCTACATTAATACGGAATTCGAAATACGTTTTGTCATCTTCATCATCTAACCAATGAAAACGTACCATTTTATTTTCTTTACGTAAAACTTGCTCGGCTTGTTGTTCTGAGCCTTCCCATACAAAAGTGAATACCTTTCCTTTTAGGTTAACGTCATCAGCAAACCACTCTGATAAACCACTTGGGTTACTCAAGCGAGTAAATAAAATAGATGGAGAGGTCCTAATGATATATTCTAATTCGAATTTTTCCTTTGGAGTTGGCATATTGGCGTATTTTGTTAGAATTCTGAATTGGCCTACAATATAGTAGAATTCTCGTTAAAATTAAAACTTACGGTCTTTGTGTTAAGTGCTGCACAACGAAAAAAAAATCAGGAGCGATTTGCTTATAAACTAATGAGTTTGCTTGTGTGTAATAAAAAAAAGCAAATTTTTTCGTTTTTTTAGTTGGTAGGAATGAAGTTTTCTCATACATTTGCAACCGCAAAAAAGGAGATACACAGAGGTGTTAATTACTCCAAAAATGCAAAAAATGCCGAGGTAGCTCAGCTGGTTAGAGCGCAGGATTCATAATCCTGAGGTCGGCGGTTCAAGCCCGCCTCTCGGTACTAGAAATAACAAGCGATTCAGAGATTTAGTCTTTGAATCGCTTTTTTTGTATATATACATCTTACATGCATTTCTAAAAAAGAACCGAAAGCTTCATGGGCGAAACGTGTTGCTAGTCAATATGATTAGATGAAAAATGTATTTGTCGATTTCTAAAAAAATGAATTCCTAAATTGAGGATTTATATTATTTAGTAACTTTTTTGATTTAGTGATAATAGTTAATGCAAACTATGCGTAGGAATGCTAATCATAAAATTAGGAGGGGAGGAAAATTGTACTAGTATAAGAATAATATCATTACAAAAGTAGATTACTTTATTCTAAAATCCTTCTTATACTTTGCAGGTGAATAACCTGTGACCTGGCTAAAAATTCGCGTAAAGTGATAGCGGTCAGCGAAACCACACTTTGTTGCAATTTCTTCTATTGAATAGTGTGAGTGGTGAATAAGTATGCAGGCTTTATCAATGCGTTTCTTTTTTACAAATTTCTGCGGTGATATACCTGTTTCTTGTGTGAATAGCCGGGTGAATGCATTGGTGGCCATGGATGATAATTCAGCTAATTGAGGATTTGATAAGCTGGTGGTTATGTGTTGGTCAATGTAATTGATTACTTTGAGAATTCTATAATCTTTTGTGACACTTTGCCAGCTCTCTTCTGGTAGTGACGATAATAAGTGATTGATAATAGAGTTGATGGCCAAAGTTGAAAAGAAACTAAATTTTGAGTGTTCATAGTTTAAGTGTCTTTTAATTCTTGACAGCATCGTCTTTAATTCGTCGGTTATTGGAAGCGTGTAGATGCCTGCCTTGGTGCCGTCGTAAGGCATGCCAAGGTTAAAATGGATAAAGAGGTGCAAAAGGAATTGTTCGTTAATAGGGAGCTTCTGATTGACACGCCCTCCTTTTAAAGCATACCCTGTTTGAGGTATTGCATGATTATAAAGATAGGTTGAATAAGAAGTGTTTGGAGCTATTAGTATTAGTTTGTCTGGTGTTATTTGTATTACTTCATCCTTGTAGATGATGGCTGCTCCATCAAAGTTATTATGATACACCCTCCAGAATGGGAATGACAAATCCTTAAACTCCCAGTTTTGTAACCACCAATATCGGCAACAGTGGATTTTTACTTCGTACTTCGGAATAACCTGTGTGATTTCAGATGGATCACCCTTATGTTGTAATCTAGTTTTCATGTGTTGTTTAAAATAGATACAAATATATTGAATTTAGACATTTTTTACGGAAGGAATTGTAAGCAAGTTTGTATCGTTCAATTAATGTATTAAAAAAGTAACAATATAAAATATTAAAAATGGCTAACAGACTAATAGGTGATTTACCAAAGGTTGGAATTAGACCGGTAATAGATGGCCGTGAAAATGGTGTAAGAGAATCATTGGAATCGCAGGTTATGGACTTGGCGAAAGCTGCTGCGAAGTTTCTTGAAGAGAATTTGAAATTCCCTAGTGGTGAAAACATCGAGTGTGTGATTGCCGATACATGTATTGGTGGAGTGGCTGAGGCTGCTATGTGTGCTGAGAAGTTCAAGAAAGAGGGTGTTGGTGTTTCTTTAACGGTTACTCCATGTTGGTGTTATGGCACCGAAGTTATGGATACCGATCCTTTATTGCCAAAAGCAGTTTGGGGATTTAATGGTACTGAACGTCCGGGAGCTGTTTACTTAGCTGCTGCATTAGCTGGTTATACTCAAAAAGGGTTACCAACTTTTGGTATATATGGTCGCGATGTGCAAGATGCAGGCGATATCAGTATTCCGTCTGATGTACAAGAGAAGTTATTGCGCTTTGTTAAATCGGCATTGGCCGTAGCTCAAATGAAGGGTAAATCGTACTTATCCATTGGTTACAGTTCCATGGGAATTGCCGGATCTATGGTAGATACAAATTTCTTCCAGGACTATTTGGGTATTCGTGCAGAATTTGTTGATTCAGCAGAAATCCTTCGCCGTATTGATGAGGGAATTTACGATAAAACAGAGTTTGAAAAGGCTTTGGCTTGGACAAAAGAAAACTGCAAAGAGGGTAAGGATTATAATTCAGATAAAAATAAGGTTAGTACCGAGCGCAAGCAGCATGAATGGGAAACCGTTATTAAAATGACCTTGATTTGCCGCGATATGATGATTGGTAATCCTAAGTTGGTTGAAATGGGATACCGTGAAGAGGGGCTTGGTAGAAATGCTATTTTAGGTGGCTTCCAGGGGCAGAGGCAATGGACCGATTATCAGCCAAATGCAGATTTCGCAGAGGCCATATTAAATTCATCATTCGACTGGAATGGTATTCGCCAATCTTTTATTTTAGCCACTGAGAACGATAGCCTCAATGGTGTTGCCATGTTGTTTGGCCACCTATTAAGTAATACGTCTCAGATTTTTTCTGATGTACGTACTTATTGGAGTCCTGATGCAGTAAAAAGAGTTACAGGTAAAGAGTTGTCTGGATTGGCCGAAAATGGAATTATCCATTTGATTAACTCGGGTTCTACTACCTTAGATGCAACAGCGCAACAGCGTAACGAGAACGGTGAGCCGTCGATGAAACCATTCTGGGAAATATCAGAAGAAGAGGCACAGAAGTGTTTAGATAATACACAGTGGCCAGCTGCTGTTCGTGAGTATTTTAGGGGAGGAGGATTCTCATCTTGTTTTAGAACAGAAGGAGAAATGCCTGTGACCATGAGTCGCATTAATTTGGTTAAAGGCTTGGGTCCTGTGTTGCAAATAGCAGAAGGATGGACTGTTGAACTGCCAGAAGATATTCATGCTGTATTGGATGAGCGCACGAATCCTACATGGCCAACTACCTGGTTTGTGCCTCGCGTAAATGGAGAAGGTGCTTTCAAGGATGTATATTCGGTGATGGCAAACTGGGGTGCTAATCATGGAGCTATCAGTTATGGTCATATCGGAGCTGATTTAATTACTTTGGCTTCAATGCTACGTATTCCTGTTAATATGCATAATGTATCAAGTGATGATGTATTCCGTCCAAGTGCTTGGTCGGCTTTTGGTGAAGATAAAGAAGGATCTGATTATAGAGCTTGTGCCAATTACGGTTCATTATACGGAATTTAAAATATCCTGAGATTGACTTGGGCTAAGGGGGTTAATTAATTAATCTCCTTGCCCACAATCTATTGTTGCAAATTGATATGATAGAAAAAGATATAGCAATTGTTTTTGATTGTGGTGCTACCAATGTTAGGGTTATAGCTATTGATGATGCTGGCCAAATTTTATCTTCATATGCCTTGCCCAATGAAACAGATGAAGACCCTCATTATGCAGGAGGAAGAATTTGGGATTTAGAAAAATTATGGGGTAAACTGCGTAAGGCAGCTAAGTATGTTACCTCTGAGATTGATTGTTCTAGAATTGCAGGCGCAACCGTCACAACTTTTGGAGTAGACGGTGCCTTTGTCGATGAGAAAGGTGAATTATTATACCCCGTTATTTCATGGCAGTGTCAGCGTACATCTGCTATTATGGATAACATTGATAAATACCTTCCTTTACAAGATTTGTATAAAATCACGGGTGTCTATCCATATGCATTCAATACAATCAATAAAATGATCTGGTTTAAAGAAAACAAACCAGAGATAGTTGATGAAGCTCATCGCTTCGTTTTCATTCCTTCGCTTTTAATTCATAAACTTTCAGGTGTTCTTCTAAATGATGTTACCATGATGGGGACAACTATGATGTCTGACCTAAAAGATAGGAAATTGTCGAAAAGGGTGATGGATGCTATTGGCGTTGATGCAGAGTTGTTTGGTGAAATTGGTGAGGCCGGACAGCAGGCTGGTTCTATTAATCAGCAAGCGCACGAAGAAACAGGCTTGCCTTTAGATGTGCCAGTATTTTTAGCTGGACACGATACTCAATTTGCCATTTTTGGTTCAGGAGCTCAGTTGAATCAGCCTGTTTTAAGTTCTGGAACCTGGGAGATTTTGATGACAAGAAGTCAATCATTTAAGTCGACGCAGAAAGAGTTGGATAACAACCTGACTATTGAAATTGACGCTCAAAAAGGGGTTTATGACATAGGTCAAAACTGGTTGGGATCAGGTGTGTTAGAGTGGTTTTCACGTCATTATTATCCAGAGTTAAAAGGAGATGAGTTGTATGAAACCATGATAGCCGATGCAGAGCAAGAGCTTCCAGGGGCGAATGGACTTATGGTGGATCCTGCTTTTTATGATGATGGCTCCAGTGCCAATGGAGGTACGATAAAAGGTTTAACGATTAATACGCAAAGAGGTCAGTTGTATCGAGCTTTTCTAGAAAGTTTGGCTTTTCGTCTTCGTGAAGCTTTAGATGCGCTTGAGGTGGCTGGTAACTTTAAAGCTGAGCGAATTATTTGTGTAGGCGGAGGTTCTAAAAATAGGTTGTGGAATCAGCTTAGGGCTGATGTTTGTAATGTGCCAATTCAGTTTATTGATCAAAAGGAAACAACTGTACTCGGTGCTTCTATGTACGTATTTGCTGGTTTAGGCGTGAGTAAAACTAGTATGGCAGCAAGGAATAAAATAGACTATAAACCTAAGTTGGTTATGCCATCTGGCAATTCTGCCATCTATAATTCTTTATACAAGAAGTATCTTAACTTTAAGAAATAATCAAGTTTCATACAAAATTAATCGATAATGTTAAAAGGCATATCTCCACTATTAAGCCCCGAATTGCTTTCAGTTTTATACCGAATGGGGCATGGTGACGAAATCATCCTAGCAGATGCTCATTTTCCTGGCGAGAGCTTTAATAATCGTGTTTTAAGGGCTGATGGACTTTGTGTTCCTGATTTACTAGAAGCAATTTTACCGCTTTTGGAGTTGGATGCCTATGTTAAAGCGCCCTTAATAATGATGCAAGCTGTTGAGGGAGATGTTTTAGATTCTAATGTTGAAGCTTCGTATTTACATGTTATACACAAAACAAATCCCACTGTAGCGCCTATCGAACGAATTGATCGCTTTGCTTTTTATGAACGCACAAAAGAAGCCTTTGCGGTAGTGATGACCGGTGAAACGGCAAAGTATGGAAATATCATTCTTAAAAAAGGTGTTACCCCTGTGGGCTAAAAAATCCAAATGAACAGATTACTAAATCCAAAATTATGAGTAAAATAACTGAGAAAGTTGTTGAAAAAAAATACCTCGTACCATTTATCTTAATAACAAGCCTCTTTGCTTTATGGGGTTTTGCTAACGATATTACAAATCCAATGGTGGCGGCCTTTAAAACGGTGATGGAGCTCACGCATACAAAGGCAACCTTAATTCAATTTGCGTTTTATGGAGGTTATGCAACTATGGCTATTCCGGCTGCCTTATTTGCGCAAAAATATTCTTATAAAAAAGGAATTCTATTAGGCCTTGGTTTGTATGCTACCGGAGCTCTTTTGTTTTATCCGGCTGCGCAGTTTCAAATGTTCGGCTTTTTTGTTGGATCCTTATATATCCTAACATTTGGTCTGGCATTTCTTGAAACAACTGCCAATCCGTTTATTCTTTCTTTAGGTTCTAAAGAAACATCAACTCGCCGTTTGAATCTGGCGCAGTCATTTAATCCAATGGGTTCATTTTTAGGAATGATGGTGGCTGCAAAGTTTGTTTTGGCCAATTTATCAGCTGATCAGCATTTTGATGCTCAGGGGAATAAAATAGAATTTTCAACACTGGATGAAGTAAGCAAAGCAGCCGATCGCTTGCATGATTTGGCCATAATCAGAGATCCCTATGTGGCATTGGGTATTGTTGTATTAATAATGCTGATGATTATTGCAGTGGTGAAAATGCCGGATACGGCACATCAGGAGCAAATTCATCCCTTGCAATCTATGAAGCGATTAATTAAAAATAAAGTGTATCGCGCTGGTGTGTTAACACAGATAGCTTACGTTGCAGCTCAAATAATGTGTTGGACCTTCATTATTCAGTATGCCGAGAACCTAGGATTAACAAAAGAATCCGGTCAGTATCACAATATGTGGGCCATGGGTTTATTTATTGTAAGTCGTTTTGCCAGTACACTTATTCTGAAATATGTTAATGCAAGTAAGTTATTAATGTGGTTTGCAATAGGTGGTATAACAACTACAGCAGGTGCTGTTTTTATTGTTGGTATGCCTGGCTTGTATTGCCTGGTGGCAACCTCTGTATTTATGTCCTTAATGTTTCCTACCATTTATGGTATTGCACTAGGGAATGTTGGTAAGGATACAACCATGGGATCTGCCGGGTTGGTAATGGCTATTGTTGGAGGAGCTATTATGCCAATGCTACAGGCGATGATAATTGACTTTGAAACAGTGGCTTGGTTGCCTGCTGTTAATGCATCATTTATTTTGCCAATGTTATGCTTTGTTGTTATCGCCCTTTATGGAAACTACTCCTATCGGAAGTTAATGGTACTGAAATAATTATTAACGAACATTACTCAATAGATATTAAAACTTTAAAATAAATAACAAAAAGACTATGTCAGTTAGAAATTTGAATTTGTTACATCCGCGCGATCAAATCATAATGATTATCAATCGGATTTATCAAAAGGGATTAACTACTACTTCGGGTGGTAATATCTCAATCATGGATGAGAGTGGAGATATGTGGGTAACTCCATCGGGTGTCGATAAAGGATCTTTGAAGCCTAGTGACATCATGTGTGTAAAAGCTGATGGTACGATTATCGGTCCTCATAAGCCTTCAATGGAATATCCGTTTCATAAGGCAATATATGTAGAGCGGCCTGATTTAAAGTCTGTTGTGCATGCTCACCCACCGGCATTGGTAGCTTTTAGTATTGTTCGTCAAATACCAAATACCAATGTTATTCCGCAGGTAAAGTCGGTTTGTGGTCCTATTGGCTATGCCAAATACCATATTCCAGGAAGTAACGATTTAGGTGATTCTATTTCGGAGCAATTCAAAGAAGGATTCGATTCAGTAATTATGGAAAACCACGGTGCTGTGGTTGGCGGATCGAATGTTATAAAGGCTTACGAACGTTTTGAGACATTGGAATTTGCTTGTCGCACGCTGATAAATTCAAAAATTATTGGTGAACCACAATTCTTAACTGAAGAGCAGGTGGATACCTTCAATAAGCAGGTTCCAACGGATCATCCTAAAATGAACGATGTTGTTTATACATCGGATGAAAAAGGTATTCGTCAGGAAATTAAAAATATGGTTCGTCGTGCTTGTGATCAGGGGTTGATGATGAGTACCTATGGAACAATATCAGTGCGTTGGAAAGACAATGACTTTTTAATTACACCAACCGATGCTACACGTTGGGATATTCAAGAAAGCGACATTGTACAGGTAAAAGACGGCAGGAGTGAAGCTGATAAAGTACCAAGTCGTTCAACTTGGTTGCACCAAAAAATTTACGAAATGCATCCTGAGATTAACGCCATTATTTTAACACAGCCAGAGTATTTAATGGCATATGGTGTGACTCACAAGAAATTGGATGTAAGAACCATTCCTGAAAGCTGGATTTTCTTGCAAGATATGGCGAATGTGCCATTTGGTTCGCATTTTACCAATAACAATACATTACCCGAATTGATCTCTAAGGAGAACCCGGGTGCCATTATTGAGAATGATTCGGTGTTAATGACAGGTAATTCTCTACTTCAGGCTTTTGATCGCTTAGAGGTTGCTGAGTTTAGTGCTAAATCATTAGTAATGGGTACATCATTAGGTGCATTTGCTCCAATGAGTGATGGCGAAATCGATGAACTTAGAAAAACATTTTTCTAGGACGAGGTAAATTACTGTAGTAATACATAGAAATCCGGGTAGTTAGTTAATGGTGTGAACCGTTAACTGCTATGCCGGTTTTATTTTGCTCATTTGGAAAAAAATAGGACAATTAAATAAGAATATAATGTTAGAGAAGAGAAGAATTTATCTGCCGCCTTTGAGCCTTGTTGGACCGGGCGTTATTACAGACCTTGTCGAAGAAATTAAAGCTTTGGGAGTCTGCAAGGTATTTATTGTAACAGATAAAGTTTTAAATGAATTAGGTGTTGTTAAGAAAGTAACAGATCTAATGGATGTTCAATCTGTTGGTTATGTAACTTTTGACGATGTTCAGCCTAATCCAACCTGTGCCAATGTGCATAATGGCTTGGCTATTTTCGAAGAAAACAAGTGCGATTACATATTAACTATTGGTGGAGGTTCGCCTCAAGACTGTGGTAAAGCAATTGGTATTTTGGCTACTAACGGTGGTAATATCAAAGATTTTGAAGGTATTCATGTCTCAAAGCATAAATCAACACCAATAGCGGCCATCAACACAACAGCGGGTACGGCCAGTGAGGTTACCATTAATTACGTGATTACCGATGAGGAGCGTAAAGTGAAGATGGTGATGGTTGATAAGAATTGTTTAGTTTCAATTGCGGTTAATGATCCTGAACTAATGTTGAATAAACCTGCTGCTCTAACTGCAGCAACAGGTATGGATGCATTAACACATGCGGTTGAAGCCTATGTAACGGCAGGTGCATTCCATTGGTCCGATCACATGGCTCTTTATGCTATTCAACTAATTAGCGAAAGTCTTCGTGATGCCGTTAAGGATGTCAGTAACCTGGAAGCTCGCAGTAAAATGGCTTGGGCTCAATTCATCGCCGGCCAAGCTTTCTCTAACTGTGGATTAGGTTTTGTACACTCAGCCGCTCACCAGTTAGGTGGTTTGTATAATACGCCACATGGTGTAGCCAATGCGGTTTTATTACCACATGTCGAGCGCTTTAACCTATCGGCTTGCCCAGAGAAGTTTGCTAAAATTGCAGAGGCAATGGGTGTTGATGTTTCAAAGATGAGTGCTGTTGAAGCTGCTGAGTCTGCTTTAGATGCGATTACTCAGTTGTCAAAAGATGTTGGTATTCCAATAAGTATTAAAGAATTGGGTGCTAAAGAAGAAGATTTTGAGTTGATGGCTAAAAATGCGCTTGCGGATGTTTGTACAGGCGGTAATCCAAAGGAAGTATCCTTGGAAGATGCTGTTGCAATATACCAGGCGGCGTATTAAGCTTGGGTTTTTATCTTATAGGATTAGATAATTGGAGGAGAGGGCTCAGGCTTTCTCCTCCTTTTTTTAAGAATGTATCGTCAATTGAGTCTTAATCATTTTTGCTAATTACATATAATTCCAAATGCATAGTTTGGCTTAGAATGTTCCATATAAGCCATATTCATTTGTATTACAATATACCTGACTGTAAAAAGAAAAGCCGTCTTTGTTGGTTTCCATTTTTCTATCAAGTCTAAGAATAGGGTGGCCCACTTCCACATTAAAGTACTCTTGAACTTTCTCATCTGCTTTAATAGCCATCAGCTTTTGTTCTCCTCCCAATACTTCAATTTGGTAGGCTGTACGCATTATTTCAAATAACGATCGGTTTTCAAAATTTCGACTTGAAAAGCGCGGGAGATTGATATTGGGGATTAAAGTAATATCATAAAAAATCGGTTGCTTATTCATTATTCGTAGCCGTTCAAGTCGGTAGCAGCCCACTTCTTTTTCAAAATCATGCAGTGGAAAGCCAAAGGCATCGTCACATTTAATTAGCGATGGCCTTACAATCATCTTTGTCTCCAAATTGTCTTTGCCAATGGCTGATGTGGTACCTGACAATGACAGGATGCCTACGCCTTGTGGTTGTCCTTGTACAATGCTTCCTTTTCCTTGTTTTTTGCGAATGTAGCCTTCGTGCACCAACCTGTCCAGTGCTTTTCTAACGGTTGGTCGGGTTACTTTGTGTGTTGTGCATAGTTCATTTTCAGAGGGGAGAATATCTCCTTTTGAATACGAGCCCTCTGTTATGTGCTTGCGCAATTGCTCATAGAGAATTTTATATGGAGGAAGTGCTTTTTTATCAGACATGCTTTAAAATTTCATGTAAAGATAAGCTAAATAAGATGTATATACAAGTTACTTGTAAATAGTGTTAAATGTCAGTAAGAGAGTAACTTGATTGATTTCTTAATATTAACTTGTGTATACATGTTGTGCTTGATAAATTTGATCGCAATTAAAAATGAATTATAACTGGTAATAAATAAGATATGGCTAACGCAATTATAATGCCTCGCCAGGGGCAATCCGTAGAATCCTGCATTTTTACCGATTGGTACAAGCAAGTAGGAGATGTAATCGCTAAA
This sequence comes from Carboxylicivirga sp. M1479, assembly GCF_007097485.1. Lineage (GTDB taxonomy): Bacteria > Bacteroidota > Bacteroidia > Bacteroidales > Marinilabiliaceae > Carboxylicivirga. The sequence continues at coordinate 13,099 of NZ_VKDE01000037.1, read as the reverse complement.
GGAGATATGCTCTTTGCTTACGAAACTGATAAAGCATCGTTTGAACAAGAAGCAGAAGAAGATGGTGTTCTATTGGCTGTTTTTTGTGAAGCAGGTGATGAAATTCCAGTATTACAAAACATCGGTGTGATTGGTCAGGAAGGAGAGAGCGTTGATGGTTTTAACTCTAATAGTGCAGAATCTACTGAGGTAGAGATCCAGGTAACAGAGGTGGATAAACAAGTGCAGGAAGAGCCCGTTGTTGAGATAGTATTAAAAGAATCGGACAGCGATGAGCGGGTGAAAATTTCGCCTCGAGCAAAAAAAATGGCTGAATCGGAATTGGTGCCTTATGCAAGCATTGTTGGAACAGGACCAGAAGGACGCGTAATTGTTCGTGATATTGAAGCCTATTTGTTATCTAAACCAAAGGTAACGCCATTGGCCAAGGAGGTAATGAAAGAAGAAGGTTTGACAATTGCCGAAAAAGGCAGCGGCTTAGCAGGGGCAGTGAGGGCAACTGACTTAAGTGCCAATAATCCGGTTTATGGCAATGATTTTGAAATTAAGAGATTACCAAATATTAGAAAGCTTATAGCAAAGGCTATGCATGCTTCTCTACAAAACTCAGCTCAGCTAACGCACCATTTAGGGGCTGATGCACGTCGTTTGTTAGAATTACGCAAACAGGTAAAAGCAACAGAAGGTGCACCTAATATTACCATCAATGATATGGTGTGTTTTGCGCTTATTAAAGCTTTAAAGCAATTCCCTGATGCCAATGCACATTTCTTGGGAGACAGCGTGAAGTATTTTAGTAAGGTTCACCTTGGTTTGGCTGTAGATACTGAAAGAGGCCTAATGGTTCCTGCCATTAAAAATGCCGATGACCTATCAATTACTGGTTTATCTAATCAATTTAAGGAAGTTGCAGAATCATGTCGTCAGGGTAATGTTGATCCTGAGCTATTGAATTCTGAAGCAGCGTCGTTTACGGTATCCAACCTGGGTAACTACGGCGTTGAGATGTTTACACCGGTTATTAATCTACCTCAAGTAGCAATTTTAGGTGTCAATACGATTGTTCCACGTCCGGCTGATTTAGGTGGAGGAGTTTATGGTTTTGTGCCTTATATGGGATTAAGTCTGACTTACGACCACCAGGCTTTAGATGGTGGAATGGCAACACGTTTCTTAAAGCAGATAGCCATTGAGATTGAGAACCTAACAATAGATTTTTAAGGATATGTACGATTTAGCAATTATAGGAGGAGGACCTGCTGGTTATGTAGCTGCCGAAAGGGCTGGTGCAAAAGGGCTAAAAGTGGTGCTCTTCGAAAAGAAAGAACTAGGTGGTGTATGCTTGAATGAAGGGTGTATGCCTACCAAAACCTTGTTGTACAGTGCTAAGCTATACGATAATGCCAAGGCTGGTAGTAAGTACGGTGTTGAAGCTGGAAGTTTGTCATTCAGCTTTGAAAAGATGATGGCACGCAAGCAAAAGGTAGTGAAGAAACTCGTCGGTGGTGTTGGTGCCAAGATGAAACAATTTAAGGTGGAGGTTATGAATGGATCTGCTTTAATAAAAGGACGTACCCAACGGGGTATTGAAATAGCATTTCAAGAAAGAGAGATAATGGCTTCGAACCTGCTGATTTGTTCAGGTTCTGAGGCTTTTGTCCCACCTATTCCTGGAGTGGAGAACAATGAAGCCATTCTAACAAATCGTGAAATTCTTGATTTGGAGCAACAGCCCAAGTCCTTAGTGATTATTGGTGGCGGTGTTATTGGAATGGAGTTCGCCAGCTTCTTTAATAGCTTAGGAACAAAGGTTACCATTATTGAAATGATGGATGAAATACTGACTGGTATGGATGTTGAGATGAGTGCCATGCTTCGTCAAATGTATGCCAAGAAAGGCATCGACTTTAATATGTCATCAAAAGTTACCAAGGTAGATGGACAAACCGTAAGTTTTGAAAAAGAAGGCAAGACGCATACTATCCAGGGTGATAAAATACTGATGAGTGTTGGTCGCAGGCCTGTAACTACAGGTTTTGGTTTGGAGAATATCGGCGTTGAGCTATTCAAAGGTGGTATTAAGGTCGATGAAAAAATGCGCACCAATATCCCGAATGTTTATGCTGCAGGTGATGTAACAGGTTTTTCATTGTTGGCTCATACAGCTAGTCGCGAAGGCGAAGTGGTTGTAAACAACCTGAGTGGAGGAGAAGATCAAATGCGTTACAATGCTATTCCGGGAGTTGTGTATACCAATCCCGAGATTGCTGGTGTTGGACTAACAGAGGAAGTGGCCAAAGCAAAAGGTATAAGCTATAAAATTGCTCAGTTGCCAATGGCGTATGCAGGTCGTTTTATTGCTGAAAATGAAGGTGGTTCAGGTATGTGCAAGGTGCTTGTTGGCGCTAAATATGGCGAAGTATTGGGGGTGCATATGTTGGGTAACCCTTCCAGCGAAATGATATATGGTGCCTGTATGGCCATCGAAGGCGAAATGACTGTGAAAGAACTAGAGCAAGTCGTTTTTCCTCATCCTACTGTATCTGAAATATTCCGAGAAACCATTTTTAGCTTTTCTCATTAAACACAATTGCAAATTTTAAAAGTTTAGAAAAAATGCCAAAATCACAATTTATAGATCCCGCAAAAGTTAGACAATCAGGTAAGATTGAATTTAAAGATATTCCAGTAAATCAGTACCATAAAAGTATTGAGGAAGAGAAAGTAAATTTCTCAAAAGAGCAGTTTAAAGATATATATCATGATATGGTTTTGATTCGTGAATTCGAAACCATGTTAAATGAGATTAAAGTTAAAGGTGAATATCAAGGGATTTCATATAACCACCCGGGGCCAGCTCACTTGTCAATCGGACAGGAGTCGGCTGCTGTTGGTATGGCTTACCATTTAGATGAAAAGGATTTTATCTTCGGTTCGCACCGTTCGCATGGCGAAATTTTAGCCAAAGGAATGTCTGCCATTCATAAAATGGATGACGCGACCTTAACTGCAGTCATGCAGAATTTCTTTGATGGCACCATCTTAAAAATCGTTTCCGAGAATCATCAAGGCGATTTAAAATCATTGGCTCGTCGTTTCTTAATTTATGGAACATTAGCCGAGGTTTTCGCTCGCGAAACGGGCTTTAATAAAGGGCTAGGTGGATCAATGCATGCTTTCTTTACGCCTTTCGGTGTTTATCCAAATAATGCCATTGTGGGCGGATCTGGCGATATCGCAGTTGGTGCCGCTTTGTTTAAGAAAGTGAATCAGAAAGATGGTATTGTAGTAGCTAACATTGGAGATGCATCCATGGCTTGTGGCCCTGTTTGGGAAGGTTTGTCCTTTGCCTCAATGGATCAGTTTGAAAAGTTATGGGAAGGAGCTTACAAAGGTGGTTTGCCAATCATCTTTAACATCATGAATAACCAATATGGTATGGGCGGGCAAACTTGTGGCGAAACCATGGGTTACGACATTGCTGCTCGTATTGGTGCTGGTGTCAATCGTGATAGTATGCATGCCGAGCGTGTTGATGGTTATAATCCGTTGGCCGTGATTGATGCTTACAGTCGTAAAATGGAATTATTAAAGGATAAGAAAGGTCCTGTTTTATTGGATGTTCTGACTTACCGTTATAGTGGTCACTCGCCGTCTGATGCTTCATCGTACAGAAGTAAAGAGGAGGTAGAAGCATGGGAAGATCAGGATTGTATTCTTTCATATGCCAAGGAGCTAACAGGTGCTGGCATTGCAAGTATTGATGAACTGGAAGCCATTAAAGCCGATATTACGGAGTTGATGAAATACTCAATGACTTTGGCTATTGATGATGAAGTATCTCCATGCATGGATTTAGTAAAGCATCCTGAGATTATTGGAGACATGATGTTCTCTGAAGGTAGTGTGGACAAAATGGAAGATCGTCCGGTGGAAGTTAATCATCCAATGGAAGAGAATCCTCGTGTTAAGCAGATTGCCAAGAAAGAGCGTTTTGCTTTTGATACCAATGGAAAATCGTTTTCAAAAATCAAACAATACCAATTGCGTGATGGCTTATTTGAAGCCATTGTCGATCGTTTTTATAAAGATCCTACGCTTGTTGCCTATGGTGAAGAAAATCGCGATTGGGGCGGTGCTTTTGCCGTGTATCGTGGCTTAACAGAAGCCTTACCATATCAGCGCTTGTTTAACTCACCAATTTCAGAAGCGTCTATCATCGGTACAGCCATTGGTTATGCCATGTGTGGTGGTCGCGTTATTCCTGAGATTATGTATTGCGATTTCTTAGGACGTTGTGGTGATGAAGTATTTAATCAGTTACCAAAATGGCAAGCCATGTCGGGTAATGTGATTAAGATGCCGGTTGTTATTCGTGTGTCGGTAGGCTCTAAGTACGGAGCACAGCACTCGCAGGATTGGTCATCGTTAGTGGCGCATATTCCTGGATTGAAAGTGTGTTTCCCAGTTACCCCTTACGATGCTAAAGGAATGATGAATACTGCTCTTCAGGGAACGGATCCCGTTATTTTCTTTGAGAGTCAGCGAATATACGATATTGGTGAGCAATTCCATGAAGGCGGTGTGCCAGAAGAGTATTACGAAATACCGTTTGGTGAGCCAGATGTTAAAAAAGAAGGTAAAGACATTACTATTCTTTCAATAGGTGCTACCATGTATCGTGCTTTAGAAGCAGCTCAGGAATTAGAAGAAAAATATGGCATGTCAGCCGAAGTGATTGACGCCCGCTCGATTGTTCCATTTAATTATGAGCCGGTTATTGAAAGCTTGAAAAAGACAGGACGCATTGTGTTAACGAGTGATGCTAACGAACGTGGTTCATTCTTGAAGGATATGGCACAACGCATTACTGAACTGGCTTTCGACGAGTTGGATGCCCCACCAGTTGTCGTTGGATCACGTAACTGGATTACGCCAGCTTATGAATTGGAAGATTATTTCTTCCCAACTAAAGAATGGTTAATTGATGCAATACACGAAAAGATTGTGCCATTGAAAGGGCATGTGGTGACCAATAACTTCACTAATGCAGAGATAATTCGTCGCTCTAAACTAGGTATTTAACCAAACAACAATGAGCTACATAAATTATATGAAAGATTTTACCCCCGAAACAGTTTCGGGGGAATTGGAACCTCTAAAGGTTAACAATCACCTTCATACTCCCTATTCATTTAGTGCGTTTGCAACTGTTGAAGAGGCCTTAGATCAGGCATTGGAAGAAAATGTTCAGGTTGTTGGTGTGAATGATTTTTACACATTTGAAGCCTATCAAAAATGGTGTAGTGGCGCTTTCAAAAGAGGGTTGTATCCATTGTTTAATGTTGAATTTATCGGCATTAATCAGGAAGATAAAAAGAACGGCTTTTTAATCAATGATCCATCTAACCCGGGGCGTATCTACATTAGTGGTAAAGCTTTGGCTTATCCCTCAGTTTTGTCAGACGATGACCAAAGGGTACTGGATGACATTATGGTGCTAAACAATCAACGCTCTGAAGAAATGACGCAGAAGTTAAATGATTGGTTTAAAGAGGTTGGTTTTGGCTATGAATTAAATTTTGATGACATTAAAAGAAATCTGACCAGTGGTCATGTGCGTGAACGCCATTTGGCTTTGGCAATTAGGTTGTTAGCTGAGAAGCATTATCATTATACTGAACGCTTACTGGGTTTTTACCTTTTGTTATTTGGTAATAAGTGCTTCGAAAGTAATCTGCACTCATCTGCAGGAATGGAAAATGAGATTAGAAGTGCCTTACTAAAGGCGGGTAAACCGGCTTATGTTGAAGAAAATCCGGATGCATTTGCACCTAGTAGTGTTATTAAAGAAATTATCTTAAAAGCTGGCGGCGTACCTACTTATCCATTTTTGGCCGATGCCGTAAAAGGGTATACTGATTTTGAACGTGAATTGCATAAAGTAAAAGAAGGTCTTAAGCGTCGAAATATCTATTCGGTAGAATTGATACCCACCCGCAATTCGCATCAGGTACTTAAAGAGTATGCTGTATATTTAAGAAAGCATGGCTTTGTTGTGAGCTTTGGTACCGAGCATAATAGTCCAGGTAAACAGCCTATAGAGGTTATGGCTAAAGGTGGCGTACCCCTGGATGATGAATTGCTGCAAATCAATTATGAAGGAGCCTGTATTTTAGCCGCTCATCAATACTTGTTTGCGAAAGATGGCAAAGGCATACTGAATGAAACAGGTGTGTTCATTCAGGAAAGACGAGAAGAGTTTTTCCAACTGGGAAATTCACTTATTAAACATGTAACCTGTAAAAAAGAACTTCATGGAGTTGATTGATATTATACCAATGGTACGCATGCTGTTATCTAAGGCAGCATTGGTAAGTTGTAATGGAAGTTTAGATGCAACTGAACAGTGTGATTCTTCCTCTGACAATTGTGTTTGTATTGATGAAAGTGATAATAAGGAGCGTTTGATAGCCGCTTTAAAAGAGCACTTATCAAAGGGGTCAGCACCTGTTAAAACCATTTCTATTAAAGGAAAAGGAGTGATTTCGGTTGAATACCCCAAGGGTGCACCTGTCATCAATGGTGTGGTTGAAAATCGCATTATTATTGTGACCGGTGGAGCACAGGGCTTTGGCGGTGGTGTTGCCGAGGAATTATTCGCTAAAGGTGCACATGTTGTTGTGGCCGACTTAAACGAGGAAGTGGGTAATGCAATGGTTAACAAGCTGAATAGTTTAGGCCAAATCAATAAAGCCATTTTTGTTCATGTAAATGTGGGGGATTCGGACTCTGTTAAGCGCATGGTTGAGCAAACGGTGCTACAATTGGGTGGTGTTGATGCAATCATTAGTAATGCTGGTATTCTGCGGGCAGGAGGCTTGGATGAGATGGACCCTGATACTTTTGATTTAATGACGAAGGTGAACTATGCCGGATATTTTTATTGTGCCAAGCATGCTTCGCGTGTGATGAAACTTCAGGCTGAAGTGGCACCGCAACACTTCACTGATATCATTCAAATTAATTCTAAATCAGGATTAAAGGGCAGTAACCGTAATTTTGCCTATGCAGGTGGTAAATTTGGTGGTATTGGTCTAACACAGTCTTTTGCATTGGAGCTGATGCCTCACAATATTAAAGTGAACTCCATTTGTCCGGGCAATTTCTTTGATGGTCCATTATGGAGCGATCCTGAGAATGGCCTCTTTGTGCAATACCTAAAAGCTGGTAAAGTGCCAGGTGCTTGTAGCATTGAAGATGTTCAGGCTCATTACGAGAAACAAGTGCCAGCAGGACGAGGTTGTCGTGTAAAAGATGTTGCTAAAGCCATTGTATATGTGATCGATCAGGAATATGAAACAGGGCAGGCCATTCCGGTAACGGGAGGCCAGGAAATGCTCAGATAGATGAATGATGTTTGAATGATGATGTATGATGCGGGTATATCGACTAATGTCTTGATACTAACGTCTTGCATCTTGATACTTAAGAATTATGAAACGAGCCATGAGAATAGCTTCTCACACAGAAGTATGATTAATTTTGGCGAGTTCCATCTGACCATTGAAAAATAGATTTAAACAGATGAAAACAAAAGCAGTACGATTATACGGTAAAAAAGACCTTCGCATAGAAGAGTTCGAATTACCCCAGATTACAGAGGATGAGATTTTAGCAAAAGTGGTAACGGATAGCCTTTGTATGTCAAGTTACAAGGCAGCGAACCAAGCCAGTGACCACAAGCGGGTACCTAATGATATTGATACAAATCCGATTATTATCGGTCATGAGTTTGCGGGTGAAATTATTGAAGTGGGGGCTAAATGGACCGATAAGTTCAAAGCTGGCCAGAAATTTTCCATTCAACCGGCTATTTATTATGAGGACGGTCCAGTTGGTGTGTTAAGCGCACCAGGTTATTCATACCAGCACATTGGAGGTGATGCAACCTATGTAATTATTCCGAAAGATGTGTTGGTACAGGATTGCTTGTTAGCTTATGAAGGTCCAGGTTTTTATCCAGCGTCATTAGCCGAGCCATTAAGTTGTGTAATTGGAGCTATGCATGCTAATTATCATACTAAAGCAGGTAGTTACGTGCACGATATGGAGATTGTTGATGGAGGTAAGATGGCAATTTTAGCGGGCGTTGGGCCTATGGGTTTGGCCGCCATTAATTACGCCCTTCGTCGTGAAGATCGTAAACCATCATTATTAGTAGTTACTGATATTGACCAGGCGCGTTTAGATAGAGCAGCAAGTCTTTATACGGTTGAATTTGCAGCGTCAAAGGGTATTGATTTACGATATGTCAATACCTCTAAGATGGGTGATGCAGTGGCTGGTCTGCGCGAAATAACAGGAGGTGATGGTTACAACGATGTATTTGTTTTTGCACCAGTAGCACCGGTAATTGAGCAGGGCGATGCCATTCTGGGTTTTGATGGTTGTTTAAACTTCTTTGCAGGACCATCTAATACCGAGTTCTCAGCCAAAATGAATTTTTATAACGTGCATTACGCTTATACACATATTGTGGGTACATCAGGTGGAAATACCTATGATATGAAAGAAGCGCTTGAGATAATGACTAATGGACTAGATCCTGCTGGCTTGGTGACACATATTGGTGGACTAAACGTAGTGCCAGAGGCAACGCTTGATTTACCAAATATTCCAGGTGGCAAAAAATTGGTGTATCCTCATGTTGAGATGCCGCTAACAGCCATTTCAGAATTCAAGAGCTTAGGTCAAAGCAATCCTGTTTACGCTCAGTTGCATGAGATTTGTGAAAAAAATGTAGGTTTGTGGAATGTAGAAGCGGAAGCTTTTTTATTAGAGAATGCGGATAAATTAAATTATTAATTGAATAGATATGTTGTATTTAGCGGATACTGCTAATGTAGAGGAGTTGAAAAAGTTGTTTTACTATTTTCCCATTGATGGAGTTACAACTAATCCTACAATTATTGCTCAGGCTGGTAAGCCTATGTCACAGATTTTACCAGGGTTGATTGAGATTGTAGGTGATAAAATGCTTCATGTGCAAATGATAAGTAATAAAGCAGAGGATATGCTTCGTGAGGCTAAAGCTTACAAGCAAAAGTACGCTTTAGGAGATAATTATTTCGCTAAAATTCCTGTTACTGAAGAGGGATACAAGGCGATGAGCATGATAAAAGAGGCTGGTATAAAGGTAACTGCAACCGCCATTTTTACACAGCAACAAGCTTTGGTTGCTGCCCGAGCAGGGGCCGATTGGGTGGCTCCGTATGTCAATCGCTTAGACAATATCTCATCGCACGGTATTGAAGTGGTGGGAAATATTGTAGAGAATTTTGAGCAATACGGCTTAGATACACAAGTATTGGCAGCTAGCTTTAAAACCGTTGACCAGGTGCATCGTGTTAGTATGATGGGTAGTCATGCAGCCACCATCAATTTTGAAATATTGGAGCGTTTACGAAGTCACCCTATGACTGATATGAGTGTAGAGTGGTTCGAAAAAGATGCCGAAGGCCTATATGATATTGATTTTTGACTGTATTAGTTACAGTAGATCAGTTCTTCAAACTGTAAAAGCACTTTTAATTAACGAATTAAAGGTGCTTTTTATTAGTCACATGTAAGTGAATATCCTAATTCGGACTACATTCAAATTCTAGGTCTAGGCATTAATTTTAGTAGGTAATTCAGAAAGTGCTTCAAACCTGCTACTCCTCTCAACTGTCGACGAAAATATTTAATTTCTGCTTGAAAAATGCATTCTCCGTTTCATCAGTAGAATAGGTGGCATTATGTGAACAATTCGACCTCTTTTTCCTTTTAAAACAAAGCTAAAATGATGAGTCAATTGAAAGATACTTTATATGTTCTGTTTGGTAGTCGTACTGGTAATGCAAAATCGGTGGCAGTACTAGCACACGAATATGCCCTGAGCCTTGGATACGAAGCTTTATTGCTTGATATGCAAGAGATGGATTATAGCCAGGTAAAGATCATTAAGAACCTGTTAGTAATTGTAAGTACGCATGGAGAAGGTGAACCGCCTGTTCAAGCCGAGGGTTTTTATGAATTTCTGCACAGTGATGCTATGGATTCGGTAAAGGCACAATTTGCTGTTTTGGGATTGGGCGATAGTAGCTACCGTTATTTTTGTCAAACAGGCGAGGATATTCATAAGCGCCTGGAGGAATTGGGAAGCCACCCGGTAATGGAGCATGCTAAGTGTGATATTGATTTTGAAGAAACGGCTAAGCAGTGGGTTCTCGATGTTTTTCAGTCCTTGGATGGACAGCTTAAAAAAGTCAATCCACCCAATAAAGAGGGCTTTACCTTTGAGCTAAAAATCGATGGAGAGCAACATTCGGCATACAAGGCCGAGCTGCTGGAAAAGAAACTATTGACTTCAGAAACCAGTAGTAAGAAAGTGCTGCATGTTAGCCTGTCGCTGAAAAATTCTGGTATTGACTATTTACCGGGTGATGCCATTGGTGTTTATGGAACCAATTCGCGCGCGTTGGTTGATGAACTATTGACGGTATTGAATTTTGATAAAGCCTACCCTGTGCCTCAAAAGGAGACCACACGTTTATTGAAAGATGTGTTGATTAATGATTATGAGCTAACACTTGTAACTCCTTTGGTGATAAAAAAATATGCCGAAATTGTACAAGTTGAAGCACTTAATCAATTAGTGCAAGACGATAAAGCGCTTGAGTCTTATAGCAGTGAGAAAGACATCATGGATTTGGTGTTGGATTATCCGGGGCACATCACTGTTGAGCAATTTCTGAGTGTTTTACGTAAGTTGAGTCAGCGTTTGTATTCTGTTTCATCGAGCAAAAGTGCGGTAAACGATCAGGCCGACATTGTGGTGAAGGTGATTGAAAATAATGGTGGCTCAAGGGTAAGAAATGGTGTCTGTTCATCCTATTTATGGAATCGATTAGATGAGGGTGATATGGTGCCGGTTACCCTGGAAACTATTGCCAAATTCCGATTACCAGATAATGATGATGCTCCCGTGATCATGGTTGGAGCAGGTACAGGTATAGCGCCCTTTAGGGGTTTTTTACAAGAGCGCAGGGCCCGTGGTGCCAAGGGTGTGAACTGGTTGATTTTTGGCGAGCGCAATAGTGAATCGGACTTTTTGTATAAAGATGAGCTCATGTCATTTCAAAAAGATGGTACCCTTCAGCAGTTAAGTACTGCTTTCTCGCGCGATCAGAAGGAAAAACGATACGTGAGTCATCTGATTGAAGAAAATGGGCGTGAAATTTTGGAATGGATAGAGAAAGGGGCTGTTACCTATGTTTGTGGTAGTAAAGACCAGTTGGCTGTAACGGTACGTAGCAGTTTTATTAAGGCCATTGCAAAACATAAACAGATGAACGAAAGTGATGCGCTCACTTATTTTGAAGGGCTAAAAGGCGCTAAGAAATACCAGGAAGAAGTTTATTAATGTGGTGAGTGAAGTGGGTGTAAGAAGAGATCTTTTTCGATCGCCCTACAAGCTCCGCTTCAATGGGAGCTTAGGGGTGATCAAAACTTAAGTTTCCAATGAGTGTAGTGTTTTAAGATATGCCACACCTCATCATCTTATTTTATAAACGAGTCAACGGGTTTTAACTGATCTATCCATGTGGCATTTTCGTCGTAGTGCATTAAAAATGGTTTGTACGATTGGTTCACATCACGATGCCTGATGTATTGAATTTGAAAATACTTTTCTCCATTTACTGGATTCTCGATGATGCCCATAATTTGTGCTTTACCCATGGCTGCCGACATGGATGGTCCTGTAACAGTTTTAGCTAAGCTAGATGTATAGCGTATGGCATTGGTAAATATGTCGTACGCTTTAGCCAAGGGCACCTGAAAGTAGCCATAAGGACCTGTCTCGCGTTCGATAAACATATAATAGGGTATCATGCCCATGTTAACCTGCTGATCCCACATCTTTTCCCATACTTCGGCCGATGCATTAATGTTATTCAAAAGAGGTGATTGCGTTCTAATTTCGGCTCCTGTGGCACGAATGTTAGCAATGGCTTCGGCCACCGCACTGTTACCCATCTCCTGGTAATGGTTAAAGTGTGCCATAATAGAAAGGTGAATGCCTTTGTCAACAATTCGTTTGAACAAATCTAGCATTTCTTGTGCTTCTTCGTTGTATTGCGGAAGAAATACGAACGGCCACCAAGTCAGTGATTTGGTTCCAAAACGAATGGTTTTCAGGTTTTTTAAATTGGCCTTGAAAATGGTGTCGATGTATTTACTAATGGTACGCGGACTCATAATCATTGGGTCGCCACCAGTAAACAATAGTTCATGCAAATGCTCATGTTGCCTGAAATAGTCACACACACGGTCAATCTCTTTCATCGAAAATTGAAGATCCAGGTCCTTTACAAATTGAGGCCAGCGAAAGCAAAAAGTGCAATTGGCATGACAGGTTTGTCCTTGTGTAGGGAAAAACAAGGCAATATCGCGGTATTTGTGTTGTACGCCTGGCAAGGGTTCGCCATTTAAGCTTGGTATGTTTGATTGTTGTTGTGCTGGATGTGGGTTAAGACTCAGGCGAATGTTGTTGGCTATCTGAGTGATTTCATGCTGGGCTTTGTTATTCACAACCGCCCATTTAATTTTCTGGTAATCATCCTCCGGCAGCATGTGTCGGTTCGGAAAAGTGAGTATGTAACAGGGGTCTGTTTCGTAGTTTTTCCAGTCAATCAGGTAGTCGGTTACATAATTGTTCGCTTTAAAAGGCAAAACGCGGGAAACAATTTCTATTTCCTGTTTAACACTTTCGGGGAGCATTTTTATGTATTCTAGTTGCCTGAAATTTTTAACGTTATAGCTTAAGATTTTCATCTGTTTAAATTTATTTTCATCTGTCAGATGGAACTCTCAAGTAAATTTCATCATCCGCATGTGTGTCAATTTGGATAATTAAATTTACATGGTCGTTTCATATACTCTAATTAATTACAAGTTTTTAAGCCACTTTATTAGTGGAGCTATTAATATTTTTCTCTCTCGGATCAAGACATATATAATCCTGACGATATGGTGTTTTGTTTTTAATGACGCT
>NZ_VKDE01000036.1 GCF_007097485.1 Carboxylicivirga sp. M1479 | reverse complement strand
GAACTATTTACAGCGTCATTAAAAACAAAACACCATATCGTCAGGATTATATATGTCTTGATCCGAGAGAGAAAAATATTAATAGCTCCACTAATAAAGTGGCTTAAAAACTTGTAATTAATTAGAGTATATGAAACGAGTTCGAATAATTGTTGATGGAAGAGTGCAAGGGGTTGGATTTCGGTACTTTGTTGCTAATGGTGCCCGAGACTTAAATATAAATGGCTTTGTTCAAAATTTGCCCGATGGAAAGGTTGAAATAGATGCAGAAGGAGAGAGTGAAAATATTCATCATTTTTTAATCGAATGCCGAAAAGGTCCACAATCATCGCGTATCGATAATTTTATGGTGAGTGATATCCCATTTTATGGTTATCGACAATTTAAAATAAAACAAAGGAGATAATAAAAATTAGCATAACCGTGTAACATCCATAAGAGCTAGTGCGTCCTATCATTGTCTTATAGGTAAGTTGTATGACAGTAAAAGAATTTAACCAAGCCGTAAATCAGTATTCCGATGGTGTTTATCGCTTTGTTCTTAAGAGTATTAAGGATGAGGATAAAGCAAAAGATATCATGCAGGATACCTATGAGAAATTATGGAAAAAACATGAGCAGGTTGATTTCTTAAAAGTAAAAAGTTATCTGTTTTCGGCGGCCTACCATACTTTAATAGATTTAACCCGACGAGAAAAAAAGCAAGCCCCCTGGACCGAGGTCAATGTGAGAACCCATGCGCACAATGAATCGTATTCCGACTTAAACGAGGTGCTGCACAAGGCTGTTGAACGCTTACCCGATATACAACGAATGGTTGTGATGATGCGCGATTATGAAGGCTACTCCTATAAAGAAATAGGTGAGATTTGTGAATTAAGCGAAGCACAAGTAAAAGTATATATTTTTAGAGCTCGCAAATTCTTGAAAGAGTATATTGGGAAAATAGAAATACTGGTATGATGACAATTGATAAAAATAATTACGAAGCATATGTGCTTGATTATCTCGAGGGAACTATTTCTTCTGAAGATAGCGAGCAATTGGTTCGTTTTTTTGAATTGTATCCCGAGTATAAAGATGCTTTAGATGTTGATATTGATCTACAACTAAAAGTTGAAAGTGCAGATGGTATTTTTAGCGCTAAGGAATCCTTGTTGAAGCATCCAGCGGATACTTTTGATTTGCCAGTGAAAGATTATCTGTTAATTAAAAACCTTGAGGATGGTTTGGATGAGGATGAGTTGTTACAGCTGCGATTAGTTGAAAGCAATAATAATCAGCTCGATAAAGAAATACAGGACTATTCAAAAACTCAATTAAAAGCTGATCATTCGCTTCGTTATTCAGACAAGCGAAAACATATTCGTTTTGTATTGATACCAGCAATTAAACAGGTATTGCTTAATCGATCAGTTGCCGCAGCTATAATTGTTGCCATGTTTTTATCGGTATGGATGATGCAAGATACCAATACAAATATACCATTGGAGGCCACAATACTTAATCAAAGCGACTCGACTACCAACGGAAGCATACTGGCTGAGACAAAAATTGTTGAGAAGGTATTGGTTGAAAAACAACAGCCATCAAAAGATAGTATCTTAAAACTTGCCAATGATCCGATGGAGTTGAAGAAGAAAGAGCAGATAGCAGATGTTGTTGAGGTATTTGCCGAACAGCTGATTCATTTGAGCAGCATTACCACTATACATTCTCTAACACCCAAACGAATAAATGCATACGAGCACGGTTTAAATGTGATGATGCCACAGTATTTAAATAATAATTTACTAAGTGCTGAGCTGGCTAATATTTATAGGCAAATTGATGAGGAACAGAAGTCGCCATCCATTTCATTAGCCTTGGTAGAAAGTGGTGTTAAAGTCATGAATTTCCTTTCTAAGGAATCTGTTAAAATGCAAAAGTATTATAACGAAGAGGGTGAAGTTATTGGATATAAAGTGAAAGGTGAGAATGTTGAACTCAATCAAAAAACGCGATAGGTGTTAGGCGCTTATTTTATCAATAGACATCGAAAAATAGAATTGCGTGCCCTCACCCGGTTGCGACTCGAGCCATATTTTACCTTCTAACAAAAGGAGTATCTCTTTGCAAATGGATAAGCCTAAACCCGTACCACCTGTTCTATTGGATAGTTCTATTTCGGCTTGTTTAAAGCGTTCAAATATTGAATGGTGTAATTCCTCACGTATGCCGACTCCTGTATCTTTCACAAAAAATAAAATGTCACGTTCTTTAATCTGATAACCAACTTCAATTTGTCCTTTGTGAGTAAACTTTATAGCATTGTTTACCAAGTTATGAAATACACGTGTGAGCTTTTCCTTATCGGTATTAATAGTTAGGTTAGAGCCAATTCTATTTATTTTTAAATGAACGCTATCTCGCATTAATGGCGAGAAGTAGGCATGAACACTATCAAGCATCTGATCCAATGTAAATATCTCTTTATGTACATAGCTATTGCCCGATTCTAGCAGTGAGGTATCCATAACATCATTTACAATTGATAATAATTGCTTTGAGCTGTTGAGGATGATTTCAAGGTACTGATGCTTTTCTTCGTCTGTGGCACCTTCTGTTTGGGCTATTTCAGTAAAGCCAATAATGGCGTTCATTGGTGTTCTTAGTTCATGCGATATGTTCTCAATAAAGGCCGTTTTAAGTTTCTCATTTTGTTTGGCAATGTTCTCAGCTTTTCGCAAGCGTCGTGCATGCAAGCGACTAAAGAAGAACAAGGCTACAGCTGTTGATAAGACATAAAACCAACCCTTATATAGTTGTATCAGACTAAGCATTTCTTCATTATCCGAAAGGTTACCAGCAATTTTGTCCGAAAATAAAATCCATAAAGCACCAATTATCAAGTAAGCTATCGATAGCCTGTACTCAAAAGGTATTCGTTGATATGTAATTTTTAATGGACTCATTAAGCATTAGGTTTGAATAATGTGAAAAGGGGACTTATACAATATTACCACTTTATTTTTCAAAAGTAAAAAAGGAAATGCGTTCCTGTAATTCATTGGCTGAATGGTTGAGTTCAATTGCCTTATCTGACATGTTTTCGGCCAGTTGAGCATTGGATTGTGTTGAATTATTCAAGACCTGAATGGCATTGTTAATTTCAGAAACGGCTGAACCCTGTTCGCGGCTTGAAGAAACAATTTCAGATACCAGTTCAGAGGTTTTATTGATCTCTGGCACTAATTCAGACAATTTATTGGCCGTAGTGGTAACTACTTCCATGCCATCGGAAAAACGTTTATTAATATTTAATGCCGAATCTTTACTTCTTTCGGCCAATTTGCGTACTTCAGCCGCTACAACTGCAAAACCATTTCCGTATTCGCCTGCTCTTGCAGCTTCCACCGATGCATTAAGTGACAGGATATTGGTTTGTTGGGCAATTTCTTCAATGCTTGATAGCTCTTGTCGAATAATATTCATTGACGTGATGGCCATGTTCGACGAATCGTTGCCTGATTTAATTTCAGTGGCTGATTCCTTGGCAATTTGTTCTGTTGAATAGGCATTTTGTCCGTTGGCTTCAATGTTTGCTGTCATTTCTTCCATCGATACAGATATTTCTTCCACTGAAGCAGCTTGTGAACTTGATGAATCGGCAAGTTGTTTGGAAATGACCTGGGTATTTTGACTTTCATTATTGAGCAGAGCAGCTGTTTGGCTCACTGATGTAACAACCGATTTAATCGAGTCCACCATCTCATTTAGATTTCGTCCGATTTGTGAAAATTCATCATTGCCGCTAACCCTTATTTTTTGTGATAAATTACCTTTAGCCAACATCTTATTCATCCTAATAATATCCTTAATCTTCAGGCTTGTATTTCGTACGAACAAGAGGCTAATCAATACCACTATTAGTAATACGAATAGCATAATCAGTATGATTTTGTAAATAGCAGCTCTAATATTGGCTTGCACATCGTTTGAATTGGCATCAAGGCTCGATTTTATAATGAATAAACCAACAATATGCCCATCGGTGTAGTTTTCCATTTCATATCCAAGTATGTCCTTGCCATTGCCCCAAGGGCTAGTTTCAGGAGCTCCATGGCATTGCAGGCAACCTTGCTGTTCGGATAAACGTACTGGGCGCATTACCCATAGTTCATTGCTCGATGTATTATTATGACTTAAGGATACCAAACTGGGATCGTCTTCGAATTGCTTGATGAAGTCAGCTTCCTGTTTGTTGGCTAAGTTATTAGGGTTACGCGCGCTGGCTGAGGCTACTCGAAATTTATAATTATCATCTTCGGTGTTGTTTTCGCCCACTGCCATAGATGCAAAAATAGGCACCTTTTTGAGCATGCTTATTTTCACTTCTTTAGGTATATTGCCATCTGGATGCTTAGACTTTAACTCATTAATTTCCTCTGCAATGTCGAATTGGGTAGCGACATATGTGCGTACGGCTTCCATTCGACTTAGTATGGCTTTTGTTTTACGTTCTAAGGTTTCAATACCTTGTTTTTTAAGCATTGAAGATGAAACGTAGATAGCAATTCCGATTGCTACAAATATTGGAACAATAGCAATTAGTATCAGCTTTGTTCTGAAGTTTAGATTTTTCATAGTTATGTGTGTGATTCCCCAATAATTATCGCACTAAGTCGATAATAAGATGTCTTTATCCGCTATTACGGCAGCATGCAACTATGGTTACGAGTAAATTTTACTTTTATTACTATCGCTATCTAAGTTGCAGATTAAGAGTGATGTGTAATTAAGAATTTTTTCCTTAATTACATATAGAACATACTTAAATTGGATTCGAATTAGACGTTTAAACTAATCTCAATAAATGAGTTTAAGTCTGGTGATTAATAACTTGTGTGATTAATTAAACTAACGCATGCATGTTAAGGGTTATTAATGCTGAATATTTACAAGACTATTGCAAACTGTAAGAACTCAGCTTAAATATTGAAAAAATATATGGCACTAATTCATAGGCTCATTCAAGTCTTTATTAACTTTAAGCCAAATCATTATTCCTAAACACTATGTTTAAACACATTCAACTTTTTGCATCTATTTATCTGCTTGTACTCCTATGTTATGCATGTGGTAATAAAACCGAAACAAGTAATGATAAGGTTGCTTTTAATTCAAAAGTAAGCGCTTTTACTTCTGGCGTTATTTCTAATGAGGGCAGAGTACAAGTTCAGTTTTCCGAATCAGTAAAAGGAGTTCAAACTGGCGATGCAGCCGATAAAAAACTTTTAAAAATACAACCGAATATCAATGGGCAGTTGTCCTGGTTGGATAAGTATACACTTGAGTTTATTCCAGATGAAAGGCTGCCATCGGGAGCTTCTTTTAAGGTGGAGCTTGATTTATCGAAGGTTTTTGTTGATGAGCATGATGTTTTTAAGTTTGGTTTTAGCGTTATAGAACAGAATTTCAGAGTACAATCCATTGGCTTGGAGCCCGATGTTGTCAGTGAGCTAAAAATGAATACTTATCGTGGACATATAAATCTAGCTGATTATATCGATGATGAACGGGTTGAGGATATGTTGGTGGCATCTCAAAACGGGAAGTCACTTACGATTAAATGGCAACATCAAAGCAGTGAGAAACAACACCAGTTCGCGATAAAAGGAGTTGAGAGAAGCGAACAAAGCAGTGTACTGCAGATTGAATACAAAGGATCAGCCATTGGAGTAGAAAAATCAGATCGCGATGACATTGATATTCCATCGCTAACAGACTTTAAAGTGATTGATACTCGAGTTGTGATGCAGCCCGATCAGCATGTTTTAGTCATCTTCTCAGATCCATTGGACGAGCAACAGAACTTAAATGGCTTGATCGACATCAGTGATGCTCCCCAACTGCGTTATGTCATAGAGCGAAATAGGGTAAAAGTATATCCGTCATTTCGTTTAACAGGTTCGCATAAAGTGAGCATTAACGAGGGAATTAAAAATGTGCTGGGGTATGTGCATAAAGCTGAGGCCAGCTATGATATGGTGTTTGAAACGCCAAAGCCCGACGTTCAATTATTGGGCAAAGGTTCCATCTTACCAACATCAAGTGGCTTAATTTTTCCATTTAAGGCAGTTAGCATTCGAAGTGTTGAGGTGCGCATTGTGAAGATATTTGAAAACAATGTCGCCAATTTTCTTCAGGTTAATCGCATGGATGGTCAGTACCAGTTGCGTCGTGCGGGTCGACTAATATTCAAAAAAACAATTCCATTAGATAATGACCGAAGCTTGGATCTGACCCAATGGAATACCTTTTCACTTAATTTGGCTGATTTAATTACACCTGAGCAAGGAGCGATTTATCATATCGAGCTAAAAATTCGTAAGAAAGATAGCGTTTATCCATGTGGCGATGCAGTAGAAGCGGATGAACAGGAAGTAGAAGGGGCTGGTTTAACAGAGGAAGACATAGCTTATTGGGATCAGCCAACAGAATATTATAGTTCTTATTGGGATAGTTACAACGATAATTATTACTACGATTGGCGAGAGCGTGAAAACCCTTGTTCGCCCATGTATTACAGAAATAAGGTGGTAAGTCGTAATATTTTGGCTTCCGATATTGGTATTATTGCTAAAAAAGGGACAGATAAAGAAGTGGTGGTTGCAGTTAACGATTTACGCACCACACAGCCTTTGGCAAGTGTAGAACTCGAGGTATTTAATTACCAAATGCAGCTAGTTGGCAAAATGCGAACCGATGCCCAAGGTTTAGCACGCATAAAGGTGTCACAAAAGCCATTTTTGTTGATTGCTAAAAACGATCAGCAGCGCGGATACTTGCGTCTTGATGATGGAAATTCTTTATCATTAAGCCGTTTTGATGTAAGTGGTCAGCAGGTGCAAAAGGGCATGAAAGGCTTCATCTACGGAGAACGTGGTGTTTGGCGCCCTGGCGACACTTTGTTTGTTTCCTTTATTCTTGAGAACAAAGGAGAGGCTTTACCAGCCAATCATCCGATTGTATTCGAATGGGTAAATCCGCACGGACAAACCATTAACAGGCAAGTTCAAGCAATTAATGAAAACAACCTGTATGTGTTTCAAACCTCTACCAATAAGGATGCTCCAACTGGAATGTGGCGGGCGCGAATTAAAATTGGTGGTAGTATTTTTGAAAAAGGCCTACGAGTAGAAATGGTTAAGCCCAATCGCTTAAAAATTAAACTGGATTTTGATACTGATTTGCTGGTGCCAGAAGATCAATCGTTAAGTACGATGAAGGTTAATTGGTTGCATGGTGCCATTGCGCGTCATTTAAAAGCCGATGTTAAAGTAACGCTTAACCAAAGTAAAACAAGCTTTAAAAAATATAGCGATTATCATTTCGATGATCCATCACGACGATTTAGTTCTGAGGAAAGCACTATTTACGAGGGACAATTAGATAGCAATGGCGAAGCATTGGTAAAGGCTGCTATAGATGTTAAAGAAGCTGCCCCAGGTATGCTCAAAGCATCGTTTATTACACGTGTGTTTGAAGAAAGTGGCGATTTTAGCATCGATCGTTTTACTGTTCCTTATGCACCTTATCCTGTTTTTGTAGGGGTAAAAGCACCAACAGGCGATAAACGGGGAATGTTATTAACTGATACCACCCATACGGTTAAAGTCGTCAGTCTATCCGCAAAAGGCGAGCCTAAAAGCTTGTATGGTTTATCCTATTATGTCTATAAAGTTAGCTGGCGCTGGTGGTGGGAGTCTTCGGCCGATGATTTGGCTAGCTACGTGGGCACTCGTCATCAAAACCTGGTGACTAGTGGAAAGCTGAATACAATAAACGGTCAGGGGCAGTTTAATTTCAAGGTTGATTATCCCGAATGGGGACGCTACCTAATTCGAGTTGTGGACAATGTGCATGGTCATGCCACTGGACAAACTGTTTATGTCGATTGGCCTGGCTGGGCTGGTAATAGTCGAGAGAAAGATCCAAGTTCGGCCAGTATGTTAGCTTTTAATGCCGATAAGAAAAAATATACAGTGGGAGAACAGGCCACAATTAGTTTTCCAGCCTCGGGGCAGGGGCGAGCATTAGTCAGCATTGAAACGGGTAATAAAGTGCTAAACAGTTGGTGGATAACACCAACGAAAGGAGATAATAGCTTTAGTTTTGAAGTAACAAAGGAGATGACACCAAATGCTTATGTGCATCTGACCTTGCTGCAACCCCATGCGCAAACAGTTAATAATCTGCCAATACGCATGTATGGAGTCATTCCATTAGTGGCTGAGGATCCTCAATCTCACATTTATCCTCAGATAGAAATGCCAGATGAGTTGCGGCCTGAAAAGGAAGTAAGCATAAAGGTTAGTGAGCGCGATGGGCGAGCCATGAATTATACTTTGGCTGTTGTTGAAGATGGCTTGCTTGATTTAACACGTTTTAAAACGCCTGTACCATGGAATCATTTTTATGCTCGCGAGGCCTTGGGCGTTAAAACATGGGATTTATACGATGATGTAATTGGTGCCTACGGCGGAAAGATTGAGCAAATGTTCAGTATTGGAGGCGATGGCGAATTAGATGGTAAAAAAGGCGGTAAAAAGGCCAATCGATTTAAACCCATGGTGAAGTTTTTCGGACCTTTTCATTTGGAGGAGGGTGATACTCAAAAGCACAGCTTTCAAATGCCGCGTTATGTAGGATCGGTACGCACCATGGTAGTAGCATCTTCGGCCGTTGCTTATGGGGAAGCTGAGAAAACAACGCCCGTTCGTAATCCGCTGATGGTTTTAGCTACTTTACCACGTGTTTTAGGTCCCAATGAAACCGTTGATTTACCTGTTACTGTTTTTGCCATGAAAAAGGGCATTAAGAACGTAAAAGTGCATGTGCAGAGTAATGAACTGATGGAAGTTTTTGGTGAGGGTACCAAAGAATTAAATTTCGATCAAGAGGGTGAGCAGGTAGTAACTTTTAAGTTAAAAGTTAATCCTTTGATTGGTATTGGTCAGGTAAAAGTATTGGCATCATCGGGCAACGAAAAAGCCAAAGATGAAATTCAGATTGAAGTACGAAATCCGAATCCTCCAATTACCACCATTGAGAGTACTGTAATTGATGGTAACAAGAGTGCTTCTCTTCCTTATCAATTACCTGGAATGGCGGGGACAAATAAAATTACGCTTGAGGTTTCGGCACTACCTCCATTGGATTTTGGTCGACGATTAAAATATTTATTGCGTTATCCACACGGATGCGTCGAACAAACAACGTCTGCTGCATTTCCTCAATTATACCTTGCCGATGTGCTTGATAATGCCGACGAATTGGCGGCTAAAACCAGTGAGAATATAAAAGCTGCCATTAACCGTTTAGCGGGTTTTATCCGTTCCGATGGAGGTTTGGGATATTGGCTAGGTAGTTACGAGTCTTCCGATTGGGGTACAACGTATGCAGGACATTTTATGCTGGAGGCCGAAAAGAAAGGGTATATCCTGCCTGTGGGATTTAAAAATAAATGGATTACTTATCAGAAACGAAAAGCACGTCAATGGCGACGAAATAGCTCTTATCGCGGACGTGATTTGGCACAGGCCTATCGTTTGTATTCATTGGCTTTGGCTGGAGAACCAGAGTTAAGTGCCATGAACCGAATGCGTAATCAATCCAGCTTATCCAATCAATCAGTCTGGCGTTTAGCTGCTGCTTACGCTTTGGCGGGGCATGGGCAGGTGGCTCAAGACTTAATAAGCGAAACATCGATGAGTGTTATTAATCAACGCGATAATTCATATACCTATGGTTCAGAAGAACGCGACATGGCCATGATAATGGAAACACTTGTTTTGATGGATAAAAAGAAAGAAGCCGCCGAACTACTTCAGAACATGTCCAAAGCCTTATCTGGTCAGCGATGGATGAGTACACAAACAACTGCCTACTGTCTTTTGGCAGTATCTAAATTCATTGGCGAATCAGGGGTAAGCAAACAGTTCAAATTCGAATGGCAATGCAATGGTCAAGATGAAAAGGTTAATTCGCAATTGCCATTGTATCAGGTAGACTTGGATGCCGAGAACATGGATGGTGAGCTAAGGATTGATAATTTATCAGATGGTTTATTGTATGCTCGTGTAATTATGGAAGGAGTACCAGCGGAAAGTGATCAAACTGTAGTAGCTTCCAACCTAAATGTAAATGTGGAGTATAAAACGATGAATGGTTCGGTCATTGATGTGGCAAACATGGAGCAGGGCACTGACTTTATGGCCATAGTAACTGTTAAGAATCCTGGTAATTTTGGTCAAGTTAATAATTTGGCCTTGACTCAAATTTTCCCATCAGGTTGGGAAATCCGAAATACCCGTATGGAAAACATTGAATCAGCTCACGAATTAAACCAACCTGATTATCGTGATTATCGCGATGATAGGGTGTATTCATATTTTGATCTGGACCGAGGTAAGCATAAGAAATTTGTTGTGTTGCTGAATGCAAGTTATACTGGCCGTTATTACCTGCCTGCAATTAGCTGTGAAGCAATGTATAATAGTTCTGTATCGGCACGTATACTTGGACAATGGGTACATGTAAATAAAGCCGGAGAATAAGAAATGAATTCAGAAACGTCTTTAACCCCTTATGCACAAGATGCATGAGGGGCTTTGTTTATCGTCACATTTAGTGTGTTGGTCATTGATTTTGGTGTGTTCGTCAACTCTCACGCAGCTTTCAGCGTTCTATTGTCGATAACTATTATTTTTAAAATCAAATTAAACCATCAACCTACACATTATCATATTGTCATGCCCAAAAATTCAAAAGCCCGCGAACCACAATTTGTAGACAACGCCAAGGAGCGCGTATTGCAATCTGTTGTAATAAATCGTTTTAAGGATATTGGTTTATTTATGTTGGTGGCCATTGTTCTTACCTGGATTGTTCTAAGCATATAGTCTGCTTACATAATTAGTTATTATTGTTGGCTTGCTTAATTCAGTAGTGACTTGCTGTGACGAAAACAGCATGAATACCTTATCACAATAGAAATTTATGTAGCTTTGTTTCGTACAGATTTCAAGCTATAGCATGCTCAAAAGACTCATACTTTTTTTATTAGATTGGTTTTATAAACCATTTCAAAAATACTTACCCCGCCAAACATTTAACTATGCCGCCTGCGGTGGAGCGAATACAGCTTTTGATATCCTTTTATATTTTATCACTTACAATTTCATTCTTGATAAACAGATTGTTCACACCGGAATCCTCGCTATAAGTCCTCATATTGCCGCTTTTATCTTTGTGTTCCCAATTACCTTTGCAACAGGTTTTTTATTATCTAAATACATCACTTTTACCGATTCAAATTTGAAAGGTAGGGTGCAATTAATCCGATATGCCTTAACCGTATTGGGCAGTATAATTCTTAACTATATACTATTAAAAGTTTTTGTTGAGATTCTTGGATTATACCCAACCATATCAAAAATATTAACCACAATTCTGGTGGTGGGCTACAGTTATGTGTGCCAAAAATATTTTACGTTTAAGGTAAAGATTCATAGTAATGAAAAATAGGGAGTTCCTATTTAAAGTTTATTAACGATTTTTTTCTTCAAATAAATAAACTTTCTGTGGACACTTGTGTTTTGATGAAAACGACATAAGAAACCATGGAAAACAACTTTAATTTACCTCGTAATAATAAACAGCGCATTGTAATTATAGGAGCCGGTTTTGGCGGATTAAAACTAGCCCGTAAATTGAGTGGATCTCCTTATCAGGTGGTGGTCATCGACAAGCAAAACTTCCATCAGTTTCAACCATTATTTTATCAGGTGGCGGCTTCGGGTATTGAGCCAAGTTCTATTTCGTTTCCGGTTCGTAAAATATTTCAAACACATAGCAATCTTCATTTTAGGCAAACCGAGTTGTTGAGAGTTGATGTGGCAGCTAAACAAATACAGACCAAAGCTGGTCAACTGTCGTACGACTATCTGGTGTTTGCCAATGGGGTGAATACCAATTACTTTGGTAATACTAATCTGGAGGTTAATAGCTTACCCATGAAAAGTACAGCTGAGGCCATTAACTTACGAAATAGAATCTTGTCGTCGTTTGAAAAAGCCAACCTTACGGAAGACCCACAGGAGCAAGCTAAATTAATGTCAGTTGTGATTGTAGGAGGAGGCCCAACAGGAGTGGAGTTGGCTGGTTCAATAGCTGAGATGCGTCGGTATGTTTTACCCAAGGATTATCCGGAATTGGACTTTAGTCGGATGAAAATATACTTATATGAAGCGAGTCCTCGTTTGCTCAATGGTATGTCGGGATCATCTGGCACTAAGGCTCTCGAGTTTTTGGATAGGCTTGGGGTTGAGGTTAACTTAAATACGGCCATTGCCGATTACGACGGCGATAAAATCACATTGCAAAATAAGCACGAATTATACACTAAAAATTTAATCTGGACAGCTGGAGTCTCAGGCAGAAGAACGAATGGAATTGGAGCCGATAGCTATGGCAGAGGTAATCGTTTGCAGGTTGATAAGTATAACAAGGTACTGGGAGTTGAAAATATTTTTGCCATCGGAGATGCCTGTTTAGTTTTTGGCGACAAAAAATATGAGGCTGGACATCCGCAGGTGGCGCAGGTAGCTATTCAGCAAGCTAATTGTTTGGCGTTTAACCTCAAAACCAAAGGCTCATGGAAACCATTTACATACACCGATAAGGGAAGCTTGGCAACCATCGGGCGCAACATGGCAGTTGCTGATTTGCCAGGAATCAGTTTTTCGGGCGTTTTTGCCTGGTTCTTATGGCTTTTTGTTCATCTAATGGCAATAGTAGGTGTAAAAAACAGGTTTTTCATTTTTGTTAATTGGGCGCAAAGCTATTTCTCTCGCGACCAATCCTTGCGTATTCTTATATCGCCCTATAAAAACAAGATGAGTAATAAAACGTGATAGCTGGTACTTAATTTATTTCTGCATTACAATAGCCCGCTTTTACTTCCGATTCATCAGATAGTTTGATAATGACTTTGAATCGATCCATTTCGTAGGCTTCATCTCTGTTTCGATGGAATGAAAGTCCAGTAATACTCGTTCGAAAGTAACTTTCAATAGTGGTGCGCAAATGGTTGATTGAGCTAATTGGCACTGCATTGGATTCGGTACTATGCGGAAATCGAAAAAGAACATTTTCACATTTAGCAGTTCGCTTATCTTGTACCTTTTTTATTGCCGCCATTAAGCTGTCCATATCATTGACGCTTTTTCCCTGTTGGATCCCATTTGATGAGGGCGAAAGAGTCGATATAAGCTCTTGCGTTGCTTTCTTTCTCTCACTAATATCAGCTGTTGGTTCAGCTTCAATAGCCTGATATTTCAGAAATTTGATATTATTAAACAATTCAAGAATAAATTCCAGCTTTTTATCCGGAACGTCAATTTTAAATATAGCCATGATTAAGTTGTGTGTAGAACGAGTCACAAAAATAATCAAATTGATGGCTTATGCTAATATTCACCAAAGGTTATTGAAAAGTAGCTTTATCTCTTGAAGTTTGATAACTGTGTAGAGATGCTAAAATGATTGGAAGAACCTGCCAAATGGTAGCGCGCCGAGCCGTAGGCGAAATGGAATTTATGCACTCTAAATCCAAATCCCCATGAATATCCGGAAGTAGACATTTTATCGCTGACACCCAATTCTTGTCTTCGACGATGATTGTAACCCACCGCCACATAGAAGTTATCCGATGGTACTAACTCAATTCCTACAATCATGTGACGCATTAGCTGGTCAAATCCACCGCCACTATTGCCCGCATCTTCTATAATTTCGCCGTTGCCATCTTCCACCTTGTACTTCATCTTCCAATCAAATAGATCCTGAGCCGTTATTGAAAAACGAAATGGGGCATGGGCCAGTTTCTTACTTAATCCAATTTGTAAATCAGTAGGAAGTGGTTCGTAAGTATCGTTATACGTGGTTATTTGTGAGCCAACATTCTTTAATGTGATACCAGCTGAGAAGAGTTGATTTTCGGAGTGGTATAATAAACCTATATCGGCTGCTAACCCAAAAGAGTTGTATTGTTCCAGATTCGAAATGATGGGTTTTAAGCTAACACCTGCTCTTAACTTTGGCGATAATACTTTTGAGTAACTAAGGTTAATAGCATACTCTGCAGCTGAAAAAGTGCCATTGAGATTCCCGTCCACATCCGCTCTGTCGAAAGTACCATAGTTGAGTGAATGAATGCTGAGGCCGAATGTTCCTATGCCGTCAAATTTTTGGGCATAGCCTGCATACGTCATTTTAATATCGCTGACATAAGGCACGTAGTTAAAAACTAAAGATTGATGAAGGTCTTGCGATAAGTTAGCCGGATTGTGAAAGACCAAACTAACGTCTTTGCTATTCATACCCACTTGATTACCACCTAATGCGCCCACACGAGCTGAATTAGTTAGGTTCAAAAAGTCATAGGTGCTGCTTCCTGCTTGCTGAGCCATGCCCATTTGACACATGCAAGAAAACGCAATTGTAAGTATATAAATGACTGTTCTTCCCCTCATCGTAAGTACTAAAACGGTAAAAATATTAAAATAGTGTCCTTAATCAAATCATTTATCAAAGATTGGCTTTAAGCCCTCCACCACATCAAATGCAGCTGGACAAACAAAGGTGTTTTTGTAGGTAAGAGAAGTAATCTGGTAAAAGCGTTTTCGATCGGTATGCGGGTATTCCCGACAGGCGCGAGGACGCGATTCGTATACCATGCAATAGTTATCAGGCATGAGAAATGGACACGGTGTTTCGCGAAAAATATAATCGCCGTCATCATCCAAAAGCAGGTACTGTTCAATAACCTCCTTGGGTTTCATTCGCAAATGATTAGCCAAACGATCAATATCCCTGTCGATTATGATGGGACTGATGGATTTACAGCAATTGGCACATTCTAAGCAATCGGTATATTCAAATACCTCCACATGCAAACGCTGTGCTTCGTCATCTAAACTTTTGGGGCGCTTCTTTTTTAGTTTAGCCAGAAATGCCTTGTTTTCTTTGGCTTTATTGCGCGCATCTTTATCAAGTTTTTGAGGATCAAATGCCACGTTTTCTGACTTTAATTTGTGAAACAAATACACCACTGATGACAATGGCAATGCCTAATAACATCTGAAATGTTAATACTTCGCCCAATACCCACCAAGCAAGTACGGCTGTAAAAACAGGTATCATGTTAACAAATACATTGGCTTTAGTGATGCCAATTTTTCGCATGCCATAAGTGAAAAATATAAACGCTAATGACGATGCCACTACCGCCAAGGCTACCACTGCATAAACAGCTTCTGCAGTAATTACTTTATCGCCAAGTTTTGGTAGATCGTAAATGAAAAATAGCGGCAAGAAATAAACCAATCCAATAGCATTTTGAAACATGATGATGCTAACCGAATTATAATGATTGGGCACTTTTTTGAGAACTACCGAATAACCCAGAGCGGCAAATACAGCTAAAAACACCAGTAAGATGCCTTTAAGAGGCGCTGCCAATGAAAAATCATCTTTAAATATTAGTAACAAAACACCGGCAAACGAAACAAAAATGCCCAGTATATTGGCCCAGCTAATGCGGCTTTTAAAAAATACTTTATCGGTAATAGGGGCAAACAGTGGAATGGTAGAAACTATAACGGCACCCACTGTTGATGATACCAATTCCAAACCAAAACTCTCGCCCATAAAGTAAAGGAAGGGCTCGAAAAAAGCCAGAAGTATGAACCATTTTAAATCGGCCTTTCGTAAGGATACCAGTTGCTTTAGAAGCTTTAGTATAACAAACAAAAGTCCTGCACTAATAGTCAATCGCATCACCACAATGGTTAAGGGGTTAAACGATGCAAAAGCTTGCTTTATCCATACAAATGAAAAAGCCCAGCAAATCATGGATAAAATTAAGCTACCCAATACTTTATAACGTTCTGACATGTGCCTGATTTTTAACGCTGGCAAAGGTAATAAAAGCTTGTGGCTGAAAGCTATTTGAACTCAGCTTTTTATTGTTTCACAGTCAGCTGATATTTACCTAACAATCCAATTAACTGGTCGTTTGAAAATTGTGCTTTGTTAATGTTATTTCTTTCTGGGTCGATGGTGAAATTATAAGAGCTCGACATATCAACTTTTGACAAGTTGGTATTGTCAAATAAGGCGTTGCTCAAATCGCAATCAACAAATTTTGTTTTGCTTAAATCACACTCAGCAAAATCAACTTCATGGAGTTGACAATTGATGAATGCACAGTTTTTAAGCTTCCGCTTGTAAAAAGATGCTAATGGTAGCTGGCAATTGTCAAAGCTGGCAGAGAAGAATAACTCGTTGCATTCGTTAAACTGCAAACCCATGAGTTTACAGTCCTTAAAGCGAACATCTTTAAAAACCGTATGTGTAATTTGCGCATTGCTAAAATCGCAATTGATAAACTGGCAATCGGTAAACTGATGATTGCTTAGACATATTTCGGCCATTTTACAGTTGGTAAATAAGCAATTCTCATATTCACCTTGGCTTAACTCTTCCAAAGTAAAATCAATGCCCTGGTAATCTTGCTCTTCAAAATAGGGTCTAATCATTGTCCTCTAAACTAAATATCTAAACTAGTTTACCAAGATAAGGGCGAATCTGTTCCTAAACAAAAAAAGCAGAATCACCGAAGTAATTCTGCTTTTGAAATATTTTTGTTTCGAATGATTATCCTAGAAACATATCTGAAAACTCCTGCTCAAAAAAGAACTCTGAGTTACCAAATGCTGGTTTTAAGTCATCCATCCAAACAGCTTTATCATCGTACTTGGCAAAGAATGGGCGAGCTACCCAGTTGCTTTCGCGTCCCTGAATAAATTCAAGAACAAAGGCTTTTTCACCTTTCACCTCAGTAACACCCACAATACGTACTTTACCTGGCGTACACGACATACTTGGTCCACGTACTGTTCGGCAGATACCACTTACACTTTGGTAAGCCTTTTGGAAAATTTTCCAGGCATCAACCAATGATACGCCAAAGTATTTTTGAGCACCAGTGTCACGAGCAATAAACATGTAGTAAGGAATTAAACCTAAACTTACTTGTTTTTGCCACATTGTTGACCAAATCTCTGGTTTGGCGTTAATGTTATTTAATAATGGCGACTGGGTGCGAATTTGCACACCTGTAGCACGTATTTTCTTAATAGCTTCTTGTACAGCTTCAGTTTCTAACTCACGGTAGTGGTTAAAGTGAGCCATAAAGGCCAATGAAATACCAGCGTCAGTTACTTTTTTGAAAGCAGCCAATACTTCGTCGGCATCGCTGTCAGTTAAGTAACGATAAGGCCAGAAACCTAAAGTTTTAGAGCCAATACGAATATTCTTCAAATGAGGAATGTCGGCATCAATTAAAGCTGTTAGGTAAGTATCTAACATTTTGCCTTTCATCACCATTGGGTCGCCACCAGTAATTAGCAGGTCGGTAATCTCAGGATGTTGTCTTAGGTATTCAATAACGTAATCTATTTCCTTCATGGCGAATTTCATCTCGTCCATGTTGGTAAATTGTGGCCAACGGAAACAGAAAGTACAATAAGCATGACATGTTTGTCCTTGCGCAGGGAAGAACAACATGGTTTCGTCATATTTGTGCTGTACACCTGTTAGCTTAACGCCGTTTAATTCAGGTACATTGTATTCCATCTGCCCGGCTGGGTGTGGATTTAGCTTTTCACGAATCTTGTTTGCTTCTTCCTTTATGCATGCTTTATCGGCTCCACTTTTCAGAACTTTAGCCATGTGGTTGAAATCTTCCTCTTCCAACATGCCTTTTTGAGGGAAAGTCAAGATAAAAATGGGATCTTCTTTATAATTATCCCAATCGATCAATTCATTAACAACATAGCTGTTGGTTTTAAATGGTAATACCGTTCCAACTACTTCTATGCTGAAGATGTCCTCTTCTGTAAGTCGTTCTATTTGTGGAATTTGTCGATAATTGTGCAGCGCATAAATACTATACTTCATAAGCAATCTCTTTTTTTATTGATTCGGCAAATTTCGTGCGGAATCATTTGTTAATATTCCAAGACCGGCTATTTTTGAGAGTTGCTAACCTCCATTCCCACAGCAACATAACCGAGAGTCTCAGGGTGTCTATCATTACAAATGACGTGCCGCAAAAGTAGGAAAATAAAAAATTAAATCAAAATTCTTCAACTTTCAGATAGTAATGGGTGAAATATAAACTAAATCAGATACTTATGAAAGTGTGAATATGAAATGTTAAAAAAATACTTTCAATGATTAAGTATTTTTAACGAATAAGCTCGTTTCTGTTGGTATCGAGCTTTAAAAACACAAATAACAACAGTGTAAAACCCCATAAGGACGAGCCTCCATAGCTAAAGAACGGCAAGGGAATACCAATTACAGGTGCTAAACCTATGGTCATGCCAATGTTAATGGCAAAGTGAAAAAAGAAGATAGCTGCAACGCCATATCCATAAATCCGACTAAAGGCTGAGTGCTGGAGTTCTGCCAGGTATAGTAGGCGTAAGAGCAAAGCTAAAAAGATAACAACAACAGCGGTGGATCCCATAAAGCCCCATTCTTCCCCAACGGTACAGTATATAAAGTCGGTTGATTGCTCTGGTACAAAATTAAACTTCGTTTGTGTTCCTTGTAAATAACCTTTCCCTGTTAAACCTCCAGATCCAATGGCAATTTTCGATTGATTAACGTTATATCCAGCTCCAAGAGGGTCTTTTTCAATACCTAGTAACACATTAATACGTGTGCGTTGGTAATGCGACAGTACATCCTCAAAAAAGTAATCGGCAGATACCGTTAATACAATAGCGCTCCACATGATTAACAAATAGGTGGGGATAAATTTATTAATGCGCTTGGCAAGTGTCGTATATAGCAAATAGCCACTGGTAAGCAATACAGCAGGCAGTAGCACGTATTCAAGTTCTAGTGAGAGTTTTGCATATCGATAAGCAGCATAACTCACTACCAGAAGAACTGCACCGGCAATAATTCCTTTTATCAACTCGGTTCGGGCACCTTTAAAATACATAATGCCCAATACACAAATAACAATAAGGCCAATAATAGTAGCATTCGGAACCATTAGTGTTAAAGTGGCAACAATGGCGGCTATAAAGCCAAAGGTAAGAATGTAACCCGTTAAACCTTCGCGGTAAAACACGATGATAAATACGCTGTAAACTAAGGCCGAGCCAGTGTCGTTTTGAAGTAAGATCAATAGCATTGGAAACAGTACAATGGCACCTGCTTTAATGAGGTCTGAGAATTTACCAAAAGAAAATCCATAACGACTTAAAGCACGGGCAACAGCCAGGTTGGTGGCCATTTTCGAAAGCTCGGCAGGTTGAAAGCGTACTGGGCCCAACTCAAACCACGATTTGGCTCCATTTATTTCTTTGCCAAAAAGTAGAACTACAATGAGCAATAGGATGGTAATACCATAAAATATATAGGCAAACTCAACGTAGAACTTACTATCGGTAATGAGTATCATACCAACAAAAAACAAAGAGAAACCGATCCATACCAACTGTTTGAAATATTCTTTGCTGGTATCAAAAAATATGGGGTTTTCAGGATTAAAGTTGGCCGCATAAATATTTAGCCAACCAAATAATACAAGTAGGCTGTACAGACCAACAGTGATCCAGTCGATATTTTTATTGTAGTTTCTGCTCGCCATTAATCAGGTCTCCTTCCAACATGCGTTTTTCAATCCATTTTCTATAGGGGGTGGATATGGTATCCGTTAAATATTTTTCAACCATTAAACTGGCAATGGGAGCGCCCCATGTTGCACCAAACCCACCATTCTCAACATAAACTGCTATGGCAATTTTCGGATCATCCTTGGGAGCAAAAGCCATAAAAATCGAGTGGTCATCGCCGTGCGGATTTTGTGCAGTACCCGTTTTACCACAAATAGTGATGCCTGGTATTTGAGCGATGCGCGCCGTACTTCCTGCACCTCCCCAAACAGCTAATTCCATTCCGTTTACAATAGGGGCAAAGTGTTGCACATCAATGTCTGTTTCATGTATCTCCGAAAAGCGCTCATCAATATCTTCTGCTTCAATATCTTTTATTATGTGCGGGGTAAAAAAGCGTCCTCTGTTGGCTATCATGGCCGACATATTGGCCATTTGCAAAGGAGTGGTTAATAGCTCCCCCTGACCAATGGATAAGGATATGACGGTACGTGAGTCCCAGCTTCCTTTGTAGACCTTGTCAAAATAATTGGCATTCGGTACAAAGCCACGTACTTCATTTCTAAAGTCAGCTCCCAATCGGTAGCCAAAGCCAAATTTCACCAGGTAATCTTTCCACACATTAAACGATTCTTGTATGTTTTCGTATTTAGGATTATCCAATATATCTCTAAACTCATAGCAATAATAGGCGTTACACGAGTGTTGTACCGATTGCGATAAGTCAAGTGGCGAATCGTGTAAGTGACAACCTACGGAAATACCTCGTGTAAAGTAACCCATAAAGCATTCGTGAGTGCTATAGGGCTTCAGCGTGCCTTCCTGTAAGCCAATTAAGGCGTTAATAGTTTTAAACGTCGATCCTGGAGGATAGGCCGATTGAATGGCCCTGTTCAATAATGGTTTTAAGGTGTCTTGTAATAATACCGGAAAGTTTTTAGAGCGATCACGACCAATCAATAAGGATGGTTCATAATTGGGAGCCGAAATGAGTGATAATATTTCACCTGTTGATGGTTCAATGGCCACCACACTTCCAATCTTATTCTTCATCAACTGTTCGCCATACTGTTGCAAAGCAATATCTAACGAAAGGGTAATGTTTTTGCCAGCAATGGCTGCTGTATCGTGTCTAGCATTTCTAAAAGCACCTTTTTCACGGCCGTGTACATCCACAAGCATGTACTTCACACCTTTTTTACCCCTTAGCTCATTTTCGTAGGTCTGTTCAATACCACTAATGCCCACATAATCGCCTTGCGAGTAATAGGTGTCTTTCTTGAGTTTGTTTTCGCTAATCTCGCCCACGTATCCCAGCACATGAGCCGCCGATGGGTGCTCGTACTTTCGTAGAGTACGCCCCTGAACAAAAAAACCTTTGAATTTGTATAGTTTCTCCTGAAAGCTACCGTATTGCTCTGCCGATAGCTGTTTCATAAAAACAGATGGTTTGTAGGTTGATATCTTTCGTGAACGGATGTCTTTACGCATCTGTACAAATCGCGCCCTTAACTGCTCAATGCTTAAATCAAGCGATGCG
This sequence comes from Carboxylicivirga sp. M1479, assembly GCF_007097485.1. Lineage (GTDB taxonomy): Bacteria > Bacteroidota > Bacteroidia > Bacteroidales > Marinilabiliaceae > Carboxylicivirga. The sequence continues at coordinate 24,139 of NZ_VKDE01000036.1, read as the reverse complement.
CAAAAATCGGTTGAGTCAAATGCCACAATATCACGCGGAACAACCATTACATCATATACGGCCTGGTTTGAAACCAATAATTTACCATTTCTATCATAGACTAATCCGCGCGAGGGGTATTGGGTTACCTTACGTCGGGTATTACTTTCTGCCGACATGCTATAGGATGTATCGTACACCTGCAATACAAAAAGCTTGGCAATAAATATTAAGCCCAAGCTCACCATTATGGCTGCTATTAAAAGCGTACGATTGTTGATGCCACCCACAGTTTACCTCCCTTGTTTTTTTCCTTGACTAAATAATTGTGCTATTAATATCAGTATCAAAGTTAGCGCTGAACTACTTAATACTCGCACGAATGTAGAGAAGAAATGAGTTAAAGAGAACACTTCAATAAAGAACAGGAAGAGGTGGTGTGCCACTACCAAGATAACAGCATACCTTAAAAACCACGCAAAACCATAATAGCCCATAGTTGGTATGGTGCCAGGTTGATATTCGTCGCGTGGTGCAAATAATCGTAGCACGTATGGACGTAAAAAGCACATGAATACGGTGGCTGAGGCATGCATGCCTGGTGTATTGCTAAAAATATCAATGACCATGCCCGATGAAAAACCCAAGAGTAAAAGTAACCAACCGGGTGTTTCAAAAGGGAGTGTTAATACGAACAGAATGTATAAGTATGGATTAACAAAGCCACTTAGCTGAATGTTATTGAGCACCAACACTTGAATAAGTGTAAAGAACACAAAATTAAAGATATATCGGGGTGCATAACTAATCATCTTCGCTAATCTTTTCCAGGTTAATTTGCTCGGCAATGGAGTTGTGTCCAATGACCTCTACAAAGGATAAATTTTTAAAATCAACCGATAGCTTTACGCGGATGCGGTAAAAACTAGCGCCCTTATCCAGCTCAACATCCTCCACGTTGCCCAATAAAATGCCTTCAGGAAATATGGATGAATAACCGCTGGTTACCACTAAATCGCCCACACTAACGTTTGCGTGCCGTGGGATATCCAATAAATACACATGTTGGTACGAGGTGCCATCCCACTCTAAAGAACCAAAGAATCCTGACTCCTTGAGCTTGGCCGATATTTTTAAGCGTGTATTGATGATGGAAATCACCGTAGAGTAGTTGTCTGAAACGTTTTTAACAATTCCAACCGCTCCCTTGTTAGAGATTACGCCCATTTCGGGCTCTATGCCATTGAGGCGGCCCTTGTTAAGTGTAAGATAATTAAAACGACGATGGGTGGAGTTGTTAATCACACGAGCCGAGCGATAAATATACTCTTGCATACTCGTGCTATCGTTCACCAGGTTAAAGTAATCTCGTGATGCTCTAAACGATTCGGGTAAACGACTGCGCAGGTAAGCATTCTCACGTGCTAAATCTTCGTTTATATCGCGCAGCATCAGGTATTCTGAACCCGCACTGTAGCGCTTTAATATGCCACCACTAACACTGCTTGATGATGATAGAAAAGAGGAGCGTTGATAGGCGTTGTAATTGATTACCAGTAATAGAGAAACGGCTTCAATAATAAAAAATAGAATAGTAAAATGGTATTTTATAATAAAGCGGATAAAGTTCCTCATTACATTGGCTCCTGTTTACAAGGTTATAATATCGATCGCATCTTTATAAGCTATTTGCTAATAGAGATGCGATCCTTAGAATACTATTATCTATTGACTAATTAACGAATTAAATAAGGCAATATTCTATGTCTGTTCTTAAGTGCAATACCTGTTCCGCGAGCAACAGCACGTAATGGATCTTCAGCAATGTGGAATGGGATATTTATCTTATCCGATAAGCGCTTGTCTAATCCACGTAACAATGCACCTCCACCAGCTAAGAATATACCGTTCTTAACAATATCGCTGTATAACTCAGGTGGTGTTTGCTCTAAGGCTGAAAGAACAGCAGTCTCAATCTTTGAAATTGACTTTTCTAAACAATGAGATATTTCCTGGTATGATACTGGCACCTCAATCGGTAAAGCTGTCATTTGGTTAGGACCCTGTACAATATAATCTTGTGGAGGCTCTTCCAATTCAGGCAAAGCAGAACCCACTTCAATTTTAATGTTTTCAGCTGTGCGCTCACCAACCTTAATGTTGTGCTGACGGCGCATATACTCCATAATATCAGCTGTTAGGTCATCACCTGCAATACGAATGGATTTATTTGTTACAATACCGCCCAGCGAGATAACCGCAATCTCGGTAGTACCACCACCTATATCAACCACCATATTACCTTCTGGTGCTTCCACGTCTAAACCAATACCCAAGGCTGCTGCCATTGGTTCGTAAATCATGTGCACCTCACGACCACCGGCATGTTCGGCCGAGTCGCGTACGGCACGTATCTCTACTTCGGTACTGCCCGATGGAATACAAACTACCAACGATAAGGATGGCGAAAACAATTTTGGCTTTTGATTAATCATCTTAATCATGCCACGTATCATTTGCTCGGCCGCGTTAAAGTCAGCAATTACACCATCGCGCAAAGGGCGAATGGTATAGATATTATCGTGTGTTTTACCGTGCATCTGGCGAGCCTTTTCTCCAATGGCCTCCAGTTTATCGGATTTGCGGTTCAGCGCTACGATGGATGGTTCGTCAACAACAATTTTATCGTTATGGATAATAATGGTGTTGGCTGTACCAAGGTCGATGGCTATTTCTTGCGATAAGAACGAAAATAGTCCCATTCAACTTATATTTTAATGTTTAAAATGACGTTTTCCTGTGAATAACATGGCCATGCCGAATTCGTTACAGGCTTCTATAACTTCATCGTCGCGAATACTACCACCTGGCTCAACAATGTACTTAACACCGTACTCGTTGGCCGCTTCAATACTGTCGCGGAATGGGAAGAAAGCATCAGAGATAACCACTGAATTGGCAATATCAACACCTTCTTTCATATTAAAACGAGGCATGGTTAAATGACGCATACTATCCAAACGGTTCGGTTGTCCCATACCAGCACCTGTTAACCAAAACGAGCCATCGGCCTGCTCAGTAACTACCGCAATGGCATTACTCTTAAGGTGCTTACAAGCAGTGATACCAAACTTAGCTAACTCCATTTTGGTAGCATCAAATTGCTGTGATGTCACGTTTTTAAAATCGCTGTCAACACCTTCATCTTCGTCCTGAACCAAGATAGCACCACTTACCGAGCGAATTAATTTCTCGCCAGTGATTTCATTCTTGATAGGAGTCTCAAGTATACGTAGGTTCTTTTTCTTGCCAAATACTTCAAGAGCCTCAGGTGTATAAGCTGGCGCAATAATGATTTCAACAAAGCGCTTGGCAAACCACTGGGCAATCTCTTCTGTCACTGTATCAGTAAAGCAAATAATACCACCAAAAGCTGAGATCGGATCACCAGCCCAGGCCAGTTCAAGCGATTTCATGGTGTTGTTGGTTACTGCCAAGCCACATGGGTTAAGGTGTTTTACCACCGAAACAGCTTGTTTACCTTCGATATGACCAACCGAGTGATAAGCATCGCTGGCTGCTTTCCAGGCTGCATCGGCATCAAGCATATTGTTGTACGAAAGGGCTTTTCCTTGCAATACCTTAGCATTGGCCAGTGAAGCACCTTCTTTCACGTTGTTATATTTGTAAATGGTTGCTTTCTGATGAGGGTTCTCACCATAACGTAACACATCGCCATTGTTAAGGCTAATGCGCTCCATGTCGTCTTTATCTTTGTTAAAGAAATTGGAGATGGCCGAATCGTAGTGTGATGATACGCCAAAGGCAGCAGCAGCAAACTTAAATCGATCTTCCAATGACGACTCGCCATTCTGGTTTTTCAAGATGGCCAATAAATCGGCGTACTGATCTTTCGACGGTACAATGATCACATCTTTGTAGTTTTTAGCAGCACCACGAATCAATGAAATACCACCAATATCAATCTTCTCAATGATATCTTGCAAAGGAGCACCTGAAGCTACAGTGGCTTCAAACGGATAGAGGTCAACAATTATTAAGTCAATCTCAGGGATATCGTATTCAGCTAACTGCTTTAAATCGTCTTCGTTATCACGACGAGCTAAAATACCACCAAATACTTTTGGGTGAAGCGTTTTAACACGACCACCAAGTATAGATGGGTAGCTTGTTAAGTCTTCAACACGCTCACATGGCACGTCCAATCCTTCGATAAACGCCTGTGTTCCACCAGTTGAGTAAATAGTTACACCTTGTTCGTGTAATGTTTTAATGATTTCATCCAATCCATCCTTATGAAAGACAGAAACCAATGCCGATTTTACCTTTTTTAAAGTACTCATTTATATCCGTTTAATTCTTTCACGCAAAAATAAGAAAATAAGCACAGTTAACAAGGTGGCTTTGGCATTAATATGGAATGAATTTAGATTAGTAATTAAAATTGATGGATGCGATCTTTATGGCTGTCGGTGCATCAAGATCGCATCCGTCAATCACCCTCTAAAAGTAATTATTCTCCGCTGGTGCAGATTTGCAATCTGTGCCATTTGTCACGAACACGGGTTACTAATCCGCGCTAGCGAGGGCATTTCTAATAATTCATCGATAAATACGTGTGAAACTCTCCTTTTAAGACCTTACTATGCTACTTGCCGTTAGTCCAACCCCGAAATGTTTTTAACTATTTATTCGTTTTAAAAATTCGTCGATGCTATTTGAGTTAGGCGTTTCATCGCATTGGCTAAGGCAATCAAACTCATACCAGAGATAATCATGGATGCCAAAAGGGTTGTGCACGTGAAAAATAAAGCGAGGAACATTCCATTTATCGGGTTCAAACCACATGCCTTCAATCAAATTGGATTCTATGCTTTGCTTGATAAACTTAAAAGGCAAGTGCTTTGGATTAGAGAAAACGACTTCACCAAATGTTTTGTAGTTGCCTTCATCGCGGTAGAGGTATCCGAATTTAATATTCATTTTTTGTTGACGAAACTAGATAGAAATACTTGTGGTGTCAACGGACTATGAGTCACATTATAAATTAATTGTGATTCTCAAAAATATTTTCTTGATGCCATTCTAGGAACTTCATTTCAGGTAGGTACTTTTCTGGTAGAATTATTTTCTGATTTTCAATTTGTCCAAAGTGTGTATGGTAATACTCATTAGTTGTATATTCCTTTAAAATAGATGATAGTACAATTCTGTATTTACCATCAACAGTTATAAGTCCTTTATCAAAAGCTTTGTCATATAATGCTGACAGGCAAATCCCATTACCTGGATTTAAACGATTATTTTCATCTTGTGCCCAAGGTTTAATGTGGCTGGCGATTAATAATGATGGTATCGAAATGCCAGTTATTGCGCAAGATGAACTGTAATTAGAAAGTACAACTTCTCTAAAAAAATGTTGATTGACTCTCGTTTTAATATAGCTTGTTCGTTCATTGCCTTTAAATGAATCAAGTATTGGTAGCTTATCTTTATATTTTTCTTCAATAGGTTGTTTCTCAAGTTGCGCAATTACGTTTTCACTTTCAAAAACGAGTTCTTCCTGATTTGTATAGAATTCATTGAATATTTCGCGATCAGCTTTAGCGGCATTCTTCATCCCTTTAATGCCTCTTAGTTTTAAGACCGGGTCAAAACTAGCGAAATTGACAAGTTTATAAGCTACAGCGCTTGGCGTACGATTAATAATAGTAGCGAGCTTAATAATTTTAGGATTACGTTTATGTAATTTACCAAAAGGCATTTTGCAATAAAGGTTAAAAGCAGCAATTAATTCTTTGCGTGTCCAGTTTCTGCGAGTCATGGCCTAATCTTTTTGATAGTAACATACCAAAGATAGAATAATATGGTTCTAACCCTATAGCTCCTCATTGGGTAGTTCATCAAGACTGAATATATGCGCGCAATAATCTTGGAGGCATATATGATATTGTCTCTAATTATTTGCGTTACAATATTCAATTATTATTGAAGTTCCCCAATCACAAATAAGTGAGGTGTTGCATATTTCCCGTGCACTCTGCAATGCCTGTTGTAAAACAAAGCATGATAAAAATCATCAGTTGACCATAAGATATTTTTATATCTTCACTTTTCGTTTAACCATTAACCCAACATGATGAAACGACCATGTAAATTTGATTATCTAAGTTTTCACACAGGCAGATGATAAAATTTACTTGAGAGTTCCATGTGGTGATTGAAAGAAAATTATAATCACATGAAAAAATCGACTTTGATACTTGAGTGTCAGAACCAGGTACAGCGTATCAAATGCCAACACATTGTTTACCTCCAGTACCAGCAAGGAGCCATTCGTATTTGGCTGAATAATAACACACAAAAACAGCACAGTAAATCCCTCAGGGTGGTAGAACAGAGCTTGCCCGATAATTTTGTAAAGATTAACCGCAACGTTATCATCAACCTACATTATTTATCTGCCTATTTTAAGACTTCACAAAAGGTTGTACTCGAAAACGGAGTGGAATTTGACGTTTCGCGCCGTAATGCCAGCCCATTATTGGGTAAAATTTTGCTACTCACCTAACCGCTTATCGTTAAATACCTACCGCTTATCTTGCCATCTCTACCGCTCAAGTAGTTTTTCATACCAATTGGAATCAGCAACTGACTTTCGCTGTATCTTGTGTGTCGTTTTTTAACCCGCATTATGTATTAGAATGTCGTTATGAACATTGAAAGTGCAATAAAAAAAGGTTTTATCGAAACGAGGCATAGCACCGTTCTGGTGAGTTGAGATGAAACAACGGAGTGACTTGTTTTGAAGCAATTTCAATGTGTAATAGATTTTCTAATGCATATTGCGGGTTTAACCCGCACATGATGAGTATGAATACAGATACCCTAAACTTTCTTTTGCTTTGGCTCAAGTCCAGGCACCAGCAATTGCCTAATGATACGCCGCAGTTTATGGTAAGCAATGCGCCACCTGTCGAAACAGATGCGCAAGAGGTTTCGACGCTTGCGCAGCCAATTTCGTCTAAGGCGCATACCATGGGAACGAGCTCTCAGTCAATTTCGACGCCGGCGCAATCAATTTCGTCCATCGCTCAGTCGATTTCGCCCATGGCGCAATGCATGGGAACGGTGGCGCAGTGCATTGTAAGCATGGCGCATGCATGGTTTCATACCACAAATGAAATTTTAATTAAACCATATACAAATGACAAAGAGACTTTTTAAATCAGAATCAAAATTCTTGGAGAAAGCCCGCACAGGCATCACCAATGCCGAAACTAATGATGCCATAAAAGCAGCTTTGGCCGATTATAACATGGGTGATGAACAAGTAGCGGTAGGACGAGGAATTTATAATGCCACCCAAAAAATATGGGACGCCAACATTAAAGAAGATGCCGAATCAACCGAAGCATCACTTGCTTACTCTATGACTTATAAAGAGTTACAAGCGATTTTTAAGGAGCATCGTGATAAGGCTTTAATCTTTTTTAAACGCCACCCCGAGATTTTGGTTAAGCTGGGTGTTAAGGGCGAATTCCCTCGCAAGTACAACGACTTTTTTGATAAGGTGAGATTGTTTTACACAACAATAAAAAATGACCAATCGATACAGGCTGAGATGGATAAGATAAAACTGACTACAGAAGTGGTGGTGGAGTGCTTGACTCTATTGGAAGAATTGTTAGCTAAACGATCGTATTTCGATAAAGAATTGGCCGAATCGCAAGACATGACTAAAAACAAAAACGCCGCATTGCTGGCACTTAAAGAGTGGATGGATGACTTTTATGCTGTGGCTAAAGTAGCCCTCTACGACCAGCCACAGTTACTCGAAGCTTTAGGCGTTTTTGTGAGGAGCTAATTATTTTTACGGTCCCTAGGTGTAAGCCTGCCAGAAAAAACGTTTTTTGGCAGGCTTTTCTATTATTATGCTATCCAGCAAGTATTCTCTCCTTCAAGGAGAGGACCGAGATGAGGTGTCTTAAGCCAGTCTCTCAATTTTTATAGATGGCTCAGATGACTAAGTACCCTTACATTGATGCCACCGAGGTGCGGCCTTAAATTAATGCGAGTACCTAGTCCATGTATTCGTATAATATCAATAGCGTCCTAAATGATTTATTGATATGAATCGAACTGATTGAAATTAAGTATGATATTAGTGTTAATTGAAAACTGGGGTTCTTTTAAGCATCATGTCTTATGGCCTCTCTTTTAAATAACTTTAGTTTTCTCGAAAGCTTTAGTAAGACCGAGAAGTTCCGAACTTGATTCGGAAATCACTCGGCCGCGCTTAAGCTTGAGATAAATTGAAGCGGAGCGGAAATCATGAATACCTATAAAAACAGACACAATATGAACTAATAAGAAAGTAATTTAAAAAGTAGCCTTGATCTTTTTTCCTTAGTTTTTTAGATCAAGCTAAAAAAGTAAGTTGGGTTTGGGCGAATAGCCCAATTGATAAAAATTTTAGGATAAAATTGGTATAATATATTCTATTTGACAATGTAATTCAGCTATTTTTTCATCTAACTATGCCGCATGCCGTTAGTTAATTTCGAGGATTTCAAAAATATTTTTTCTGCGAGCTAAAACTATAACGTCCGACTTCTGAGCATAAATGAGTTACTAACTTTTGTTAAGCATTTATTCGTTTCCAAAGTACTTCGCTTCTGTTTCATCTTGCTATTTTGTTGAATGAGTGGAGCGCTAGAAACAAAAATAGTTTCATCCATCATAGAACGCCTTGCCTTACTCTTTTAAAAGACTTAATTTATGGTCAATCAATTGTTGAACCATAAGCACTTATAGTCTGTTATTCTTATTGCTTGAGTTTGTTCTTTAATAATTACAAAAGGAGCATAATAATGCCGATCAGTGAATGGGATTGCAATAAAACTGATTCAATGCTGTATAGCGGCGTTCATACTAAAAATACTTAATCATAAATACCATACCTATGAAATACATCCTGATTCCTTTAGTGTTAACTTTTCTCTTTGTTGTAAGTTGTAGCGATGACGATATACCCGTTCAGGGCATTGAAATGGAGCTTGAAACCCTTACAATGGCCGTTGGTAATGTGGAACTTATAAATGTCACTTTCCTTCCAGATGGTGCCGAAGGTACATTAACATGGAGCTCTTCAAACATTGAAATAGCCTCGGTTAATAGTGGCGAAGTAACAGCTTTTAAGCTGGGCAGTGTCTACGTTTATGCCTACCATGGCGAGTTTGCTGATAGTTGTTTAGTTACTGTTGATACCTATTAATATGGAACGATTTTACAATTCAATGAAAATAATATACCTGGTGCTGGTCATAACTTTGTTATCTGCCACTATGATTCAGGGTACTAATCTGGTAAAAAACGGTGATTTTGAAGATAATACCACCGAAGATTTAACCGTTGGTAATGGCCCATGGATCAATAATAAAATCAATTGGGAAAAAGCTGGGGACGGGGCAGCATTGGCCAGTACCGAAGATGTTTACGAAGGTATCTATAGCTTCTTTTTTAAGCGTGATGCCAGTGATTTGCAGAAAAATAGTATTACTGTTTGGCAAGATATTGCGGTAGAAGCCGGTAAAGCATACGATTTTAGTTTTATGGCTCGTTTACAAGATACCGATGAAAATGTATTGCGCTTTGGTATTAAAAAGATGGTGGGTGGCGAAGTGAAAGAGGTGTTTTTATGGAAGCAGGATACACTTGATGTAGAAGAATACACTACTTGGAATAAATACGAGGGACGCATTACCATCCCCAATGATGCAGATGGTGTACGCTTGTTATTATTCCGTAACCCGGGAGGCGATTCTTGTTTTGTAGATAATGTAATCCTAACAGAGCATGTGCCCGAGTCCAACACTGGATTGGTTAATAATGGTGATTTTGAAGATAACACTACCGAAGATCTCACCGTTGGCAATGGCCCTTGGCGAACCAATAAAATCAATTGGGAAAAAGATGGAGGAGGAGTTGTTTTAGCCAGTAGCGAAGATGTTTACGAAGGCATCTATAGCTTTTTCTTTAAACGCGATGCCAGTGAGCAGCAGCAAAATAACATCACTGTTTGGCACGATATCCCTGTTGAAGCCGGTAAAGTATATGACTTTAGTTTTATGGCCAGGCTACAGAATACCGAAGATAATGTGTTTCGTTTCGGCATTAAAAAAATGGTGGATGGAGCTCCGGTAGATGTGTGGTTATGGAAGCAGGATACACTTGATGTGGCAGAATATACCGATTGGAACAGTTATAACGGACGAATTAAAATGCCTGATAATGCCGATGGGGTGCGCTTATCATTTTTCCGAAATCCAGGGGGTGATTCTTGTTTTATTGATAATGTATCCATGTTTTTATATGAGCAGGAATCACAAAACTATTATGTTAGTGCCTCTGCAGGTGATGATGCCAATGATGGACTCACGCCCGAAACCGCTTGGCAAACACTTGAGAAAGTTAATGCATCGGTTTTTTTGCCGGGTGATACAATTATGTTTAAACGCGATGATGAATTTATTGGTCAACTATTAGTTAATTACTCGGGAACAGCGGGTAGTAACATAGTTTATACCGATTATGGCGAGGGTAATAAACCACGTCTCAATGGTTCAGGAGCCGAAGGAGGCGATTTTACCGATGTCATCTACATTGAAAACCAGGAGTACATAGAAATTAGTAACCTGGAGCTGACTAATAATCGAAAAGTTCCTCGTCCCGGCACGAAAGATGAACGCAGCTATGGTGTGCATGTAAGGGTGAATCAGCCCGAGTCAAAATCTCACTTCCGCATACGTAACCTTACCATTATGGATATTTATCCAGTTACGGTTGAAGGAGTAGATTTTCAGTATGTCGATGCGGCAGGTGTTTATTTTTACGTAACCGAGAATTATCCAGATAAAGAAAAACACATGCGCGATATTATTGTGGAGGATTGCCTTATTACCCGTACCTGTAAGTTTGGTGTGTGGATTAAGCACAATGGTGTATCGCAAGATGGTGTTGGTAACGATACCATCAATAAAAACATGGATATTATTATTCGAAATAACCACTTCTTAGAAACAGGAGGGTCAGGCATTACAGTTTCAAGGGCTTACAATGTGTTGTTGGAGAATAACCTCATACGTCACTCGGGTTTTGCAGAGCGTGATGAGCGCATGATAGGGCGTGGTAGTGGCCTCTGGTTTTACGCTTGTCACAATGGTATATCGCAATACAATAAAATATACCATCCGCGTGGCGAGAATGACTCATACAGTCAGCACATCGACTTTTTAAATAAAGATGTAATTATACAGTACAATTACAGCGAAGACAGTGAAGGAGGATTTGCTCAGATACTGGGTAACAACGTCAAGTCAACCTATCGCTTTAATGTCAGTGTTAACGATGGTTTCAGAGAGAGTGGTAATCCTAAACTGAAAGGTAGTTCAATTAAAATATCGGATTTTTCAGAACCCAAGCGGGTGGTGTCAGATAGTAACTTCATCTATAACAATACCATCTTTGTTGACAATTACATTAACCCTAGCATTTGGGTAGATGGATCCAATACCACCATTTATAATAACTTGTTTCAGGCACTCGACTATTGTACCATTGGTCGCAGCACTGACATTATATTGCGAAGCGGCCCAACTTTATCCATTTCTAATAATCTATACAATGGCTATGTGTCGCCTTATATGAAGTTATGGGACACCCAAAAGGTGACGGGCGATCCCGAGTTTACAAACCCTGGTGCCTCCAATGCCCAAGGTTACATGCTAATGCCATCGAGTGCAGCTATTGGTAAAGGAAAAACTTTTAAGGAACATCCATTCCCCATGGCAAGGAAAGGTATTTTTAAAGATATACCACCATACCCTACGGTTGATATATTTGGTAACCCTATTGATCTACAAAACATAACACCTAACATAGGAGCTCAGGCTGGTAATAGTGCTACATCAATAAAAAGCATTGCTAAATTAACCCTTAGGGTAAACCCTGTTTCCGATGTTATAAGTTTGATTGTGCCGGATGAACACCTAACCACCAAGTTTCATTTTCAAATTGTGGATATTTCAGGTGTAGTTCTTCAAGAACTAGGGGAGTATGAGCAGTGGAACAAGGTTATTACTGTTCAGCCTAACGAAGGCTTGTTTAATGGGGTGTATGTACTCCGTGTAAAAAGTAGTGCTTACGAATATGGAATACCGTTTATGTATAGGAAATAGCTGATCAATTGGTTGTATGGCTAATAGGCTTATGTCAGAAAGAGGTGGCGTTTGAGAATGTAAAAACAAACCGTATGAATATTTTTAATAACATATTAAAAAATGTTTTCGTTTTAATTGTGTTAATGCTTGGGTCAACACAATTTGGGGCTGGTCAAAATTTGGTGCAAAATGGCACTTTTGAAGATCACCAAACGGAGGATTTACGTGTGTTTGATGGTCCGTGGCGAGGTAACAAAATAAACTGGGATAAAGATGGACCGGGTTCGGCACTAGCCAGCGAAGAAGCTGTTTTTGAAGGTGAATACGGTTTTTTCTTTAAACGTGATGCCAGTGATCTGCAGCAAAATAACATTACCATATGGCAAGACGTGCCGGTAGTGGCTGGTAAAGTATATGAGTTCAGTTTTATGGCCAAATTGCAGAACACCACAGATAATGTGTTGCGTTTTGGAATCAAAAAAATGGTGGATGGCTCCCCTGTCGATGTGTGGTTATGGAAACAAGATACATTAGAGGTAAATGAATATTCTACTTGGAAAAGCTACGAAGGGACAGTAACAATTCCCGATAATTCAGATGGTGTTAGGTTAAACTTCTTCCGCAACCCCGGTGGAGATTCTTGTTTTATCGATAATGTTATCTTAACGGAATACATTCCTGAGCCGGATGAGAACCTGATTAAGAATGGATATTTTGAAGATAACCAAACAGAGGATCTAAGGGTGTTTGATGGACCGTGGCGAGGAAATAAAATCAATTGGGAAAAAGACGGTCCGGGTACTGCCTTAGCAAGCGAAGAAGCCAAGTATGAAGGGAATTACAGCTTCTTTTTTAAGCGCGATGCCAGTGATCAGCAGCAAAATAATATTACCATATGGCAAGATGTGTCGGTAGAGGCTGGTAGGGTATATGAGTTCAGTTTTATGGCCAAATTGCAGAATACCAACGATAATGTGTTGCGTTTTGGTATAAAGAAAATGGTCGATGGTTCACCTGTTGATGTGTGGATATGGAAACAAGATACTCTGGAAGTATCAGAATTTTCCAATTGGAATAACTATAAGGGTGCAATCACCATTCCTCATAATGCTAGTGGTGTAAGATTTAACTTCTTCCGTAATCCTGGTGGTGATTCTTGTTTTATTGATAATGTAATTTTAAAACCCATTGATCTGGAACCGAAGACCTATTATGTTAGTAGTTCAATGGGTAATGATGACGACGATGGTTTGTCGCCCCAAACGGCTTGGAAAAGTTTGGATAGAGTAAACGAGGCAGTTTTAGTACCAAGTGATACAGTTTACTTTAAAGCCAACGATGAATTTATTGGCCAATTACGAGTTGGCTATTCCGGAACAGTTGGCAAAAATATTGTTTTTACACGGTACGGAGAAGGTAATAAACCCCGTTTAAATGGTTCAGGAGGCGAAGGTGGTGACTATTCAGATGTGGTATATATCGAAAATCAAGAATACATTGAAGTGAGTAGCCTGGAGATAAGCAACGACCGTAGAGTGCCGCGCTCGGGTGATAAAGATACACGTTGTTATGGTGTGCATGTGCGAAATAGCGGACCAGAGTCTAAAGAGCACTTTCGCTTACGCGACCTTACCATCATGGATATTTATCCGGTAACCATCGAAGGGGTTGAGTTTCAATACGTGGATGTGGCGGGTATTTATTTTTACACAACGGAGAACTGGCCAGCCAATCCTAAACATATGCGCGACATTATTGTGGAAGATTGTCTCATAACCAGAACCGGTAAATTTGGTGTTTGGGTAAAGCACAATGGTATTGCACAGGAAGGGGTTGGAAACGATACGATTAATAAAAACATGGACGTTATAGTTCGTAATAATCACATTCTTGAAACAGGGGGCTCAGGCATTACGGTTTCAAGAGCATACAATGTCCTGTTGGAAAATAATTTGATTCGCTATCCGGGGTACATTGAGCGCGATGAACGCATGATTGGACGTGGCAGTGGAACTTGGATGTATTCAGTGATTAATGGTATTTCACAATATAATCATATTTATCATCCACGTGGTCACGATGATTCATATGGACAACACATCGATTATCAATGCAGAAACATTATATACCAATACAACTATAGTGAAGATAGTGAAGGAGGTTTTGCACAAATTTTAGGGAATAATTTTAATTGCACCTATCGTTTTAACATTAGCGTTAATGATGGATTTCGGGAGGTAAATAGTGTTTCTGTGAGTGGTAATTCATTAAAAGTATCTAACTTCTCACGACCTGAAAGAATATTATCTGACAGCTGTTATTTCTATAACAACACTATTTATGTCGATAAATTAATAGAACCATGCATTTATTTCGATGCCAAAAAAGTTTTTGTCTATAATAATATATTTCAAGCCCTCAATTATGGGAGTATTGGAAAAAGAGCTGTTATTACTAACTACACTAAATACGATATTGATATATCAAACAATCTATTTGATGGAGCAGTAACACAGCTATTAAAGGTATTTGATAGTAATATGGTGTCAGGAGACCCTGGTTTTAAAAATCCAGGAGGCTACCTACCCGATGATTATAGCATCACTAAGTCATGTAATGCTATCGGCAACGGTTTGTCATTTGTTGAGCCACATTTTCCAATGGCTGGTAAAGGTATTTTTAAAGACATACCATCTAACCCAATTGTTGATATTTTTGGTAATCCCATTGACATACAAAATATAAGGCCAAATATAGGAGCACAGGCAGGTAATGGTGCTAATCAAATGAAATGTGTCAATGACTTAGCATTGATGGTTAACCCTGTGCGTAATAGTATAGTTTTAAGTGTCCCGGAAAACAATACCAAGGGTTCATATGGTTTTCAAATTGTTGATATGGCAGGTAAGGTGATTCAAAATTTGGGATCGTTTGAACCGGTCGGAGGAAAAGTGACCATCCCCCTTTCTTCTGGTTTATACAATGGAGTTTATATTTTACGAATCAATGAGCAGAACCGCCAATACGGTCTTTCATTTCTTTATCTTAAAGAATGAAGTTGTGTATTTAGTTGTCAATCGTTATGATAGTGAGGATTTTAATAGCCGTTTGTTTAAAATTGAAATGTTGTTATTAGTTTGGAATTTAACTAGAGTAATATAAAAAGACATGCTTTTATGAGAATCAAATTGTTTCTGACACTGTGTTTTATTTGTTGTTTACAAATTACAAAAGCCCAAAAATACACTGAAGCAGAGTATGGTATTGATCATACCATTGATGAGCCGTCCAACTTATTCACCGATGATGAAGTGTTGGAGGTTTCTATTCGATTTAAGGTTCGGCAATATACCCGTAAGAAGCCACGCGAATATATACCAGCCTTGTTAACCACTCACCATAGCGCCAGCGATTCGACTAATCACAAGCTAAAGCTGAAGTCGAGGGGTGAATTTCGTAATCAGTTTTGCAGTTTTCCACCCATCAAGCTTAATTTTAAAAAAGGGGATTTTAGCTACGAAGATTTAGATGAGCTGAACAAGGTGAAATTGGTAACGCATTGCCAGTATTCACACGAAAGCGAAGAGAATATTTACAAGGAGTACTTGTGCTACAAGTTATTTAATGTTTTAACGGATAATAGCTTTGGAGTGCGCATGCTCAAAATTAATTACATTGATACAGGCAAAAAGAAGACCACTACTATCCATTATGGTTTTCTGATAGAACCAGTAAATTTACTGTCAGAACGACAGCATTTGATACATACCGAGGTGGAAACAATATCTCAGTTACATATACAGCAAGATGTTTTAGATCGAGTGGCTATTTTTAATTACATGATAGGAAATGGTGATTGGAGTGTAGCAAACCAGCATAACCTAAAAGTTTTTGTGCCCTCAAAGCCTGCGCCACAGCCCAATGGCATTGCTGTGCCATACGACTTCGATTATTCGGGCATGGTTAACACCAGTTACGCTCTGCCAAGTGAGGGATCTAATATTTCATCGGTAACAGAGCGCTATTACATGGGATTGTGCCGCGATGATGAGGTTTTTAAACAGGCCTTGCAAGAGTTTTTGGATAAGAAAGAAGAGTTTTATCGGGTAATTACTAATTTTGAAAGGCTTGATAAGCGCGAGCAAAAACAGATGCTCAATTATCTCGATTCATTTTATGAAGAGATTGAGAAAGAAAAGATTATTAAAAATATGAAATCAACCTGTATACAGTAATTTGTTCTTTATGATATTAGCATCCTTTTTAACCAACCCTGAGCATACCCAATTAGTTAGTATTATCAGTCGCTTTCTGGTCAACATGTTGGTCATTTCTATAATAATTGGTTTTCTATATCGGAAAACTGACGAAAATAAGGAGTTTGTATTGCCCATAGTGGCCATTGGGGTTATCATTTTCTTGCTAAGCTCATACTTATCCATTGTTAAGGTAGAACTGGGTATGGCATTGGGCTTGTTTGCAATTTTTAGCATCATTCGGTTTCGTACCCGAAACATACGGGCCTACCAAATGGCCTATTTGTTTATTATTATAGGAGTGTCTGCCATTAATGCATTAGCCCAATTTCCCCATCCTATAAGAGGCATGATAATAAGTAACTCCCTCGTTGTACTTTCCCTTTATGGGCTTGAGTATTATCAATCAAACAGCTTGCTTTCAAAACGAAATATTACCCTAAGCAATATTGATTTGGCTAAACCATCCAGACGGGAGGATTTAATTAGCTACCTAAGGAGAACGACCGAGTTAGATGTGAAATCGGTTAAGATTAAAGAAGTTAATTATCTGAAAAGTGAGGCTTACCTGATTATTTATTTTAAAAACTGAGTGATAGTGACCTAAACTACATTTGTTATTGATGAGGGAATATAAAATCAAATGCTGCCGAGTAAAATATGAAGTCGGGGTTTGGGTTTGATAACACCATCTCAGTTGAATGAATTATACTAACAAAAAACCAAATCAAGCCCAATAGCTATTCGGGGATAAAAAGTTACTAATGAAAAGAAACCATCCTTTAATCCGCTTACAGGTTTTGTGTTCAGACTTTTTGCCTATCTTGCTTCTTCAAACATCCCTAAGCCATGATTCTGGTCTATAAATTTTTTAAAGAAAGTTTCCTGTTTGCCATTGGTGCATTACGAACAAATGTACTGCGCACTATCCTTACCTTGTCGGGAGTAACCATCGGTATCTTTTCTATTATATCTGTTTTTACGCTTATCGATTTTTTGGAAAAACAAGTCCGTGAAAGCATCGAATCGTTGGGTAATAATGTTGTATATATTCAAAAATGGCCTTGGACCCCACCCGAAGGAGAGTCGGAATACCCCTGGTGGCGGTACATGAACAGACAGGTACCATCCTTAGATGATTACGAACAAATTAAACGTCGCTCGCAAATCGCCGATGCGGTTTCCTATGTTATGTCATCGCAAAAGATGCTGCAATACGAAGATAATGCCTACGATAATGTGGCAGTAATGGGAGTTTCCGAAGGTTTTGATGTCATTTGGAATTTTGAAATTAGCCGTGGGCGATACTTCTCGCCCTACGAAACAAACAGTGGCATGGCTTCAGGTATTATTGGTTCCGATATTGCCGATGAATTGTTTCAAGGAATGGACCCCATTGGTAAGCGTGTTAAAATGATGGGACGTAAAATATTGGTTATTGGTGTTATTCAGCGGCAAGGTTCCGATATTTTTGGCAATAGTCTTGATAAGAATATCATTATTCCGGTAAAGTATGCTCGTAACCTGTTTAACTTGCGGAGCGAATCAGTGAACCCCATGATTCTGGTAAAAGCAAAAGAGGGCTATTCATCCGACGATATTGTGGATGAGTTAACAGGGGTGATGAGAGCCATTCGACGGATTAAGCCAAGTGGCGATAATGATTTTGCACTAAATCGCATTAGCTTGGTGCAAAAAAACTTCGACAGCCTTTTCGACTTTATTGATATGGCAGGTTGGTTTATTGGTGGATTCTCCATTTTAGTTGGTGGGTTCGGAATTGCCAATATCATGTTTGTGTCGGTAAAAGAACGAACACGCATTATTGGGATTCAAAAGGCTTTGGGTGCCAAACGTAAATTTATCTTACTTCAGTTTTTAATAGAAAGTACCGTATTGTCCTTACTGGGAGGTCTTGGAGGTTTATTTCTGGTGTTTAGCATTGCTATGTCTATTAGTTTAATTACCCAAACCGAAATGGCCCTAACATTGCTAAATGTTTTAAAAGGTATCGGAATATCAACCGTTATTGGCGTTGTGTCAGGTTACATACCCGCTTGGAAAGCTTCAAAAATGGATCCGGTCGAAGCCATTAATGCAGTATAGTCGATTCAAAACTTCGAATTTATTAATAGAGAAAATAAAATAAAGGTGATTTGTTAAACAAGTCTAGCATCTTTTTGTCTATTAACTAATAAGGCAAATGCTTTTTATAAATATCTAACATTATACAATATGAATTTATTATTGATATCTAACTCAACAATGGCCGGTGAGGCTTACCTGGATTATCCAAAGCAAAATATTGCTGATTTTTTAGGCAAGGAAAAAGTGAAATGCCTGTTCATTCCCTACGCAGGTGTAACCGTTTCATTCGATGACTATGAGGCTAAAGTGAAAAGCCGTTTTAACGAAGTAGGTCACGATGTGGTATCCATCCACCATTTTGAGGATCCGTTAAAAGCAGTTGAAGGTGCCGAAGCCATTGTAGTTGGAGGAGGAAGTACCTGGCAATTGTTACGCATGATTCACGATAATAAATTAACAGAGCCTATCCGCAAAAAAGTACTGGGAGGAACAAAATACATTGGCTGGAGTGCCGGATCTAACTTGGCTTGTCCAAGCATTAAAACAACGAACGACATGCCAATTATTGATCCACTTGGTTTTGATGCCCTTAATTTAATTCCCTTTCAAATTAACCCACACTACTTAGATGCGAACCCTGAGGGACATGGTGGCGAAACACGTGAAGAGCGCATTATGGAGTTTTTAGTAGTTAATCAATCAACAACTGTTGTTGGTTTGCGCGAGGGATGTATGTTTAATTATAATAAAGGTAAAATTGGCTACGAGGGAAAATTACCACTTCGCATTTTTAAATATGGTGTTGATCCTTATGAAGTACATGCAGGAGATAGCTTTGACTTTTTGATGGAATAAGCGTATAGTGCATACTTTGTATGTATTTATAGGATTAAACAGATTACCCACTACACTAACCGATTCTTAATTCGGATGTGTTGCAAATGCTAAAAATAGTAAAACTATCATAAAGAATGGGTACGCTTGTTTGTTTGGCATGCCAATTGTTTTCTTGGTCGTGAAATTTTAATCATATATTACTATGAAGAACTTCTTTAAGACGTATAAGAATGATATTCCGGCTGGTTTAGTCGTGTATTTAGTGGCATTGCCTTTGTGTTTAGGTATTGCTTTGGCTTCGGGTGCGCCATTGTTATCTGGTGTAATATCAGGTATTATTGGTGGTATTGTAGTTGGTTTTTTATCCGACTCTAGGTTAAGTGTTAGTGGTCCTGCTGCAGGTTTAACGGTTATTGTATTTTCAGCAATCGCTTCTTTGGGTTCATTCGAGGTTTTTCTGATGGCCGTTTTTATTTCTGGTGCCATACAGTTGGTTCTAGGATACCTAAGAGCTGGGGTAATTGGTCACTTTTTCCCATCGTCCGTTATAATCGGTATGCTTACGGCAATTGGTTTGAGTATTATACTTAAGCAAATTCCACATGCCTTTGGTTACGACCTTACTGGTATTGATACCGCCGCCTTTGAAGATAAGTATGGGCACAATACGTTTTCGGAATTATATTATATGCTAGAAGCTATTCTACCGGGTGCTATTATCATTAGTTCGTTATCCATGTTAATTTTATTTGCCTGGGATAGTCCGTTTATAAAAAAGAATGCAGTACTGAAATTAATTCCCGGACCATTGGTTGTGGTTGTTTTCGGGGTAGTTTTAAACGAAGTATTTAAGTCTAGTGTGCCAGCCTTGGCACTTGGTTCAACGCATTTGGTATCATTGCCCGAAATGAGTGGTTTAAGCTCTTTGGTTGATGAACTGCGCTTTCCGGAATTTAAAGCGATTGCTAATCCTGATGTTTGGGTGGTTGCATTTACCATTGCTATTGTTGGTAGTTTGGAGTCTCTATTGAGTCTTGATGCCACCGACAAGTTAGATCCTGCAAAAAGAATTGCATCACCAAATAAGGAGTTAAAAGCACAAGGATGGGGAAATATGTTGGCAGGTTTAGTTGGTGGATTGCCATTAACAGCCGTAATCGTTCGTAGTTCGGCTAATGTTAATTCCGGAGGTAAAGGTAAGATGTCAGCAGTATTCCATGGAGTGTTGTTATTATTAAGTGTGTTGCTTTTTGCACCATTTCTTAATTACATACCTTTAGCTGCTTTGGCTGCAGTATTAATTCATGTTGGATTAAAGTTGAATAAGATATCCATTTACAAAACGGCGATTAAAAAAGGTGCGAATCAGTATATTCCATTTTTTGCAACCATCATCGTTATTTTATTAACCGATTTATTAAAAGGGATCACCTTTGGAATTGTCATCGGATTCATATTTGTTTTGAAATCGAACTTCCGTTCAGGTATTGTTTTATCCAATGTAGGAAATAATTACATGATTCAGATTTCACGTAATTTATACTTCTTTAATAAGGCACAGCTTAGACGCACTTTACAGTATCTGCCCAAAGACATTAATTTGTTAATTGACGGAACGCAGATTGATTTTATTGATGGCGATATTTTGGGAACCTTTAAAGATTTTTGCGATACGGCTGAACGAAATAGGATTAAGGTCACCATTAAAAAGTCTGAAACAGCCGTAATTCCTATGTTCCGAAAAGACGTAGCTTAGTTTTAACCTTTCAAAACCGATAAGTATGAAATCATATGATCAAATATTCCTGGCCAATAGGTCTTGGGTGCAAACAATAAACAACGTCGATAAAGATTATTTTAAGAATCTATCACTGGCTCAAACACCCAAGTATTTTTGGATTGGCTGTGCGGATAGCCGAATGGCTGAAACTGTAATTACGCGCAGTCAGCTGGGGGAGTTTTTCGTTCATCGTAATGTAGCCAACCTGGTTAATGCCGACGATGAAAGTTTAATGGCAGGTTTACGATATGCTGTAGATTATTTAAAAGTTAAGCACATTGTTGTGGTTGGCCATTACAGTTGTGGTGGTGTTAAAGCAGCTTTCGATGGCTTAGACGATCCTTATTTAAGCAAATGGGTTGGAGATATAAAGAACACGCTTGCTGATAACAAGCAAGAAATCGAGGCTATCAGTCATGAAGATGAAAAATTAAATCGCCTTTCTGAACTGAGTATTGTAAAACAGGTGGAGAAGTTGGCGTCAATGGATATTGTTAAAGATGCTTGGTCACGAGGACAGCGACTCTTTGTTCATGGTTGGATTTTTAACATTGCAACGGGGGAGTTAAATTCTTTAAAAGAGATTCATCCCGATGATATGATCAAATAAATGAGTTTAAAAGTAGAGTAGGGGTTGTTAATTGTTATAATTAGCAACCTTTTTCTTTATACCATTGTTTTCTTTCGAAGAAACCTTATTGATTTAATAGAAAAGAATATGGCTGAAAATAAAACGCAACCAACCCAAGTTGATGCTAAGGATTTTTTGTATACCATTGAGCACAAACAACGACGAGAAGATAGCCTTGTCTTATTAGAGATGATGGAAAAACTAACTGCTTGTCGTCCGGTTATGTGGGGCACTTCCATAATTGGCTACGGTAATTATAGATATAAATATGGCAGTGGGCGAACAGGCGATTGGTTTATAACAGGTTTTTCACCTCGCAAGCAAAGCCTTACGATCTACCTCATGTATGGTTTTGATAAAGTACAAAAGTTATTAGATCGCTTGGGAAAGCATAAGTTAGGTAAGGGGTGTTTGTACATTAATAAGTTGACTGATGTTGATATGCAAGTTCTTGAGGAGCTCATTATTGCAACAGTCGAGGCTCATAAAAAGAATGATTGTGGTCATTATTGAATCTTTTACAAACAAGTTCATGCTAAATATTGAAATGTGTTAAGGTAAGTATATTGAGTATGCATTTTAAATAAAGGGCTTTGCGTTCATCACAAAGCCCAATTAAACTTATTTCTTTTCGTTAAATCGATCAACGATACATGCACAAGCTGCATCGCCCGTAATATTAAAGGCAGTTCGCAACATATCAAATACACGGTCTAGTGCAAAAAGTAAAGGAAGACCTTCATCTGGTATGTCAGCAGCAACCAATACCGCTACAATTAATAATGATGGGCCTGGTACGCCAGCCTGACCGATTGAACCAACTGTTGAAGTAACGATAATGGCAATGTATTGGGCTAAGCTTAAATCAATATCAAATAACTGTGCAAAAAAGACGGCGGCAAGTGCGTAGTACATAGCACTGCCAGTCATGTTGATGGTGGCACCTAATGGCAGTACAAAACCGGTTGTTGCTTTAGATACACCTAACTCCTCCTCGCACACTTCCATATTAATAGGCAGGGTAGCCAGTGAAGAACTAGTAGAGAAAGCTACAATTTGTGCTTTTATCATTTTACGAAAGAATGTCATAATCGGTACCTTTGAGAAAAGCTTTAAGGTTAAAGGATAGAGGGCAAGAAGTAGGATGGCACCACCCAAAATATTAACCCACATTAGATCAACGGCCATCATCAACAGATCAAATCCAAACTCTCCAATAGCAGAAGCCATTAATCCAAATACACCAATAGGAGCTGTGTACATAACCACTTTAATCATCCATATTAATGCTTCCACAAGATAATTCATGCCATTTATTAACGGAGATTTCTTATTCTCTGGAAGTGTAGATATGCCAATTCCTAAAAACAAACCAAAGAAAATGATTTCAAGAATGTTACCAGTTACCAAGGATGCAATTGGGTTTTCTGGGATGATATTAATGATTGTTTGCCAAAAACTCATGACAGGAGCATCTGCGCTACTCACTCCGGATTGAGGAAACATTTCTTTCACAGCAGCACGATCCAAACCTTCACCCGGTGCAAATATTTCACCCAGTATCAAGCCAAGAATAACAGACACTACCGTTGTTATTAAAAAGTAGCCAATTGTACTAATCCCAATCTTACCTGCCGATTTCGTTGCCCCCAAGGATGCTGCCCCAGATATGATAGAGATGGCAACAAGCGGAACGACAAGCATTTTAATCAGGTCCATGAAAAAATCACCTAGTGGCGCAAACATCGATGCTTTTGGACCCATTAGTGCCCCAAGGACTGTGCCTATTACCATAGCAACCAAGATCTGAAAGCCCAGATTGCTCATTAATTTTTTAAAATTCATATGTATATAGTTTGTTAATGACTTATTGCGGATGTATCGATAGCTAATTTCACGATATTTTATTAAAAAGGAAATAGCTACAATATTTATTTGAAAAGACATTAATATAGCTCTTCCGAAATTACAAAGTCATCAAGCCATAGTTTAGTCACACTTAACCCACACTAAACTCAGCTCTAATCGAATTTACTTTGAGTTTAATATGACTTAACTATGACTTTAGTATGAGTTTGTTTCCTTTCAGCCTTATTCAGGATGCATAAAAGGCGTACTTTATACAGAATTCAGCATGTGGATGCACTATCTCACCCTCTCTCAAAATTATTTCCCTACCCAAATCCCACCAAATCAGCTCATAAAGCTTGCGTGATGAAATACGCTACAAAAAAACATGCTTTTAGATTTGGAGGTTTGAATTAAACTCCGTTATTTTGCACCCGCTTTGAGAAACAATGGTTACTCTGAAAGGCGCACTAGGCAA
>NZ_VKDE01000035.1 GCF_007097485.1 Carboxylicivirga sp. M1479 | reverse complement strand
TATTTACAGCGTCATTAAAAACAAAACACCATATCGTCAGGATTATATATGTCTTGATCCGAGAGAGAAAAATATTAATAGCTCCACTAATAAAGTGGCTTAAAAACTTGTAATTAATTAGAGTATATGAAACGACCATGCAAATTTGCTCATCCAAATTGACACACAGGAGGATGATCAAATTTATTTGGGAGTTCCATGTGGCCTTTGAAAATAAATTTAAACACATGAATAGAGTTTTGTACATATTATCAATTGCTTTACTGCTTGGTGCCTGTGAAAAGGATATTGAAATAGACCTTAACCGGCAGAGTGATAAATTGGTTATGTATGCTTTTGTGTATCCCGATAGTGCTTTAGATCTACACTTTAGTAAGAGTCAAAGTATCCTTTCTGTTGAAGACTACGAGCAAGTGGAAAAAGGCCGTTTTCAACTATTTATAAATGATAACTTTCAAGGAGCTTATATCTTGCCTGCTGATACGATATGGAGTAACTGGAAAGAATTTACGTTTAAAGCATCCGATAGCTTTCGAATTAATGCATATGAGTTAAATGGCGATACGGTTATGGCAGAATCGTATATTCCAGAAAAGGTTCCTATTATTTCGCTAGATACCCTTAGCGTTGATCAGAGTATTGCCGAATTACAGGTATCTCCCATGTTGCGTACGAAATTTCAGTTTCAGGATCCCATCGGGCAGAGCAATTATTATCAGGCGCTTGTGGTGCGTGAGGGGTGGGGAGAAAAAGCTGGGGAGCCATATTACACCAATGAGGTGGTTATATATGAAAAGGATGATCCCATTTTTTCTCAGGGAGAGCAAAGTGGTAGCTTATTACCTGGTTTAGATTTTCAAGGTTTGTTTACCGACGAAAAAATAGATGGATTAATATATACGCTTGGTATCGATATTCCTAAAGATCACCTGTTCTTTGACTATTACGAGGATAAAATCAAAATTACCGTGTATTTATATCATCACACCGATGATTACTACGATTATTTCCGTTCAACAATATTGGCGGCGGGTTATGAAGGGATATATGACGGTTTGCCTGTGTTTGAACCTGTGAAGATTCACAGTAACGTTTCTCAGGGGCTGGGTGTCGTGTCTGGAATTAATTTCGATAGTGGCTCATTGGTGTTTGTAAAGTAAGCTTTGGCAGTAAATTCTGACAAAGATGTCATATTCAGATAAAAGGCCGTGTAAAATGTCATAATTTTAAGTGCGGCATATATTTTGAAAGGGAATGCGAAAATTAGTAGTTTTACAACTTATTCAGAAATATTAATACTTAGATATTATGGCGCTATTTGGAAATCTGGAGAATCTAGATGCTCCACAAAACGATAATAAAGATATGGGAGAAGTAGAAAAAACAAAAGTACTTATTGTTGGTTCTGGACCAGCAGGTTATACAGCAGCAATTTATGCATCGCGTGCAAATCTTAGTCCTGTAATGTACGAAGGTCTGCAGCCTGGCGGACAATTAACAACAACTACCGAGGTTGAGAACTTCCCTGGTTACCCATCTGGTACCACTGGTCCTGAAATGATGGAAGATTTAAAAAATCAGGCAGTGCGTTTTGGTACCGATGTTCGCTTTGGTATGGCTACTTCTGCTGATTTAAGTCAACGCCCTTTTAAAGTAACTGTTGATGGGAATAAAGTAATTGAAACAGAAGCTTTAATTATTGCAACAGGTGCAACAGCTAAATACCTTGGTTTACCAGATGAGACTAAATATGCTGGTTCTGGTGTTTCAGCTTGTGCTACATGTGATGGATTCTTCTATCGCGGTAAAGATGTTGCCGTAGTCGGTGGTGGCGATACGGCTTTGGAAGAGGCGATGTATTTAGCTGGCTTATGTAAGAAAGTATACTTAATCGTACGTCGTGATGTATTCCGTGCATCAAAGGTAATGCAAGATCGTGCTATTAATACACCAAATATTGAAGTGCTTTGGAAGCATCAAACCAAAGGTTTATTTGGCGATGGTGTTGTTGAAGGTGCCACTTTAGTGAAAAATATGGGTACGCCAGAAGAGGAAGAAGTAAAAATCGCTATTGATGGTTTCTTCTTAGGTATTGGCCATAAGCCAAACTCTGATATTTTTGCTGATTACATCGATACAAACGATGTGGGTTATATCAAAACTGTACCTGGGTCATCTAGAACCAACGTACCAGGAGTATTTGCCTGTGGCGATGTTCAGGATGATCAATATCGTCAGGCAGTTACTGCTGCTGGATCAGGATGTATGGCTGCAATTGATGCAGAACGTTTCTTGGCAGAGCAAGATTAAGTAAGTGATAAACTAAATATTGAAGGGATGGCCGTGTGTCATCCCTTTTTTATGAGTTCATGTGAAAAGCAACCAGACCATCCATTGGTGTTTGCCTGATGGTACCAGGGAGTAGTTGGTAATCGTAAAGTGCTTTGTGTAATTGAGGCTCAAAATAATGGGCAATACTACCTATAAAACCGATTTTCATTTCTGCAGCATTGGGGTACTGTAGTAGGTTACGCTGTATAAACTCTTTAAAGGAGTTGATAACTATTTGTTCCAATTCATCAATATGTATATTGGCAGATATAAATTTAGTGTATTGAGCCAGATAACGATTGGGGAAAGGCTGCTTGTAAATTTTATCAAGAATTTCGGCTCTGTCGGTTTGGTAATTTGCATAGAAAAGTCTGATCACTTCCTGGGGTAGTTGATTCTTAAGGATGTCGCCCATCAGTTTTTTGCCCAATACAGCACCGCTGCCCTCATCCCCTATAATAAAACCAAGAGGCGATACATTGTCAATAATATCAGTTCCGTTGTAGTAGCAGGAGTTGGAACCCGTGCCTAATATGCAGGCAATACCTGCCTTATTGCCAAATAAAGACCTGGCTGCTCCTAGTAAATCGCTGTTAATCGTAATCGATTCGGCATTAAAAAACTGACTAAGGGCAGTCTTCACGACATTATTTTTTTCTTCGTTAGCACAACCTGCGCCATAAAAGTGAAGCGCCTGAATTTCTGTTTTTAGAAGTGTGTATTTGTTCTCTAGGCTTTGGTATATGTCTTCAGAGCTTTGGAAAAACGGGTTAATGCCATCAGTAATACAGACTTGTGAGTTGTTGTTTGATGGATTAATGAGGCGCCATTCTGTTTTTGTTGATCCACTGTCTGCTATAAGTATCATTTATAAGATATTTGTTTGAACTCTATTCTGCTGTGTTATACCAGTTGTTATTCAGATTGAGCCTTAGGCGAAATATGGATGTACAATGGTAAATGCCGTAGAATCAATAAAGAGCGTTATTGAAACGCAGTTAAAAATAAAGCTCATTTTATTGACCAAACGGTATGAATTGTAAAGATATCGATATTGGTGGATAAATCGCAGCTTTAAAAAGAATTGAACCTAGTGAAAATCTTGCTATTTTTGATTTGTTAAATGTGCTTAAGTCCTTTTATGAATAAAAACAATGCGCTTTCCAGAGTTTCAATATTAGTGGTGCTTATGAGTTGTTTGCTGGTGTCCACGCATGCACAGTTGAATGTTTCAGATATACATCGGCAACACCAAGAGCAATTAAAAGCTTGGCAAAGTCCTGTAGTGGAGCGGGGGCATTTGGGCGAATGTGTGCTTGACTCTTTTAGTATTGATGTGAATGAGGCTGAGATAAACTATTTCTTTAGTAAACCATTATCGTACACCCCTTGGAGAGAGGATAACGTGAGTGTTTTTAAGCAAAGTCTTGAAATGCTTCATCAAAACAAATTGGAAAGTTATAATGTAAAAGTGTATGCTAATGGATACGAGCTGGAACAGTTAATTCCCAATTACTACCGATCACAGATCGATAGTTCTCGTTTTACTGCTCGTAGCAAGCATTCGAAATACATCACGAATAGCGAGCAGGAGTGGTTTTCCAAGGGCTTAAGTGCGAATCATATTGCCCTTTGGCACAGTCATGGTTGGTATTACGAATCAACACTTGATCGTTGGGAGTGGCAGCGAGCCCGCTTGTACGGTACGGTGGAGGATATTTTTACCATGGCTTATGTGATGCCCTACCTGGTGCCAATGCTCGAGAATGCTGGTGCTTATTTATATATGCCGCAGGAGCGCTGTTTTCAATCAAATGAAATAATTATAGATAATGACATTGCGTCCAAAGGAGCAAGTTTAAAACTGGAGAAAGGCATCCGGTTTGATGAGCAGATAGGGTTTAAAGCTGTCGACACGTTGTTTACTGGGGATAATCCATTTGTAAAAGGCTCATCTTTAAAAGTAACAAATGCCAATGGCCTTGTCGCCAACTACAGAGCTAGAGTCCCTCACGATGGCGAATACGCGGTTTATATTTCTTATCTGCACGCAAGTGATAATGCCAAAGAGGTAAAATACACAATTCATCACAGTGGCGGTTCATCCACTTTTATCGTTGATCAAACAATGGGTGGCGGCACATGGGCTTATTTGGGTAAGTTCCATTTTGTACAAGAGCAATCGGTGTTGATAGAGCTTGAAGCGAATGGAGTGGTGTCAGTTGACGCGCTTAAGATTGGTGGAGGTATGGGGCACGTGGCTCGGCATCCTACCCAAGAGGAGGTAAGTGCTATAGGTAGCTCAAATGAGAAAGCAAAAGTCGAAACGAATCACTTTGGTTGGAAGACTTCGCAGCGGCCTCGTTACATGGAGGCGGCACGCTATTGGATGCAGTATGCTGGTATGCCCGATACGCTGGTGTATAGCCTGAACAAGGAGCGAAGTGACTATAAGGATGATTACCAGAGTAGGGGCGAGTGGTTGAACTACCTGATGAAACCAACTGAGGGAGCGGAAGTAAATGGGCTTGGTTTGCCTGTTGATTTGGCTTTTGCATTTCATACCGATGCTGGCGTAACACCAAATGACTCGGTAATAGGAACGCTTGGTATTTATAGTACTGAGCTCGATAGTGGATATTTTTCCAATGGACAAAGTAAGTTGGTCAGTCGTGATTTAACGGATTTGATACAAACGCAGTTGGTGGATGATATTCGTACCTTGTATAATTCGAAGTGGACTCGTCGGGCAATGTGGGATAAGCAGTATTCTGAGGCTTGGCGCCCCAATGTTCCCACCATGCTTTTGGAGCTTTTATCGCACCAGAACCTGGCGGATATGCGCTATGGTCTCGACCCTCAGTTTCGTTTTGATGTATGTAGATCTATTTACAAGGGCATGCTTCGCTTTTTAGCACTTCAGGATGGGCGCGACTATGTGGTGCAGCCTCTGCCTGTTGATCATTTGGCCATTGTGCCAGATAAAAAGGCTTATAAATTAACCTGGCAGGCTGTAGAAGATAGCCTGGAAGTAACGGCTAAACCACAATATTACAAAGTATATGCGCGCAAGGGAACAAAGGGTTTTGATAATGGAACTGTTGTAAAAGGAAATACTTATCAGTTGCCAAAGCTTAAAAAAGGAGAAATAATCAGCTATAAAGTTACGGCCATAAATGAGGGTGGAGAAAGCTTTCCGAGCGAAGTGCTGTCGCTAGGATTTGCTGGACGACGCGCAGAAACGGTGTTGGTGGTAAATGCCTTTGACAGGGTTAGTGCTCCTGCATTTGTTGATGAGGGAAACTTTGCTGGTGTTGCCTGGTGGAACGATCAAGGGGTGCCAGATAAATATGATTACGCCTTTACTGGGTATCAGTACGATTTCGATAGGGATTCGCCTTGGTTAGATGACGATAGCCCAGGTTGGGGTGCTAGTTATGCCGATGCGGAGGGGCAATTCATTAAAGGGAATAGCTTTGATAATACCATCATCCATGGACAATCTATTTTAAGGGCCGGCTATAGCTTTGTGTCGGTGAGTGATGAGGCTTTTGAGCAAGAGCAGTACGATGCATCTTTGTTTCCAGTGATAGACATTATTGCGGGAGAGGAAAAAACAAGCGTATCGCCTAATAAACAGACAGAGAAGTACAAGCTATATACCGATGAATTAATGAATAAGCTAAAGCAAGTTACAGCTAATGGGCAGCATGTGCTATTGAGTGGGGCGTATGTGGGAAGCGATATTCATCTGACGAAAGATAAGCAAGCCAAAGATTTTGCTGCCGATGTTTTACACTTTAAGTGGCGCAGTAATCATGCCTCTAAATTGGGAGAGCTTGTTTGCAATGATCAGGCCACCATGCTAAAGGGAAGATGGCGATTTAATACTACTTACCTGCCGCATATTTATACGGTGGAAGCTCCTGACGCTATTGAGCCTGTTGGTAAAGAGACAATAACTGCCTTGCGTTATGCCGAAAATAATGCTAGTGCAGCTACGCTTTATTCGGGTGCTTACAAGGCAATGGTGCTGGGATTTCCCATAGAAACAATAACAGCCAATAGCCAGCGAGATGCCTTGGTGAAGCAGATTCTGGATTATTTTATGAACGACAAAAAGAAAAAATAAGATACCATGGTTGAACAGATAACATGCATTTTGCCTTATGCCGATGAGGTAGAGATGAGGCCAACGATAGATGCATTTCAAGAGGCTTATTCTCAAGTTAATATTTTAGTCATAGCCAAAGAACAGGTATTGGTTGAGGGGGCTAAAGTGGTAGTGGCTGAGGGTGGCCTTGATGCAACTGCAACATGGAAGCAACTTATACCTGGCATTGAGGGCGATTATGTGGTTCTATACACGAAAGGCATGCAGTTAAGCATTGGCATGAATGCCATTGAACGCATGATGAAGTGTTGTGCCGATACCAATGCTGGAATGGTGTACGCCGATTATTATGAGAAGAAAGAATGCACTATGAAAGCCCATCCGCTGATTGATTATCAGAGTGGTAGTTTACGCGATGATTTTAACTTTGGCTCTTTATTGTTATTTCCTACTAAAACAATCAAAGAGGCGGTTGAGGCCATGGATGTTAACTATAAAATGGCGGCCTTGTATGACTTGCGTTTGCGTGTATCGCAACAAAAAGAGCTCCTGCATCTGCCCGAATTGTTGTACACCGAAGTGGAGCTGGATACCCGAAAATCGGGCGAAAAAATGTTTGATTATGTCGATCCTCGTAACCGAGACCGACAAATTGAAATGGAAGAGGCGTGTACTGCTCACTTAAAAGTAATTGGTGGCTTTCTTAAACCTGAATTTAAAGCGATTGCTTTTGATAAGATGAAGTTTCCGGTGGAGGCATCGGTGATCATTCCGGTTCGTAATCGTGAAAAAACCATCGGTGATGCCATTGAGTCGGTATTAAAACAGAAAACACAATTTTCTTTTAACCTGATAATTGTCGATAACCATTCCAGCGACAGAACCACTGAAATAATTCAATCGTATAAGGATGAGCGTTTGATCCATGTGATCCCTGATCGTCAGGATTTGGGTATTGGTGGATGTTGGAATGTGGGGGTGGCGCACGCTCAATGCGGTCAGTTTGCCATTCAATTGGATAGCGATGACTTGTACATTGATGAAACCGTAATCGACCAAGTTGTGAATGCTTTTTACGAGCAGAACTGTGCCATGGTGGTGGGAAGCTATCAAATGGTAAACTTCGATTTGGAAGAGATTCCGCCTGGATTAATTGATCACAAGGAGTGGACGCCAGAGAATGGACGTAATAATGCTTTGCGAATTAATGGCTTGGGTGCTCCACGAGCGTTTTATACACCAGTGTTGCGCGAAGTAAAAGTACCCAATACCAGTTATGGAGAGGATTATGCTCTGGGCTTAAACATCAGTCGCGAATATCAAATCGGTCGCATTTATAATCCTTTGTATTTGTGTCGTCGTTGGGATGACAACTCTGATGCATCATTAGATATTAACAAAATGAATGCTCATAATTTTTACAAGGATAAAATACGCACTATGGAGCTAAAAGCACGGCAGCAATTGGTGGCAAAAGCGACTAAATAGTGCTTGCCCGAAAAGTCCAATTTACTCATGTCTTGTTATGCTTTTAGAGGAATTCGTGATTTATAATTCTTCGTTACGCCCTTTTTGAAAACAGTCATTTACAAACGTAAACTCCTTGATTTTCAAAAAGACCAAGCCTTGAAATTTAACTTTTCCATTCAAGCACTTGAGAAATATCTGAGTTTTCTTGTAGAGACTAAATAATAGTTTGACTAAAACCAAAGCAAATATTAATGAGCATATTGCATCAAACTAAACAACTTATTAATAGTCAGCTTCAGAAATGGGAGCTGGCGGCTAATAATTACGCTGGCTTGCAAAAGGTAAGGACGAAATCATTGACTTTACCTGGAGGTGCAGAAGTGAAAGTTCAATTCAATCCTGAACGCATTCGTTCGTCTTCGGCCAAGGTAGATGCTCAGTCCATTCAGGAGCGTTCGTGTTTTTTATGCGCTAAAAATCGTCCAGCGGAGCAGGAGGGTGTTGAGTTTGGTAATTATTCCATCTTGATAAATCCCTTTCCCATATTTCAGCAGCATTTGACCATTCCGCATCAAAAGCATACTGTGCAGATAATTGAGCCCTATTTTTCTTCCATGCTTGATTTAGCTCGGGAGCTTAATGATTTTACCTTGTTTTACAATGGGCCAAAATGTGGTGCTTCGGCGCCTGATCATTTCCATTTTCAGGCAGGTAATAAGGGTTTTTTGCCTCTTGAAGATGACTTTAAAAGAGAAAAGTTTACGAAGCTGATCGCTAATCACAAAGGCATTGAGGTTTATACTTGGTCAAACTATCATCGTGGGGTAATCAGTTTTAAGGGGAGTGATGTAATTGCGATAAAAAGCTTGTTCGATCATTTGCATAAGGTTTTATTTGAACAACAGATGGATGAGTTGGAGCCTATGCTCAATGTATTGACTTATTTCGAATCGGGCGAGTATGTGGTTCATGTGTTTCCTCGTGTATTGCATCGTCCTAAATGTTATTTTGCAAAGGGAGATGAGCAAATACTATTAAGTCCTGCCTCGGTGGATATGGGAGGTGTGTTTATAACGCCGCGTGCCGAGGATTTTGAGAAGATAACAGCCAGTGATGTGACAGCCATACTTGATGAGGTGTGTATGAGTGAACACGATAGTGCATTATTGGCTGAGGAAATAGTTGATGGTGTATGAGTGACAGGAAGAGGCGTGTGTTAGAGGAGAAGATGGGTATGTAAGGTCGCCAGCGTCGTATGTAAAGGCGTCAGCCTTCTATGTAAGAGCGGAAGAGGCGTATGTAAGACCGCCAGAGGCGTATGTATCGCTGGCAGTGGCCTATGTAAGGTCGCCAGCATCGTTTGTAAAGGCGTCAGCCTTATATGTAAGAAAGGAAGAGGCGTTTGTAAGACCAACAGAGTCGTCTGTAAAGCAAACAGAGTAAAGTGTAATAATAGATGAAAGAAAATAAATATTAACAGATGAATCAAACTCCAGAAATAAAGGTTGGTATTCAGGTCAATACTTCAATTGAACTGACTTTAGTCGGTCAGTTTCAGCATACTTCAGGTATTGAGTTATCTGGGAAGTATACTGTTACCCCACATGGTCAATCAATGCTTTTATTTAAAGCGGATGATGGTGAGGATGTGTATATACGTAGTGGATTGTGTTTTAAACCATTGGATGAGAAGAGTTTCTTTACCATTCACAAGGTAACCATTGGAGTTGATTTTCATTGGGAGCGACAGGAAGATCAATCTTTTAAGGGTAGTTTTCAGCTCTTGCTAAACGATGGTGTTATTAATGCAATTAATATATTATCGCTCGAAGATTACCTGATGAGTGTCATTTCTTCGGAGATGAGTGCCACATCATCCATTGAATTACTAAAAGCACACGCTGTTATTTCGCGCAGCTGGTTGTTGGCGCAAATTGATAAGAGCAAGTCTTTGGTAGCTGAAGCCAGTAATTATCAAACTGTATTTGAATCGGAGGATGAATACATTAAGTGGTACGACCGCGAAGATCATACGCATTTCGATGTTTGTGCCGATGATCATTGTCAGCGCTACCAGGGCATGGTTAAAGCCAATACACCAGAAGTGGAGCAGGCCGTTGCAGCTACCAGGGGTGAAGTGTTGATGTATAACAATGCCATCTGTGATGCGCGTTTCTCAAAATGTTGCGGTGGCATGGTTGAGAAGTTTGAGAATGTGTGGGAGCCAGTTAAACATCCCTACTTGCAATCTATTGTTGATGATGCCAGTTCTTTGCAACTTAACTTGAAAGAGGAGGGTAGTGCACGTGAATGGATCAATGGTGAGCCTGATGCTTTTTGTAATACCAATGACAAGGAAGTGTTAAAGCAGGTATTGAACGATTACGACCAGGAGACCAATGATTTTTACCGTTGGGAGCTGCGTTACGACCAAAACGAACTGAGTGAATTGGTTGCCAAGCGAACGGGTGTTGATTATGGTACCATTCAAGATTTAATACCAATCGAACGTGGTGACTCCGGGCGCTTGATTAAGCTAAAGATTGTTGGTGACAAAAAGATTCTGACGATCGGTAAGGAGCTGGAAATTCGAAAGACCTTGTCTGAATCGCACCTTTATAGTTCTGCTTTTGTGATAACGAAAAGTGAAGAGCAGGGAAAGGTATTTTTTATCTTGCGAGGAGCGGGCTGGGGGCACGGCGTTGGACTTTGTCAGATAGGCGCTGCTGTTATGGGAGCCAGGGGCTACGATTATAATGCTATTTTAAACCATTATTTTCGCGGGGCCGAATTAAAGCAAAAGTATTAACCCGAGTTCCATCCCGACAAATCGGGACAAGTAGTGGTAATAAAATGAAAATATATGAAACCATCATGATTAAGCTATAAATACGCAGAACTTTGATTAAATAGCGTTTGTATAGGTTCTGTCAATAGCGTCCTAAGCGATTTTATTGATATGAATCGAACTGATTGAAATTAAGTATATTATTAGTGTTAATTAGAAACTGGGGTTCTTTTATGCATCATGCCTTATGGCCTCTCTTTTAAATAACTTTAGTTTTCTCGAAAGCTTTAGTAAGACCGAGAAGTTCCGAACTTGATTCGGAAATCACTCGGCCGCACTTGAGCTGAGATAAATAAGAAAGTTATTTAAAAAGTAGCCTTGATCTTTTTTCCTTAGTTTTTTAGATCAAGCTAAAAAAGTAAGTTGGGTTTGGGCGAATAGCCCAATTGATAAAAATATTTAGGACAACATTGATGTTCTGTAAATGAATCTTGATACTAGTTTTAAAAAATGAAACAAAAACAAACCTCTCCATGGGCTTGGGTGCCCAGCTTATATTTTGCCGAGGGCATACCTTATGTGGTAGTCATGACTCTGGCCGTGATCATGTATAAAAAGCTCGATATCTCCAACACTGATATTGCCTTGTATACATCGTGGTTATATCTGCCTTGGATGATTAAGCCCATTTGGAGCCCGATTGTTGATACCATAAAAAGTAAGCGCTGGTGGATTGTGAGCATGCAATTGTTGATTGGAGCAGGTCTGGCAGGTGTTGCCTTTACCATTCCTACAAGCTTTTTCTTTCAGTCATCTTTGGCTTTTTTATGGCTCTTGGCATTTAGTTCAGCAACCCACGATATTGCGGCTGATGGTTTTTATATGTTTGGATTAAATCAAAGTCAACAGGCTTATTTTGTTGGTATTCGCAGTACATTTTACCGTTTGGCGATGATTGCCGGACAAGGACTGTTGGTGTTTTTGGCTGGTCAATTTGAGCAAATGCCCTTATTTGGTAGCGATCAGCCCAGTATTCCTTTAGCATGGTCCTTAACCTTTTATATTATCACTGGCTTATTTGTATTGCTCGCACTTTACCATAAATATGCCCTGCCACATCCCGATGAAGATAAGGATAGAGAGGTGCTCAGTGTGGGTGAGGCAATGAAAGGATTTGGGCAGACTGTAACTTCCTTTTTTAGGAAGAAGAATATTTGGACAATTTTAGGAATGTTGTTGTTTTATCGCTTGGGCGAATCGCAATTGGTAAAAATGGCCTCGCCCTTCTTGCTCGACTCAAAAGATATTGGCGGGCTGGGTTTAAGTACCAGTCAGGTAGGTATTGTTTATGGAACTATTGGCGTTATTTTTCTCACTATTGGCGGAATTCTTGGAGGCATGCTGGCTTCAAAAAATGGCTTGAAATATTGGTTGTGGCCAATGGTTATTGCCATTAATCTGCCCAATTTGGTGTACGTGTATTTGTCCTATGCTTTGCCCGATTCCTTTTTGTTGGTAAGCATTTCTGTTGCCATTGAACAGTTTGGATACGGCTTTGGTTTTACTGCATTTATGCTCTATCAAATCTATGTTTCGGAGGGAGAGCATAAAACGGCACACTTTGCGTTTTGTACGGGATTAATGGCCGCCGGCATGATGTTTCCTGGCATGGTGTCAGGGTGGATCCAGGAGCTAATCGGTTATCAGCACTTCTTTATTTGGGTGGTATTGTGTACCATTCCAAGCTTTATAATGGTTAAGCTTATAAAGGTGGATGCCAGTTTTGGAATCAAGAAAAAAGAAGAGGACTAGCTTGTAATTGTTTTAAGAGAACTAAAATCTTAAAATATCTTCGTCTTTTAAAAATTGCTGGATTTCAAATTTGTGTCCTTCGGCATCGTCGAAGAAGAATGATTTAAGAGGAATGGATTCGAAGTGTTTTATTTCTGATAAATTAAATACTTCCAATTGCTTAACTCTTGCATACTCCTTTTCTACCTTATCCGTGCTTAAAGAGAATAGAGTGCTGCCAGATGCTTCGTTATCTTTCTTTTGTACAATGCCTAAAAAAGCTTTTTCATTTACTTGATAGACTTTTGCAAAACCTTGATCCATTACTAAATCCAATTGTAAGGTATTCTCAATAAAATCAATGCCGTAGGCAAAGTCCCTATAATATAAAAATGTAATGGCCGATGAGTACTTCATATTCTTTTCTTTTTGAACACAGGATGTAGTAAGGGTAATTAAAGCAACGAATAGGATGAGTGTTTTTATTTGCATGTTTTATCAGTTTTTAATCATCTAATCGTAAAGAAAGTATTTCTCAGCCCTTTGCCTGTATGAGTTAATGTCTTTTGTCCACAAGTCTATAATATCACCAACCAGCCAATGCTTGGTAAAGGCTATTCTTACTTTATCGCTTCCACAAACTTTATCAAACATGCTAATGCGCGAGGGTTCGCACATGTCAAATACGTTGTGTTCGGGCCACAACTTATGGGTCTCCTGCAATATGTAAAACTGAATCAACGATAATTGAGCTTGTTGGTAGTCGCTTATGTGTACTTGCACACCGTGTAATAGCTTGCCTTTCGATGTACTGTAATAGGGTTTGTAGTGTATTGGTCGAAAGGTAATGCCCGCTAAGTTTAAGCTGTTTAAGTTATGAGCTAAACTGTCGGCATTGATCCATTCAGTAGCAAAGAGCTCAAATGGTAAAGTGTAGCCAACGCCAATGTTAAAAATGTACAACTCCCCCAAAATGCCACTTGCCGGATAGAAGTAGGATGAAGTAGCCCGTGGTATGTGTGGAGATGACGGAACCCATGGTAGGCCAGTGTCTTCAAAGTTCATCGTTCGTTTCCAGTTTTCCATGGCCACAACCTCCAAATCGCATTGCACACCATTGCTTAATAGTTGTTCGCCATTTAAATAAAGTGCTAATTCGCCAACCGTTAAACCGTGTATGTAGGGTATGGGAAATTGACTAACGAAAGAAGTGAAACCTGATTCGGTTATCATTCCCTCCATTTTAAGGCCGCCAAGTGGATTTGGCCGATCGAGCACCACTAGTTTAATGTTATTTTCTGCTGCAGCTTCCATGGCTAAACCTAGGGTGCTGATGTAAGTGTAAGAGCGTGATCCGATATCTTGAATATCATAGACCAATACATCTATATTGGTAAGCATATCAGCACTGGGCTTTTTGTGCTTACCGTAAAGGCTGTAAACAGGCAGTTGTGTTTTCGGGTCGCTAAAGAACTGAACTTTATCTCCTGCGGAATAATCGCC
Source organism: Carboxylicivirga sp. M1479 (assembly GCF_007097485.1). GTDB lineage: Bacteria > Bacteroidota > Bacteroidia > Bacteroidales > Marinilabiliaceae > Carboxylicivirga. The sequence goes on along the minus strand of NZ_VKDE01000035.1, from coordinate 55,255 downwards.
TCTCACGGCGTGTTCGGGTCCATAGAGTGCTACTAGCTTAACATTGGCAGCTTCGGCCAGTATGTCAATAGTCGCCTTAAGTTGCTGGTTAACGCCAGTGGGATTCGTAATTAAACCAACATTTTTGCCCTCTAGTGAGTAGAAATTATGCTCCTGTAATACTTCAATGCCTGTCTTAACATTTTGCGCCATCAGGCTTGTTGTGTAAAAGAATACAAGGCAAAGATACCAGCATCTAGTCATGGTCATAAATCTTAGGGTATGGTTTATTTCTTTTTGTTCTGTCGCTTAAAGAAGTGCTTTGAATCGCCCCATTCATTATAACCTATTTCTCTGCCCGCCATTTCAACGCGAATGCCCAAACAGTTGGAGCAGTCTTCAGCGCCCTCATCGGTACATGGTTTGTTTTCGTAAAGAGTGTAGTCCTTACGGTTGGCTGTTGGTGTTATATTGGGCATAATAACGTTGGCACCGTATCGTAAAGCTTTTTCACGCCCCATGGGGTCAATAGCCTGCAGTGCGGTGGCAGCTGCTATGTTAATATCTGGCATCAGTAGTCGTAGTGCTGCTATCATGTTTAAGGATACATCAAAACGTCTTTGGATTGGCCATAGTGCATCCTTGTGTTCATATAGGGGAGTTTCGGTGTGCTCAATAAATGGGCCCATGCCCACCATGTCAACATTCATACTTTTGAAAAAGAGTAGGTCTTCGGCCAAATCGTCATAGCTTTGAAATGGAAGGCCAATCATTACGCCCGTGCCTGTTTGATACCCTATTTTCTGAAGTGTTTTTAAGCAATTAATACGGGTTTCAAAATCGTGTTTCTTGTCTTCGGGATGAATTTGATAGTATAAATCCCTTTTTGAACTTTCAATTCGTAAGAGGTAGCGATGGGCGCCAGCGTCAAACCATTCCTGGTAGGTTTCTTCGCTTTGTTCTCCCAAGGATATTGTTATGCCTAATTCGCCCTTGGTTACCGATTTAATTTCTTTGAGGAGTTTTGTAATGCGCTCTGTAAAAGCGGTGTCGCTTCGTTCTCCTGCTTGCAGAACAAGTGAGCCATACTTGTTTTCGTGTGCAAATATAGCTGCCTCAACAATTGCTTTATCATCGATCTCGTAGCGCTCAGCATTGCTGTTGCTTTTTCGAATGCCACAGTAATAACAATCTTTGGTGCAATAATTCGAAAACTCAACCAATCCTCTGAAAAAGACCTTTTTTCCAAGTGTTTCCACATATTTATTACCTACACCTCGAAGAAAAAAGTCACGTTCTTCGTTTTTAAGACTTAGTAAATAGCTTAAGTCGTTCTTTGTAAGTGTTTGTTTATTAAGTAGTATGTTTATTTTTTCGCTCACAATATATCCCTTTTTAGATTGCGTAAAAATAAGAAAAAAACAATAGTGAATGGTTTGAAAGTTGAATCATTCGTGTATTTTTGCGCAGGTAACAATTTGTTACTAAAAGTTATTTGAGTGGGTGTTGATAGTCTCTTAGTTGCTTTGTTTATAAGTAATTTGACAACTTATGATTTTCATCATATTTAGAGATGACTTTTCGTAATTCGCTTGAATTTGATTAAAGGACAGACAAAACATTAAACAATGATAAACGAACAATTACTTAACCCCAAAAGCATCGTGGTGGTTGGGGCCTCCGATGATGTAATGAAGCCAGGGGGTAAAATCCTTAAAAATATTGTGGACGGTAACTATGGAGGAGATCTGTATGTTACTAACCTAAAAAGTGACGTAGTGCAAGGTATTAAGTCGTATCGTGATGTGGCTGATTTACCGGAGCAGGTTGATTTGGCTGTCTTGGCCATTGCTGCAAAATTTTGTCCACAAACAGTTGAGGTGCTGGCGAAGCAAAAAGGAACTAAGGCGTTTATTATTATATCTGCAGGGTTTAGTGAAGAGAATGAAGAGGGTGCTGCTTTGGAGCATCAGATTGTTGATACAATTAATGAAGTAGGTGGTTGTTTGATAGGACCAAATTGTGTTGGTGTTTTAACCACGCATCACAGTAGTGTTTTTACAACACCAATACCTGCTTTGGAGCCAATGGGAGCCGATTTTATTTCGGGTTCAGGGGCAACGGCTGTATTTATTATTGAGGCTGGTATGGCTAAAGGGCTTAAGTTCAATAGTGTTTATTCTGTTGGGAATAGTGCGCAAACAGGAGTTGAGGAAGTACTTGAATATTTAGATAATACATACGTTGAGGGGCAAAGCTCAAAGATTAAGTTATTATACCTTGAGAGTGTTAATAATCCTCAGAAATTATTGAAGCATTCTGCATCGTTAATTAATAAAGGATGTAAAATTGCCGCCATTAAGGCTGGTAATTCAGAAGCGGGTAGTAGAGCGGCTTCGAGTCATACAGGTGCTTTGGCAAGCAGTGATTTGGCTGTTGATGCTTTATTTAAAAAGGCGGGTATTGTTCGTTGTTATGGTCGTGAAGAACTGGCCAATGTGGCAGCAGTATTCATGATTGAAGAATTGAAAGGTAAGAATGTGGCTGTTATCACGCATGCAGGTGGTCCTGCAGTGATGTTAACGGATGCTTTATCCAATGGCGGTTTAGAGGTGCCATCTATCGACGGGCCTAAGGCTGATGCTTTGTTAGAAAAGCTTTATCCAGGTTCGAGTGTGGCCAATCCAATCGACTTTTTAGCTACTGGTACAGCACAGCAGTTGAGCGATATTATTGATGCTTGTGAAAATGATTTTGAGCACATCGATGCCATGGCTGTAGTTTTTGGAAGCCCTGGTTTATTCTCTAATGAAGAGGTTTACAAGGTGCTTCATGCGAAAATGCGTGAGTGTAAAAAACCAATCTATCCAATTTTACCATCCGTTGTTAATGTGAAAGAGGATATTGAGATGTTTATTAATATGGGCAACGTCAATTTTCCTGATGAGGTAATGTTTGGTAATGCCTTAACAAAGATATATAATACGGCAAAGCCTGCACAGACTGAAGCAGGCGGGAATGATGTGGATGTGCAGAAGGTGCGTAGTATCATTGATGCGCAGGAAAGTGGATATGTTTCGCCTGAAGTTGTGCAGGAGTTGTTAGATGCGGCTGGTGTACCTCGTGTTAAAGAGTTTGTGAGTGATCAGGTCGATGTTTTGCTAGGAGCAATGAAGGAGGTTGAGTATCCAGTTGTAATGAAAGTTGTTGGTCCTGTACATAAGTCCGATGTAGGCGGTGTTGTTTTGGGTGTAGATAACAATGAGCAGCTGAAAAGTGAGTTTGCTCGTATGATGGATATTAAGGATGCCACTGGTGTTATGTTGCAACCAATGATTAGTGGTAAAGAGTTATTTGTTGGTGCCACGTATGAGCCTGGCTTTGGTCACATGGTCTTGTGTGGAATGGGAGGTATTTTTATTGAGGTATTAAAAGATGTGTCCTCAGGACTTGCTCCAATCAATCAGGATGAAGCATTGGAGATGATTCGAGGATTAAAAAGTTATAAAATAATTGAAGGAGTAAGAGGTCAGCAAGGAATTGATGAAAACAAGTATGCTGAGATTGTTGTTCGTTTGTCGAACATGCTTAATCATGCTCCAGAAATAAAAGAAATGGATATAAATCCCTTATTGGGCGAAGGTGAAAAAATCATCGCAGTTGATGCCCGCATACGGATTGAGAAGTAACTGTTTGTGTATTGATAATGATGAAAAAGTCGGCGCTTCAAAGGAAGGTCGGCTTTTTTTGTGCTCAATTTTTTAATGAAGAATTATTTCTGCAATTAATTAAATGCGGATGAAATTTTATCTTTGGCATTTGTTTATATTAGGAGTTTAAAGAAAAATATCTCTAAAAGTGATTTTAATCATCAATAATGGTGTTTGAATTATGCAAAATCCTTTTATTTTTGTGATGTCTTATGAATCGTAATGTGTTCAAATGTATTGAGTGGAAAGGTTTAGGCGATTTGTAGGGGGCTTTTAGATTGGGTTTTGTGATGATTTGAAAGTTAGTGCTTGAAATAAGAAATAAATAGATACGGATGATGGGGAAAAGACTTAATGATTTATTATTTGTGGCAGGAGTGGTATTATTGTTTTTGCCATTTTTTTTAAGTCAAACTGTTTTTAATTGGTACGATGCTTTTAATCTCAATCATCCTATGGTGATGAGTTTTTTGAAGTTTGCTGTTTTAGCTACTTTAGGTGAGGTTATTGGGTTACGAATTAAAACAGGAAGTTATACAGCTAAAGGTTTTGGAGTACTGCCAAGAGCAATTGTTTGGGGCTTTCTTGGTCTAACTATCAAAATGGCATTTGTGGTATTTGCTTCTGGAGTTCCTGTTTTTCTCGTGAAAATGGGATTGGATAATGCTTTGGAAGTTATGAAAGAGCCCATTTCATCTTCTAAATTGTTAGTGGCATTTAGTATTAGTGCAGCTATGAATTTAATTTATGCTCCTGTAATGATGACTTTGCATCGAATAACAGATATGCATATTGTAGCAAATAGTGGTAAAATCGCTTGTCTGTTTAGGACTATTCAGTTTGGAAAAATTATGAAAGAAATGGATTGGGGAATGCAATGGAACTTTGTTTTTAAAAAGACCATCCCATTCTTTTGGATACCTGCTCATACCATCACTTTTTTAATGCCTGCAGAGTACCGTGTTCTATTTGCAGCATTGTTGGGAATAGTTTTGGGAGTTCTGTTAGCAATCGCAGGAAATAAAGGAGGTTCTAATAAGTGATAGGTTGCATATCTCGCTTAAAAAAAGCATATTTGAATTGATATAACAACCTCATTTAAACTAAAAAAAATATGTCAAAAATTGGTATTTTTTACGGCCCTCAACTTGGTAGTGTAGAGAAAGTTGCTCACGTAATTGAAAGCAAGTTTGGAGCAGATAAAGTTGAATTAATTGCCGTTAAAAACATTAGTGAAACGGAGCTGAATCGCTTTGATAAAGTCATTTTTGGAATGTCAACCATTGGTAAGACTAATTGGGATTCGGACTATAAAGATACGGACTGGGATGTATTTGCTACCCTTATTGAAAAAGCTAACTGGGACGACAAAAAAGTAGCCATGTATTGCTTAGGTGATCACGTACAGTACCCACAGCATTTTGTTGATGCATTGGGATGGGTGTACGAGCGCTTAAAAAACACTTCAGCTGAAGTTGTAGGTTTTTGCAGTACCGAAGGTTATGTGTATGAAGAATCGGAAGGACTTAAAGATGGTCATTTCCTTGGTTTGCCAGTAGATGAAGATAACGAAGCTGATAAAACAGCTGTACGCGTAGAAAATTGGATTAACCGACTCGTTAACGAGTTTGGGTATTAAATAGGATTAATAGGGTGATGCTTAATTGTGTCACCCTTTTTATTGGCTTTTGCCATAGGGCTGTATAGCTCGCAAAATAAAATAAATCACACCACATGCAATCACACACTAAAACACCAATTAATGCTGAAATTGTCACTAAGGTTTTAGCGAAATATCAGATTGGTGACTTAAACAATGCTACAATTAGAGAAATTGTATCCATTGTAAACGATATTGAAGAAGAAAGTGGAGAAAAGTTCATTCGTATGGAAATGGGTGTTCCCGGACTCATGCCGTCGGAAATTGCTACCAATGCAGAAATCGAGGCATTAAAGAGAGGAGTTGCATCCAAATATCCTATGTTGGAAGGAATTAAGCCTTTGAAGGATGAGGCAAGTCGTTTTGTGAAGGCATTTCTAAATTTAGATATTTCGCCTGAGTGTTGTGTGCCTACGGTTGGGTCTATGCAAGGCTCATATGCTAACTTTCTGGTGTGTGGTCAACTTTACAAAGAGCGTGATACCTTGTTGTTTATCGATCCTGGGTTTCCGGTTCAAAAACAACAGTTAGATGTACTCGGATATAAATACGAATCATTTGATGTGTACGATTATCGTGGTGAAGCGCTGCGTGATAAGTTAGAATCGTACTTTAAGACAGGAAAGATATCTTCCGTTGTATACTCCAACCCCAACAACCCAACATGGGTGTGTTTTACCGAATCTGAGTTGCAAATTATTGGTGAGCTGGCTACCAAGTACGATGTGGTAGTTATTGAAGATTTAGCATACTTCGCAATGGATTTCCGCCAGGATTTATCCAAGCCTTTCGAAGCGCCCTACCAGGTGTCTGTGGGGCATTATACCGATAATTATGTATTGCTTATATCTAGTTCAAAAGCATTTAGTTATGCCGGGCAACGCATGAGCTTAACGTGTATGTCAGATGAGCTGTACAATCGCCGTTATGCTAACTTACAAGAGCGTTTTGGTGTTGATAAATACGGACAGGTGCTGGTTACCCGTGTGTTGTACGCTTTGTCGTCAGGTACTGGCCACTCTGCCCAATATGCCTTGGCTGCCATGCTAAAAGCTGCTAACGATGGTGATTTTAACTTCTTAGAAGAAGTGATTGATTATAAGAACAGAGGTAAAGTGATGAAAGAGCTATTTTTAGCTAATGGATTTAACTTAACCTATGATAAAGATATAGACGAACCATTGGCTGATGGTTTTTATTTCACTGTTTCGTTTGGTGATTTGACCGGAGGTCAGTTGCTTGAAAAATTATTGTATTATGGAATTAGTGCCATAACATTAGGAAAAACCGGAAGTAAGCAAGAAAGTTTACGTGCTTGTGTATCGCAAACAGGAGCAGAACGATTTGATGAATTAAAAAAGCGACTGGAAGCATTTAATGCAGATAATGCATAAAGTTGATGGATGCTATCAAATCATAAGCTTGTTTATATCCTTTATAAACAAGAGTATACTGATGGTGGTTCTGTGAAAAGTAGACGAATAAGTTTAAATTTGTAACATCTATTAAAGACTCTATAAAATGGCAAAAGCAAAAGGTGCAATTGTGGTTGATACAGTAAGGTGCAAAGGCTGCGGTGTTTGTACAACGGTGTGTCCCACAAAGGTAATTGAATTGGCAGCCGAGGTTAACGGCAAAGGGTATCATTACGCCTATATGGCAAATCCAGATGCCTGTATTGGTTGTTCTAATTGCGGGATAATTTGTCCCGATACTTGTATTACTGTTTATCGCGCTAAAGCAGGTGCTACTGCTTAATGTAAAACTCATAAAGGAAATTAGTCACACATGAGAGAACTAAAATTAATGAAAGGCAACGAGGCGATTGCTGAAGCAGCTATCCGCGCCGGTGTGGATGGATACTTTGGATATCCTATTACTCCTCAATCGGAAGTAATGGAAACGCTGATGGCCGAGAAGCCTTGGGAGACAACAGGGATGGTTGTGTTGCAGGCAGAGAGTGAAACAGCATCTATTAATATGGTGTATGGTGGTGCCGGTTGTGGTAAGCGTGTAATGACTTCTTCATCAAGCCCTGGTGTAAGTTTGATGCAGGAAGGTTTAACTTATTTGGCAGGAGCCGAATTACCTTGTGTAGTAGTAAACGTTGTACGAGGAGGTCCTGGTTTAGGAACGATTCAGCCAGCCCAGTCTGATTATTTTCAGACAGTAAAAGGTGGTGGACATGGCGATTATAAATTAATTACCCTAGCGCCTGCTTCGGTACAAGAAATGGCAGATTTTGTTGAGTTGTCTTTCGACTTGGCATTTAAATATCGTAACCCAGTAATGATTTTGTCTGATGGTGTTATTGGCCAGATGATGGAGAAGGTGGAGCTTAATGAGCAAAAGCCACGTTGGACTGAGGATTATATCAATGAGAATTATCCTTGGGCAACAACGGGTAAAAAGGCCAATCGTGCTAAAAATATCATTACTTCAGTGCAGTTAGAAGCTTCTGTTCAGGAAGAGTTTAACCATAAATTGCAAGCAAAATATCGTTCGGTAGAAGAGAACGAAGTACGCTTTGAAGAGGTAATGTGTGATGATGCAGAATACCTAATTGTAGCATACGGATCAAGTGCTCGTATTTGTCAGAAATCAATAGAAATAGCCCGTGCTAAAGGTATTAAAGTAGGTATGCTTCGTCCTATCACTTTATACCCATTTCCAACAGAGCAGCTAATGAAGAGAGCCAAGCAGGTAAAAGGAATGTTATCTGTTGAGATGAGTGCTGGTCAAATGGTTGAAGATGTTAAGTTAGCAGTTGAATGCTCTGTACCAGTTGAGCATTTTGGTCGTTTTGGTGGTTCAGTACATTCACCAGGTGAGGTAGTTGAAGCATTGGAGCAAAAATTAATAGGAGGTTAAGCAATGTCAGATATTAATACAATTATAAAACCTGAGAATCTTATCTATAAAAGAACCGACGTTCTTTCTGATAATGATTTAAGCTACTGTCCTGGCTGTGGTCATGGAACAGTACACAAATTAATTGCTGAGGTAATTGAAGAAATGGGTATTCAGGATACAACCATTGGTATAGCACCAGTAGGATGTTCTGTATTAGCCTATAATTATTTAGAAATTGATTGGCAACAAGCAGCTCACGGTCGTGCGCCAGCATTGGCAACAGCTGTTAAGCGTTTAATGCCTGAGAAAAATGTATTCTCATACCAGGGAGATGGCGATTTAGCTGCGATTGGTACTGCAGAAACAATTCATGCTTGTAACCGTGGCGAAAACATTGTAATGATCTTCATTAACAATGGTATCTATGGAATGACAGGTGGTCAGATGGCACCTACGACATTGCCTGGTATGGCGGCATCAACTTGTCCTCACGGACGTGATGTAAGCCATGATGGTGAGCCAATTAAGATTTCTGAGATTTTAGCTCAACTACCTGGTACATGTTACGTTACTCGTCAGTCGGTTCATACAGCTGCCAATGTGCGTAAATCTAAAAAAGCTTTACGTAAGGCTTTTGAAAACCAACAAGCCAACAAAGGTACTTCATTGGTTGAAATTGTTTCAAACTGTAACTCAGGTTGGAAAATGACACCTATCAAGTCTAATGAATGGATGGAAGAGAATATGTTCCCTTATTATCCACTAGGTGACATTAAAAATCAGTAGTTCGGTTTAATCTTTTAAAATTTAAGAAATGAAAGAAGAAATAATTATAGCCGGATTTGGTGGACAAGGTGTGCTTTCAATGGGTAAGATTTTGGCTTATTCAGGCGTTATGCAAGATATGGAAGTTTCTTGGATGCCAGCTTATGGTCCGGAAATGCGTGGTGGAACAGCCAATGTAACTGTTATATTGAGCGATGAGCGCATTAGCTCGCCAATTCTACACGAATATGATACAGCCATCATTCTTAACCAACAATCGATGGATAAGTTTGAAAAGGATGTGAAGCCAGGAGGTACATTAATTTACGATGGTAATGGTATTACTCGTCATCCAGAGCGTACAGATATTAATATTTACCGTGTTGATGCAACTGCTGAAGCAGCTCGTATGCATGCTGTTAAAACATTTAACATGATTGTGTTAGGTGGGTATTTACAAGTAAAACCTGTGGTTGAAATGGAGAACGTTGTGGCAGGTCTTAAAAAGTCATTGCCTGAGCGTCACCACCACCTTATTCCAATGAATGAGAAAGCGATTACACGCGGAGGCGAAGTGATTAAAGAAGTTTCAATGGTGAAATAAGCCATTCAAATTATAAGTTTAAGGAGCGTATCATTTTTGGTACGCTCTTTTTGTATTCTTAAAATCATGTGTTGCACAACAATATATAACAGTTCGTGCGTATGCTAAATATTATTAGTTTTGCGCACATGTTTTCTCAGCAGCCATCACATAGCAATCAACAAAGGCATCGTTTCAAACGATGGAGCCGTAAAGGTTATGCTGTTTTTAGCTCCTTAGGATCAGTTGTGCACATTGGTTGCCTGTCTGTTTCGTTGTTGCAAACAATTAGTCAAATGCTGTTGTGCATTGAAACAGTGTTAGATCAATCGTTGAAAGTAGATGATGAGGACGATGATGTAAATTTAGAGGAAAATGAATTAATGCTAATTACCATTGTAGATGCTAATAGTGCATCGGCATGTGAGATAAATAAGATATTAATATAGTAACAACCGCCAACAGGGAATCACCTTGTTGGCGGTTTTTTATTTGTAAAAACATGATACAAGAGATTAAACAACGAATTTTAAATGGTGGCTCTATTAGCAAGGACGAAGCAATCACTTTATTAAATTTTGAAGACAAAGAGCAATTGTATGCTTTGGCTGATGATATTCGATGTGAATTTAAAGGCGACTTTTTGGAGATGTGTTCTATTATGAATGCCAAGTCGGGAAAGTGTACCCAGAATTGTAGCTGGTGCTCGCAATCGATGTTTCACAATACCAATGTGGAGGAGTATGAATTAGTAGATTTAAAAGAAGCTGAAGAATTGGCCGAGGAGAATGCTCAAAAGGGAGTTTACCGTTTTTCCTTAGTGACCAGTGGAAGAGCTATCTCTAATAAAAATCTGGATCAGTTATGTGGTGTTTATAAAAATATCAAGCAAAAAACGCCAATTCACCTCTGTGCATCAATGGGTTTACTCAATCGTTCGCAGTTAGATAAATTGTATGCATCAGGTGTGAGACATTATCATTGCAACATAGAAACAGCGCCATCTTATTTTAAAGAGGTTTGTACCTCACATACCATCGAAGATAAAATAAGAACCATTAAGCAGGCACGCGAGGCCGGTATGGGTGTTTGTTCTGGTGGTATAATTGGTATGGGTGAGAGCATGGAGCAACGAATTGAAATGGCTCTTACCTTGCGTGAGTTGGAGATAGAATCCATACCAATTAACGTGCTTATGCCTGTTGAGGGAACTCGATTGGCCAATGTGGAGCCCTTAACAGACGAAGAGGTATTAAGCACATTTGCCTTGTTTAGATTAATTAATCCTACAGCACATATACGTTTGGCGGGAGGACGCAACCTGATCAATCATATTCAGGATAAAGCTTTGAAAGCTGGTGTAAGTGCAGCCTTGGTGGGCGATTACCTAACCACAATAGGAACTAATATCAACCAAGATAAAGATGCATTTAGTTCGGCCGGCTTTCGCCTTGATCATGAGTTGTGTGTCAATAGGGAGTCAGCTTTAAAATAAACATGGAAATGACCAATATGCAAGAGATGCTGCAAATAGATCGAAGGCACATTATACATCCTTATACATCTATGGATAATCCACTACCCATTTATATGGTCGATAGGGCGGAGGACTGTTCGATATACTTGAAGGATGGACGTGTGTTGACTGATGGTATGTCATCGTGGTGGGCAGCTATTCATGGTTATAATCATCCGGTATTAAATAATGCTGTGCAAGAGCAATTGAAGCAAATGTCTCATATCATGTTTGGTGGTTTAACACATGAGCCAGCCATTGAGTTAACTCAGAAATTGCTGGCTATCGTGCCCCAATCATTGCAAAAAGTTTTTTATTGTGACTCTGGCTCTGTGGCGGTTGAAGTGGCCATGAAGATGGCTCTTCAGTATTGGAATGCTTTAAAGCAAGATGAAAAATGCAAGTTTGCTACTATTCGTTCTGGCTATCATGGCGACACTTGGAATGCTATGTCAGTGTGTGATCCGGATACAGGAATGCACCACATCTTTAATAAATCATTACCGATTCAATATTTTGCTCCGCAGCCTCAAAGCCGATTCGGAAATATTGATGTAGAATATGATTTGGCTTCAATACGTGAATTGTTTGAGAAACGTCACCATGCATTGGCTGCAGTTATTTTAGAGCCCATTGTGCAAGGTGCCGGGGGTATGTGGTTTTATTCGGCCAACTATTTACGAGAAGTGCGAGAGCTATGCTATAAATACAATGTGTTGCTAATTGTTGATGAGATTGCAACAGGCTTCGGTCGTACAGGAAAATTGTTTGCATGTGAGCATGCTGGTATTGAGCCTGATATTATGTGCTTGGGTAAGGCAATTACAGGTGGGTATATGAGTTTTGCTGCTACTTTAACAATAAGTAAGGTGGCGAGTGCAATCAGTAATGGTTCTCCAGGTGTGTTTATGCATGGTCCAACGTTTATGGGTAATCCTTTGGCATGTGCTGTAGCGAATGCAAGTATAGATTTATTATTGAAATCAAATTGGCAAGCTAAAGTACTACATATCCAAAAGGTGTTATCAAGTGAGTTGGCGGTTTGTGAACAGTTGCCGGGGGTTAAGGAGGTTAGGTGTCTTGGTGCCATTGGTGTTGTTAAGATGTTTCATTCAGTAGATGTGGGGTCTATTCAAAAACGCTTTGTAAATGCGGGTGTTTGGATTCGTCCATTTAGTAGAAATATGTACCTAATGCCTCCATATATTATAACAGATGCTGAGTTGAAAAAATTATGCTCAGCCATCTATCATGTCATTCAATTAGAAGCTCAAAAATGATCTACCACGAACAAATAGAATCAATAATAGATACAGGCTTGCTTCGAGAGTTTAAACAGGTAGTACCGGAAGAATCAGGGAGATGTATTTATGAGGGAAGAGAATTGTTAAACTTAACATCAAATGATTATTTAGGTTTAGCTACCAATACTTCGTTAAAGCAGGATTTTATGCAAGAGGTGATGGATGATCCAAAACTTCTGGGGTTTGGAGCTTCTTCATCGCGCTTGCTGACTGGTAATAGCGATTTGTATGATGATGCGGAATACCTGCTAAAAATGAACTACTCAGCTGAGGCAGCACTGTTTTTTAATAGCGGATACCATGCCAATATGGGTATTTTACCATCCATAAGCGAAAAAAAGGATTTGATCTTATCCGATAAACTTTGTCATGCTAGTATTATTGATGGCATTCGATTATCACAGGCAGATCACCTGCGCTACCGGCACCTGGATTATGAACAACTGATGATGATTTTACAGAAGAAACGTCACTTGTATCAGCGTGTTTTTATAGTTAGTGAGTCGCTTTTTAGCATGGATGGTGATACAGCTGACCTAGCGCGATTGGTTACCATTAAAGAACGTTTTAATTGTTATTTATACATTGACGAAGCACATGCTGTTGGTGCTATTGGCGAAAATGGTTTGGGGGTATGTGAGCAACAAAATGTTGTAAGTAAAATCGACCTAATCGTTGGAACACTAGGTAAAGCGTATGCTTCAATTGGTGCTTTTGTAATTCTAAGCCAAACACTCAAAGTGCTCTTGGTTAACAAAGCGCGTACTTTAATTTATACTACAGCTTTACCGCCAATTAATATGGCCTGGAATAAGTTTGTTATAAGGCAAATGATTCAATTTAGGGCTCAACGTATCAATTTAAGCAAGCTATCACATCATCTTAACGAGGAGTTAAAGAAAAAGGTCTATAAAGTACACATGAGTCATATTGTTCCAATTATGATTGGAAATAATCAATCGGCTGTAGAGTTGGCAAATCACTTGCGAAAAAAAGGCTTTCTGGTTTTTCCGATAAGGCCACCAACTGTTCCTAAGAATACGGCCCGACTGCGTATTTCATTAACGGCAAATATGCACTTAAGCGATTTAAATGAATTTGTGAATCTAATACCTGAATATCGAACATATGAAGTATAGCTGGTTACATAAAACAAATGCCGAACAACTGATTTTATACTTTAATGGTTGGAGTTGTGATGAGAAGCCTTTTCAGTTTTTAAAAAGTAAAAAGGCCGACGTTTTAATGTTCTACGATTATAGGAGTATATCATTGCCTGAAGAAGTGCTTTCTCAATTGGATAAGTATTCGAGAGTATATGTGGTGGCATGGTCATTTGGGGTTTGGGTTGCACAAATGCTTATGTATCCAATAAAGCATAAAATTTACGAGGCCATAGCCATTAATGGAACCTTAAAGCCATTAGATATAGAATGTGGTATTCCTTTACCCATTGCCATGGGTACTCTTGCCGGCTTGTCCGAAGTAAATCTGGAAAAGTTTCACAAACGCATGTTCTGTCATAGGTCTCAATGGGAAAGATTCAATAATCGTAAACCAGAGCGCTTGATTGATGATGTGAAAAATGAATTGTTTTTGCTTTATCAGCATTTTAAGGTGCAGAAGCTACAAACTAAGTTTTACAACAAGGCAATAATTGGCTCAGAAGATCGCATTTTTTCAAGCGAGAATCAGATGCGCTATTGGGAAAGAAATAATACCAGGATTTTAAAGTTGAAGCAAGGGCATTTTTGTTTTTATGAATTTACTACCTGGCAAGATATCATCAGTTTATAAGGAAATGGAAACAGCTATTGAAGTTCAGAAACAGCAGATGGAGATTGATAAAGTTTTACTAAAACAGCGTTTTGAGTCAGCCACTAATTCATATGATGCCCACGCTACCGTTCAGCAAAGCATGGCGTGTAAGTTGGTGGAATTATCACGCAAGTATTTGCCCGGTGACCAGTTGAAAGTTCTTGAGATTGGCTGTGGGACTGGTCTTTTGACACGTCAAATTATTCGTAATTTTCACATATCTGATTATGTCGTTAATGACCTTGTAGACAATGTGAAGCATAATATTGAAACCATTCTTAAAAATAAGGTTGACCACCCTAGCTTTATAGCTGGTGATGCTGAGTTGCAGATGTTTCCAGGTTTAATGAGTAGTATATGGTCTGGTGCTACCATTCAATGGGTGACTGATTTAACTGCCTTTTTTGCTAGGATGTCAGCTCTGTTAATTCCAAATGGTTTTATGGTGTTGTCTTCATTTGGACCAAATAATTATGCCGAGATTAAAGCAATTACTGGGCGTGGAATTGATTATCCGAGTAACGATCAGGTAATTCATTTCGCTAGCGATCACTTTGAATTGGTAACTATGCATGAATGGCAAGAACAATTGTGGTTTAAATCTCCTCGTGAAATCTTAATGCATATGCGTAATACTGGCGTAAATGGCGTAAGTCGTTGTGGGTGGAACAAAGGAAGTTTGAAGAATTTCACTGATGCTTACCACCAATTTGCTCAGTTTGATAGGTTCCCAATGACTTACCATCCGTATTTAATGATTTTTAAAAAGAAATAAGTATGTCTACATTTTTTATAACCGCCATTGACACTGATAGTGGCAAAACTGTGGTCACAGGATTATTGGCCAAATACCTAAAAGACAAGGGAGTCAATGTTATGACAATGAAGCTTGCGCAAACTGGTTGCCAAGATGTTTCGGATGATATAGTTGTACATCGCCAATTAATGGATGTGCCTTTATGTTCAGACGACCACAAGGGTATTACTTGTCCGTATTTATTTAAATTTCCTGCAAGTCCACATTTGGCAGCCAAAATGGAAAATACCACAATTGAAAAAAGTGAGTTGCTGACAGCCAAACAATTGATTGAGGAAAAGTATGAGCAAGTTTTAATTGAGGGTGTTGGAGGTCTTATGGTGCCAATCAATCTTGATACTTTGGTGCTTGATTTTATACAAGAGAATAGTTTGCCGGTTATATTAGTTACGTATGGTCGTTTAGGCTCCATCAATCATACCTTACTCACTTTGGAAGTTCTTAAATCTCGTGGCCTCTCACTTTATGGACTTGTGTATAATCATTTCCCCATTACAGAATCTGAAATCACATTGGATTCGGCGCAGCTTTTAAAAACATATCTAAAACGTTACTATCCTCAAGCATTATGGGGTGAAGTTCCGGTGCTTCGAACCTTAACTCATGCTTTGGATAAAAGCTTATTTCAAGGCTGGTTTGAATAAAATCAATTGGTATAAGTAGTTTGCAATACCATACCTTGGTTTGGTCAACTTTCAATAAATAAAACTTGCTATTGCATGCATTTGTAAACGTTTTTTTCTAACTTTTTAGTGTTGCTGATAAAAGTTAAGACTATGAAAGGTGGTAAAATAAATATGATCGATCTTGATTTTGAGTATAAGATGTGGAAGAATCGTCTTAACTTGTTTATAAAAGAAATTGAGATTTTGAAAGAGCGAAATGAAGAGGTTAAAAATGAGGAGTTTATTGCCGAGCTTAATACGGTGGAGCTTATGGTGTTGGATGAGCACATTGACCAATTAACTAAGCATGTTAATCGCATCAAGGTACAGGAGAATGAGTTGCAGTTTTATAACAAAGATTTCCCCATTACCAGCAATCATCAGTATTATAAAGAGCACACCGGTTTAAGAGAAAAGATGAATGATGTTTCGAAGATTCATTTTAATAGAGTTGCAGACCTGATCGTTGCATTGGGTATTTAGTAGCGTTTTCAGATATGGCTTGGACTAAGAACTTACGTGATATACCTCATGTAAGTTCTTTTTTTTTGTTTCTTTGCTTAAAATATTAAATCATGTATAAAGATTTTAAATCACGCGTAAAAGTAAAGGCGGAATTGGAAGATGCGTTTGCAGCTTTTATCAATCCATTTACCATTGAGTTGTGGAGTGGATATCCGGCTGTTATGAGTGATGAGCCAAACTCAGAGTTCTCTTTGTGGGAGGGTGATATAGTAGGAAAAATACTTGAGGTTGAAGATCAGAAGAAAATAGTGCAAGAGTGGTACTTTGGCGAACAAACAGATGCCTCTATTGTAACATTAAAGTTTTTTGAACAAGGAGGTTCTAAAGTGCAAATAGACCTCGAACATACAAATATACCTGAAGAGGCTTTTGATGACATTGTTGAGGGGTGGAATGATTACTACTTGGGTGCCATCAAAACGTTTTTGGAAGTACAATAACAAATTCAACGGTAGTACGCAATACAATATAGAAAGGGGCCGCAATGTATGTGGCCCCTTTTGTATGATCGTATAAATTAATTTTACTAATCTTTCTTTTTGTCTTCTTCAATTTTTGAAATGCTACCATTGTAGCTTATGTGGCTTCTGTTGTTACTCGTAACACTAACCGATGTACTGCCGCCATAACTAATATCCATACTAATGCGATAGGTGTCGTTATCACCTCTTGCTTCAAAGCTATAAGTTAAGCGCATCTTCTTTTCATTAATTTCTATTTCTTCGTTTTCAATGCTAGTCTTGTCAAATTTGATTCCTTCTCCACCTCCGTAAGGAACAGAAAACCCACGACCAAAAAATGGCATGTCACCTTCTGTTTCAGAATCCATGATTTTCACAAAACCATAATTGGTTGTGAGGTCAATTGAGCGACCGCCCTGCGGGAATGCTCTGTCCGGAACAAAGATAAATTGTTTACTATCTACCAACTTCTTTGTCTCGGTAAATTGCTCCATGCGTTTTTCTTTCTTGCTTTTTTTATCCTTAGCTAATGCAACCTGGTTGGGCATTAGTAAAAATGATGAAAGAATAAGTATGCTAAATAATGATTTCATATCAACAAAAATTTAAGGTTAAATAAACTATGTGTTTTAATATTATGTACTGTATTTAATTGCTTTAACATTGCATTTGTCCAATTCGTAACATAAATTTAAAATTGTATTTTTACAAACGCATAATTTGCTAAACAAATAGTATGCCACAGCATCAAATTAATAACAAGTCATTCCGTTGTTTTGTTTGTGAACAGAACATTAACAGTGTTGATGTTCACTATCATTCAAAAGTTAATATGCCTATTTGCAGTGCTTGTAATAATACCTTAGAAGAACGGGAGAAAGTGAATGAGCTACTCGATGGTTTGGCTGATGGTTTTGTGTGTGGATGTATTTAAACCTAATCTTATGAAGAAATTTAGTGTATTATTAATTGCATTTAGTTTATTTCAATCAGCATTTGTTTTAAATGCTCAAGATGAAGTTAAAACTGATGGTAGTAATGTTGAGGAAAATAAGCCATTTAAAGATAAACTATTTGCTGGCGGCAGTTTGGGCTTGTCCTTTGGTGATTATACCAATGTAACCGTAAGTCCGGTAATTGGGGTTCGGTTTAATCCTAAAGTGTATGCTGGCCTGGGTTTAGAGTATCAGTATACCAAGGATAAGCGCTATACACCATCTTATACCTATAATCAGTATGGAGGGCGCATATTTACTCAATACAATATTGTGCCCAATTTATTTGCCCATGCCGAAGTTGCGGGGTATAGTATGGAGCGCTATGTATTATCTGAAAAAGAGCGTGACTTTGTTCCTTTCGTATACATTGGAGGAGGTTATCGTCAAATGTTGTCAAAACGAAGCTTTGTAACCATGCAAGTGTTGTTCGATGTGTTACAACACCAACATTCTCCTTATAATTCTTGGGAACCAATATTTAGTGTAGGTTTTGGTGTAGGTATTTAAAACCAGGAATTACTGACTAATTATATGTAGCCTTTCATCTTATAAACAAGTAGTCCAAGCCATTCTTTTATCACAATAGGCCATAGCTGTAATGTTGTTAACGATGGTATAAAGTAATCGGCTGGTTTTAATGCCTGATGATTGCTGAAATATTGAGTGCCTAATGGACTTACTTCGAAACCCATTTTTTCAAAGCACTGTTGAGCACGTTTCATATGAAAGGCTGAAGTAATGAGGGTGATGTCTTTATTAATCTGTAAACTGTCGAATAGAGCCGCTGTATAAAAAGCATTCTCATGGGTGTTTCTCGATTTTTTTTCAAAGGCAACTTTCGACGAGTCAATACCAATGTTAATTAGGTATTCGTTCAAATAATCGGCTTCCGGTCGTTCCGTGAAATAAATCTCAGCTGATCCGCCGGAAATAATCATAAGCCTATCAGGGTTGTTTTTATGAAGTAATATTCCTTGTAAAAGACGATCGCTTGCGTCTTTAAAGTGTATGCGCTTTACCATTTCATCGTAGCTGGATAAACCTCCAAGTATGACCAAGGGCTTGGCATTTTTGTAATGTTCATTAAGGGCTTGACACGGCCCCTCCCAGTTGGTAATAAGTTTTTGAAATAAAAAAGTATTTGAGAATAGGAGAAAGATACTCACCGCTGCAGTGTACATTATTTTTTTAAGCCTGTACTTTTTGCTTATTCGTGCTCCTAACAATAATGCAATGCACCAGTTAAATGGAATAATAATAAAGCCTAATATTTTAGATAGTAAGAAGAACATTTGTTTTAATTAAAATTTGGAAGTTACGCGAGTCCTTTTAAATTTGTTGTAAAGAAATACATTGTTAGCTATCCATCAAAATTCTTGTTTATGCATTTTAATCAACTACTTCGTGAGCGTTACTCTATTCGAGAATATAAACCACTAAAGGTATCAAAGGCATTAGTTGTTGAAGTACTGGAGGCGGGGCGTATGGCACCATCGGCTGCTAATAAACAACCTTGGTGTTTTATTCTTGTGTCGCTAGATGAAAATTTGAATAAGCTTAAACAAGCATATGACAGGGAGTGGTTTAAAAATGTGCCACAAGTGATTGTAGTATGTGGCGATCATCAAGAATCGTGGAAAAGGAGTGTTGACAGTAAAGATCATTGTGATGTTGATGCTGCAATAGCCATTGATCACATGACTTTACGAGCCACTGAGCTTGGTTTGGGTACGTGTTGGGTATGTCATTTTGATCCAGAAATAGTTAGAGAAGCTTTGAAGCTACCTGAGCATATTGAGCCAATGGCACTATTACCATTGGGTTATCCTATTGAGATTAAGGCTCCCGCAAAAAATAGAAAAGCATTTTCTGATGTGGCCTTTGAAGAAGAATTTGGTACTCCACTAAAAAAATAAGGTCTGATTGTTTTTGAAGCTCGGAATAGTTCTTTGTTCTGGGTTTTTATGTGTCTTTATAATTCAAAAAAAATTTTCCACTAAAGCTCTAGGGAAGCAAAACGCTAGCGGGCTTAGACAGATGCTTAAAGGAAAGTGACAGTGTTGTCCGGGGGACTGTTAGGAGCTTACGGGGGATTGTTAGCATAGTTAGGGGCATTGCTTCAGTAGTAATCGTTAAAGTTATGGAGCTACTATTAATCCTTAGTAGCGTGCTCTTGATAGTCGTGTTCATACTCGGCATTGACAAATCGATACTTTTCGATACCTGAATCATGTTCGTTGTTATTATGGTAGTCCTCTTCACTGATGGCTTTTTTTCAAGGTCTATCGAGCATAAAAAAGCCCGAAACAATGATTGCTCCGGGCTGATTATTTAGTAATCTTATTTTTTATCTGAAATTGATACCAACACCAGCGGTAATAACCGAATATTCTCCCACCGTGTAATCTGCATGTAGCGAGAAGATAGCTAATCGCAAGCGCATTCCAGCGTTAAAATCAAAACCCGATGTTTTATATTCTAGGGCGATAGGCTTTGATGTATCTTCATAACCCACAAACTCACCAACCACATCAAAATTACTTGTAGTGGTGCCATAACCTAATCCAGTATAAAAAGAAACAACAGGCACGTTCACGCCAATAAGTAGTCGGGTAGTAAAGGCACCCGCCGTAGTTTCAAGGTTACCAGATCCTTCTCCAATTTCACCAGCAAAGCCTTCATTTGAAACTCCAAGTTTTGCATCAAAATCGGTGTAAGCGGCCAAAACAGATGCATTTAAAAATGGTACTCGTTTCACAAATGGGATATAATCTTTGATAGAGTGCTTAAGGCCAATTCCCCAAAGTCCCGCATCACCATAGTCACCATAGCTTGTTTTAGGCATAAAACGCCCCATAATCTCGGTGTGAAACGGAAGACCAATAGCAGCCTGTATCATCGGACTAACAAATACATCGGCATTTGCACCTTTCATATCTATAATGTTAGTTTTCGTTGGATCATCCTGAAAATAAAAGCCCATGCTCTCTTTGTTACTACCTGCCATGGTTGGTGCCATACCATCAGATTCAGGCGTTACGGCTTCTAGGCTTAAATTTGATGGGTCGAAGCTTTTTTTGCTATTTGGTGCTGTTGCGTAACTGGCCGAGAATGTAATATCAAAACCACCAATTTTGTGCACTTTAGCACTATTGTACCAACCACTATTTAAGTTAACCCCAAGCATTTCGCCGTAAGGTAATAGGTAAGATTGTGACAAGGTATTGGCATCTGCTTGTCCGGCTTTTAGGAAATCAACAATTTGACTTTGACCAAAAAGCTGTACACTGCTCGCTATTAAAGCAATGCTTAGAATTATGCGAATTTTTTTCATTTTTAATATGTTTAGGTATTTACTTTCTATGATTCTCCATTCAACAAAGATACTGCCTCTTTAACTGATATACGCTGATTTTTGTTGTATGCAACTATGAAACCTTTAATATTTTCTGCTTTCATTTCTGCTTTTGCCTTTTCTAAGTCTTGATATTTACCAACTGAATATTTAAACCAATTGTTAATATTCATCTCAATTATTTCTTTGCTGCCACTGTATAAACTCTCTATTTGCTCTGTTGATGCTGGTTTTTTGTCGGCCATAAATTGAATGGTTAGAAAAATATCCATCACAGTTTTTGGCTCTTCAAGAACAACTAATTCCTGTGTTGCTTTTTCTTCGACAAGCGGTGTAGCTTCTATTATTTCATCTACTAGTAGGGAGTCATTTTGTAGGGAGTCACTAGCCGTAGGAATGAGAGTAGCACCCATCGTAGCACCCATTGCAACAGCTGGTGTAGCAGGCACAGGCGTACTTGCTGTAGTTGCTTCAGGTGTGGCTTCAGCCATTACTGTTTCGTTTACAGGACTCATGCTTGTTGTGTCGGCAGCTGCTATCACAGGTTCTTCGGCAACAACTTCATTTATAAGAGTTGAGTCAGGCGCTACAGTTTCTTCAGCCAATAATGGAGCTTCCTCAACTATTTCAAGCTCACTTAGGCTTAAGATGCACTTAGTCTGTAGTTCAATTGCTTTTTGCTGATTGCTTTGCGCCAGTTCAATCAACTCAATCATTTTGTCGGGCGATGATAGATTTTCTGCTTTGTTGTACTGCTTCTTTGCTTTTCTTTCCAGATCTTTTGTATCATCGCGCATTTGCTTTGCTATTGAATTACCCGATTTTTCTATCGCTCTTAAATGGTCATCCAATACATCAATGTACTTCTTGTATCCATCCTGGTAATACAATGAAGCTTTTACCTTGGCTTGTGCGATTTTTTTATTCCGTTTGTTAATCTTACGGGTTTTAATTCTGCCATCAGCATTTTGTAAGGCCTCAACTTCTTCTTGTAAGTCTTTTGTTTCATCAACAATGTTATCGCCTTTTGATATTAGCTTTTCTGCAGACTCAATGCGTTTGTTCGACTTCTCATCAAGTGTTTTTGTTAAAGCTTTATCTTGAGAATTAGCGTGTTGAATTGTAAAAAATGCACAGGTAATAAATAATATTCTTAGAATTAAATGATTCATAGTAAGTAAGCGTTTGTGTGTTTTCATTCGTTTATAACTTCTAACATCTTCCCGTTAACGATTTTTAACGAACGTTATTCAAAAAGGTTTGTTGTTATTAAATGAATTTTACGCTAATTGATGTTTACTTTTGTTTTTTTATAATCCGACTAATGATTTATAATTATGCTAGATAATATTTTACAAAAAACTTTTGATACACCTTTTGAAACACCACCCTTTGAGTTGATTCAAGAGGATAGTTATTTACAGGCTTTTAAGGACTTGATTGATACAGCTAAGAAAGAGGTTGATTCTATTGTGAAGAATGCCGATGATCCTGATTTTTATAATATCATTGTGGCGCTTGAAAAGTCAGGTGGTCAGTTGGGAGTTGTGAGTCACATTTTCTTTAATCTTAACCATGCCGAAACAAATGAGCAGATGCAGGCAATAGCCCGCGAGGTTTCGCCTATTCTTACCGAATACTCCAATGATATTTGGCTTAATGAAGATTTGTTTAAAAAGGTAAAGTTGGTTTACGAGCACCAGAATAAAGGAGAACTGACCAATGAACAGGTGCAATTATTGGAAGAGACTTACAAAGGCTTTGTGCGCAAAGGAGCTTTATTAAAAGGGGCACAGCGTGATGAATATCGAAAAATTACCACCGAATTATCAAAGTTAACATTGCAATTTGGCGAAAATCTATTGGCCGAGACCAATGCTTATCAATTACATGTAAGCAATAAGGATGAATTAGAAGGCCTGCCTGATGGTGTGTTAGATGCCGCAGCTTCATTGGCAAAAAGTCAGGATAAAGATGGCTGGATTTTCACATTGCAGTTTCCTAGCTACATGCCGTTTATGAAGTATGCCAAAAACCGTGACTTACGAAAGCAAATGTTCATGGCCTACTCAAAGCGTGGTAATAATAACAACGAGCATGATAATAAAGATCTGATTAAAAGCATCGTTTCATTACGCGTTAACTTGGCTCAGTTATTAGGTTTTGAGAGTTATGCACATTTTGTATTGGAGGAGCACATGGCTCTACATCCCGATAAAGTAAATCGATTTTTACAGGAGTTGTTTGATGCTTCCATTGGTGTAGCTAAGCAGGATGTTAAAGATGTGGAGAGTTATGCTCAGGAAAATGGTTTGGAGGATGATTTGCAACGATGGGACTACCCACTATATAGCGAGCAACTTAAAGCGAAACGCTATGGTTTGGATGATGAAGCCACAAGGCCATACTTTCAGTTAGATAAAGTAGAGCAAGGCGTTTTTGGATTAGCTACGCAATTGTATGGTATCACTTTTAAACAGAATACAGATATATCAGTATATCACTCCGAGGTTAAGACTTATGAGGTATATGATAAGGATGGCAGCTTTTTAAGTGTTTTTTACGTTGATTATCATCCGCGTACCAGTAAGCAAGGTGGTGCATGGATGACGAGCTTTAGGGAGCAGCACAAAAATGGCAAAAAAGATGTGCGGCCACATGTTTCCATTGTTTGTAATTTTACTCGACCAACGGATAGTAAACCATCTTTGCTAACTTTTAACGAGGTGCAAACTTTTTTACACGAATTTGGACATGCCTTGCATGGAATGCTCAGTAAAGTGTGTTACGAAAGTTTATCAGGTACTAATGTGTATCGCGATTTTGTAGAACTTCCATCTCAAATAATGGAAAATTGGGGTACGCAAAAGGAGTGGCTTAAAGATGTAGGAGTGCACTACAAAACAGGGGAAGTTATACCTGATGAACTAATTCAAAAGATTATAGATAGCGAAAATTACCAAAGTGGTTATGCAACAGTTCGTCAGTTGAGCTTTGGAATGAATGATATGGCATGGCACTCACTAACTGAGGTGTTTGAGGGCGATGTGGCTGAATTTGAACAACAATCGATGGTTGCTACTGAGCTTTTTCCAACGGTTGAGGGTTCCGTTTTTTCAACAGGCTTTGCTCATATTTTTGATGGTGGTTATGCTGCTGGGTATTACGGCTACAAATGGGCTGAAGTGCTGGATGCTGATGCTTTTGAGGCGTTTAAAGAGGTAGGCGTTTTTGATAAGGGTGTTGCTGATAAATTTAGAACCGAAATTTTAGAGAAAGGTGGTACTCAGCACCCGATGGAGCTATACAAAAAGTTTAGAGGTCATGAGCCTTCTATTGAACCCTTGTTAAAGCGAAGTGGTTTAGTAAAGTAATAAAAAATAATAAGGGCTGAGTTTTGCTCAGCCCTATATTTATGCTTTTACCTTAATATTTAGCAAGCCTTCCAGGCGCTCAATCTGACTTTCTTTATTAATTTGCCTTAAGTTGCGAGCAGTTTCAGTGTAATACTGATGCTTTTTAATGAAGCTTAACTGCAGTTGGTTCCATTCATCTATTGTGCCAATCATGCTGCGTTCCTTAAGCTCCTGAAATAAGGTGTTCGACACAGGAATAAAATCGCTTCTACCTAAGTAATCAAGGTCTGAATCACATATTACCTGCTCCAGTATGTCTTTGGGTTCAGGAGGGAATTTGGTCGACATAATGAGTCGGCATACCGTGTCAATTTGATCTTTTGGGTACTTGTAATTGGTTAAAATATCACGGGCTATTTGTGCACCATGTAATTCATGTTCTTTGTAATCAATGGTATGTCCGCAGTCGTGGAACAAGCCCGCTAATTTGAGCAGTAGAATTTCTTCTTCTTTTAATCCTTCAGCCCAACCAATTAGTTCTACCTCGGTAACCACATCAATTGTGTGCTTTATGTTATGGTAATACAGGTTTTCTGGTAGTTTTTGCTCAAGTATATCCAATAATTCCTCCTGGATATCCATAAATTGAATCAGGTTGTATTTGGTTTTAAACCGTTGGTTTGGACGAATACCATCTCTATCGATTGATAATTTATAGCGAATACCATTTACCTTGTACATGTCTAAAAAGCCTTTGTACTTGGCTGGCATATGCCCATTTTCTTCAACACTAAAGAATTCTTTTATCAGCTCATAGGTCATTACCGATATATTAATATCTCCACCTTTACAAGCCATACCCATACGCGAGGCTATGTTGGTACTTTCTCCTGTAAGGGTGTAGGGCGAATTTTTCTTGCCTGTTGGCTCGCCAAGTACTGGCCCCGTATGTATACCAATGTTTACTTTCCAAAAAGCTTCTTTATCACCGTTAATGATGCAATTTTTGGCCGCAATTTGCATTTCCAGGGCCATGTTTACAACATCAATGGGGTTGGTTCTGTTTTCTTCTAAAATACCCCCTGCATATAAAAAAGTGTCTCCTATTGTTTTAACCTTTAGGATACCATACTTCTTGGCAATATCATCGAAGTTTAAATAGAGTTCATCAAGGGCATCAACCAATTCCTGAGGGTGGGCATGATCATTTAATCGATCAAAGCCATCGAAAGTGGCATATAGTATGGAAACCATTTTAAAGCGTTTCACTCTTTTTTTAGATGGTTGCTTTAAACGCTCTTCAATTTCTTCATACGAATACTCAGACAATAGATTGAGATACTTCTCATTTTGCTTTTGAATAACTTCATATCGTCCAACTAAACCCTGTAGCTGATCGTTCAGCTCTTTGTTTCTGTTGGCCAATTTTGTAATTCTTAATATATAATCTTCAATGCTTTCCATCGTTTGGGTATTTTGATTGAGCACTAAATTAATGCATTATTAATAGTATTAAAACAATGTACAGAAGCCATTATATAGCCGATTTCTGTAAAAGGTCAATTAACAATACGTTAATGGGATTAAAAATGTTATTTTTATTTATAATTGTTCTAAAAAATTACATTAACGTTTAAATAATGACAATGAAAGACCTAATTCTATTCTTCTTAATGGTGCTTTGTAGTACATCTTATGCTCAAATAACAAAGCAATGGCAAACAGGTCCGATTATGGAAGTGCCAGAGTCGGTAAAGTACTATACTAAAGAGAATTGTTTGTTTGTATCAAACATTGTTGGTAAACCTGCTGATAAAGATGGTAATGGTTACATCAGCAAGCTGTCTGTAGATGGTAAAGTTATCTCTCAAAAATGGTTGGTTGGTCTGGATGCACCTAAGGGCATGGCCATTAACGATGGGGTTTTATACGTATCTAATATTGATGAGTTAGTAGCGATCGATATTGAGAAAGCAGAGATATTGACTCGGGTTAAACGATCGGACGCAAAATTTTTAAACGATGTGACGGTTGCATCTGATGGAAAAGTGTTCGTATCCGATTCGGCAACGGGCATCGTTTATCTTTTGTTTAAAGGAGAATTAGTTGTTTGGCTGCAAAAAGAGGGAGTTGTTGGAGTTAATGGCCTGTACGCCGAACATGATTATGTGCTGGTCGGTACTAATACAAATATATTAAAAGTAGATATTGACACACGCGAAATGTCTGTTTTTGTCGAGACAACAGGGCAGGTTGATGGCTTGGAAGCAGATGGTTATGGAGGCTATTATTATTCGTACTGGAAAGGCGAATTGTTTTATTTCAAACCTGGCAATGAGCCTGTTCAGCTGTTAAATTCTTCTGTTGATAATGTGCAAAGTGCCGATATTGGCTATAATCCCAATACAAATGAGGTTTTAGTGCCAACCTTTTTCTCAAATGAGGTGGTATCGTACCTAAAAGATTAACACATGAGGATAGATTACGTGTGGAATTAGTATGTTTTGGGATACATCAACTGAATAACTTTTTCCACGCGCTCTTCCATCGGATCAAAAGCATCAACCCAATGTATGTGAGCACCTTTACGCTCCATGCCTCTGAACCATGTCATCTGTCTTTTGGCAAACTGATGGATGGCTACGTTCAGCTTGTCAAACATTTGCTGATAAGTAAGTTCGCCCATTACATGCATGGTTAAAAATTTATATTCCAAGCCATAATAAATTAAATCATCAGGAGCAACGCCACTATCAATAAGTTGTTTTACTTCATCGACCATACCTTCGTCGAAGCGCTTTTTTAATCGATCTGTAATTTTCTTTCTACGGGCATCTCTATCAATGTTAACTCCGATAATAAGAGGTTTAACATCTGGTAGCTCTACAACTATTCCTGGATTCTGCAGGTAAAATTCTTCTATTTCTATGGCTCGTATGGCTCGCTTAATTGTGTCGGTATCGGTTTGGTTATGAAGCGATTTGTATTTGCCCAATAGGCTGGTTAATTCTTGCAGGTTCTTGCCCTGCAAGCTGTCGCGTAGGGGTTGATCAACAGGAACATTTATTAATTTATACTTTTTAAGCACCGATTCGATGTACATTCCTGTTCCGCCGCACATAATTGGCCAGGCCTTATTGTTTTTTACCTTTTCAAATGCCTTAAAAAAGTCGGCCTGATATTCAAAAACATTGTATTTGTAACCAGCATCCACAATGTCGAGTAAATGATGGGGTATGGTGTAACCATCTATTGTATAATCCTCAATGTCCTTACCAGTTCCTAAATCCATCCCTTTGTATATTTGGCGCGAGTCGGCACTGATAATTTCTCCTTGTAAACGTTTGGCAAGGTGCGCTGCAAAAGTTGTTTTGCCCGATGCAGTGGGGCCAAGGATAACTAATAAATTATAAGGAGAATTGAGATCTTGCATGAGTGATAATTTGTGTCAAATTTATAACAAATTGGCCAATTATTATATACTATTGGGGCGATTCAAAATGAGTTGTCCCTTTTCGTTTTCTGAAATCACATCGTATTCCTCCAACCAACGCACTACCTTTTCAAGCTTAGGTTGCTTAATGTTTACACTTAGCAATAGTTCGTCAAAGCTTATGGCTTGTTTTTCTAGTTTTGATTCGATTAGCTCCTGAATCTCGTTAAAATCTTTAACAGGTAATTCTGTTTTTTTAATTGTGTTACAGATGTCGCAATGTCCGCAGTTTTCATTTTCTGTTTGACCAAAATAACTGATTAGTTGCTTGCTACGACAGATGTGAGCGACGGTGCCGTAATCAATTACACTCTGAATGCGCTCTTCATATTTCTCTTTTCGGTCTTTGTATATCTCTTTCCGCAGTGTTATGTATTTGCTGTCTTCTCGCGATGTTGTATAGCTAATGAGTGGTGTTTTCTTTTGAGGTATGTATTTGATAACACCTAATTTGCCCAGTTGTGTTAGGTGTTGATATATGGTGTTTCTTGATGTATTCATGCGTTTAGCCAATAAATCTTCATTAATTGGCACATACTCGGTAAACAAACCTGTATAGGATCGAAGTAATAGCTTTAAGAAATGGTCGTGATCTTCATTGGCCACCTGGAATTTATATAAATCATCTCTGCGCATGATGAAATGTACTTTGGCCGATAACTGCAGCTCTTCAGTAAATTCGATATATCCAGCTCGTTGCAGAATTTTAAGACAATTAAAAACAGTCATGAGGTTCATTCTGTACGACTTGCAAAAATGGCTTAAGTTAAAATCATACACCATACCAAATCCACTGCCCTCCGCCAATTGAAAGTAGTTGCCAAGTGCTTCGTACACCTGCAGAATTTTTTCTTTAGGAGGAAAAGTAACACTAATGCTTTTGTTAAGCCTCATTTTATCGTTGTTCGACCAAAGCAATACGGCAAATGCTTTGTGCCCATCGCGCCCTGCACGCCCTGCTTCCTGAAAATAGGCTTCCAAAGAATCGGGCGCATCCATATGAACAACCAGTCTAACATTGGGTTTGTCTATACCCATTCCAAAAGCATTGGTTGAAACAATAACCCTTGTTTGGCCATCAGTCCAATTTTTTTGACGCGTATCTTTCACTTCTTGTGGCATGCCAGCATGGAATGAACTGGACGAAATGTTATTTTTTACCAGCAGGTCGCTGTATTCTTGTGTTTTTTTACGATTACGAACATAAACAACTGCACTGCCAAGTACTTTATTTAAAATACTCAACAGTTGTTGTTCTTTGTCTTCAGCCTGACGAACAACGTATACCAAATTATCTCGTTTAAAGCTTTTTTGGAATACATTAGGTTTGTTAAACAGTAGCCTTTCCTGAATGTCTTTTACTACAAGAGGTGTTGCAGTCGCTGTCAGTGCTAGTATTGGGGCATCAGGAATATATTCACGTATGTTAGCAACCTTTAGGTAAGATGGACGAAAATCGTAGCCCCATTGTGAAATACAGTGTGCCTCATCAACCGCAATCAGGTTAATATTCATTAGTTGAACCTTATCCTGAAAAAGATCGGTTCCTAACCTTTCAGGGGAGAGGTAGAGGAACTTGGTGCCACCATAGATGCAATTGTCAAGGATGATGTTGATCTCGTGTCGCGACAAACCAGAGTGAATGGCAGCAGCTTTTATGTCGCGCTTTTTGAGGTTCATTACCTGATCTTTCATCAGAGCAATTAATGGCGTAACAACAATGCATGTGCCCTCCTTAGCCAAAGCAGGTACTTGAAAGGTAAGCGATTTTCCGCCGCCAGTTGGCATAAGACCTAAGGTGTCTTTACCATCTGCAACAGAGCGTATAATGTCTTCTTGTAAAGGACGAAAAGCATCATAGCCCCAATACTGTTTTAGTATGTGATGAAAAATATCCATGCGAAAGCAAAGGTAATATTAAGAGTTTAGCCCTGCTTGCTTGCGATGATAAAAAAATAATTAGAGTGTAATTGGTTGATTAGTAGTGTTTGTATCTTGATTATGAAAAAATTACTTTGTAAAATGTCGTAATTAAGTTTTATGTGAATAATTTTTCACTACTTTTGCCAAAATTTTTTAATCCCCAAAAAAAAGGTTCCATGTCATTTACTGAGGATAAAATCGTTTCTGAAGGTTTAACATTTGATGATGTTTTACTTATCCCTGCTTACTCACAGGTGTTACCACGCGATGTTAAATTAAACGGTCGCTTCTCCAAAAACATTGTATTAAATACCCCAATCGTATCAGCAGCAATGGATACAGTAACCGAGGCTCGCCTGGCTATTGCAATTGCTCGCGAAGGAGGAATTGGTGTGATACATAAAAACATGTCAATTGAAGATCAGGCCAAACAAGTAGTAACCGTAAAGCGTGCCGAAAATGGTATGATTTACGATCCGGTTACTATTTTGCAAGGTAGCACAGTTGGTCAGGCTCTTGACTACATGAAAGAGTATAAAATTGGAGGTATTCCTGTTGTTGATCAATATGGCTACTTGGTTGGTATTGTAACCAACCGTGACCTACGTTTTGAGCCAGATATGGCTCGATCAATTGATGAAGTAATGACTACCGAGAATTTGGTAACGACTAACCAAACAACAGATTTGGAAAAAGCTGCTGCCATTCTTCAACAATATAAAATTGAAAAATTACCAGTTGTAGATGCTAACAACAAGTTGGTTGGATTGGTAACTTATAAAGATATTACTAAAGCGAAGGATAAACCTTTTGCTTGCAAGGATGAAAAAGGTCGATTACGTGTTGCTGCTGGTGTGGGAGTAACTGCCGATACTTTTGAGCGAATTGAAGCTTTGGTTGAAGCCAATGTAGATGCCATTGTAATTGATACTGCACACGGACACAGTGTTGGTGTACTGGAGACATTGAAAAAAGCAAAAGAGAAGTATCCACAATTAGAAGTAGTTGTAGGTAATATTGCAACAGCACAAGCGGCTCTTGATTTAGTTAAAGCTGGAGCTGATGGTGTTAAAGTGGGAATTGGTCCAGGTTCTATTTGTACTACACGTGTAATTGCAGGTGTAGGAGTGCCTCAGTTATCTGCTATTTTTGATGTGTCACGCGCATTAGAAGGTACAGGTGTACCAGTTATTGCTGATGGAGGTATTCGTTACTCAGGCGATATTGTAAAAGCTTTGGCTTCTGGTGCACATGCAGTAATGTTAGGTGGACTATTTGCTGGTGTTGATGAGTCTCCTGGAGATACTATTATTTATAACGGACGTAAGTTTAAGTCTTACCGTGGTATGGGTTCTGTAGAGGCGATGCAGCAAGGTTCAAAAGATCGTTATTTCCAGGATGTGGAAGACGATATTAAGAAGCTTGTTCCTGAAGGAATTTCTGCTCGTGTACCATATAAAGGAACTTTATACGAAGTGATTTATCAATTAATAGGTGGATTGCGTGCAGGTATGGGATACTGTGGATCTGCCAATATTGAAGAATTGCACAAAGCGAAATTTACTAAAATTTCAAATGCAGGTATGAGCGAGAGTCACCCACATGATGTGACCATTACTCGTGAAGCACCTAACTACTCGAGATAAGATTTTTGAAAATAATATAAAAGAGGGTGTCCAAAAACGGATTCCCTCTTTTTTCGTTCATAATCAATTGATTACAGCTGAGTTAGTTTGTTCATGTGCCTGATATTTAGTATCTTAAAAGCATGAAACAAATCAATTTCAATCCCTATAATCAAGGTCAATCTGAATTATTCCCATCGCGCCTTGATGAGTTCATTCCAGAGAATGCACCTGTTCGTATAGTTAGTCAAGTAGTAGATGAGCTCGATTTAGACGATATCGTTAGGAGTTATAAGGCTGGTGGGTGTAAAGGTTATCATCCCCGCATGTTACTAAAGGTATTGTTTTACAGTTATCTGAGTAATGTGTTTTCATGCCGAAAGATGGAGCAGGCCTTGACAGAAAGCATTGCTTATATGTGGGTAAGTGGGAAACAATTCCCTAAACATTCGTGCATTAACGACTTTAGAAGTAAACGTTTGAAGAAGCACATCCATAAGTTGTTTAGCCAAGTGGTATTCATCCTTGTTGATTTAGGCTATGTAAGCTTAGATGTTCAATATATCGATGGAACAAAAATTGAAAGCAGGGCCAACCGTTACAGTTTTGTCTGGCGCAAGTCCGTAGAAAAGCATAAAGCTAGGCTGGAAAAGAAAATAGCCAACATTCTAGAGCAGATAGAACAGGGTATTGCAGAAGATAATCAAAGTCGGGATGATGAATCACGTCCTTTTGATTCGGACGAACTCAAAAAGCGGATTTCGCAAATCAAGCAGTCAGAGAAAGCGCAGGAAAAACCAGTCAAGAAGCTGGTAAAAGAGTTGGAAAATAAACACCTGCCCAAACTTGAAGAGTACGAACAAAAACTCGAAGACATTGGCGACCAGCGCAACTCCTGCTCCAAAACCGATAAGGAAGCCACCTTCATGCGCATGAAAGAAGATCACATGAAGAACGGACAGTTAAAGCCAGCTTACAATGTTCAGATAAGTACCGAAAACCAGTTTATAACCCATTATGGTATTTATCAGAACCCAACTGACACACGCACCTTTATTGACTACCTCACAGGGTTTCAGACCCGCTATAATAAGCAATCAAAAGAAGTAGTAGCCGATAGTGGCTATGGCAGTGAAGAAAACTACGAGCACCTTGAAAAGGAGCAGATTGAGCACTATGTGAAGTTCAACTATTTTCATGCCGAACAAAAGAAAGCGTTTAAAACCGATCCATACAAAGTAGAGAACTTACATTATAATTCAACAGGCGATTTCTTTGTATGCCCAATGGGGCAACTCATGCATTTTGTTGCGGAGTACGAAAAGCAAAATGCTCATGGTTATAAAAGTACACTTAGAAAGTATAGAGCAAAAAACTGCAGCAACTGCCAAATCAGAGGGCGATGCTTTAAAGGCAAAGGCAACCGTAGCATCGAAGTCAATTTTAGGCTGAGAGCTTATAAACAAAAAGCCAGAGAGGCTCTTAATAGCGATAAGGGGTTACATCACCGAAGTAAACGGCCTATTGAACCAGAGGCTGTCTTTGGTCAGATTAAATACAACAAAGGATTTAATCGTTTTAAGCTAAAAGGGCTTGAAGGTGTTGGCCTGGAATTTGGCTTGATTGCCATCGCTATAAACATTAGTAAAATGACCAAGAAGTTAGTAGAAAGGGCTCTAAAGGAGACTATTTTACTCCAAATACGAATAATAGCCTCCATATCTAGCTTTAAAACAAAATACCAGCTCAACTACAGCCTCTCAGCGGTATAGCATATTAACAAACGCGATTCAATTTTAAAACATAAAAAAAGAGGATGCCGTAATTTTGGACACCCTCTTTTTNCAAGAAGTTAGTAGAAAGGGCTCTAAAGGAGACTATTTTACTCCAAATACGAATAATAGCCTCCATATCTAGCTTTAAAACAAAATACCAGCTCAACTACAGCCTCTCAGCGGTATAGCATATTAACAAACGCGATTCAATTTTAAAACATAAAAAAAAGAGGATGCCGTAATTTTGGACACCCTCTTTTTAGTTAAGTGTCATCACATTTAACTCTCTAAGAATTACCACTTATATCGTTCACTCATCAAAATATGCCTTTAGTACATTCCATTTCAAAAGTCGCATTGATGATGTTATAGCATGATACCAGCGCATTCTGAAATATAAAGATAGTATCACCCACATAATCCGACCCAGTTGGGTCAGACACCATAACCCAATTGGGTCATATTGCACGACCCAATTGGGTCGCGATATACCTATCGGCAACAATAAAGCCAGTCGACGGACAGACTGTAATACCGTTTACTCATCAAAATACACCTTACTAGGTTGTATTGCATTTCTAAAGGTCTGATTTGATTAGTCAAAACCACCCTACCTATAGCACTCCACCTTATAAAGGGTGGGAACCGGTTACATTGCCCATCCTCTTCCCTTTTTCAGGGGAAAGTAACTCCGCTTGGTGAGAGTAAGATTAATTCTTAATTCATTAGCGGTAAGCCTACATATTATCTATGTAAACCAACATGAGTTAATAACACCATTTATATTCAAATGCGCTGGTATAATGCCGATACATATTCATAGTGCTTTTAGGAGCGAAGCGAACGAAAGACATTTTGATTGTAAACAGTATTACACCTTTTGAATAGGAGTAGATAAAAAATAGAGAGTCGCAGCAAATTCATCCACGTATTAAAACAAAAACGGGCTGAAGAAGACTCTCCAACCCGTTTATATTATAAAGCAGCGATGCTTACTTCTTCACAACCTCAATTAAATCAAGGTCAAAAATAAGTGCTGTGTTAGGGCCAATTTTAGCTCCCGATCCACGCTCACCATACGCCAATTCAGCAGGGATATACAAGCGCCATTTACTACCTGCAGGCATTAACTGCAATGCTTCGGTCCAACCTTTAATTACTCCAGTTACACCAAATGTAGCAGGCTGCTCACGCTCAACAGAACTATCAAAAACAGTACCGTCGATTAAAGTACCATGGTAATGACACTTCACACGATCTGCTGTTGTAGCAATAGGTCCATTACCTTCTTTAATAATTTCGTACTGAAGGCCTGAAGCAGTAGTAATTACTTCTGCACGACTACCATTCTCTTCCAAGAATTTCTGCCCTTCAGCCAGGTTAGCAACAGCTTTCTCTGCACGTTCAGCATCTTTCACCGCTTTCAACGACTCCATCACCTTACGTAAGTACATGTCTGCTGTTGTTTCAGTAAAATACGACTTGTTATATGCGAATTCGTTCATGAATCCTTTCATAAAAACAGCCTCGTCAATCTCATTGAACATACCTTCCAGGTGCTCAATATTGGCCTTTTTTACTTCTTGCTTAGCTAATGTTTTTGCTAAACCAACACATGCTGCCGAGTCAACCTCAATTGGCCAACGCTCAAATTGCTGTTTTAAATTAGCAGCCTGAAGATAACCTAGTGCATAACTCACACTATCTGTCTGGTCTGCAAAATCCATTTTTCCTGTGTTAGGAACTTTAGTACACGATGCCATTACCATTACAAGTAAAGTAAAGGCCGCTAGTAGATTTGTTACTTTCATCTGATAATAATTTGCTTTCATTTGACACATGAAACTCGCCAATTTAGTCATCCTCATGTGTGAGGAGCTATTCTCATGACTCATTTCATCTGTTTAATTATATACGAATTGATTATTTAATAGCTAAAAGCTCAACTTCAAACACAAGTGTTGTGTGAGGTCCAATGTGCTGACCAGCTCCACGCTCACCGTAAGCCAAGTCAGATGGGATAGCTAAACGCCACTTACTTCCAACTGGCATCAACTGCAATGCTTCAACCCAACCTTGGATAACACCATTAACCGGGAATGTAGCAGGCTCGCCACGCTCAACAGAACTATCGAATACAGATCCGTCAATTAAAGTACCATGGTAATGACACTCTACCTGATCAGTAGCAGCAGGCTTAGCACCGTTTCCTTCAGTAATAATTTCATACTGCAATCCGCTCTCTAATGTTACTACACCTTCTTTTTTAGCGTTCTCAGCTAAAAAGTCTTTACCAGCCTGAACAGCAACTTCTGCTTGCTTAGCCTGTAGCTCACCAAAAAACTGTTGTAGTACCTGATTAGCATCATCAGCAGACATTTGAGTGTCTTTACCTTCAAAAGCAGCTTCTAGCCCTTGTGTGAATTCAGAATATTCAATCGTCTCAATACCTGACGCTTTAAGATTTTGCGCCAAGTTCATCCCTAGGGCATAACTAATTTTGTTCATTTGTTTATTTTTAAAATGATATTATTTCTTTCAAAATCGAGTGCGAAAATACATTATTTAATGCGAAATAGAAAACCATGCTTTAGCAAAACCAAGTCGTAAAAAAAGCCTCTCGATTAATCGATAAGGCTTTTTCTCTTTTGCGATATATTTTTCTGCAACGCCCACTGTGGCTTTATAAACACACAAGGCTTCAAAATATTAATTTTCAATAGCTAGCCACAAGTAAAAGCAAGCGTTTTTATTAGTTACTGTACATGTCGTTATTTACAGTGATAAAATCTTCTTTTCCCATTTTTCGGAATTGTATTTTAGGACCATTCCATGTTTGAGGCCATCCACCAATAACATTATTGAGATAAATGAGTTTGATCGGGTGTTTACCTTTTGCCAAAGCTACACTTGTGTTATTGCGTGAAAAACGCTTCACCTCACCATCGTTATCGATGAGTAATTGATTGGATAAAAACAATTGATCCAAGTTAGACTGAAACTCATAAATACCATCACTTGGTATGCTAATATAACCTTTGAACACATGTGCAGATGGTGTTTTATAATCGAGTCGACGGTCTTTAACCCCTCTTTCATCTATTACACCATCGCGTGTTTGCCAATCTCTTACCTTTTTTAAGTCAGAAACATTCAAAAAAGACCCATCTACATATTCTTCTGCTAGTCCTGGTTTTGTTGTTCTCACGTTTGTTGCAGGTATTAGTTTGGTTTTAGTTACATTTATTTCGCGATGCTTACTCATTTTACCACTTACCAATAAAGTAGCAATATTAACAGTTTGATCTTCGTCGAAAAAAAGTGGTTTATTATACACCTTTGACTTAGGTGTTGGTAACGTGCCATCTGTTGTATAAACCATTGGATAATTGCGTGTATTGCTGAATTCCAATTTAGCTTCATCTAAATAAACCACCCTATTAAGAGGCCCCTCGGGTAAAGGAATATGATAATTAATATTGTGATGATCCAGACGTACGAATTGCTTATCCAAACGTTTAACGAACTGCTTATACTCTTTTTGCTCTTTTTGCGTCCAGTTGACTTCAGCCAAAGCTATCAGGCGCGGATAAACACGGTATTCAACTAACTCAGGTGTATACATATATTCTGTCCACACATTACCTTGCGTACCTAACACGTGTTTTATCTTATCTTCGACTAATTCAGCAGGAACCGGTTCGTAATTATAAGACTCTTCCAAGGTAGTGTAGCCTCCAATGGCTACCGGTTCTACCCTATAATCGCCCTGGTAATGATCCAGGTAACACCAATTACCTGGCGTCATTACAACATCGTGCCCCTCATTTGCCGCTTCGATTCCACCTTTTTCACCTCGCCACGACATCACGGCAGCTGATTCCGCGAGACCACCTTCCAGTATCTCATCCCACCCAATCATTTTTTTCCCATGATCCAGCAGAACTTTCTCAATACGCTTTATAAAGTAGCTTTGTAGTTCATGCTCATCCTTTAAGCGTTCACGCCGAATTCGACGCTGGCAGCTAAGGCACTCTTCCCATCTTTCTTTAGAGCACTCATCTCCACCAATATGAAAGTAGGTTGATGGAAATAAAGCAACAACTTCCTTAATCACATCTTCCAAAAACTCAAAGGTTTCATCTTTCCCTGCACAAAACACATCGGGCTCAACACCCCACACATTCCTGACTTCGAAAGGACCACCCGTACATGAATATTCAGGGTAGGCGGATAAAGCAGCCAATGCATGCCCAGGTAATTCTATTTCGGGCACTACTGTGATAAACCGATCAGCCGCATATTTTACAATTTCCTTTACCTCTTCCTGAGAGTAATACCCAGAACTAACAAAGCCCTCTCCCTCTGTTCGTTTCGATCCAACTTTAGTCAATAGAGGATATTTCTTTATTTCAATACGCCAAGCCTGATCTTCCGTCAGATGCCAATGAAAGGTGTTCATTTTAAACATGGCCATCATATCCAAATGCTTTTTAATGTTTTCGACAGGCACAAAATGACGACATACATCCAGGTGCATCCCGCGCCATTTAAAGCGTGGTTCATCCTTAATATCAACTACAGGTATTTTCCAATTTACATTATTAAGCTCTGTTTTTGCCTCGATATCGGGTGGCAATAATTGTAACAAAGTTTGCAAGCCGTAAAATAAACCATGTTTAGTAGGGCTCGCAACATGAATAAAATCTTTCATCACAGAAACAGTATAACCCTCTTTAGTCATGTTTAATGATGGGTCGATATTTATAGATATAAAATTAGAGCCTGGTTCATCACTACTCATCGATAGTTGATAACCAGTAGCAGTATTTATCTTTTCAGAAAAATAAGTAACTAATTCTTTTACTTCATCATCGTTAATAAGCCACTGGGTTGACTTATTAAGTTTAAAGTAGCCGTGTTTTTGTACAATAGAATTGGGCTGTGGAATAACTGAAATAATCCCTTTTTTCACCTCCTCAGGTTGGCCACAGGCCATTAAAAACGACATAAGAAGTACAAAAAGATAATGACGGGTTAACACAGTCTTCATAGTTAAAGGGTTTATCAGAGTAACAAAATATTTATAAAAGATTAAAGCTAATGAAAAGCAAGCATTTTTGCTGTGTTACCAAACATTTTATCCCTTTTTTGACTTTCTTATTACAAAACAATAAAACACAAAAACATTCGTCAGTACACGACATGGTGCAATCGATACCTCATTCACACGGAGTACTCATCGCCATAATGTTAGGTTCTAATGAGTCATTTGCTTGTTATTGATTTACAACAAGCAACTAAGCTTAACTATTTATCTTATCTTTGCGCTCTAAAACAAAAATAACATATGACACATAAAGCAGGCTTTGTAAATATAGTGGGTAACCCCAATGTTGGAAAATCAACTTTGTCGAACGAATTAGTGGGCGAACGCTTATCTATTATCACATCGAAAGCACAAACTACACGACATCGTATTTTTGGCATTGTTAATAAGCCTGAGTACCAAATTGTTTTTTCAGATACACCTGGTGTATTGAAGCCCAATTACAAATTACAAGAGTCGATGCTCAAGTTTTCTAAATCGGCCCTTAACGATGCGGATATCATCTTATACGTAACTGATACTTTTGAAAAACCAGATAAGAATGATGAATTCTTAAGTTCAGTTCAAAAAACAGATATTCCAGTATTATTGGTAATCAACAAAATTGATTTGATTGACCAAAGTAAACTGGATGACATTGTTGATTTTTGGAAAGTACAGCTCCCTAAGGCTGAGTTATTCCCAATGTCGGCCTTGCGTAAATTCAACACGCAAAACTTGTTTAATCGCATCATTGAAATGCTACCAGATTCACCTCCTTTCTTTGACAAAGAGGCTATTACCGATAAATCAGAACGCTTTTTTGTTACCGAAATCATCCGTGAGAAGATATTGGTACAGTATAAAAAGGAGATTCCATACTCTGTAGAGGTAGAAGTGGAAGAATTTAAAGAGGCCAAAGAACGCATTGACATTCGTGCCATTATACATGTGGCTCGCGAGTCGCAAAAAGGCATTATCATTGGTCATAAAGGCGTGAAATTGAAGTGGGTTGGCATAGAAGCTCGCAAAGACATGGAGGCCTTCTTTAAAAAGAAAGTAAACCTGGTTACCTACGTTAAAGTGAGTAAAGATTGGCGCGACAAGGAGAATTTCCTTCGCGGACATGGTTACGAACTAAAATAGTAATTGCACCTAATTCAAAAATAAAGATTGGTGTAACGCAGGAGTTTAACTACCTTTGCAGCCCCGAAATAATAAAAGAAAATAGCATCATGGGAAATATAGTTGCAGTTGTTGGCCGTCCAAATGTCGGTAAGTCAACATTATTTAATCGATTAACCGGAAGCCGACAAGCAATTGTTGATGAGCAAGCGGGAGTAACACGCGACCGACTTTATGGCAAAGCTTTTTGGAATGGTGTTGATTTTTCAGTGATTGACACTGGAGGTTATGCAACCAACTCTGATGACATTTTTGAAGAAGCCATACGTAAACAGGTATTGATCGCCATTGAGGAAGCCGACATCATCGTTTTTGTTGTTGATGTGGTTACTGGCATTACGGATTATGACGAAGGTGTTGCTGATTTACTTCGCCGCTCGGCTAAACCTGTTTTGATGGTTGTTAACAAAGTTGATAACAGTGAACGTATAACTGAGGCTAGTTATTTCTATTCTCTTGGATTAGAAAACCTATTCCCTCTTTCGGCTATTAATGGATCTGGAACAGGTGAATTCCTTGATAAGTTGGTTTCGATGTTCCCAAAAGATGAGAACGAAGAAGAACTAGACTTACCTAAGTTTACCATTGTAGGTCGACCAAATGCTGGTAAATCTTCAATTATAAATGCCTTTATTGGTGAAGACAGAAACATTGTAACGCCTATTTCGGGCACTACGCGTGATTCAATCTTTACACGTTACAATAAATTCGGTCATGACTTTTACCTGGTTGATACAGCTGGTTTGCGTAAAAAGTCGAAAGTAAATGAAGACCTGGAGTTTTACTCTGTAATGCGTGCTGTACGAGCCATTGAAAATGCAGATGTTTGCATGTTAATGATTGATGCAACGCGTGGATTTGAAGCACAGGATCAAAAAATATTCAACCTTATCCAGCGTAATAAAAAAGGCATCGTTGTATTGGTTAATAAATGGGACCTTATTGAAAAAGATACACATACGGTTAAGAAATTTGAGGCTATGGTGCGTGAATCTATGGCTCCGTTTACCGATTTCCCTATCGTGTTTACCTCTGCTACAACCAAACAGCGAATACACAAAGCTATTGAGGCTGCTTTAGAAGTTTACGAGAACAAAAACACAAAAATTACAACTTCTAAGCTTAACGACACATTACTTCCTTTAATCGAAAGGTACCCACCGCCATCGACAAAAGGAAAGTTTATAAAAATAAAGTACGTTACACAATTACCAACTCATTCGCCAACCTTTGCTTTCTTCTGCAATCTGCCGCAATACATCAAAGATCCGTACATGCGCTTTTTGGAGAATAAAATTAGAGAACATTGGGATTTTAATGGTGTTCAGGTAAATATTGTATTACGTAAGAAATAAAATTATTGAAGCTACCTCTGGTAGCTTCTTTGTTTTGCACACCTCAGTATCATCAAAGGGCAATTGCAAACTTTTTGGCTATATTTGCTCATGTTAAATTGAATAATTTATCGCAAATAATTTCAATTCAAGCGATTTGATCAGAATTAATATGCAACTAAGCTTCAACAAATACCTTACAGCCTTATTAATTAGTATTTTCTCACTGAGCTTTTCTGTAGCTCAACGTCCAACAGGTGGCAGCCAATCAAGAGGTGGCGCTCCCGAAGATCAGATTGGTAAAACAGAAGGTGACTTTATACGCCCCGATGTTCGTAGCTGGCATTTGACCAATAACTTCACTTTCAGCGACACAGTTCCAGTGGATACACTATCCAATGGATATCAGATATACAATCAGATTTTTAACAAGAGCATTGCACAAGCTTGGTTAGGCAACATGAACTCGGCCAATCAATCCATGATTTTTCACGAGCAACAACAACATTATGGGCATTTGTTTTACAACCCATTTCTAACATACATTCCTCAGCCGCACGAACTATACTTTTACGACACCAAAACACCCTACGTTAATGTCACTTATCACTTTGGCGGACCTAAACGACGATCAGAAGAAGCGATTAGCGCTACTTACACTCAAAACGTAAACAAACGCCTAAATGTAGGAATACAATACCAACTGAACTCTTCAATTGGACAATATCAAGGTCAGAAAGCCGAAAATCAAAACTTTAAATTCTGGACAAGCTACAATGGTAATCGTTACAACGCGCATGCCGGATTGATATATACCGATATTGACAATCAGGAAAATGGTGGAATTAACCCATTGGGTGAAGGACGTGATTTTCAGGAATTGGAACCAGATGAAATTCCTGTTCAGTTTCAAACAGCTTATAATCAAATCACATCATATCAGTTTTTCTACAACCACTCTTTATCGATTGGTAATATAAATGTTAAAGGAAAAGATTCAACGACAACTGAATTACCGGTTAGTACAGTGTATCATACCATAAAGTTTGACCAAGGTAAACGACTGCACAAAATTGATGACCTTCCCAACTATTACATTACGGATACACCATTCTATCCAAACATTTACAGAGATTCGTTACAAACGCGTGACAGCACCTTGTACAATAACCTATCCAACACTTTTCAGATTAAATTTAATGAGGAGGCCAATTCTTTGTTAAAGTTTGGATTAAGAGCTTACATCATAAACGACATCAGCTTTTATAAATTTCCAGGACAAACATCATGGAATTATGACGAGAATGGCGGCGGCATTCCTAACTACCAAACGCGCGATACCACCTTGGTAACATCTGCCATTGGAGGCCAAATATTTAAAAACTTAGGTAATAATTTCTGGTGGAATGCAGGTGCTCAACTCTATTTCCAGGGATACCGCGCTGGCGATTCGGAAATAACGGGTAGTTTAAATTCCCGATTTAGAATACGTAAAGATACAGCAGGCTTTTTTGCACATGGTGGTATATATTTCCGTCAACCCGAGTTGTTTGAAAACCAATACTTCTCAAACCATCTTCAGTGGTCAAGAGATTTCAACCAAGTAAAAAGCATAAAAGTTCAAGGAGGCATTCGTATACCAACCCGCCGTTTAGAACTAAGTGGTGGCGTAAACCTTATTACAGAGCATATTTATTGGCAAAACAATGGCCTACCAGGGCAAACCAGTTCGGTACTACAAGTACTAAATGGCCGCTTGAAAAAACATTTTATATTAGGTAGGGTGCATAGTATAAACGATGTAGTTGTACAATACACCAGCGACGACAAGTACATTCCTTTACCTTTGCTTGCTCTGTACAATTCAACGTATTACGAAAATACTTTATTTAAGGTACTTCACTTTCAATTGGGTTTTGACATTAGGTATAACACATCTTATTATGCTCCCATGTACATGCCTGCAACTGGCATGTTTGTGAACCAGCAACTCGAAAAAGTTGGTAATTATCCATTTGTTGATGCCTTTGTAAACCTACAGCTTAAGAGAGCGCGTATCTATGTCAAATTTGACCACCTAAATCAGGGATTTCCTAACGAACCGTATTACACCACCTACCTATACCCAGGTAATCCTCGGAACTTAAAATTTGGTGTATCGTGGAATTTTTATGACTAAGGAAGTAACTTAAGTGCTTGTATTAAAGTACAAGCAAGTAACTTTATAGGCTATGAAACAACCATACATTATCGTACTAATGTTTATTGCTGTGCTCTGGAGCTGTCAGCCAAAGAGCACTGTCAACAACACAGAAACTACA
Organism: Carboxylicivirga sp. M1479; assembly: GCF_007097485.1. GTDB lineage: Bacteria > Bacteroidota > Bacteroidia > Bacteroidales > Marinilabiliaceae > Carboxylicivirga. Next base: position 12,145 of record NZ_VKDE01000035.1, on the reverse strand, counting down.
GCAGAGTTAATATCTATTGATTTAAACGATATTGTTAAGCGCGGAAAGATACGTGTTGTTACTGATTATAATTCCACCAATTATTTTGTATACAAAGGGCGTCCTCTTGGTTATCAGCTCGAATTACTGCAAGCACTGAGCAACACTTTAGGCATTAAGTTGGAGATAGTTGTTTCAAACGATCTTCAAAAAAATATCAACAGCTTACGCAATGGTGATGTTGATTTAATTGCCACCAACCTGACGATTACACGAGATCGTAGTAATGAGGTTGCTTTTACCGAGCCACATTGCATAACTCATCAGGTGCTGGTGCAACAAAAACCCGATAAAAAAAACACATCATCGCTCAATAACCACCTAATACGTAACCAACTTGAATTAGCTGGTAAAACAATATACGTACAACAAAACTCAGCCTATGTTACACGTTTAAGAAGCTTAAGTAACGAAATAGGTGATAGTATCAACATTGTGGAAATTCCAGATTATGAGGTGGAACAATTAATTGGCCTTGTGGATAATGGTGAAATTCCTTTTACCGTTTGTGATGATAATTTGGCTCGCATCAACCTCAACTTCTATGATAATATAGATGTGGAAACAGCCATCAGCTTCCCACAGAAAATTGCATGGGCTGTTCGCCCCAATTCAATCGACCTAAAAGATGTAGTGGACAATTGGCTCATCAGTTTTAAAAAAACCAATCAATACAAACGCATATATCGCAAATACTTCATCAATAAACGCTCAACGCATCTGGTTAACTCCAGCTTCCATTCCATTAAAGGAGGACGCGTATCGGCCTACGATGCCATTATCAAATCAGAAAGTGAGAAGCACAATTTTGATTGGCGATTGATAGCGGCTCTTATTTATCAAGAATCGCGTTTTTTACCAGAAGTAGAAAGCTGGGCAGGAGCCGTTGGTCTTATGCAATTAATGCCACAAACAGCAGAACTATTTGGAGTAGATACGCCAACATCGCCTCAGGAAAATATTCAAGGAGGCTTAAAATTCTTAATTTGGTTAGATAAGCGTTATACAAGTAGAATTGAAGATCCGGATGAACGCCTAAAGTTTGTGCTTGCCTCATACAACGTAGGACCTGGCCATGTGGAAGATGCGATGCGCCTGGCAGAGAAAAACAATAAAGACCCGTATCTGTGGGAAGATAATGTTGATTACTATTTGCTCAACAAATCAAAACCATCATTTTATAACGACCCAGTGGTTAAGTATGGCTACTGCCGAGGCGAAGAACCCTACCATTATGTTACCGACATTCTGGAGCGCTACACGCATTATAAGAACGTGATAACTGATTAGAAAATACCTCAGATAAAGAAATCATTGCAAGAAACTCACTTAGCATCATGGCTGTGGCACCCCAAATTACAAAATCATCAATTTTATAATAGGGAGCATCAACTTGTCTGCCGTTAATATTACGAGCAAAATGATGCACTGTTTCAGGCAATAACAACTGTTTTACAGGTGTTTCTATAATCGACTCAACCTCTCTCAAATCAGGGATAAAAACAGGTTGTGTTTCAGTAATACATACCTGTGGGTATACTATAAAATTGGAGTTTGGAATATATAATGAACTTAACTCACAAATAAACTCAAGCTCAGAAGGATTAACACCAACCTCCTCATATGCCTCTCGTAAAGCAGTATCTAAATAGCTTTTATCATCTTTTTCTTGCTTACCGCCTGGAAAACTAACCTGTCCACTATGTGCTCCATCGTATTGAGGCCTCTGAATTAATGGGATGCACCATTCGTTATCCTTTTTATACAATAAAATAAGAACACTGCTTATTCGGGCTCTGGATTCATCGTACTTTATATGCCCAGTAAAGCGAACTGAAGGCGACATCAGTTTTTGAGCAGCATGCCCAGGTAAGGGTTTTGTTAATGCTTTGATAAGTAAGTTAATCTCCTTTGTCATACACTTTTCTTTATAAGTTAACTTGGAAAACGAATAGATTGTTCTCTTTTAAGTTAAATAATTGTGATGACTTTTCCTATTTCAAAGCTTCGAAAATTAGGGCATAAAAAAAGGCCGAGCGTTCTCGGCCATTTGTCCCATTTATTAACTTAAACCTTAATTAAGTATTTGCCACCTTTAACCCAACAACCATACCATCATTTATTAGGCGATGGTATTCGCATTAAGAAATGAACAACATTAAACCAATAACACTTAACTAGCAACAACTTACAAACGCGAAAATTTTTAATAAAATTTTTACCTTTTAAGTTACGTGAAATTAACACTGAAAATAAACGTACGAAAACGGACAGCGAGCGTCACAAATCGAACAGCCCTAATTAAAGCGTATTGCTTTGACAGGAAGGATTCGAGAGACCAGATATGAAGGCCCCAACATCATGCTCATGGTTACAATGAGAACACATAAGTTTAAGGCGATCATTTGTACAATATCAATATGAATAGGTACAGTTGATAAATAATAATTGGAAGGATCCAACTTAATCAATTGAGTATATTTCTGAATCAAACACAAGGATAAACCGATAACATTACCCCAAATCATTCCACGCCCTATGATAAAGCTTGATAAATAAACAAAGACCTTTCTCAGGCTCCAGTCATTGGCACCAATGGCTTTAAAAATACCAATCATGTTTGTTCGTTCAAGTATAAGAATTAACAAACCTGAAATCATATTGAAACTGGCCACCAGGATTATAAGAATAAGAATGACATACACATTGGTATCTAAGATATCGAGCCATCCGAATATTTGTGGTTGAAGCTGCTCAATAGTACGCGTCCTCAGCATGGTACCATTCTCTTCCACCGTGGCACTTGTCAAATAAAATATTTCATCATTGACCAAATGCATTTGGCTAAAATCATTCACGCCAATTTCATAACCCGATACTTGCTCTTCATTCCATCCATTCAATTTCTGAATGTGCTTTATATCAACAAAAGCATATAATTTATCATACTCAGGAAAGTGTGAGTTATAAATACCTGCTATCGTAAAGCGTCTTAGCAAGGGTCTGTCATCCATAAAATACATGCGCATCTTATCTCCAACTTGCAAGGCCAGAAGCTTTGCTATTTCTTCTGATATTAAAATCTCACCTAAACGAAGAGTATCACTGAACGAAGGCAGTCGTCCATCGACTAAAATGGACTGAATAAAATCCCAATTATACTCCTGCCCCACTCCTTTGAGTACTATACCCTGTATAGCTTCATTGGCTTTTATGATGCCTGGCTTGGTTGCAAACCTTTGGATATAGGAAACTCCATCTACTTCATTAATTTGCTCTTCCAATGTTGCATTGGCTGTAATCGGATTGGTTTCGGGCGAATAGTTATAATCATAACTAACCACCTGAATATGCGATGCAAACCCACTTATTTTTTTACGAATTTCCCCTTTAAACCCAAAACCTACAGCCAAAGACAAAATCATTACGACTACACCTAATACGATACCAAGTGTGGCAACTTTAATTACCGGACCTGCAAGACGTTTGCCTGTTAGACCCCCTGAAGCAATTTTTTTGGCTATAAATAGTTCGAAATTCAATGTGTATGGTTTTATACAAAGGTAGAAAAAGAAGAGAAAGAATAAGGGCTAAGCCTATAAATAGTCAACGGGTGCCATGGTTAAATAACCAACAACACCCGTTGAATAAATAAAAAGCAGGAGAATACTCTCCTGCTTTTCGTTATATAACACTAACTTTTATTTTGTGCGACCAGGGTACACTTTAAGTGCAGCCTCTAGTGTTTCAATGGCATTTCCTAAGTCCTCTTTATTTAGAACGTATGCAATGCGTACTTCGTTTTTACCTGCTCCCGGAGTACTGTAAAAACCTGAAGCTGGCGCCATCATTACCGTTTGACCATTATGATTAAAATCACTCAAAATCCACTGACAGAATTTATCTGAATCATCAATTGGTAATTTGGCAACTGTGTAAAAAGCACCTTTAGGCATTGGAGAATAAACACCTTCAATCTTGTTTAATCCCTCCACAAGGAAATTACGACGATCGATGTACTCGTTGTACACCTCATCAAAATACTCTTTAGGCGTATCCAATGATGCCTCGGCAGCAATCTGACCAAAACCAGGAGGGCTTAAACGTGCCTGAGCAAATTTCATTGCCGTATCAATAATGGATTTATTTTTAGTTACCAAAGCCCCAATACGAACACCACACTCACTGTATCTTTTAGAAACCGAATCAAACATTACTACGTTATTCTCAATTCCATCCAGGTGCATGGCTGATATATGCTTCTCTCCATCGTAACAAAACTCACGATACACCTCATCAGAAAACAAATAAAGCTCATGCTTCTTCACAATTTGCTTTAACTGATCCATCTCATCTTGAGAGTATAAATAACCAGTTGGGTTATTAGGGTTACAGATTACAATTGCCTTGGTATTAGGAGTAATCATTTTCTCAAACTCTTCGATAGCAGGTAAAGCAAAACCATCTTCAATGCTTGAGCGAATAGGCTTAACCTCAACCCCTGCCGACACGGCAAAACCATTGTAATTAGCATAGAATGGCTCAGGAATAATCACCTCATCACCAGGATTTAAACAAGTTAAAAAGGCAAAAGTAATGGCCTCTGAACCACCTGCAGTTACCATTATCTCATTCTCATCCACATTAATATTAATGCTCTGGTACATCTTAGCCAGTTTCTGACGATAGCTTACGATACCAGCAGAATGACTGTACTCAACCACTTTAAGGTCAATGTTGCGTATAGCATCTAAAGCCACCTCAGGTGTTTTAATATCGGGCTGACCAATATTTAAATGATACACCTTTGTTCCTCTTGCTTTCGCCTCTTCGGCAAATGGCACCAGCTTACGAATTGGCGATGCCGGCATCTGTTGTCCTCTATCAGAAATATTAGGCATTGTAATACTTTTTAATGTGTTTCAAATAATTCTTTTATATCCGCAAATTTAGATTATTAATCAATACAAATTTCATGATTTTAAGCAGTTTTTTAGCTGATGAAAGTTGCTGTTTTGAATACATGTTTTCACATCTCAATGGAAAGCGTATTTTTGTGGCATATTTGTCCAGCTTATGCACAAGGGATTTTTTACATTAATATTATTTCTACTCGTTAGTTTTTCTTCAATTGCACAAATTGTTAGCATTGATAAAAGACGAACAAAAAACCCTAACAAGGGTTTCCAGGGCGATGTTAACCTAGGACTTAACTTTGTACATACGACTACCGATATGATTCAAATCATGTCGCGCTTTAAACTGCAGTATAACGATAACGACAACACCTACCTTTTTTCGTCGGAGGTTGGTTATAGCAAGGTTGATAACGAGAGTAATGTTAATAATGGAGGCATGATGTTTAAGTACAACTACTGGGTGCCCGATAAAATAATTATTGCAGAAGCCTTTTATCAATATCATTACAACAGAGTAAAACAATTAAAGCACCGCCACATACTAGGTGGAGGCCCTCGCTTTAACATTGCTGACAAAGAGAAGTTTTCACTCTTTTTGGTGGCCTATACCATCTACCTCAACGAATTATTTGAGACAAGCACGTACGAACGTAGAAAAAGCTTGGTTAAGTTTAGCTCCATGTTGTCAACCGATTGGCAAATTTCACCCAATGCCTCTTTAGCCCACAGCACCTATTACGAGCCAGATTATTCAGACCCTGCTGATTTTCGTATTTGGAGTGAAACACGCTTAGGCATAAAAATCACCAAAAAGTTTTCATTTGCTCTATACCTGCGCTTTGATTACGATAATTTGGTACCACCCGATGTTGATCCTTTGTTCTACACAATTAACAACTCATTCAGCTTGAAATTTTAAGCGTTCAAGTGTTTTTTGTTGAAAAACGTGTAACTATTATAGTTGCTTATTCGCCCTACATTGAATTGTGGAATGCGTTACCGTATCGTCGCATTAAATATTCAATAGAATAACTATATTTACACTAACTAAACCAACATCTTAACGCTATGTTAATCCAAAAATTACTACTGACTGGGTTGATTTCACTTATGCCCATACTCACTTTTTCTCAAGGTATTAAAGGCATTGTTAGTGACAGCGAGGGCAATTCTGTTCCATTCGCAACTATTTACCTTAAAGAAACCACATCAGGCACCACCACAAACGACTTGGGCGAATATGAAATTCTACTGGAAAAAGGCCAATACACCATCGTTTTTCAAGGCCTGGGGTTTCAAAAGACCGAAATTACCGTTGATGTGAATGACGAATTCATTACCAATAACATTGTGCTCAAAAAGCAAGAGTATCGCATTAAAGAGGTACGTGTGTATTCGGGTGGCGAAGATCCTGCTTATCCTATAATGCGAAAAGCCATTAGTTTAGCTCCCTACTACCAGCGGCAGACAGAACAATACAAAGCTGAAGTATACCTTAAGGGAAGCTTGCTTATGAAGAAAATTCCTAAGCTTTTTCAAAAAATGATGGAAAAGGATGAGGAAGCACCTGACATTAAGGTGGGCGAAACATACACTCTGGAGTCGATGAATGAAATTGAGTTTACAGCACCTGATATTTACAACCATACTGTACTCTCATCACGTTCTACTTTTCCGGATACCAATGATGATAATGTAATTGGCTACATTACCTATAGTTTTTACGAACCAACGCAAGACATGGCTATTTCGCCACTGGCCCCCAATGCTTTTTCGCATTATAAATTTGTATACGAGGGCTTCTTCTACGAGGGAGATGTTGCGGTTAATAAAATTAAGGTGGTACCAAAGCGAAAAAGCCAACAAAGCTACAGCGGATACATCTACATTGTAGATAACCTTTGGAACATCCACTCTATTGATGTTACCAACGATGCCTTTTATGGCGAACTAAACATCAAGCAGGTTTATGCCCCTGTTAAAGAACGCTCTTGGCTCCCTATCAGTCATCGCTTCATATTAAAGGCATCAATCATGGGGGTTAAAGCCGACTTTCGATATGCAGGCTCCGTTAAATACTCCGACATTAAACTCAATACTTCGTTACCAGTACCCAATACTTTAATGAAGCAATACGCGGCCGAGGATGCTGCCAAAGAAGCAGCAGAAACCCTAGCACAAGAACAAGCCGAACAGTCGCGTCAACAAAAAAAGATGGAGGAGCTCCTTGCCAAAGAAGAGCTATCAAACCGAGATATGATCAGGCTATCGCGTTTAATTGAAAAGGAATCCAGAAAAAATGAACAGGAAGAAGAGCCTTTGGAAATAAAAGACACATATAAAATTACGCACAAAAAAGATACAGTCAGCAAAGACTCATCCTATTGGGAAACCATCCGACCAATTCCGCTGACCAGTGATGAATTGCGCAGTTTTGAAGTCAAAGACTCCATTAAGCTGGCCGAAATAAAAAGCGATACCACCTCAACAAAAAAGAAAAAGCAGTCGGCCTTTAGTAAAATTTCAGGTGGTTTTCTATCGGGGCATACCTTTTATGCCAACGACTCATCTACACGAATTACTTACCATGGTTTAATTGGCCTTAGTCAAGTTGATTTTAATGCTGTTGACGGATGGAGTTATCAGCAAAAATTCACGATACGCCACAAAATTGATTCGGTACATTCCTTTCGTTTTGAACCAATGGTAGCTTATGCTTTTGCACGAGAAAAAGTGATGTGGGATGCCAAAGCAACTTACACTTTTGCACCTTTAAAAAGAGCCAACATTGGTCTGTATGGCGGACAACTGAGTCGCGATTTCAATAGTCGATACGGTATTGACCGAACCTTAAACATGTTCTCTGCCTTGTTTTTTAAAGAACATTATATGAAGCTTTACCAAAAGGATTATGTGGCCGCCAATGGTTCTTTTGACCTCATACACGGCATGCGCATTAAATTGGCAGCATCATACAGTCAGTACGAACAACTCGACAACAATACCAATTGGTCAATTCTGGAGCAAGACACACCCTATGTTGATAATATTCCGCCCAATGATCAGGTAGGCCCCGAACACTTAATGGATCAAAGCGACCTGTTTACATCCATTGATATTAGCTATACTCCTCGCAGACGCTACCGCATGTATAAAGGGCGTAAAATAATGTATGGCTCAAAATACCCAACGTTTAGGGTAAATTATGTCAGAGGCCTAAACGGTGTTTTCGAAAGCGATTCAGATTATGAACTCATCTGTGGCGATATTTCGCAGAAACGAGAATGGGGAATTTTTAATGCTTTTAACTGGCAAGTGGGTGCAGGATATTTCTCGCGGAATGATCAAATGCACTTCTCGCGTTTCCAGCATTTCAACACATCAGAAATACCAGTTAATTTCAAAAGCTGGAACAATGCCTTTATGTTATTAGATGATTACAGATACAGCACCAACGAATGGTATGCCAAAGCGCATGTATCTTACACCGCCTCTTACCTATTGCTTAAATTCTTACCGGGTCTGAGTAATCGCTTGTGGACAGAAAACCTTTATACCAGCTATCTCACTCAACCAAACTATAAAAACTATGCCGAGGTAGGTTACAGCATGAATCAAATATTCCTGATAGGCAGCGCAGGTGTATTTGTCGGTTTTGAAGATGGTAATTACGCACGATGGGGATTTAGAGTCGGTATCAACATCAATGATTAATTATATTCTAATCAATTTTAATTAAGATATAAGAATACTTGGCTAGGACTGGCCTCAGCCTGTGAACCAAAAAACAGGTTTGAAATGACGGTTAAAAATTGTTTTCTGTTTGAATCCTTTTGAGGTACGAAAAGGATGAGTTTAAAACAATTTCAGTCATGAAATCCTTGTTTTTTTGAGTGAGAAGGGTGTAGCCTAGACTTTTTTTGCTTCGTTTTTTGTGTCATGACAAAAAATGAAGTCCGGTTTGGGTGGATAACCCAATGAAAAAATTAAGAACACATCTCACTCTGCTTATAGCACATAGAGATGCGTTCTTTTTTTGAGCAAACAATAACAAGCCTGCACTTGTTAAAATCATTACGGCATGTTTATTTTGCTGTGTGTATTAGTATTGCTTTAATACTACGGCACCTTGACTTATAAACCCGAGTTTTAAATATAAATCGAACTCAGGTTGTAAAAATTTCAAAAAAATGAATCAAGCTAAAAACCATATACTAGTAATATTCGGCGCCTCAGGCGATTTAACCTATCGCAAATTGGTTCCTGCTGTTTTTGATCTTTTCGATCAGGGATTATTACCAGAAAACTTTGCCATTCTGGGTTTAGGAAGAACAGACCTGAGTGATGTTGCGTTTAGAGAGAAAATGAAATTGGGTATCGAACAATTTGCCCTCAACAAACCGGATAACCAGAAAAAGCTTGATCAATACCTTGAGAAACTACATTACTTCTCATTTGACACCAAAGATCCGGATGAGTACTGCCTACTAAAAGGGAAGCTGCGCGAATTAGATGAACGGTATAAAACAGGCAGTAATTTCATTTATTACATGGCCACGCCGCCGAGCATGTACAACATTATACCAGCACAATTATCTGAGCAAGGCTTAAGTGATGAAACAAGCGGGTTTAAACGGTTAATAGTTGAAAAACCATTTGGCTACGATCTTAAAACTGCTAAAAAGCTTAACAAAGAACTACTACAATATTTTAAGGAAGATCAGATTTATCGAATCGACCATTATTTGGGTAAAGAAACAGTTCAGAACCTATTGGTCACACGCTTTTCCAATGGTATTTTTGAACCGCTATGGAATCGTAATTACATTCATCATGTAGAAATTACCGGCGCTGAAAACATTGGTGTAGGTAACAGAGGTGGTTATTACGAAGGCTCTGGTGCCATGCGCGATATGATTCAAAATCATTTATTGCTCTTGGTTGGATTGGTGGCTATGGAGCCGCCTGCTCTCATTGACTCAACGAATATACGTAACGAAATTGCCAAAGTATTTCATTCTTTACGTCCGATAAAAGAAGATGATGTATCGAAATACGCCATCCGCGGACAATACACGGCGTCAAAAATTAAAGGTCAACACGTAAAAGGGTATCGCGATGAAGAAGGCGTGGCCGATAACTCTCGAACTGAGACATTTGCCGCCATTAAACTTTTTATCGATAATTGGCGATGGGCCGATGTACCATTTTACATCCGAAGTGGTAAAATGCTACCAACGCGAGTAACCGAAATCGTTATTCACTTTAAAGCAACTCCGCATCATTTGTTTGCCGATGACGAATCCATCTGCAAAAATTACAACCAGCTGGTCATTCGTATTCAGCCCGACGAAGGTGTGTTGATGAAGTTTGGCATGAAGGTACCAGGTGCAGGTTTTAAAGTGCAGAATGTGAACATGGACTTCCATTACAGCGATTTATCAGACACCTATCTTCCGAGCGCCTATGAACGATTGTTATTAGATTGCATGTTGGGCGATGGCACGTTATACCACCGTGGCGATGCCGTAGAGGCCGCGTGGAAATTTGTTGATCCAATACTAAATGCCTGGAAAAACGATGAAAGCATACCAGTGCATGGCTATCCGGCTGGAACATGGGGCCCTGATGTATCAGACGATCTAATTGATGAAGATGACATAACCTGGCGTTATCCTTGTAAAAACCTGGCTAACGACGGTAATTACTGTGAATTGTAAAACTTCAGGATCTGCACTTGCAAAATACCGCAAAACTATTCCTGACACAAACTAAAACATCATGCATAAGATATTTGATTCAAAACAAGAATTAGCCACTTATTTTGGTGAGTATTTACTAAACAAAACAAAAGAAAAACCCGATTTAAACATAGCTCTTTCAGGAGGAAGTACGCCCAAAGTCATTTTTGAAGTGTTGGCACGAGATTTTGAAAAATCAATTGATTGGACAAAAATTCGCTTCTTCTGGGGCGATGAACGATGCGTTCTTCCAACCAATCCAGAGAGCAACTTTGGCATGACCCGTGAGCACTTATTTGATCATGTTAAAACAAGAGCCATCAATATATTTAGGGTAAAGGGTGAGCTTGACCCACAAGAAGCTGTTAAAGCATACAGCGCAACAATAAACGACAATGTGCCGCATGTCAACCACATACCCCAGTTTGACATTATGCTACTAGGCATGGGTGATGATGGACATACAGCATCCATCTTTCCACATCAAATAAAGTTGTGGGATAGTAACAACATTTGCGAGCTCGCACAACACCCCGAAACTGGGCAGGTACGAGTGAGCCTTACGGGCAAAGTCATAAATAACAGTAAAGAGATCATTTTTTTAGTAACGGGTGCTAACAAAGCCGAAAAGGTGGATGAGATTTTTAATAAAAAAAATAATTATCAACAGTATCCAGCGGCTTTAGTAAATATGAACAAGGCCACTTGGCTATTGGATAAAGAAGCTGCTGAAAGTCTTTAGCAATAGTTTTTCTTACAAGTGCTCAAAAATTCACTTCAGGTAGATTTTTCCTCCATTGAAGTGAACACATCGCGTGTTCAAGTGCATGTTTCTTGCCTTCAAGTGCGTATTGCTGTCTTTCAGGTAGGCTTTGCTGTCTTTCAAGTAGGCTCTGTTCCCTTTCAAGTGCACATTACTGCCTATGCGGTACACAAATCTGCCTATGCGATACTCTATGTCGTCTTTCAAGTGCACTAATCCATCTTTCAAGTGCATTTTTCTTGCCTTCAAGTACATTTTGCCAACTTTCAAGTGCACTTTGCAAAACGAGATGACCACTTGAAATACTTATCACAACGAGATCACCACTCTTGCCTTTAATTCCATAGGTGAGATTCAATTATTAATAGGCAATTTTACTAACATCAGTTGAAACATTATGAATATAATTTAATGGGGTATCTCATCAACACCCGTGATTTTCTTTTATAATTTTATCGTATGTCACAGGTTCTGTAATAACAGCCTGCTCAAGTAGTCGCATAAATAGCAAGCCTCTGCTTTTAGAGGTTCTTCTATTGTACCTGAATACATATTCATCCAAATAATAACCCAGCTTATTTTTATTCAAATAGCTTTGATGTGTTCCTAGTAACCATCTTTTAAGCAACGAAGCTATACGATGGACATTTGGCAATACTTTTTCATCCTCTTCCTTAACTACT
>NZ_VKDE01000034.1 GCF_007097485.1 Carboxylicivirga sp. M1479 | reverse complement strand
GTTCAATGACCTGCTCAAACTCTATGTTGTTACTTGTCCTAGCCATGCCTTCTTTTATTCACTAAGTTCCGAATTCCCACCAATAATCATCCCCCTGTGTGTCAAATTTACTTGCCATGGATGTTTCATATGATTATAATTTTCTTTCATTTGCCATATGGAACTCTCAAGTAAATTTTATCATTCCCCTGTGTGAAAAATTAGATGCTAAATTTACATGGTCGTTTCATGTGTTTAAATTTTGTTTTTTATTGCCACATGGAACTCGCCAAAATAATCACGCTCCTGTGTGTGAAGCAATCCTTATGGCTCGTTTCATCACAATGTCTGTTTATGTCGTTGATCAATGCAAATTGATGATTCGTGTAAAAAACTATAACATATCTCAACTGTCTCGTTTAAATGCTTTTTTCCGTTTGGTAATTGGGTAATTTTTTATACTTTCAACATTGATAACCTACTTTATCCAATGCATCACAAATGTATATTAAATTGTTTCTGATAGAAAGAACAATTCTAAAATGCTGAATTATGAGCACTACAATAACTACATTAGAAGAGGCCGAGAAGTTAGATTTGACTTCTGAAGAATTTGATAAGATAAAGGTACTGTTGAAGCGCAATCCTAATGCTTTGGAGTTAGAATTGTTTTCACGACTTTGGTCTGAACATGCATCCTATAAAAATTCAATTAAATGGTTGTCAACTCTGCCGATGCAAGGAGACGATGTAATTGTTGCAGCTGGAGATGATAATGCTGGAGTTGTAGATTTGGGTGATGGAAAGGCTTGTGTTTTTAAAGTTGAATCACACAATAGTCCGTGTGCTATTCAGCCCCGATTAGGTGCTTTAACTGGTTTGAGGGTAGTGATGCGCGATGTGTTTTCAATGGGAGCCAAGCCATCAGCTTTTCTAAGTTCCTTACGTTTTGGCGATGGTAAAAGGGATACTGCTAGGTGGTTGTTTGAAGAGGTGGCAGAGGGTATTTGTGAATTTGAAAGAGGTTTTGATGTGCCAATTCTTGGAGGCGAAACATTTTTCTCGCGAGGATACAACACTACACCAATAGTAAATAATATGGCTATTGGAATAGTGCCTAAAGATAAACTATTAAGAGGTGTGGCTCAGGGAGATGGTAATTTGGTGTTAATAGTTGGCTCCAGAACAGGTAAGGATGGAGTCGATACCGATGTTTTTGAAACCGATATACTTGCCGAAATAGATACACCACCTGTGTCTATTGAACAAATGATGGATGTATCAATTGAAAAGGAATTACAAGAAGCTATCTCTCAGTTATCAGATAAAATAGAGATCATAGGTATTCAGTCGATTGGTACGCAGGGGGTAGCTGGTGCTGCTTTGGAAATGGCGGCTCGTGGTAAGTCAGGTATGCAACTTAATGTTGATAAAATCCCTGAACGACAAAAGGGTTTAGAGGTTAAAGATTTACTGTTATCTCAAACATGGGGACGTGTTTTAATTTGTATTAAACCTAGCGATTTAGATTCTGCTCGTGAGGTGTTGGAGCGCTTACAAGTAGCGGTTTCTGTAATTGGAAATGTGAGTAACGATAATCGTATTGTTTGTACTTATAATCAGGAAGAGGTTGCTGAGTTGCCTGTTGATATTGGCATGTTAGGATCAGAATCGCCTGTTTATGATCGTGATTATGCCTTAAATAAGGAAAAGTCACCAGAAATTAATTTAGATATTTATGATGAGCCAGATCATTATCCTGACGTAGTTAAGGCAATGTTGTCGAACTTAAATGTTACTTCTAAAAGTTGGTTAACAGATAAGTTTAATAAACCCAATGGAACAGAGGGTGATAATTTTGATTTTCCCTCGGATGCAGCTTTTATTAATGTGGAAGATTCCGATAAGTCAATTGCTGCCACTATGGATTGTAACTCACGTTACATGAAGTCAGATGCTTTTATTGGAGCCCAAATCGCAGTAGCAGAAGCTGCACGTAACTTGGTTTGTGCAGGAGCTAAGCCCTTGGCCGTATCTGATTGCTTGAATTTTGGTAACCCATATGACGAAAAGGTATATGGAACATTCGTGGACTCGGTGAAAGGTATCACTAAGGCTTGTAAAGATTTTAAGGTGCCGGTAGTAAGTGGCAATGTTAGTTTTCATAACCAACGTTCAGAAAATGGACTGTTAAAGCCAATAACGCCTACTCCGGTTATTGGTATGATTGGTTTGGTTGATGACAAAAAACACCATAGTACTTTATCTTTTCGACATAAAGGGGATATGATATTCTTAATTGGCCAGTCACGTAACGACGTTAACTCTTCTGAGTATGCAAGTAGTATTTTGAACATTAAGAAATCAGCGGCTCCGTTTTATGACGCTGCTGAAGAGCAAGACTTGCAAGGGGCAGTTTATGATATGATAAAAGAAGAATTGGTTCGATCGATTCATGATGTGTCAAACGGTGGACTATTCTTTAGTTTGTTAGAGTCAAGTATTCCTTTGGAGTTTGGTTTTGATATTACATCAGATGCTGAAATACGAAAAGAAGCATTCCTTTTTGGAGAGTCTCAAAGTAGGGTAGTAGTTTCTGTTTCGCCTGAAAAGCAAGATGATTTTGTTGACTTTATGATGAAAAGCAAGGTGCCTTTCTCAATATTGGGTCACGTAACGAAAGGTGATATTAGAATTGATGATGAATCATTCGGACATATTGAGGATTTGAAAAAAGCATTTGAACAAAAATTGGAAGTTTGGGTTGAAGGAGTATAAACACACACTTAATAACTATGAAATTTACATGGCGTACCTTATCAATAATTGGATTAATTCTCTCAGCTGGAATTTTAGTCGCTTGGGCAAATACTGATCAGGTTGATAAAGTGAAGGTTGGTGATGATTCACCTGCTTTTAGAGTAATCACTCCAGATGGGGAAGTAACGAATGAGGATTTAAGAGGTAAACTTGTTTTAATTAACTTTTTTGCAACATGGTGTCCTCCTTGTATAAAAGAACTTCCTGTTTTGCAAAAAGATGTTTGGGAAAGATTTAAAGGGAATGATGATTTTGTTTTACTAGTAGTGGGGCGGGAACATACGATGAAGGAGTTAAATGAGTTTGCAAAAAGTAAAGGGTTTGACTTACCATTCTGTCCCGATGAAAATCGAGCTGTTTTTGGGCAATTCGCTACTCAATCGATTCCCCGAAACTACGTAATCGACAAAAAAGGAAAGGTTATCTATGCATCAAAAGGTTATAATCATCAGGAGTTTGAGCAGATGATAACGATTATCGAAAATAATTTGTAAAAGATTTACATAATGTATTCTAGGATGCTATTTAAATGGCATCCTTTTTTCGTTTACAAATAATCTAATGTTATTGATTCTGATGTTAATTTCATCAGCACCTGTTGCTCTTAGCTTTTTTTATATTTTTGAAGAAAATTTATCAAAATGACGGTTAAACCATATACATCGGAAGGCTCTAAGAAAAAGCAAGTAGCCGGGATGTTTAATAATATAGCACCCAAGTACGATTTCTTAAACCATTTTTTATCCTTAGGTATAGATAAGATTTGGCGAAAGAGAGCAATTAATTTGCTAAAAAGTAAAGAAAAACCTTTAATCCTGGATGTAGCAACTGGAACCGGCGATCTTGCTCTGCAAGCGCACCAGCGTTTAGGATGCCAGGTGGTTGGTATTGATATCTCAACAGAGATGTTAAAAGTGGCGCAAGAAAAAATAGAGAAGAGGGGACTCTCTGATGTAATATCCGTTCAAGAGGCCGATTCAGAAAACCTACCTTTTGACGATAATCACTTTGATGCTGTTATGGTTGCTTTTGGGGTTCGTAATTTCGAAAACCTAAATAAGGGTTTAACAGACATGGCACGTACCTTAAAGCCAGGTGGTAAAATGGTGGTTCTAGAGTTTTCAAAACCTGCCTACTTCCCATTTAAGCAGTTGTATTTATTTTATTTCAGGTATATCCTGCCCTGGTTAGGTGGAGCTATTTCAAATGATAAAGCTGCTTATACATACCTGCCGGAGTCGGTACTGAGTTTTCCTGATGGTCAGCTTTTTGACGATGAGTTGGTAGAAGCTGGTATGAGGCCTGTTAAACGCTATAAACAAACAATGGGTATTGCAACTATATATTTATCCGAGAAACCTGCGCAATAAATAAGCACATTATCAGTTTATAACTTAAAGTCAAAAATTATCCATTGAAAAAGGTACTTCTCACCATATTTATGTTGGCTCTGGTTGCAGCTGTTTATGCTCAGGGAAAAAATAGTGGTATAGCTAATTTGCGTTCTTTCGATGAGCGCCCTTTGCATTTTGGTTTCTTAATTGGAATCAATACAATGGATTTTAGGGTTTATAATTCTGGTGTCCCCGATCCTAAAACAGGCGAAATCCTTTATGCCGACGTGCTGGACTTAACGCCTGGTTTAAATATTGGCATTATTTCAAGTTATAAACTAACGAGTAAATTAAACCTTCGTTTTTTGCCTGGCATTAGTTTCGGACAGCGAAATATGACCTACATACGTTACGATGAAAATGGTGATTTTATAGGAAGAGAAGAGTCATTTAAAATTAAGTCTACATTTTTAGAATTCCCCTTATTGCTGAAATACAATGCTTTTCGAATGCATAACTCTAAACCATATTTGGTTGGAGGAATTAATACACGTTACGATTTGGCTAAGAATAAGCAAGATAAGTTATTGCTTACTTCACTGGATCCTTACTTAGAATTTGGGGCAGGTTTTGATTTTTACTTAACCTATTTTCGCCTTTCAGTAGAGGCTAAAGCTTCAATAGGTCTGAGTAATGTCTTAAATCCAAAAGGGACAGGTGAGGAAATAGATATGGAATATACCAATGCACTTGATAAGCTAAATTCCCGTATTTTTTCATTGACATTCTATTTTGAATAAATTCAATTACTTTTGCGTTCAAATTGTGTCATCTTTTTAAAAGGTGGATTAATCTATCGGTATCAATGAAACGCGAAATAGTTTTACGAATTTCTCCCAAAGAAGCAGCTGACGATAAGCTTGTCAAGGACCTGGTGGCTAAAAAAATGAAAGTAGCCCCAGAAAAAATCACTTACTTAAGGGTGGCGAAACGGTCCATTGATGCTCGCAAAAAGATTGTGCTGGTACAGTTGCATATTGAGGCTTATGCTAATATTAAGCCTCCAAAGCCTGTTGCAGTTTCATTTGAATATCCCGATGTTAAAAACAAACCCGAAGTGATTGTAGTTGGGGCTGGTCCTGGCGGTTACTTTGCAGCTCTTCGTTTAGTTGAGCTTGGATTGCGTCCAATTGTATTGGAGCGAGGGAAAGGTGTTAATGAGCGGAAAAAAGATTTGGCACTTTTAAATCGGAACGAATCGGTTAATGAAGAGTCAAATTATGCATTTGGAGAAGGCGGAGCTGGAACTTTTTCAGATGGTAAATTATATACGCGTAGTACCAAGCGAGGCGATTTTAAAAAAATTCTTGAGGTATTTCAGTTTCATGGAGCGAATGATGATATTCTGGTTGATGCTCATCCGCATATTGGAACCGATAAATTACCCGAAGTGATCAAAGCCATGCGTCAATCAATTATTGATGCTGGCGGAGAAGTGCATTTCGATACCAAGGTTAGCGATTTAATCATAGAAGATGAACATGTAAAAGGTGTTGTACTTCATTCTGGTGAAAAAATAATGGCGCAGTCCGTTATATTGGCAACTGGTCATTCGGCGCGTGATATCTATTACATGTTGGATGATAAAAAAGTATTGCTGGAGGCTAAAACATGGGCCATGGGGGTGCGGGTTGAGCATCCACAAGAACTAATTGATCAGATTCAGTACCACTCTCCAAAAGGAAGAGGAGATTACTTACCTGCAGCTACTTATAGTTTGTCTTGTCAAATTGAAGAAAGAGGGGTTTATTCATTTTGTATGTGCCCTGGTGGTTTTATTGTTCCAGCTATGACGGGAAAAGACGAGATGGTTGTGAATGGCATGTCGCCATCCAAAAGAAATTCGCCTTGGGCTAATTCAGGAATGGTAGTTGAGGTTCGTCCCGAAGATATTGGAGAGTTCCAGAATAAAGGTGTTTTGGGTGGCTTGGAGTATCAAATGGAAATTGAACGGCTGGCTTTTGTTAATGGAGGTAGAGGAGTGGTTGCTCCTGCTCAGTCCTTAGCCGATTTTGTGGACGGACAATTGTCCTTCGATTTGCCTGAGTGCTCGTATGTTCCAGGTTTAGTTGCATCGCCATTGCATTTTTGGTTACCCGAGAACATTGGAATGCGTTTAAGAAAAGGTCTCGATTATTTCGATCGTCGTGCACATGGTTTTGTAACAAACGAGGCCTTGGTGGTTGGGGTTGAGAGTCGTACTTCATCTCCTGTGCGTATTCCAAGGGATAGAGCTTCGTTTCAGCATTTACAAATAAAAGGTTTGTATCCATGTGGTGAAGGAGCTGGCTATGCAGGAGGAATTGCATCATCAGCTATTGATGGTGAAAAGTGTGCGGAAAAAACCTGGGAATTTATAACTGGTAAAAGCCTTCAGTAGTTATTGAAACTGACGCCTGAACTCGGCGCAGGTAATAGCCGTGGCCACAGATACATTTAACGATTCGGAACTAATTACATCGCTAGGGTATGACGGGATGTATAGTTTCTGGTTGATGAATTTTTCAACGCTTGGGCTAATGCCTTGGCCTTCGTTGCCCATTACTATTAATCCGTTTTTGCTTAATTTTTCTTGATAAATGTTGTTGCCATCCAGAAAGGTGCCATAAATAGGGAGGCCTAATTGTGTGTAGTCTTCAAAAAAGGTTTGGGTATCCACGTAGTGTGTTTTTACTCGCCCAATGGCACCCATTGTTGCTTGTATTGTTTTAGGGTTATAGATATCGGCACATGTTTTTGTGCAGATAACGTGTTCGATACCAAACCAATCCGCCAATCGGATGATGGTTCCTAAATTGCCAGGGTCTTGTACTTCATCTAAAAATAAACAAAGCTGACTGTTCAATTCATCTATATTAAGAAGAGCCTTATTCTGTTCGAAAATAGCAATGACAGATGGAGGACTTTTTAGTGTTGTAATTTTCTTAATATCAGAAAGTGGGCATGTTATGATTTCTGTGTTTTTCTGGATGTTTTGATGGTGTTCAGATAACCATTCTTCGGTGGTGATTAAAGTTAAGAGTTTGCAATTTGAGCCCATTAAGTCAATTACTAGCTTGTGCCCCTCAGCAATAAAAACGCCTTGCTGCTCGCGTATTTTTTTTCGGTTTAATGACGCAATGAACTTTTGTTTGTTTTTACTTAGCATACAAACTGAATCTTTAACTGTAATGAATGAGTTTATCTTGCGCAAAGTTATATCATATCAAGCGAATTAAATATCTTTAGGGCAAAATTGAAAGACATATTTCTAAGGTTTTTCTTTCTACAAGAGCGTTTATCAGTATTATGGGGAACAAGTTTATATTACTAGTTGGGGTGGTACTTATCATCGGCATGTTCGGATGTCGCTCAACTAAGTACGTTCCTGATAATGCTTACTTGCTAAATAAAATCGAAATAGAGAGCGAAGCCAAAGATATCTCCAAGGAGGAATTGAAGTATTATGTGCGTCAGAAGGAAAATGGTAAAATTCTTGGTTTTTGGCGTTTTCATCTTGGATTATATAATCTTTCAGGTAGAGATGCTGCTAAAGGTTTTAATCAGTGGTTACGACGCATTGGCGAGGAGCCTGTTTTATACGATGGTTTGTTAAAACAAAAATCCAACGAGCAAATGCGCTTGTTTTTAAATAACAAGGGGTATTATAATGCTGTAGTAACAGATACAGTTCTTTATAAAAAGAACAAAAAAGCAAAAGTGCGCTATTCTATTCAAGCTGGGGAACGCTATCATATTGGTAATTTATCGTATCGTGTGGATGATGATTCTATAAGAAATTATGTTTTAAAAGACACCACCAATGCTTTGTTGAAAAGCGGTGCGCCTTTTGATGCCGAACTTCATGATAAGGAGAGAAGTAGAATTACACGTGCAATGCGAAATAAGGGGTACTATGCGTTTCGGAAAGAGTTCGTGTACTTTCTTGCCGACAGTGCCTTGGGCAATTACACTGTTAATGATTCGCTTATTGTGATGAAGGATCGTATTGTATTGCAAGGGAAAAATGACTCCATCATTAACCATCGTAAATTTAAAATTAAAGATGTATACTTTTTGGTAGGATACGAGCCGCAAAAGGCACTCGATGGCGGGAGTGACTACCTAAATAGTTTCGAAAGTGTGGAGTATGAAGGCTGTAAATTGTTGTATGGTACTAATCTGGATTTTAGGGCTGATGTGTTAATTAACTCCAATTACATATTTCCAGGTGATTATTATAACCAGGACTTGGTGGATAAAACCCAGCGCTTATTGTCTGAATTGCAGTTGTTCCGCTTTGTAAATATTCGTTTTAAAGAAGTGGTGGATGCTGTTAATGATCAAGAAGAAGGGCAGTTGGAGTGTTTTATTCAATTATCATCTTCAAAATTACAAAGCTATACGGTTGATGTTGAAGGGACTAATTCCTCTGGTAACCTTGGGGCAGCAGGTAGTTTTAAATACAAGCATAAGAATTTTATGCGAGGTGGAGAGGTGTTTAATATGGGCTTTCGTCTTGCTGGAGAGAGTCAAAGGAGCAGAAGTAATGAAAATTTTCAAACTTTAGAGGCAGGTGCAGATGCCACTTTAACCATACCGAAATTTATGGTTCCTTTTAAAATTGAGAATTTTAGGAAGCGATACAATCCTCGCACCAATTTTACCCTGGCATATAATTATCAGAGGCGCCCCGATTATACGAGAACAATTGCAAGTGGCCGTATTGGATACTCATGGAAATCGTCTGCTTTGGTGTCGCATTATTTGGCCCCCATCGATTTTAGCGTTGTTAATGTGCCTTATATTGACCCCGAATTTCAAAAACAAATTGAACCAACTTTCTTAAAGTATAGTTATGAGGATCACTTAATCAGCAGTACATCCTATTCCTATACTTATAATGAGCAAAGTGTGGCCGGAAATAAGAATTATCATTTTTTTCAGGCTAATATACAGTCAGCCGGTAATTTAATTGACGGTTTAAGTTCTTTAGTACAGGAAAATAGGAGTAAAGAGTATAACGAAGTGTTTGGTATTCGTTATGCTCAATATATTAAGGCTGATATTGATTGGCGCTATCACATTAAAGTAAACCCGATTAACGCTTTTGCTTATCGAATATTTATGGGGGCAGGTTATCCTTATGGTAACCTTACGGTAATGCCTTTTGAACGTCGATATTTTTCTGGAGGGGCTAATAGTATAAGAGCTTGGCCTGTGCGTGGCCTAGGGCCAGGTTCCTATGAGGAGACGCAATTAGAATACTATAACCAAACAGCCGATATAAAGCTCGAAGCAAATGCTGAATACCGATTTAAGTTATTTTGGTTGCTTGAAGGAGCCTTTTTTGTGGATATTGGTAATATATGGACGATTCGTTCGTCTGGTGATGAAGACATTGATTTAAAAGGCTTGTTTGAATTTAATAAGTTCTACAAGCAAATAGCTGTGGGTGTTGGAACTGGAGCAAGGCTTGATTTTAGTTATTTTGTGTTTCGACTTGATATGGGAATAAAGGCCCGGGATCCTATATTGCCAGAGGGAAATAGGTGGGTGTTGGGTGTTCAACCCATAAAGTGGAATGATATGGCTTTTAATTTTGCCATCGGATATCCGTTCTAAAATGAATATGTAAACATTCGTTAAACTTCTATTAATATTTCAAAAAAAGCACCCTTTAATATTTATCTCGTAGGGGTGGAACAGAGCAGTTATTGTGCTTTTAAAAGAGTGTTTGAGCTATCAAAGGTGTTGACAAACAAATTAATAAGTGATTTTTGTCATGTTCTGCATTTACAAATTGATACAGTGAAACATTCTTAAATGTAAGTGATTAGATGTTAGCAGGTAAAAAAATGTAATTTATTTTCGATGATTTTCACTAATTTCGTACAGTTTTTTAAAAGCATATTATTTCGAACTATAAATTAAAAGCTATGAAGCGAGTATTAGATGTTGTAAAACCTGGTGTTGTTACTGGTGATGACTTGAACAAACTTTTAGCGGTAGCAAAAGAAGAAGGTTTTGCAATGCCTGCTGTCAACGTTGTTGGAACAGATTCAGTTAATGGTATCTTAGAAGCAGCTAAAGCTGTTAACTCTCCTGTAATGATTCAGTTATCTAACGGAGGTGCTGCATTTTACGCAGGAAAAGGACTTAAGTTAGATGGACAAGAGGCTCAGGTTTTAGGAGCTGTAGCGGCTGCTAAACATGTTCACACTTTAGCAGAAGCTTATGGAGTACCTGTTGTTTTGCATACCGACCACGCTGCAAAAAAATTATTACCTTGGATCGACGGATTGTTAGATGCAAGTGAGAAGCATTTTGCTGAGACAGGTAAGCCTTTATTCAGCTCTCATATGCTTGATCTTTCAGAAGAGCCATTGGAAGAGAATATTGCAATCTGCAAAGAGTATTTAGTGCGCATGAATAAAATGGGCATGACTTTAGAGATTGAATTAGGTATCACTGGTGGTGAAGAAGATGGTGTTGATAACTCAGATGTTGACAACTCATTATTATATACTCAGCCAGAAGAAGTAAATTATGCTTATGAGCAATTATTAGAAGTTTCTCCAAACTTTACTATTGCTGCTTCTTTCGGTAATGTTCACGGTGTTTACAAGCCAGGTAATGTTGTTTTGAAGCCGTCAATCCTTGATGCTTCACAAAAGTATATTCAGGAAAAGCACAAAACAGCTGATAAGCCTGTAAACTTTGTTTTCCACGGTGGTTCTGGTTCTTCATTAGAAGAAATTCGTGAGGCGATTGGTTATGGTGTTATCAAAATGAACATCGATACAGATACTCAGTGGGCTACTTGGGATGGTGTTCGTGCTTTCGAAGCTAAAAACCGTGAGTACCTACAAGGTCAGATTGGTAACCCTGAAGGAGATGATAAGCCAAACAAGAAATTTTATGATCCACGTGTTTGGTTGCGTGCAGGTCAGGTAACACTTGTTGATCGCTTAAAAGTTGCATTCGAAGATCTTAATTGCATCGATCGTTTGTAATATTAGTATAAACTTATTGTAAATTAAGAGGCACATGTATTGTACATTGTGCCTCTTTTTTTATAATTTGGTCTACTACTAATCGTAAAGTTATGAGTTCTAAACCTAGAGATGGATTTTCAAGTAAATTTGGTGTTATTGCTGCGGCAGCTGGGTCAGCTGTAGGATTGGGAAATATTTGGAAGTTTCCCTATGAAGCAGGTCAAAATGGAGGTGGAGCATTTTTGTTGCTGTACTTTGTATTTGTAATTTTAATTGGCTTGCCAGTTATGATGTCGGAGTTTGTTATCGGTCGTAAAACCAACGCCAATGCGGTTGGAGCTTTTAAATCTCTAGCACCAAAAACACCTTGGTTTTTTACGGGAGTAATGGGTGTTGCTGCAGCTTTTATGATTCTATCGTTCTACGGTGTAGTGTCTGGTTGGACGCTTGAGTATATTTATCTGGCTGTAATTAATGCCTTTAAAGGCCAGAATCCCGAACAGTTGTCTAAAGGTTTTAACGAATTTATATCAAATCCTATACGTCCAGTATTTTGGCAGGTGGGCTTTATGACCTTAACAGCGTTAGTAGTTATTGGTGGTATTAAAAATGGTATTGAGAAGATAACTAAACTACTCATGCCCATTTTATTTTTATTGATAGTTGTTATCGGTATTCGTTCTGTTTCTTTAGGAGCTAATATAAGTGAATCTGGCGAAGTTATTGGACATTCCTATGATGGATTAAAATTTCTATTTAAACCAGATTTCTCTAAAATTGATATAGATGTGGTGCTGGATGCTTTAGGTCAAGCCTTTTTCTCTTTAAGCTTGGGTATGGGTACAATTATAACCTATGGATCATATATTAAAAAGGATAACAACCTTAAAAAAAC
The DNA here is from genome assembly GCF_007097485.1 of Carboxylicivirga sp. M1479. Lineage (GTDB taxonomy): Bacteria > Bacteroidota > Bacteroidia > Bacteroidales > Marinilabiliaceae > Carboxylicivirga. Next base: position 36,737 of record NZ_VKDE01000034.1, on the reverse strand, counting down.
CGCGATTGAAGTGGCATTTTTAGATACTTTAATTGCCGTATTAGCAGGTGTTGCTATTTTCCCAGCAGTATTTTATTTTAATGTACCTCCAACAGAAGGGCCAGGTCTGGTTTTCTCGGTGTTGCCTAGTATCTTCCAGAAAATGGCTGGTGGGTATATTTGGACTCTTGCATTTTTTGTCTTGTTTGCTGTAGCAGCCCTAACCTCAAGTATCTCCTTGCTAGAGGTGGCGGTAGCCTACTTTACCGAAGAGTTGAAGATTAATCGCTTAAAAGCAACTATTATTACAGCTGTTAGTATTACTGCTTTAGGTGTGGCTTGCTCTTTATCAAACAGTGTGTTGAAGGATGTTTCGTTTTTTGGACGAAATATCTTCGATACAATGGATCATGTATCTTCAAACTTTTTGTTGCCGATAGGAGGTATGCTTATCGCTATCTTTACAGGTTGGGTTATGAAGCAAAGTGAGTTTTATAACGAGTTATCCAATAATGGCACTATAAAAATCAAACTTTTCAAGAGTATCTATTTTATAATTCGCTTCTTGGCTCCGGTTGCCATTGCTATTGTTTTCTTATATTCGGTTGGTTTATTAGGTTAGAAATAATGATTTAGGTAATGTGGCAAGACCTATTAACATTATCCAGGCGAGAGCAGTTAGGAATATTTGGATTGCTTCTTCTCCTGTTATTGCTATTGTTGTACTTGTTCGTTTATCAATCCGACTATAATAGTGTTGTTGATGAAGAACTTGTGCTGTGGGCTAAAAGTGTAAGCTATCCAGCGGATGATGTTTCGAAAAAGAAGGATACTGTCTTCTTCTTTGATCCTAATATTGAAAAAGTTTCACGTTTACAGATGTTGGGTTTTTCAAGCACCTCCATTATTAATTTGTTAAAATACCGTGAAGCGGGTGGTCGTATTAAGCAAGCTTCTCAATTAAGAGGTATTTATGGAGTTGACTCTTTGTTGTATCGCAAGTTGGAAAAGTTCATCGTTATTAAACATGGCCAAGAGGGGCGAAGTCGAATCAAAATCGAGACGAAAAAGGATAAGTATAATCTTGCTGCACATTTCCGAAGTAAACCATTACTATTGAGTGAAGAGGATATCTCGGATGATATGCAAATAGAAATCAATTCGGCTGACACTGCCATGTTTGCTTTGTTGTATGGAATTGGCCCTGTTTTATCTCGACGAATTATCGCTTATCGTAAAAAGATAGGGGGCTATTATTCTATTGAACAATTATCCGAAGTATATGGGGTGAGTGATGAGGTAATAGAAAAGAACAAACATTACCTAACTGTTGATATAACTCTGATTAAGCCAATTGATATTTCAAAGGCTAGTGTTCGGCAGTTAAAGAATCATCCATATTTAAATTTTTACATGGCCAAAGAAATTTATGAATCCCGAAAGAGAAATGAGTTATATTCTATTGGGCAGTTCATCGGGCAAGAGGCCTTTCTGCGGGTTGATTCCATGAAGTTGGCTTGCTATTTTGTTGTAGGTGAGTCTGCGGAGTGAATATTTAATAAAAAAGAATGGTCAAAAATTTGTTGTAATCATTAATCTTCATTTTCTTTGCACCTGCAAAAAAATCGACAGGTTCGTTTAATTGAATTGTTTGAATTGATTTTTTGTAGTTTAATGACTAATTTTGCGGTTAAAATAAAAAGTAAGTGTTATGATAGTTATTCCTATTAAAGAAGGCGAAAATATTGAGAGAGCCTTAAAGAAGTTTAAGAGAAAATTCGAGAAGACTGGTGCTATGAGAGAATTAAGATCTCGTCAGGCATTTACTAAGCCTTCTATCGTAAGAAGAGAGGAAGTAAAGAAAGCTATATACATCGAGCAACTACAGCGCGACGCTGAATAAAATAATTGCAGAGGGCGTCTGTTTACTGCTTTTTTTGTATATTCGTTTAAAGCATAAAAAGACACCCTCTGTTAATGCAATACTTAGATTCTTTCTATAAATATTTAGAGTTTGAGCGAAGAAATTCGTCTCATACAATTATTGCTTACAAAAATGACATGCGTCAATTTTGTGAGTTTCTAAATGATGAAAGCATTAGTCTTTGGACTGATGTAACTTCTAAAACCATCCGATCTTGGATGGTAAAAATGGTTAACAATGGTGTTTCTTCACGTTCTGTTACCCGAAAAATCTCCACACTCAAAGTTTTCTTTCGATTTTTAATGATGCAAGAGGTGCTTGACACTAATGTGGCTGAATTGGTAATTACGCCAAAGTTGGCTAAGCGTTTGCCTGTATTTGTAAAAGAGCAAGAGATGGATGTTCTTCTTGATCATGTTGTTTTTAGTGAAGATTTTAAAGGAATGAGGGATCGGCTTATTTTGGAGGTTTTTTACAATACCGGAATGCGCTTGTCGGAATTAGTGGGATTGACCGATGATCAAATTGATTTTTCTAACGAGTTATTCAAGGTTCGCGGGAAAAGAAATAAGGAGCGGATAATACCATTTATGAAAGAACTAAAAGTGTCGCTTGTTCGTTATATGAAAGAGCGTGATAGATTATTTTCAGAAAGGGTAAAAACTAATTTGTTTTTGACAGAAAAGGGATTGCCAGTGTATAGTAAGTTGGTTTATCGCGTGGTTAATGGTTATTTAAATCAGGTGTCTACTGTTGTGAAAAAAAGTCCTCACGTCATACGGCATACTTTTGCAACGGCATTGCTCAATAAAGGAGCTGATTTAAATGCCATCAAAGAATTATTAGGACATTCAAGTTTAGCTGCAACCGAAGTTTATACTCATAATTCGTTTAAACAGCTAAATTCTATTTATAAACAGGCTCATCCAAGAGCCGAAAAGATGGAGGATTATATATGAATATTACAATTCAATCAGTACGCTTTGATGCATCGGTACAATTAGAGGAGTTTATACAGCAAAAGGTTGGTAAATTAGAGCAGTTCTTTGACGGTATTGTGTCTGCTGAAGTAATATTAAAATTAGATAAGTCGGATTCGACCGAAAATAAGGTTGTGGAAATTAGTTTAAGTCTTCCTGGTAATGAGTTGTTTGCCAAAAAGCAAAATAAAACATTTGAAGAAGGTGTAGATTTAGCTGTTGATGCCTTGCGTAAGCAGCTGATTAAATGGAAAGAAAAGGTGCGTGCCAAATAAATTAAAAAAGAGTAATTTTTTTTTGTGGTCTTGTAAATTAATTATACATTTGCACACCGAATTTAGGGTTGAAAAACAACGCTAAAGCACTATAAATAGGCTGATTGACTATGGTTGTCGGCCTATTGAAATGAAATAAAGTCAGTGTTTTCTGACAACGATCTTTTAAATAGTGTAATTTTTTTGGGGAGATACCAAAGTGGCCAACTGGGGCGGACTGTAACTCCGCTGACTTATGTCTTCGTAGGTTCGAATCCTGCTCTCCCCACTTTTTTAGGATCTTAATCTGTTTTTTACTGACATTAAGATAGATTTTTTTTATCTTTAACGTCCTGTGAAAAAATCGCGGGAGTAGCTCAGTTGATAGAGCATCAGCCTTCCAAGCTGAGGGTCGCGGGTTTGAGCCCCGTCTCCCGCTCTCTTTAAGAGTTGCGAAAGAGATTCCTTAAGAATATTAATTAAAGATTCAATTTATATCTAATTGTCTAATATTTCGAGTTATGGCTAAAGAAACATTTCAAAGGACGAAGCCTCACGTTAATATCGGTACCATCGGTCACGTTGACCACGGTAAAACTACGTTAACTGCAGCAATTACGACTGTGTTGGCATCTAAAGGATTCTGTGACGTTAAAGACTTTGATCAGATCGACAATGCTCCTGAAGAGAAAGAAAGGGGTATTACAATTAATACTGCTCACGTTGAGTATGAAACAGAAAATCGTCACTATGCGCACGTTGACTGTCCTGGTCACGCGGATTACGTGAAGAACATGGTAACTGGTGCTGCCCAGATGGACGGTGCTATCCTTGTATGTGCTGCTACTGATGGTCCTATGCCTCAAACACGCGAGCACATCCTACTTTGTCGTCAGGTAAATGTACCTAAAATCGTTGTTTTCTTGAACAAAGTTGACATGGTTGATGATGAAGAGCTTTTAGAGCTTGTTGAAATGGAAGTTCGTGACCTATTAAGCTTCTACGAGTTTGATGGTGATAACTCTCCTGTTATCATGGGTTCTGCTCTAGGTGGATTAAATAACGATCCTCAGTGGGTAGACAAAATTATGGAATTAATGGCAGCCGTTGATGAGTGGATTCCACTTCCTCCACGTGATGTTGAAAAAGATTTCTTAATGCCTGTTGAGGATGTATTCTCTATTACAGGTCGTGGTACTGTTGCTACTGGTCGTATCGAAACTGGTGTTATCAACTCTGGTGAAGAAATGCAGATCATTGGTTTAGGTGCTGAAGGTAAGAAAACTGTATGTACTGGTGTTGAGATGTTCCGTAAGATTCTTGACCGTGGTGAAGCTGGTGATAACGTAGGTCTTTTATTACGTGGTATCGACAAAGCTGAAATCAAGCGTGGTATGGTACTTGCTAAGCCTGGTTCAATCACTCCTCACTCTAAGTTTAAAGGTGAGATTTATGTATTGAAGAAAGAAGAAGGTGGTCGTCACACTCCTTTCCACAACAAATACCGTCCTCAGTTCTATTTACGTACATTAGACGTAACTGGTGAGATTACTCTTCCTGAAGGAACTGAAATGGTAATGCCTGGTGATAACGTAACTATTACTGTAGATTTGATCTACCCAGTTGCATTGAACCAAGGTCTACGTTTCGCTATCCGTGAAGGTGGTAGAACTGTAGGTGCTGGTCAGGTTACTGAAATTCTTGACTAATCACTGATTAGAATATATATAACCGGAAGTTTTGCTTCCGGTTATTTTACGGGTGTAGCTCAGTTGGTAGAGCACTGGTCTCCAAAACCAGGTGTCGGGCGTTCGAGTCGCTCCTCCCGTGCACGAATAACCGCTTTGAAATTTTCATGAATTTTAAAGCGGCTAATTAATGATAAGTACTATGAGTAAGATAACGACATATTTCAAAGATGTACAGAATGAATTGGTTCATAAAACATCATGGCCAAGCTGGTCTGAGTTAACCAATAGTGCAATTGTAGTAATGGTTGCGTCTGTAATTATTGCAGGAGTAATTTTCGCAATGGACTACTCATTTGATAATCTTTTAGATTGGGTTTACAAACGCCTTTACTAATTATTAGGACTCTCAGATAATGGCAGAAGTCAATAAAAAATGGTACGTCCTTCGAGCAATTGGAGGGAAGGAAAAGAAAGTTAAAGAATATGTCGAAAGCGAAATCGCTGGCTTAAAGCTAACCGATTACGTTAGTCAGGTATTGATACCAACCGAAAAAGTTTATCAAATACGTAATGGTAAAAAAGTAAGCAAAGAGCGTCCTTATTTACCTGGTTATGTATTGGTAGAAGCTGCAATGGTAGGAGAGATACCTCACATTCTTAGGAATATTCCGAATGTGATCGGCTTCTTAAATGATAATAATGACACACCTGTTCCATTAAGACAATCAGAAGTTAACCGTATTTTAGGTAAGGTTGATGAGCTGAATGAAACAGATGAGGAAATCAATGTGCCTTACTTTGTTGGTGAAACAGTTAAAGTTATTGATGGTCCATTTAATGGCTTCAATGGTTTAATTGAAGAGGTCAACGAGGAAAAGAAAAAATTGAAAGTAATGGTGAAAATTTTCGGAAGAAAAACACCATTGGAGTTGAGTTTTATGCAGGTAGAAAAAGAATAGTAGCTTAGTAGTAATGGCTTCCGTGTAAACTTTATGTTTGCATCTACAAGTACAAAATCTTTTTTAAACCGATAAACTATATTTATTAATAAATACGAATTGCTACAATGGCTAAAGAAGTAGAAACCTTTATCAAACTTCAGATTAAGGGTGGTGCGGCAAATCCTTCACCTCCTGTAGGACCTGCGTTAGGTGCTAAGGGAGTGAATATTATGGAATTCTGTAAGCAATTCAATGCCAGAACACAGGAAAAAGCTGGTAAAGTTTTACCTGTGGTCATCTCGGTGTATAAAGACAAGTCTTTTGACTTTGTTATTAAAACACCTCCGGCATCTGTTCAAGTATTGGAAGCAGCTAAGCTTAAAGGTGGTTCTCCGGAGCCTAACCGTAAGAAAGTTGGTTCTGTCACTTGGGATCAGGTGAGAACAATTGCCGAAGATAAGATGGCTGACTTGAATTGTTTTACTGTAGAATCTGCAATGAGGATGATTGCCGGTACCGCGAGAAGTATGGGAGTAACCGTTTCAGGTGAATTCCCCGGTAGTAACTAATTAAGACCTTTTTGCGAAAATGACAAAACTAACAAAAAATAAAAAGTTAGCGTTAGAAAAAATCGATGCCTCAAAACATTACAATGTTGAGGAAGCTGCAAAATTGGTAAAGGAAATAACCACTACCAAATTTGATGCCTCTATTGACATGGATGTTCGCTTAGGAGTTGATCCTCGTAAAGCGAACCAGATGGTTAGAGGAGTTGTCACTTTGCCTCACGGAACTGGAAAGGTAACACGCGTTCTTGTAATGTGTACGCCTGACAAAGAAGAGGAAGCAAAGGCAGCTGGTGCCGATTTTGTTGGATTAGATGAATACATCGAGAAAATCAAAGGCGGTTGGACTGATGTTGATGTGATCATAACAATGCCTAGCGTAATGGCTAAAGTAGGTGCTCTTGGACGTATCTTAGGACCACGCGGTCTTATGCCAAATCCAAAGAGTGGTACTGTAACTATGGATATAGCAAAAGCTGTAAACGAAGTTAAAGCTGGTAAAATCGACTTTAAAGTTGATCGTTACGGTATTGTTCATACTTCAATTGGTAAAGTTTCATTTACCGAAGAAAAGATAATTGACAACGTAAAGGAATTTATGAGCACAATTATGAAGCTTAAGCCTTCTGCTGCTAAAGGAACTTACGTCAAAAGTATTAGTCTTTCAAGTACTATGAGTCCTGGTATTCGCATCGAACCTAAGTCGGTTGATGCTTAATGTTTAATTTTTAAAGACAAAGGAATCATGAGAAAAGAAGATAAAAGTATAATTGTCAATGAGCTGCTTTCAAACCTTAATGAATACAGTCACTTTTATGTAACTGAAGCAGGTGGTTTAAATGCAGAGACGAGTAGTAACTTGCGTCGTACTTGTTTTAAGGAAGAAGTAAAGATGGTAATGGTAAAAAATACCATCTTACGTAAAGCCTTGGAACAGTTAGAAGGTAATTTCGAAGATATTTATCCTACATTAGTTGGAACTACTGCTGTGATGTTTTCAAACACGGGTAATGTTCCTGCTAAATTGATCAAAGAGTTCACAAAGTCTAGCGACAAACCAACTCTAAAAAGTGCATACGTAGAAGAATCAGTATACGTAGGTGCAGATCAATTAGAAGCACTATGTAGTATTAAGTCTAAGGACGAATTGCTTGGTGATGTTATTGGATTATTACAGTCGCCAATGAAAAATGTTGTTTCTGCGCTTCAATCAGGAGGTTCAACAATACACGGTTTATTACAAACCATAGCAGAAAAAGAATAATTTTAGTAAAAAAACAATATTTAATAAATAGAAAAATGGCTGATATCAAAAAGCTTGCAGAAGAGTTAGTAAATTTAACTGTTAAAGATGTTAACGAACTTGCTGAAATTTTAAAAGAAGAGTATGGTATCGAACCTGCTGCTGCAGCTGTAGCTGTTGCAGGTCCTGCTGCTGGTGGCGAAGCTGCTGCTGCTGAACAGACTGAGTTTGATGTAATCTTAAACTCTCCAGGTGGTTCTAAATTAGCTATCGTTAAGTTAGTAAAAGAAATGACTGGCGTTGGTCTTAAAGAAGCTAAAGAATTAGTTGACAAAGCTCCAACTGCATTGAAGGAGAAAGTTACTAAAGAAGAAGCTGAAGCATTAAAATCTCAATTAGAAGAGGCAGGAGCAGAAGTTGAACTTAAGTAATTTACGTCCAATATAAGGATATCCGGTTTAGGAATCAGCGCAAGCTGACTCCTAAACCTTTTTGTGCTTTTATATTTTAGGTTCAATAAATAAGTTGATAGATGACTCCAAATACTACAGAGAGGATTAGTTTTGCTTCGATCCAGAACAGGTTAAATTACCCTGATTTACTGGAGGTGCAATTGAAATCTTTCCGCGAATTTTTTCAGATGGGAACCACCCCTGAAGAAAGAACATTGGAGGGGTTGTATCAGGTTTTCAACGAGAACTTTCCAATTACCGACACAAGAAACAATTTTGTTCTTGAGTTTCTTGATTTCTCGATTGATCCAGCCCGTTACACCATTCCTGAGTGCATAGAAAGAGGTTTAACATATAGTGTACCTCTAAAAGCTAAGTTAAAGTTGTATTGTACCGATCCTGAGCATGAGGATTTTGATACTGTGGTACAAGACGTTTACTTAGGTACAATCCCTTATATGACCGATAAGGGTAGTTTCATTATTAATGGAGCTGAGCGTGTTGTTGTTAGCCAGTTACACCGTTCGCCTGGTGTGTTCTTTGGGCAAAGCGTTCACGCAAATGGTACAAAATTATACTCTGCACGTATAATACCTTTCAAAGGGTCATGGATTGAGTTTGCTACCGATATCAACAGTGTGATGTACGCCTACATCGACAGGAAGAAAAAGTTACCTGTTACAACATTGTTAAGAGCCATTGGTTACGAAGGAGATAAAGATATCTTGGCGATCTTCGACTTGGCTGACGAAATTAAAGTTAATAAAGCGAGTCTTAAAAAAGTTGTTGGCCGTAAGCTAGCAGCTCGTGTTCTTAAGAGCTGGATTGAGGATTTTGTTGATGAAGATACTGGTGAAGTAGTATCGATTGAGCGAAATGAGGTTATTATTGACCGTGAAACAATCATCACTGAAGAGCATGTAGACGAAATTATTGACTCTGGTAGTAAAACAATTCTTCTACACAAAGAGAATCAAAACCTTTCTGACTTTGCTATTATTTACAATACACTTCAGAAAGACCCATGTAACTCTGAAAAAGAAGCTGTAGTTCACATCTATCGTCAATTAAGAAATGCTGAGCCACCTGATGAGGCTACGGCACGTGATGTAATTGATAAATTATTTTTCTCAGATAAGCGTTATGATCTTGGCGAGGTTGGTCGTTACAGACTAAACAAAAAGCTACAACAGAATGCTGATTGGGAGAGTAAAGTATTATCACGAGCTGATATTATTGCTATTATCAAGCACTTAATTCAGTTGATAAACTCAAAAACCGATGTTGATGATATTGACCACTTAAGTAACCGACGTGTTAGAACAGTTGGAGAACAAATGGCCAATCAATTTGGTGTTGGTTTAGCGCGTATGGCGCGTACTATTCGCGAGCGCATGAATGTTCGAGATAACGAGGTGTTTACGCCAATAGACTTGATTAACAGTAAGACTTTGTCTTCTGTAATTAATAGTTTCTTTGGAACGAATGCTCTATCTCAGTTTATGGATCAAACGAATCCATTGGCCGAGATCACTCACAAGAGACGCATGTCAGCATTAGGACCAGGTGGTCTTTCGCGAGAAAGAGCTGGTTTCGAGGTGCGAGATGTTCACTATACTCACTACGGTCGTCTTTGTCCGATTGAAACACCTGAGGGTCCAAACATTGGTTTGATATCTTCTTTATGTGTTTATGCAAAGATTAATGACCTAGGTTTTATTGAAACACCATACCGTCAGGTTACTGAGGGACAAGTGGACCTTTCTAACGAAGGAGTTTCATATTTAACCGCTGAAGAAGAGGAATCTAAAATTATTGCACAGGCAAATGCGCCTTTGAAAGAAGATGGATTCTTCAAAAATGATCGTGTAAAAGCACGTGAAGAGGGTGACTTCCCTGTTGTTGAGCCAAATGAGGTTCACATGATGGATGTTGCACCTAACCAGATTGCTTCTGTTGCCGCATCGCTAATTCCTTTCTTGGAGCATGATGATGCCAACCGTGCATTGATGGGATCTAACATGATGCGTCAGGCAGTGCCTTTATTGGTGCCTGAATCGCCGATTGTTGGTACAGGATTAGAGGGTAAGTTAATTCAGGATTCTCGTACTCATATTGTTGCTGAAGGCGATGGTGTTGTAGAGTATGTTGATGCTGATGAAATTGTTATCCGTTACGATTATTCAGATGATGAGCGTTATGTAAGCTTCGAAGGTGAAACACGACGTTACCCAATCATTAAGTATCAAAAGACTAACCAGAATACTTGTATCGATGTGAAGCCTCTTGTTGAAAAAGGGCAACGTGTTGAAAAAGGTATGATCTTGACTGATGGATATTCTACTCAGAAAGGTGAATTAGGTTTAGGACGTAACCTTAAGGTGGCGTTTATGCCTTGGAAAGGTTACAACTTTGAGGATGCGATTGTAATCTCTGAAAAAGTAGTTCGTAACGATGTCTTTACTTCTGTACATATCGATGAATATTCACTTGAAGTACGTGATACAAAACGTGGTTTAGAGGAGTTAACATCTGATATACCTAACGTAAGTGAAGAAGCAACTAAGGACTTAGACGAGAATGGTCTAATCCGAATTGGTGCTCATGTAACACCTGGTGATATTCTAATTGGTAAGATTACACCTAAGGGTGAAAGTGACCCAACACCTGAAGAGAAGTTATTACGTGCTATTTTTGGTGAAAAAGCTGGTGATGTTAAAGATGCATCATTAAAAGCTTCGCCATCATTAAAGGGTGTAGTAATTGACAAGAAGTTATTCTCACGAATTGTAAAAGATCGTAAGTCAAGAACTTCAGAGAAGAGCCAGATTACTAAAATTGATGAAGATTTTATCAGAGCAACTGATGAATTAAAGAGTCGTTTGGTAGACAAGTTATTCTCTCAGGTAAACGGTAAAACATCTCAAGGCGTTAAAGATTATTTCGATGTAGATATTGTTTCAAAAGGAACGAAGTTTACACAGAAAATCTTAAACGATATTGATTATATAAATGTTAATCCTAATAAATGGACAACTGATAAGGACAAGAATGAACTTATCGCTAAGGTTATCCATAACTACAGGATGAAGCATAAAGAGTTGGAAGCAAAAGAAAAGCGTCAAAAGTATAATGTTACTATTGGTGATGAGCTTCCTGCTGGTATTGTACAGTTAGCCAAAGTATATATCGCTAAAAAGCGTAAGATTACTGTAGGTGATAAGATGGCTGGTCGACATGGTAACAAAGGTATCGTTTCACGTATTGTACGTGCTGAAGATATGCCATTCCTTGAGGATGGAACACCAGTTGATATCGTCTTAAACCCGCTTGGTGTACCGTCGAGGATGAACCTTGGACAGATTTACGAAACTGTGTTAGGTTGGGCTGGTCTTAAATTGGGTGTTAAATTTGCTACACCTATTTTCGATGGAGCTAAAATGGACGACATGAATGGCTGGACTGATAAAGCAGAAATTCCAAGATACGGTCGTACTTATCTATATGATGGAGGAACAGGAGAACGTTTCCACCAGCCAGCTACAGTCGGAGTAATCTACATGCTGAAGCTTGGTCACATGGTTGAAGATAAGATGCACGCTCGTTCTATCGGACCATACTCATTAATTACTCAGCAGCCATTAGGTGGTAAAGCACAGTTTGGTGGTCAGCGTTTTGGTGAGATGGAAGTTTGGGCACTGGAAGCGTTTGGTGCTGCCAATATCCTGCAAGAGATTCTGACCGTTAAGTCGGATGATGTAATTGGTCGAGCGAAAGCATATGAATCAATCGTTAAAGGTGATGGTCTGCCTACACCAGGTATTCCAGAGTCATTGAACGTATTGCTTCATGAGATGAGAGGTCTTGGACTAAGTGTGAACCTAGAATAATAGTCTGATCGAAGAGAGAGGTATTTATACTTCTCTCTTGATAACCATATTATATAAATAAAATAATACTCTACGCTATATGGCATTTAGAAGAGATCAGAAACAAAAAACTAGCTTCAATAAAATCACGATTGGACTAGCATCGCCAGAGGAAATTTTGGAGATGTCAAGTGGTGAGGTTTTGAAGCCAGAAACAATAAATTACCGTACATACAAACCTGAGCGTGATGGTTTATTCTGTGAAAGAATATTCGGTCCTGTAAAGGATTATGAGTGTCACTGTGGTAAATACAAGCGTATCCGTTACCGTGGTATCGTTTGTGACCGATGTGGTGTTGAAGTTACAGAAAAGAAAGTGCGTCGTGAGCGTATGGGGCATATTTCTCTAGTTGTGCCTGTTGCACACATCTGGTACTTCAAATCATTACCAAATAAAATTGGATACCTATTAGGTTTACCAACTAAAAAGTTGGATACAATCATTTATTACGAACGTTATGTTGTAATTAATGCTGGTATTAAAGCCGAAGATGGTATTAATAAAATGGATTTCCTAACAGAAGAAGAATATTTAGATATTCTTGAAACACTTCCAAGAGAAAACCAGCATTTGGATGACGATGATCCAAATAAGTTTATTGCAAAAATGGGTGCCGACGCACTTCATATGTTGTTAGGTCGTATTGACTTAGATACATTATCATATGACCTGCGTCACAAAGCAAACACTGAAACATCGCAGCAACGTAAAAACGAAGCTTTAAAGCGTTTGAACGTAGTTGAATCATTCCGTGATTCTCAAGGAATCAATCGTCCTGAGTGGATGATTGTAAAAGTGGTTCCTGTAATTCCACCAGAATTACGTCCATTAGTACCTTTAGATGGTGGTCGTTTTGCAACATCTGATTTAAATGATTTATACCGTCGTGTTATTATCCGTAATAACAGATTGAAGCGTTTAATTGAGATTAAAGCACCAGAAGTTATTTTGCGTAACGAGAAGCGTATGCTTCAGGAATCAGTTGATTCATTATTTGATAATTCACGTAAATCAAATGCTGTTAAAACTGACTCTAACCGTCCATTAAAGTCTTTAAGTGATAGCTTAAAAGGTAAGCAAGGACGTTTCCGTCAGAACTTACTTGGAAAGCGTGTTGATTATTCTGCACGTTCAGTTATTGTTGTAGGTCCTGAGTTAAATATGCATGAGTGCGGTATCCCTAAGGATATGGCAGCCGAATTATATAAACCGTTTGTTATCCGTAAGCTTATTGAGCGTGGTGTTGTAAAAACGGTTAAGTCAGCCAAAAAGATTGTTGATCGCAAAGATCCTGTTGTTTGGGATATTTTGGAAAATGTATTGAAAGGACACCCGGTTCTATTAAACCGTGCTCCTACTCTTCACCGTTTAGGTATACAGTCTTTCCAGCCTAAATTGATTGAAGGTAAAGCGATTCAATTGCACCCACTAGCATGTGCCGCATTTAACGCGGATTTTGATGGTGACCAGATGGCGGTTCACTTACCATTAGGTAATGCTGCAATTTTGGAAGCCCAAATGCTAATGTTAGCTTCTCAAAACATTTTGAACCCTGCTAATGGTGCGCCTATTACAGTTCCATCACAGGATATGGTTCTTGGTCTTTACTATATGACCAAAGCACGTGAAGGAGCAAAAGGTGAAGGCTTATTATTCTACTCCCCAGCAGAAACTAAAATTGCCTTTAACGAAAAGCGTGTAGACTTACATGCCATTGTTAAAGTACAAACTTTAGATACAGATGACGCTGGTGAAATAGTTGAAAAAATTATTGAAACCACTGTTGGTCGAATTCTATTTAATGAGTTTGTACCAAATGAAGCTGGTTACATCAATGAGGTTCTAACGAAAAAAGCACTTCGTGACATTATTGGTAATGTGCACAAGGTATGTGGTACGCCACGTACAGCTAATTTCCTAGATGATATTAAAAACCTTGGATACCGTATGGCATTCGAAGGTGGTCTGTCTTTTAACTTAGGTGATGTAATCATCCCAGCGGAGAAAGAGATTCTTGTAAAAGAGGGTTATGACGAAGTTGCAGAGGTATTGAATAACTATAACATGGGATTCATTACTAATAACGAACGTTATAATCAGATTATTGATATTTGGACGCATGTAAATGCTCGTCTTACTCAAACATTAATGAATCAGATTAGCACCGATAGACAAGGGTTTAACTCTGTTTATATGATGCTTGATTCAGGTGCGAGGGGATCTAAAGAGCAGATTCGTCAGTTATCTGGTATGAGGGGTCTGATGGCTAAGCCACAGAAATCTGGTGCAGAAGGTGGTCAGATTATTGAAAACCCGATTCTTTCGAACTTTAAAGAAGGATTATCAGTACTTGAGTACTTTATTTCAACTCACGGTGCTCGTAAAGGTTTGGCCGATACAGCTCTTAAAACTGCCGATGCAGGATACTTAACACGTCGTTTGGTTGATGTATCGCAGGATGTTGTTATTCTTGAAGAAGATTGTGGTACCCTACGAGGCTTAACTGCAACTGATATTAAGAATAATGAAGAGATTGTTGCTTCTTTATACGAGCGTATTTTAGGTCGTGTGTCTGTTCATGACATTACGCACCCAAGTACAGGTGAGCTTATCATCAAGTCTGGACAAGAGTTTGGTGAAAACGAAGCCAAAATTGTTGATGAATCGCCAATCGAGCGAGTTGAAATACGCTCTGTATTAACATGTGAATCGAAAAAAGGTGTTTGTGCCAAGTGTTATGGCCGTAACCTGGCAACAGGTAAAATGGTTCAACTAGGTGAGTCGGTAGGTGTAATTGCTGCACAGTCTATTGGTGAACCAGGTACACAGTTAACATTACGTACATTCCACGTCGGGGGTACTGCTGGTAACATTACATCTGAAAATAAGATTCATGCAAAATACGACGGTATTGCTGAAATTGAAGAATTACGTACTGTTCCATCTAAAACTGAAGAAGGTGAAGATGTGGATGTGGTAATTGGTCGTTTGGCAGAACTTCGTATTATCGATAAGAATACAAATATTGCTTTAACTACTTATCCAATTCCTTACGGTGCTAAACTATTTATTAAGAATGGTGCTGAAATTAAAAAGGATGATGTGATTTGTGAGTGGGATCCATACAATGCTTTGATTATTTCTGAGAAAAAAGGTAAGGTCGCTTTCGAAAATATGATCGACGGTATTA
Organism: Carboxylicivirga sp. M1479; assembly: GCF_007097485.1. Taxonomy (GTDB): domain Bacteria; phylum Bacteroidota; class Bacteroidia; order Bacteroidales; family Marinilabiliaceae; genus Carboxylicivirga. The sequence continues at coordinate 21,587 of NZ_VKDE01000034.1, read as the reverse complement.
CTTATAAAGAAGAGTCTGATGAGCAAACAGGTTTCCGTGAAAAAGTAATTACTGAAACACGAGATAAAACTAAGAATGCTGGTTTACGTGTTGTAAGTGCCGATGGTGAAGTGTTGAAAAATTACAACTTACCAGTAGGTGCCCACATGTCAGTTGAAGAGGGTGATGCAGTTGATCAAGGTCAAATTCTTGCTAAAATCCCTAGAGCAGTTGGTAAAGCGGGTGATATTACCGGTGGTCTTCCTCGTGTAACGGAATTATTCGAAGCACGTAACCCAAGTAATCCTGCAGTTGTATCTGAAGTTGATGGTGAGGTAACGTTTGGTAAAATTAAGCGTGGTAACCGAGAAATTATTGTTACAACAAAAGCTGGTGATGTTAAGAAATACTTAGTTTCTTTATCGAAGCAGATTTTGGTTCAAGAAAACGATTATGTACGTGCAGGAACTCCTCTATCAGACGGAGCAACTACGCCAAATGATATCTTGAGCATTAAAGGACCTACTGCTGTTCAGGAATACATTGTGAACGAAGTACAAGATGTATATCGCTTACAAGGTGTGAAGATTAACGATAAGCATTTCGAAATTATCGTTCGTCAGATGATGCGTAAGGTTGATATTGCTGATCCAGGTGATACGAAGTTCCTAGAAAAACAAATTGTTGACAAGATTGAGTTCATGACTGAAAATGACGAAATCTGGGGCAAGAAAGTGGTTGAGGAGCCTGGGGATTCTCAGACTTTAAAAGCTGGTATGATTGTTACAGCTCGTCGTCTTCGTGATGAGAACTCTCAATTAAAGCGTCGTGATTTACAGTTAGTAACAGCTCGTGAAGCTATTCCAGCCACTTCGGGTCAGGTACTACAAGGTATTACACGTGCAGCTCTTCAAACTAAGAGTTTCATGTCTGCAGCTTCTTTCCAGGAAACAACTAAGGTGCTTAATGAAGCAGCTATCCAAGGAAAAGTTGATAAGTTAGACGGATTGAAAGAAAACGTAATTTGTGGTCACTTAATACCTGCTGGTACTGGTATTCGTACTTTCAACAAAGTTGTTGTAGGTTCTAAAGAAGAATACGATGGTTTAGTTAGTAAGCAAGCAGCTAGCGAGAGTGTTGAGTAAATACATTCTTATAGAAAATTAGGAAGAGGGGAAGCACAACTGTGTCTTCCCCTTTTTTAAAAAATCTAATATCATGGAAGATAAGAAAAATCAGAATCAAATAAATATAGAGTTGAATGAAGAAGTTTCGCAAGGAACTTATTCAAACTTGGCGATTATTACGCATTCTCCAGCTGAGTTTGTGGTTGATTTCGTACGTATTATGCCAGGTGTGCCAAAAGCACAAGTTAAATCACGTGTTATTTTAACACCTGAACATGCCAAACGCCTGATGAATGCACTAAAGGATAATATTGCAAGATATGAATCATTGCATGGGCCAATCAAAAATACTGATAACAATGGACAGGGGCCTGTTATGCCGATGAGTTTTGGTCCCACAGGACAAGCTTAATAAAATATGAATATCGATTTTTAAAACGGGGCATTATTGTTCCGTTTTTTTTATTTTTAAGTAAAATTCGTTTCCATGCGTTTATCAATCGTTAGTTTAATAATTTTATCTTTTTCACTGGTTTTAATAGCTTGCCAGGCTCAAAAGCAAGATGCAAATAGTGCAATTAAGCTCGGTTGTCAGAAGATGGATGCTTATTTGCCTTTATTAAAAAACAAAAGGGTAGGTGTTTTAGTCAATCATACTTCGTACGTTGGAGGCACTCACTTGATCGATACCTTGTTACTTAATGGAGTGAATATTTCAAAAATTTTCGCACCTGAACATGGTTTTAGAGGAACTGCAGATGCTGGCGAGTACATAGATAATAAGATTGATGAGCAGACTAGTTTACCTATTATTTCATTGTACGGAAAAAACAAGAAGCCAACACAAGAACAGTTGAATGAACTTGATGTAATTGTGTTCGACATACAAGATGTTGGGGTTCGTTTTTACACCTATATTTCTAGCATGCATTACATGATGGAAGCATGTGCCGAAAAAGGAATATCGATGCTTATTCTTGATCGTCCAAATCCCAATGGAGATTATTTCGATGGTCCCGTTTTGGATTTAAAATTTCAATCGTTCGTGGGACTGCATCCAATTCCAGTAGTTCATGGCCTTACTGTTGGAGAATTAGCTTTAATGATTAACGGAGAATATTGGTTAAAAGACTCATTGCAGTGTTCTTTGCAAGTCATTAAAATGGATAATTATAAGCATCAATCTAATTATTCCTTACCCATTAAGCCATCGCCTAACTTGCCAAATGATTTATCCATTCGATTATACCCCTCGCTCTGTTTTTTTGAGGCAACTGATGTTAGTATTGGTCGAGGTACCCATATGCCTTTTCAAGTAATTGGCTATCCCGATAGCACTTTGGGATCATTTCAATTTACACCTATAAGCATTGATGGAATGTCAAAGCACCCTCCTCAACAGGATCAGCTATGCTATGGAATTGATTTGCGATCTGAGAATTTGGCCCACACTTTCACTTTAGAATATCTTATTCAATCCTATAATCGATTCCACAATAAAGAGAAGTTTATTAGTAAAAGGAAGTGGTTTAACTTGCTTGCTGGTAATGATACACTAGTGTCGAAAATAGAAAACGGATGGAGTGAAGAAGCAATTAGGAAAAGTTGGCAAGAGGATTTACTACAATACTCTTTATTAAGAGATAAATATAGCCTGTATCCATGAAAATAAGCCGTTTCATATTTGTGTGTTTGTGCCTTTGCTTAAGTCTTCATGGTTTTGCACAAGAAACTACATTGTTATCAACCTTAGATGAATTCACTGAGGTTCAGAAGCAATTCAAAATACATTTTAAGCAGAATAGTTTACCTATTAAAGACCTGGAAGAAAATAAAATCGGTTTTTTGGTTTCTGGATCTGAAGATGAATGGTCTAATTTAATTTATAGATATAATCACGTACCAATTTATAGTATCGGTAGTGATCACTGGCTTAAAGATGTGACCAATGATTCGATTGAACATCTTATCGTTATTACCGATAGCTTATTCGCAGTGCAAAGTTTAGAAAAAAAGCAGGCGCTTAATATCATCTCTTTGATTGTTTTTAGTGAAATCAATGAAACGGAAGAAAAAGCACTCTTATGGGCAGCTAACTTATTAAGTTGTTCTGTCAATAATTATACATCGCACGATTTAGCTATACAATTACTATTTGGGGCCATATCGCAAGATGATGACCAATCTTCTTCACATGATTGTTTTCGCCTAAGGTACCTTCCGCCTGAATCGATTGGTTTGAATAACAATCAGCTTAAGGAAAGTGTAAGTCATGTTGTTGAGGAAGCCATTACAGCGCAAGCATTTCCAGGTTGTCGCATTTTAGTAGCCGTAAAAGGGACTGTGATCTTTAACCAATGCTATGGCTATCATACCTATGATAAGCGAACAAAAGTGCAACTGCACGATGTTTATGACTTAGCTTCAGTTACTAAAATTTCTGGCCCCTTACCGTTATTAATGAAAGCATATGACAGTGGTTTGATGGATTTAGATCGACCGTTTAGTCAATATTGGAATGATTGGAGATCGAAACTATTTCGCCGCTCCAATAAGGATGCTATGACAGTTAGGCAGGTGCTTGCACATCAGGCACAACTAAGCCCATATATTAACTACTATCCATGGCTTATGAAGGGGCAACAATACAATGAAAAGTTTTTTAGCGTTAATGCATCCGAGCAATATCAGCTTAAGATTGATGAGCACTTATACCTTTCTACAAAGTTTAAGAAAACTGTGTATAAAGCAATTCGAAAATCAGAACTTTTGCCAACGGCAGAATATAAGTATAGTGGACTATCCTTTATGTTGTATCCTCAGTTGTTGAGCGATTTATATCAAAAGGATTATGAACAATTGCTATACGATCAGTTTTATAAACCTTTAGGCGCTTCATCTTTGGTTTATAATCCAATTGGCAAAATTAAGCAAAGTAGAATTGTACCAACTGAAAACGATGCAAACTTTCGTAAGAAACAAATTAAAGGGCTTGTTCACGATGAAGCTGCTGCTGTAATGGGTGGCATATCTGGTAATGCAGGTTTATTCGGAAGTGCAGATGATTTGGCAAAATTACTACAAATGTATTTGCAAAAAGGTTGGTACAATGGTGTGCGCTACCTTACCCAACAAACCGTAAATGAGTTTACTAAAGTTCAGTTTGCTGAAAATGATAATCGCCGCGGAGCCGGTTTTGATAAGCCACTGTTTGGGAATGATACTTTGTCGATAAAAGAGAGTTATCCGGCACCAGGAGTCAGCAAAGAAAGCTATGGGCATAGTGGTTATACCGGTACTTTTGTTTGGATAGATCCGAAATATGAAATGGTTTTTATCTTTTTGTCGAACAGGGTATATCCAACGCGCGATAACCCTTTAATCTACCGGATGAATGTACGACCACGCATCCAGCAGATTTTTTATGATGCTTTAAATACTCCGATACCTACCAATCTTCCGGTAAGTCCTGATTAGGCTCTGGATATTCAGGTTTACTATTCATCTTGTAAAAGATCTGACCTTCGGTAATATCCATTTCAATTACTTTCATATGGATGAGATTGATCAGGATCTTTTCGGCCTTGCGTGGACTGATGTTCGCCATGCCGCATAATTTTGAAAATGTGATGTAACCATGTATGCCCAGGTAAGTCAATAATTTACTTTCGGCATATTTTATCTTCAACAAAGCTCCTCCAGGTTGCTTTTCACGCTTCCAAACCTCTGTTAATATTCGATTAGCCACTAAGTTTTGATCTTTAACACGGACATAAAAAGTAGATTTTCCATCCTTATCAGGAGCTGAATGTGGTCTTTTCTTACTTTTTTCGATGATTACCTCCAGTACGGTTTTTCCTTCAATTTCCCATTTGCGAGTTTCAAATGCTACCGATGGTTTACAATGACGTTTGGCCGCCGATTCAATCATGTAGTATTCTTCATCCGATTCAACGCCAGCTATTCTGCCATTATCTTTAACGCCAATTAATAATCTACCGCCATCTGTATTGGCAAAAGCAGCTATTGATCGAGCTATCTTTTTTGTATCTGTAATTGCAAATTTAAAATCTTGGGTCTGGTGTTCACCCTCCTTTATCATTTGCTCTAATTCTTTTTGATCCACTGTGGTATATTTTGGGGCAAAGATCGTAAAAATGCTTTGTTTCTGGCAAGCATCTTACGCGTTTATCTAAATTCTTTACATTTTAGTAATTCGATACTTAAATAATGGATAAAGAATTGATTATGAGTTATTAAGAATGGATATTAATAGCGGCTTTTTTCTTTAAATGATAATTGGAAGTTGGATTAAAATGTTAAAAAAACTTAACTTTTAAAGAAATAATTCTTTATACCAAGTTTTATAATCCCTTAAATCAACAATTATGACAGAAGTAAAACTATTGGTAAAAGGATTGGCCGATCAACATGGTCGGACAATGGAGAGCCTTTTACCTATTCTTCAAGGAATTGTTCATCAACAACAGCACATTTCTGAAGATGCAATGGTGGAAGTTGCACGCGAGCTTGATATATCTGCAGCTCAAGTGTATGGAACAGCGACTTTCTATTCGTTTCTACACACAAAACCACTTGGAAAATACGTTATCCGCGTTTGCAAGACGATAACTTGTATGATGCATGGCAAAAATCAGGTCATTCAGGAGCTTGAAACAGTTTTAAAAGTAAAACTTGGAGAAACAACACACGATGGCAAGTTTACCCTTTTAGAAACAAACTGTTTAGGTCAATGCCATAAAGGACCAGCCATGCTCATAAACGATGAACCCTATACAGAACTGACCCCCGAAAAAGTGCGTTCGATAATAATGAAATACAAACAACAAGAGATTAGTGCTAACTAATTGCTTTTGCAGAATGGTTTCAATTTGCAATTAGACAAATTCTTGATTTCCATATAGAAACACTTAGCCTCATGTGTCTTGCATGATAGTGTTTCCAATTATTCTCAAGGAATCAAAGAAAATTAAAGTATAATTATTGACTGATGGAGCATATTTGTTAACTGCTTATCGCTATAGTGTTTGGTAAAATGCGAATCCAAAAATGCTTGTAGAAAGCTCTATCTGTCAAAAGAACGATAAAAATATACTGATGAAAAAGAATTTACAACGTCTTGATCTCATTTTTAAAAATGAACACGATACCGAAGCTATATTAAGGAAGACCTTAGATCGAAGTCACGATGAAGTGATAAACGATTTGATAAGTTCAGGTTTGAAAGGAAGAGGCGGCGCAGGCTTTCCAACTGGATTAAAATGGAAATTAGCCGCCGAAGCACAAGCTGAGCAGAAGTATGTTATTTGCAATGCTGATGAAGGGGAGCCTGGTACTTTTAAAGATCGTGAGATTTTATCCAGTGTGCCACATAAGGTATTAACAGGCATGGCAGTATGTGCTAATATTATTGGTTCTACAAAAGGGTTTATATATCTGCGTAGCGAATATAAATTTTTAAAGCCACAGCTATTATCTGTTATTGATGAATTTCACAAATTATTAGAGGTTTTAAATATCAATTTTAAAGTTGATATTTTTATGGGAAGTGGTGCTTACATCTGTGGAGAGGAAAGTGCTTTGTTCGAAAGTATGGAAGGAAAAAGGGGAGAACCTCGTAATAAACCTCCATTTCCAACGGATTTTGGTTACATGGGTGAGCCAACCGTTATAAACAATGTTGAAACATTAGCACATACTTATTCTATACTTAAATATGGAGCCGATAAATTCAAGGATTTAGGAATTCAGGATTCACGTGGCTCAAAAGTATTTTCGGTATCTGGAGATACACCTAATCCTGGAATTTATGAGCTTGAGTTTGGAATGTCCTTGCAAAAATTTGTTGATGATTTTGGAGATGGAGATTCCAAAGCCGTGCAGGTGGGTGGAGCTTCTGGCTTTTGCGTTCCTCGTAAGAAATTTGTAAAAACAGTTATTGGATATCAGGGTAAACTTCGTGGAACTTCGCTTCCAACTGGCGGTTCCATGATGATCTTTAACTCATCTCGCTCAATGTACAATGTATTGCATAATTATCTCGATTTTTTCGTAGAAGAATCGTGTGGTCAATGCACACCTTGTCGAGTAGGTACCCAGCAGCTATTATTAGGTATTCAGGCAGTTAAAAAAGGCGAGCAGCCATCATCCTATCTTGATAAATTATTGGTGCTGGCCGAAGCTATGCGCGTAACGTCTAAGTGTGGTTTGGGCCAATCTGTTGCTAACTCTTTTTCTTCTATTGTTGAAAATTTCAAAGAAGAAATGATTTATTAATTTCAAAAATCAGATTATGTCAGATAAGGTTAATCTTAAAATAGATAATATAGCTGTTAGTATTAAAAATGGATCAACCATTCTTGAAGCGGCAGAAAAAATTAATGTTCGGATTCCTACTTTATGTTATCACGAAGATTTATGCGTGGCAGGCAATTGTCGCATTTGCGTAGTTGAACAAACAGGCAGTGATCGTTTATTGCCAGCCTGTGCTATGCCTGTTTCAGAAGGCATGGAAATTCATACAAACAGCATGAAAGTGCGTAATGCCCGTAAACAAATTGTTGAGCTTTTGGTAAGTGAACATCGAGCTGATTGCACACGATGTTATAAAAATGGTAAATGTGAGTTGCAGGAGTTGTCTTCTGAATATATTGTAGGAGAGAATGGTTTTATTGATTTAGTCGCTCATAAAGGCTACACAATAGATAACTTTTCTCCATCAATTATTAAAGATGATAGCAAATGCATTCGGTGCCAACGATGTGTGCGTACTTGCGACCAATTACAAAGTATTAGTGCCCTAACCGTAGCTCATAAAGGAGAAAGCATGAAGGTTTCGTCATTTTTTGATAAACCTATGTTTGAAGTTGTATGTACCAATTGCGGGCAATGTGTTAATCGATGCCCAACTGGAGCATTAACTGAAAAAACATACCTCGATGAAGTTTGGACGGCACTTAACTCAGAAACGAAGCACACAGTAGTTCAAACGGCGCCTGCTGTGCGAATAGCTTTGGGTGAAGCTTTGGGTATGCCTGTGGGAGAAATTGTTACAGGTAAAATGGTTTCAGCTTTAAGACGCTTGGGGTTTAGTTCAGTTTTGGATACCGATTTTACAGCTGATTTAACCATTATTGAAGAAGGTAATGAGTTGTTACATCGCTTAAAAAAAGTGGTGAAAGACAAAGATACAACTGTGCGTTTACCATTAACAACCTCGTGTTCTCCAGGCTGGGTTAAGTTTATTGAGCATGCATTTCCTGAGTATCTGCCAAATGTTTCAACTGCCAAATCTCCTCAGCAGATGTTTGGTGCCTTAGCCAAAACATTTTACGCCAATAAGTTGAAAGTTGATCCTGAAAACATGGTAAGTATTTCCATTATGCCTTGTACAGCCAAGAAGTACGAAGCGGATAGACCTGAAATGCGCAGTAGTGGATTTAAGGATGTTGATTATGTGCTAACGACTCGTGAGCTGGCTTTGATGATTAAACAAGCAGGAATTGATTTTGCCTCATTACCCGATGATGAATACGATAGCATAATGGGAGAATCCAGCGGTGCCGCTGTTATTTTTGGTGCAACGGGTGGTGTTATGGAAGCTGCATTACGAACCGCCTATGAGGTTGTTACAGGTCGAGAGGTACCATTTGAAGGATTGAATATTACCCCTGTTAGAGGTATGGATTATATTCGGGAAGCTACCATTAAAATTGAAAATGTTTTACCAGAATGGGACTTTTTGGAAGGAGTGGAGCTTAAAACATGTGTTGCACATGGCCTGTCCAATGCAAAAAAAGTAATGGAGGCCGTTCGGGATGGTAAAGCCAATTATCACTTTATTGAAATAATGGCCTGTCCTGGTGGATGCTTGGGAGGAGGTGGGCAACCTATCCCTACATCGCCGGCTATTCGTAAAAAACGTAGCGAAGCAATCTACCATGAGGATGAATTAAAGCCAATCAGAAAATCACATGAAAACCCAGAAGTGATTCATCTTTACGAAGAGTTCTTGAAAGAGCCTTTAGGTGAGGTATCGCACAAGTTACTACATACGCACTATACCGAACGAAATCGCTATTAATTTTATTGATAAGAAACCGGCAACTGTCGGTTTCTTTTTACTACTTTGACCAATAATTTCGAGTTAGTTAATTATGGAAACAAAGCATGAGATAGTAATATGCCTTGGAAGTTCTTGTTTTTCAAGAGGAAATAAGGATGTTTTAGAAATTGTGAAAGAATTTTTAAACGAGCATGATTTAGCAGCAGAAGTTTTTTTTCATGGTGATTTATGTGGGGGAAAGTGTGAAAATGGGCCTGTATTACAGATCGATGATCAAACTTTTTCGAAAGTTACTGTGGATAATGTATATGAAGTATTAAATGATTACTTTGAAGTTGAACAGGAGAAGTAAGTTTTAAAATGGGGCAACTGATTGTTAGTGATAAAGATAAGTGTAATTTAAGTTTTACGTGTGTGCGCGTATGTCCGGCAAAGGCAATTAAAATTGCCGATAAGCATGCGCAAATAATAGCCGATAGATGCATTGGTTGCGGACAGTGTGTTACCATGTGTGCGCAAGGAGCAATTAATTATCGGAGTGACATTGAGAATGTTGAGGATTTGGTAAGTACGAATAGCAAGGTTGCTGCTATTTGTGATCCTGCAATTTCGGGTGAATTTACCGATGTAGCTGACTATCGAAAGTTTGTCGCTATGATACGAGAAGTTGGCTTTGACATTGTTACTGAAATGTCGTTTGCTGTTGATCTGATTGCATACAAGTATAAAGATTTAGTTGAAAACTTTCAGGGGAAGCATTTTATAACAACCAAATGCCCGCCTGTTACCAGTTATATCGAACGGCAGGAGCCTGAATTAGTTGATAATTTAGCCCCAATTGTTCCGCCTTATATTGCAATGTCTAAAGTGATTCATAAACGCTATGGGGAAGATGTAAAGGTTGTTTACTTAACCGCGTGTACGGCCGCTAAAGATGAAGTTAAACAGTTTTATCATACCGATGGTCATGTTGATGGAGTGCTCACATTTGTGGAGTTACGTAAGCTGTTCGCCAAGAGAAGTATAACTGAAAATACCGTTGAATTTAGCGAATTTGACCCACCATTAGGTCGAAAGGGTGGATTATTCCCAATTTCACACGGATTATTTCAATCAGTTGATATTAATCAAGGATTGCTCGAAGGGGACATTCTTATAACCGAAGGGCGAACTAATTTTTTACAATCGATTAAAGAGTTCAAATCTGAAAATCAACTAAGTCAACATCTCGATTTGTTTTACTGCAAAGGCTGTATTCAGGGTCCTGGAATGTCGCAAGGTGGAAAGAAGTTTACCAGGCGATCGCAGGTTATTAAGTATGTTAATAAGCGAATGAAAGCGATTGATGCCTATCAATGGCGCTTAGATATTGTTGAGTTCAAAAGTTTGGACTTATCACGAAGTTTTAAGGCAAAAAATTTACGTTTGCCCGTGCCTACCAAAGCAGAAGTAGATGTTGTATTGGCCGATATGGGTAAGTCAAAATGTGAAGATCAGCTTGGATGTGGAGCATGTGGTTATCCGTCGTGCGAAGAGTTCGCTGTAGCACACTTACAGGGCTTAACTGATTATGAACAGTGCTATACTTATTCAATTAAAAAGTTACGTTCATATGTAAGTAAGGTTAATGCATCCAACGAAAAGTATAAAAAAACTCAGGAAGCACTTGTTAAAAGTGAAGAAAAGGCAAGAGTTGAAGAAGCATTAGCAATAGAGGCATCTAAAACTACAACAGCCATGTTAAATAAGTTAAGAGCTGGTGTTGTAATAGTTGATAAGCGATTAAATGTATTGGAAGCTAATCAGCGTTTTATTGAAATGCTTGGTGATGATGCGCGTGAGATAGCCGAAGTAGTTCCAGGATTAAAAGGGGCTGAACTGAAGAGTTTGGTTGATTTTCATAAAGTGTTTTCAACAGTTTTGCAATCGGGGCAGGATGTATTAGACAGGGATGTTGATTATGCCGATTCTATTTTTAATGTATCGGTATTTACCATAAAAAGTAATGAAGTCGTTGGTGGTATTATTCGCGATTTAATAACGCCTGAAGTACGAAAAGAAGAGGTTATAAAGCGGGCACGTGATGTTATCAAGGAAAACCTGGAAACTGTTCAGCAAATAGCTTTCTTATTGGGTGAGAGTGCCTCAAAAACAGAGAAAACACTCAATAGTATTATTGAAGCTCAGCAATTAGGAGAAGCCAATGGAATTGGAAAATAACTTTTTTATTGATGTTGAGTGTCGCCAATTTAATCATGTAGGAGAAATGATTTGTGGCGATGTATTTCTTTCTCATAGGATTAAAGAGGAAGGGAGGATTATTGCTGTGCTTTCTGATGGAATGGGAAGTGGTGTTAAAGCTAATGTATTGGCAACGTTAACTGCTTCTATGGCAATGAATTTTACAATTGAACACCGTGAGGTTGCTCGCTCGGCTGAGATAATAATGAATACACTACCTGTTTGCAGTGTTAGAAAAGTAAGTTACAGTACATTCACCATAATTGACATTGAAGATGATGGAACGACCACCATTGTTGAATACGATAATCCATTGTGCTTGGTTATGCGAGGGCAATCAGAATTTGATCCTGGCTGGGAAGATTTGATCCTTAAAAGTGATAAAAACAAGGGCAAAAAATTACGTATATGTAAGTTCAAGGCTCGCCTGGAGGATCGCATTTTCTTTTGGTCTGATGGCATTGTGCAATCAGGCATGGGTTCGCGGGCTTTCCCCTTTGGTTGGGGCCGTGATGATTTAGGATCTTATGTTAGGAAAATTGTAAAATACACTCCTTTTGCTTCATCAGGGAAATTGGCGCAAAAAGTAATAAATATGGCTAAGTTACACGATGGCGATGAACCAAAAGATGACACCTCATGTGGCGTGATTTATTACCGTGAGCCACGTAAATTACTACTAGTAACCGGGCCTCCTTTTGACGAGCATAATGATTTTACGTTCTCTTTAAAAGTAAAGCAATTTAAGGGGCAGAAAATAATTGCTGGTGGGACAACCGCTGAAGTTGTGGCAAGAGAGCTAGCACTAAAGTTTGATGCTGGTATTGATTCTGAAGATTCGGAATTGCCACCTGTTTCGTTTATGGAAGGGATAAGTTTAGTGACAGAAGGTATTTTAACCTTAGGTAAGGTGGCACGTTTACTCGAATCGTACAATAATGATAGCAAGCTAGGTAAAGGGCCAGCCGAACAAATTATAAAAAAACTATTTGAGAGTGATCGAATACATATTCTTAATGGAACAAGAATTAATGTGGCGCATCAAGACCCTAATTTACCTGTTGAATTAGAGATACGTCGTACAGTTGTTAAGCGAGTTGTGCGTTTGCTCGAAGAGAAATTCCTCAAAGACGTAAGCATTGAATACATGTAATTACATGATCTAAATCATGTATTGGGGCTTTGTTATAAATTGCAAGCCTGATGTTGAAAAATCCTTTTGAATTGAAAGTCAATCAATGGCTTATTAATTGATTTGTTGCGTTTTAATTTAGACTGCTTCTGTATTAACGAAAACCAACATCTGACCTTTTTTTTCTCGTTATATTAGTATTAGTTTGCTTTTGTATTCGGGAAATATTTCTTTAATAGTTCGCTAAATAAACCCAGCTAAGAATAATTATATGGCGTCATCAATAAAAATAAGAAAGATTGCAGAGGTTCTTGATGCACAAATAGTTTGTGGTGATAGTTTTATTGATCATGAAGTTGATTACGCGTTTGCAAGTGATTTAATGAGTGATGTCTTAACTCTAGATTCGGAGCAAGTTGTGCTAATAACTGGATTAACAAATATTCAAACGGTTAGAACGGCAGAAATGGCTGATATTAACTGTATCGTATTTGTCAGAGGTAAACGGGTGACTCCTGAAATGATTGAGGTCGCCAATGAAAATAACACAGTATTGATTGAGTGTCAGTATTCAATGTTTAAAACCATTGGATTGTTGCACGAAGTTGGTGTAACACCTGTTTATTGATAAAAGTGTATGGAATTTAGCTACGAAGTAGAAGGTGGAAATTTTGCAAAAGCAGGGAATGCAGCTAGTGGTGTTAAAAAAGTGCTGAAACAACTAAATGTTGACCCGAAAGTTATTAAGCGCATTGTAGTAGCGCTTTATGAAGGTGAGGTGAATGTAGTGGCCCACGCCTACAAAGGAAAAGTTTTAGTTGATATAGATACAAGTAGGATATATATAAGAATTGAGGATGAGGGACCTGGTATCCCTGATATTGATTTAGCAATGCAAGTAGGGTACTCTACTGCATCGGCTATGGTACGCGAAATGGGATTTGGTGCAGGTATGGGATTACCTAACATGAAACGAAACGCTGACGCAATTGAAATTTCAAGTAAGGTCGGCGAAGGTACTGTAGTTGAATTAACAACTAAGTTGACAAGTTAAGATGTTTAAGCTATGAGCGATCAGCAGTTTTATCATGCATTAAAAGTTGATAAGGATTTGTGTTATGGATGTACCCATTGCATGAATGTTTGTCCAACGGATGCTATCCGTATAAGGGATGGTATTGCTACCATTCGAAAGAACTGGTGTGTTGATTGTGGTGAATGTATGAAAGCCTGTCCTGTTGATGCTTTCTATGTCGAACAAGACGATTTTGAAAAGATATTTAGTTTTAAACATCGAGTGGCTATTTTGCCATCTGTGTTTATTGGGCAGTTTTCGAAACATATAAAGGAATGTGAGATAATTGATGTGCTAAAAAGCCTCGGTTTTACTCACGTTGTTCCTGCAGAAGCAACAGTTGATGTTATTAACGAAGCGATGCTGGAAGAACAACGTTCAGATAGAGAAAAGCCAATGATCAGTGCGTTTTGTCCGTCTATTGTTCGTTTAATTCAAGTACGTTTCCCTGGTTTGGTTAATAATATAATTCCAGTAAAACCACCTATTGATAGCACTGCTTCGTATTACCGTCAATTACTTCAGGAAGAAGGAAAGAGTTCTGATGAGATAGGAGTTTTTTATGTAACGCCATGTGCTTCTAAAATAGCAACGGTAAAGAGTCCTGTTGGTGATGAAATGTCCAATGTAGACGGCGTTATTAATATGGATTTTCTTTACAATAAAGTCTACCACGTTTTAAAAACTCGAGCCGAATCGGCTGATGTATGCCACGATACTGTGCCTTATTTATCGCCTAAGGGATTAAATTGGAGTTTAACAGAGGGTGAAGCTTCAAATATGACAGGGCGTTGTTTGGCAATTGATGAAATACACAATGTTATTTCTTTTCTTGAGAAAGTTGAAAACGATGAGATTGTCAATGTCGATTTCTTAGAACTAAGAGCTTGTGATCAAAGTTGTGCAGGTGGAGTTTTGTTAACTGAAAACCGATTTCTGACGGTAGAGCGAATCAAAAATAGGGCAGATAGAATTAATGCATCTGGTAAATATGTTCAAAACATTTCGGAGAAGCATAAGCAGATGATTAAAGAAACGAGCGAAGTTGGAAAAATTGAACCTCGCTCTATGATGGTGTTGGACGAAGACATGGGTATCGCTCTCAAGAAGATGGAGCGAGTGCGTCGTATGATGTGTTATTTGCCAGGTATCGATTGTGGAGCTTGTGGAGCTCCTAATTGTGAGAGCCTTGCTAAAGATATTGTTAGTAAAGAAGCACATTTATCAAATTGTGTTTTTGTGCAACGCATGATGGAAAAAACAAAGAAACTGGACCCAATGCATTCAATTCGTATCATTGAAAAAACCTGGGGAAAAGATCGATTAGATAAAGATTGTAAGAAAAAAGGAGCAAAGAATGAAGGTTTGTGACATTATAGAAAAACTCAACCTTAAGGTAATAGGTGGAGAAGAAGGCTTACAAAATGAAGTAACAGGAGGTTATACTTCAGATTTGCTAAGTGATGTAATGGGTAATGTTGACGAAGGTCAGATATGGATTACTCTTCAAACCCATAGAAATGTTATGGCGGTGGCATCACTTAAAGAGGTGGCTGCTGTAATTATTGTTAAGGATTTAGAAGCTGATGAAAACACCATTAGCCAAAGTAATGATGAAGGTATTCCACTGTTAAGTTCAAGCATGGAAGCCTACGAATTATCAGGCGAGCTGTATCAGTTATTGAAAGGATAATATGAAGCGTTTTAAGGCCGACTTGCACATGCATACGGTCTTATCTCCATGTGGTAGTTTGGAGATGAGTCCAACAGTCATTGTTGAAACGGCTTTACAACGAGGATTAGATATAATTGGCATAACCGACCATAATTCAACAAGGCAATGTGCCGAAGTTATTAAGTTAGGTCAGGAAAAAGGATTAACGGTGTTGGGTGGAGCAGAGGTAACCACCAAAGAAGAAGTACACTGTTTAACGTTCTTTGAAAATATTGAGAAACTTGAAGCCTTTCAAATGTATTTGGATGCGCATTTACCTAATATTCAAAATGATGTTGATAAATTTGGTCATCAGGTTTGGGTAGATGCTAACGAAGAAATACTAGGGCAAGAGGAGCGTTTGTTGATAAGTGGCCTTGACCAATCAATTGACGAGCTTGAGCAAAAGGTTCGACAATTGGATGGATTGTTTATTCCAGCACATATTTTTCGTCCGAGCTTTAGTATTTATAGTCAATTGGGGTTTATGCCTTTTGATATAAAGCCCGATGCCATTGGGATGAGTGCAAGGGTTAATGTTGACGAAATGTTAGGTAAACATCCGGAATTAAAAAAATTAACAGTGCTTCGTTCATCAGATGCTCATTTTCCTGATCAAATAGGGAGTCATTATTCAATAGTAGAATTGGCTGAAGCTAGTTTTGATGAACTAAGAAAAGCACTGAGGAAACAAGATGGTAGAAAGGTAGTGGAGTTAAAGTAATGAAGGACTTATCAATGCATATTATGGACATCGTCCAGAATTCAGTTAGGGCAAAAGCCAGTAATGTTGAATTGAATATCCAGCTTGATAGTCAATGGTTGGAAATTAAAGTTGTTGACGATGGTACTGGTATGGATGCCGATACATTGGAGAAAGTTACAGATCCATTTTATACATCACGAACCACTCGTAAGGTGGGATTAGGCATTCCTTTAATAAAGCAAAATGCCGAATTAACAAACGGTGAAATGATACTTAAATCAATACTTGGAAAGGGCACCACGCTTATTGCTAAGTTCGGTTTAAAACATTGGGATCGTCCACCCATCGGTAATTTATCATCCACAGTTGCTATGATGATGACCGGTAATGATGGTGTTAATTTGCAGTTTTCATTAAAAAGAGGTGCAGATGAATTTGCCATTAGTACAAATGAAGTAAAAGAGGTAATGGGCGATGTAGACATCCGCATGCCTCAGGTAACAAGTTTCTTAAAAGAAATGATTGAAGAGAATATAAAAGAATTGAATATCGAATTTGATTAAATGTCTGACTTGGTCAGGCATCCAGACTATATAAAGGAATGTGTAATTAATAATAACCAATCGCTATGTCAAAAGTAAAATCTCTGGCTGATTTGCGTAAAATGCGCGATGAATTGCAGACTAAAGTTAGTTTGCGTGAGAAAAGCGACAATCCTGAAAAGTTGGTTCAGGTAAAAGTGTCGATGGCTACCTGTGGTATTGCCTCAGGAGCAAAAGAAGTGATGAACCATATGATTGAAGAAATGGATCGTCAGGCAATTGATGCCATAGTAACTCAAACAGGATGTATGGGTTTCTGCCACGCAGAACCAACCATTGAAGTAACGCTACCAGGTAACGACCCTGTGGTTTTTGGTCATGTGGATAATAAAAAGGCCGATGAAATCATAGAAAAGTATGTTATCAGAGGAGAGTTGGTGGATGGAATCATCCCAGTGAATTACGAAACAGTAAAAGAGAATAAAAACGAATAGTTTTTTTACGCTATGGCTAAATATAAAAATCATATCCTTGTTTGTGGCGGAACTGGCTGTCGTGCTTCGCAAGGGGAAGAAATTGTACAAAATCTTGGAAAAGTTTTAGAGGAAAACAGCCTTGAAAACGAAGTACAAGTGGTAAGAACTGGTTGTTTCGGTTTTTGTGAAAAAGGTCCTGTTGTTAAAATGGTTCCTGACAATACCTTTTACGTGCAGGTAACGCCTGAAGATGCTCCTGAGATTGTGGCTGAGCATTTGGTAAAAGGTCGTAAAGTAGAGCGTTTACTATACACCGACCCTGAAACACAAGAGCGTGTATCAGAATCAAAAGATATGGGTTTCTACAAGAAACAGATTCGTATTGCCTTACGTAACTGTGGTTTTATCAACCCTGAAAATGTTGATGAGTACATCGCTCGCGATGGTTATGCTGCCCTAGGAAAAGTGTTAACTGAAATGACACCAGAAGCAGCCATTAAGGTGATAATTGACTCAGGTCTTCGTGGTCGTGGGGGAGGTGGTTTCCCAACTGGCTTAAAGTGGGAAATAACCCGCAAAGTTGAAGCTGAGCAGAAATATGTGGTTTGTAATGCCGATGAGGGAGACCCAGGTGCATTTATGGACCGTTCAATCCTAGAGGGAGATCCGCATGCTGTGCTTGAAGCAATGGCTATTAATGGTTTTTGTACAGGTGCATCACATGGATTAATTTACATCCGTGCAGAGTATCCATTGGCAATTTCTCGTTTGAAAATTGCTATTGACCAAGCACGTGAGTACGGCTTACTAGGTAATAATATATTTGGTACCGATTTTAGTTTTGATGTAGAATTACGCTATGGTGCAGGAGCATTTGTTTGCGGAGAGGAAACATCATTAATTCACTCAATGGAAGGTTTACGTGGCGAGCCTACTGTGAAGCCTCCATTCCCATCAGAAAGTGGGTACAAGGGTATGCCAACCAACGTAAATAACGTTGAAACCTACGCCAATATACCTGTGATCTTATTAGAAGGTGCAGAGTGGTTTAGTAGTATCGGAACTGAAAAGAGTAAAGGTACTAAGGTATTTGCCTTAGCAGGTAAGGTAAATAACGTTGGTTTGATTGAAGTACCAATGGGTACCACACTACGCGAAGTTATCTTCGATATTGGTGGTGGTATTAAAGATGGTAAGAAATTTAAAGCTGTTCAGACAGGTGGACCATCAGGAGGTTGCTTAACTGAAAAACATTTAGATATTCCTATTGATTACGATAATCTTTTGGCTTCTGGCTCTATGATGGGTTCAGGAGGAATGATCGTAATGGATGAGGATGACTGTATGGTTTCAATGGCTAAATTCTATTTAGATTTTACAGTTGAAGAATCGTGTGGTAAATGTGCTCCATGTCGTATCGGTAACAAGCGTTTGTATGAGATGCTTGATAAAATTACCGAAGGAAAAGGAACTGAGGAGGACCTTACTTTATTGCGTAATTTAAGCAATGTGATTAAGGATACTTCGCTTTGCGGTTTAGGTCAAACATCGCCAAACCCGGTTCTTTCAACAATGGAAAACTTTGCTGATGAGTACGAAGCTCACGTTCATGATGGCAAATGTCCAGCCGGTCAGTGTAAGTCATTGATGCAATATGTTATCAGCGACGAAAAATGTATTGGTTGTACATTGTGTTCTCGCGTATGTCCGGTTGATGCGATTACCGGTGATAAGAAAGAACCTCACTTAATTAGTCAGGAGACTTGTATCAAGTGTGGTGCTTGTTATGAAAAATGTAAGTTTGGTGCGATCAGCATTCAATAGCCAAACCAGTTTTTGAACAGTAAAAGATAGAAGAATGGAAATCGTTCAATTAAGCATAGATAATAAAAAGGTAGTTGTTGAGCAAGGCACTACCATCTTAGAGGCAGCTAAAAACATCGGGGTGGATATTCCTACCTTATGTCATATGAAGCTGCACGATATGAACATTGAGAATAAGCCGGGCGGATGTCGTGTTTGCGTGGTTGAGGTTGAAGGTCGTCGCAACTTAGCGCCAGCTTGTAAAACTGAATGTACCGAAGGTATGGACATTCAAACACACTCAGTACGTGTAGTTAATGCGCGTCGTACAGTAATGGAGTTGATCTTATCAGATCATCCGTTTGAGTGTTTGGTTTGCTCTAAATCTGGTGATTGTGAGTTGCAAACAATGGCGCAGAACCTGGGTATTCGCGAAGTGCGTTACCAGGGTGAGAAGAACTCTTACAAGAGTGATGAATCTCCTGCTATCGTTCGCGAAATGGAAAAGTGTATCATGTGTCGTCGATGCGAAACAGCTTGTAACGACGTACAAACAGTAGGTGTGCTTTCAGCCATTAATCGAGGTTTTGAATCGGTTGTTGCACCAGCTTTCGAAATGGATTTAGATCATTCGGCTTGTACATTCTGTGGTCAGTGTGTCGCTGTATGTCCAACAGGTGCTTTAACAGAGCGCGATAGTTCAGCTAAAGTGATGGATGCCATTGTTGATCCAAAGAAAACAGTAATTGTACAAACTGCTCCAGCTGTTCGTGCAGCCTTGGGTGAGGAGTTTGGAATGGATGCTGGTACTTTGGTTACTGGCAAAATGGTTTCTGCTTTACGCAAATTAGGTTTCGACCATGTATTTGATACTGACTTTGCTGCTGACCTTACCATTATGGAAGAAGGAACAGAGTTGTTAGATCGTTTAGGAAAACACCTGGCAGGAGATAAAGATGTGAAATTACCGATTTTGACTTCGTGTTGTCCTGGTTGGGTGAATTTCTTCGAACATCATTTTCCTGACATGATTGATATTCCATCAACAGCTAAATCGCCTCAGCAGATGTTTGGTGCTATCGCCAAAACTTATTTTGCAGACCAGTTGAAGCAGAAGCGTGAAGATGTTGTTGTTGTTTCAGTAATGCCATGTTTGGCGAAGAAATATGAGTGTGCTCGTGATGAGTTCAAGGTAGACGGTGATCCGGATGTTAATTTGTCAATTTCCACTCGTGAGTTGGCTCAGATGATTCGTAATGCCAACTTGAATTTTGAAGCATTAGAAGATGATGACTTTGACAAGCCAATGGGTGAGTCAACAGGTGCTGCCGTTATTTTTGGTACTACAGGAGGTGTAATTGAAGCTGCTGTTCGTACGGCATATGAAGTTCACACTAAAAAGCCACTTCCGAAGCTTGATTTCGAAGAGTTACGTGGTTTTGATGGTATTCGTTCGGCAACTATCGATTTTGATGGTCTGCCTATCAATATTGGTATTGCGCATGGCTTAGGTAATGCACGTCAATTGTTAGAAGATATAAGAGCTGGTAAATCACAGTTCCATGCGATCGAAATCATGGCATGTCCTGGTGGATGTATCGGTGGTGGTGGTCAGCCATATCACCATGGTGATGTTGAAGTGTTGAAGAAGCGCCAGAAAGCTATTTACGAAGAAGATAAAGGTAAAGTAATTCGTAAGTCGCACGAGAATCCTTTTATTCAGAAGTTATACTCTGAGTTTTTAGGAGAACCTTGTGGACATAAGTCGCACGAATTACTTCACACTCATTATCATGATAAGAAAAAGAAGGTTGAAATCTAAAAAAGTATCAAGCTATAAGTATCAGGATGAAAGGCCATCTTGATACTTGATACTTGAATCTTTTATCTTAAAGAAAAGAAAAATGGCAGATATAAAATTACCCGCCGGCAAGGTGGAAGAATTAAGAGGAGTTTGTAAAAAACTCGGTAACGAAGGAGGTGAGTTAATTAACGCGCTTCATGCAGCTCAGGAATTATTCGGTTATCTTCCTGCTGAGGTTCAGGAGTTGGTAGCTAGTGAAATGAATGTTTCAGTTGCTCATGTTTATGGTGTTGTTACATTTTATTCTTTCTTCTCGATGATTCCTAAAGGAGAGCACCCTATTTCAATTTGTATGGGTACAGCTTGTTATGTTCGTGGAGCCGAGAAAGTATTGGATGAATTTAAGCGTCATCTTGATGTAAAAGTTGGAGAAACCACAGAAGATGGTAAGTTTTCAATCAGCTGTTTACGTTGTGTTGGTGCTTGTGGACTTGCACCAGTTGTTACTGTAGGCGAAAAAGTTTATGGTCGCGTTGCTGCAGAAGATGTAAAAGGTATTCTGGAAGAATACAGATAAAGATCGTATTAGTCAGTTGTTTGATAGGTGAATTGTAACTTTGTCAAGCGAGTTGGTGAAATATAATTTAAAACCGTTTTAGTTTTCTAAAACGGTTTTTTGTTGCTTGTATTTTACAAATGATAAAAAAATAAGCCACATTATCAATTGAGTAATGTGACCTATTAATATTTCGTATTATCTAGTAATTAGTCAAACCTTAAAAACCCTTGTATTTTGATGAGCTACAATTTTCAAAAGAAGTACTTCCCAATCATTTAACATTTGAAAAAGGGTAAAAAGAATCTGCTCTTTAATTCTATTGAGCATTTTCTTTAAATTGAAG
>NZ_VKDE01000033.1 GCF_007097485.1 Carboxylicivirga sp. M1479 | reverse complement strand
ATGAAACTTAGATTTTATCTATCTGTTTATTAAAGTTAATGCAGCAGATGGAGCTTTTTGCCTAAGTTAAAAATCACGTTTGACTCCTAATTGGTTTTCTCATATTTAGGTATTCCACAAACTAACGATCTGTTTAATTTTACTTTCATTTGTCAGATAGAACTCCCAAATTATTTCAGTCATTGCCATGTCTGTAATTTAATTGTTTGAATTTGTGTGGTCGTTTTATTTGATTAATAACCTGCTGCCATGCCATCTTTACGACTCTCAGATGCACCAATGTAAATGCCTCTTTCATGATCTCTCCAAATGGCCTGATATCCTCCGTAGTCTCCTGGACTAAAGCCTACTTTATGCCCTTTCTTTGTTAGTCCCAGGATGGTCATGTCATCAAATCCGGTTTCTAGATTAATCTGCCCTTTGCTTTCTGCTCTATAGCCTGTTGGTTGTGAAGAGCCCGAATGGCTGAAACGCGGTGCATCTCCAGCTTCCTGAATATTCATTCCAAAATCGATAATGTTCATGATGATCTGCACATGTCCTTGTGGTTGAAAATCACCACCCATAACACCAAAACTCATGATTGGTTTTTCATCTTTCGTAACAAAAGCTGGTATAATTGTATGAAATGGTCTTTTTCCTGGTTCGAGTACATTGGCATCATCTTGATTAAGAGAGAATAGTTCGCCCCTATTTTGAAGCATAAACCCTTGTTCAGGTGGTACCATGCCAGATCCCATTCCTCGATAGTTGCTTTGAATTAATGAAACCATATTTCCCCATTTATCTGCTACAGTTAAATACACTGTCTCACCATTACTTATGGTTCCAGCTTTGTATAAGCCAGCTTTTTGGTTATTTATTTGGCTTCGTCGTTGTTGGGCGTACGTTTCTGATAATAATTCTTCAACAGGTACATTTTGCATATCCATATCGGCATAATACATTGCCCTATCTTCAAATGCCAGTTTTTTTGCTTCGGTAACAAGGTGTAGATGACGGGAACTACCATATTCTGATTTGCTGAACTGATAACCTTTTAAAATATTCAGCATTTGAAGCGCTGTTATTCCTTGTCCATTGGGAGGTAATTCCCAAATGTCGTAACCGCGGTAATTGATCGAAACAGGATCAACCCATTGTGAGTGGTGTTCAGCCATGTCTTCCATGCTCAGAAAACCACCTTGCTCTTGTATAAATTGAGTGGTTGTTTTAGCCAATTCACCCTTGTAAAAATAATCGCGACCGTTTTTGGCAAGCTGCTTATAAGTGTTAGCCAAGTAGGTGTTTCTAAAAACATCTCCTTTTTTAGGTGCAACACCATTGGTGGTGTATGTGCTTGTAACATTAGGGTATTTTGCATGGAACTGTACAGATCGTCCCCAGTAATAAGCAATTAATTCACTAACAGGAAATCCATTTTCAGCATATGAAATAGCAGGTGCTAAAATATCTTTCATTTTCATTTGCCCAAAACGCTCATGTAGTTCAAACCAACCGTCTACACATCCTGGAACACTTACAGGTAGAGGTCCATAAGCTGGTATCTTGTCAATGTTTTCATTCTTGAAGTATTCAAGGCTTATGTTTTTGGGCGATCGACCACTTCCATTTAGTCCATATAATTGTTTTGTTTTTGCATCCCAAACAATAGCAAATATATCCCCTCCAATGCCCGATCCTGTTGGTTCCATTAAACCAAGTGTTGCATTAGCGGCTATAGCTGCATCAATGGCATTGCCTCCATTTTTTAATATGTCAACTGCAACTTGAGTGGCGAGGGGCTGGCTGGTGCATGCCATTCCATTTTGTGCAAGTACTTCGCTGCGAGTAGCATGATTGAAGCCTGTAACTCTATCTTGTGCGAATAGTGCGCACGGTAATAGCAAACCAATAAGTAATAGTAAATTTTTCATGGCGATAGATTATTGTAAATAGTGAACTTAAAAGTATAAAAAAACTGTAGAATACTATTGGTATAGCAAACTACAGTTTTAAAATATTTTAATGCTTATAAATTAAGCTATTGCTAACTTACTCACAGGGTGATTTAGGTAATCGTAAAAGATGCCAACCAATAGTTGGTGATCCATATCAGGTGATATTGGAATTAACAAATCGGCGAATGTATCTTTGAATACGACTTGTAGTTCATTTGTTTTTGGGAATTCAATGCCGGCCACTTTCTGGTGCATACGAATCTCACCAAGTGCTGTAATTAATTTAATAACCATAACTCTTTCCTTTTACCTTGTTTAGTACCGTCCGGGTGTGTTGTTTCCGGTATAAAAGTATGTTTGATGAGGTGTTTGGCCAAGGGAAAGCGGCCTTATTCCATAAGATGATGAATTATTGGGGTAAAACGTTTTTAATTGAAGATTAATAAAAAAGAGCCCTGTAAACGGCATGAAAATGGTGATGAATGTTTATAGAAAGATACTTTTGTGTTTGTAACTTCCCAGTACTTAGTTTGTTGTGGGTGTTTAAAGCCTTGTGAAATTAATTCTGATTTATATCACACTTTTAAGCCTTACAACCATGAGTAATCGCAGGACTTATTATGTGTTTTATCATGAATTCTGATGAGTTTTTTTACCTTTGCTTCAACTCAATGTTTGATGAATGGCACGAGAAGAAAAAGGAAAGAAGATAGTTGATAAACTAAGGCATAAGTACAGGTTAGCTATATTTAATGAGCAGACATTTGAAGAGGTTTTTGGGATGCGTTTTTCTCGCCTAAATGTGTTTACAATTCTGGGAGTTAGCCTTACAGTCCTAATTGTAGCAGTTATATTTTTAATTGCATTTACCGGTTTGCGCGAATACATTCCAGGATATCCCGATGGTCAGCAAAGGCGTTTAATCGTTCAAAATTCACAGCGTGTTGATAGCCTGATTATGGAGGTCGAAAGGCGTGATAAGTTTTTCAGAGATATTCGCTCGATTATGTCGGGAGGAGTGCCTGAGGGATCCATGCCTGAGGATGTTAAAGATGCTGTAGGAGGCGATGAGAATAACAGTGTCGTGTTTAAGAAGTCTGAAGAGGATTCGATATTTAGAGAACAAGTTGAAAAGGAAGAGAAGTTTAATCTAGCAGTGTTTGATAATAACAGTACTAAGTTTGAATTAGAGCACAGCTTCTTATTTACTCCTTTAAAAGGTGTTGTGGTAAATAAATTTGGTGAGTCACAAGATCACTACGGTGTTGATATAGTTGCAACGCCAGGTGCACGTGTAAGTGCTGTTCTTGATGGCACCGTTGTTTTTACAGGATGGACTGTAGAAACAGGTTACGTTATTCAACTACAACATTCTAATAACTTAATATCCTTATATAAGCATAACGAGAGTCTTTTGAAAAGCATGGGCGATAAAGTTCAGGCCGGAGAGGCGATTGCAAGTGTTGGTAATTCAGGCGAACTAACAACCGGTCCGCATTTGCATTTTGAGTTATGGTATAATGGAGTTCCTTTAGATGCAGAACAATATATGTCGTTCGAATAATGGCATCAACAAACAAGCGTAAAAATTAATGTCAAAGAAAATAGCAATACTAGGCTCTACAGGTTCTATTGGAACTCAAGCCCTTGAAGTAATTGATGCACATCCAGAGCATTTCGATGTTGAAGTGATAACGGCGAATAACAGTGTTGATTTATTAATTGAGCAAGCCTTAAAGTATGATCCCAACACTGTTGTGATCGGGAATAAAGATAAGTACACCCAATTGAGCGATGCATTAGCTCATACCGATGTAAAGGTTTATGCAGGAGAAGAAGCCATAGCTCAGGTTGTGCAAATTAGTAGTATCGACGTGGTTCTTACAGCCATGGTTGGGTTTTCTGGTTTGCAGCCAACAGTTAATGCCATAAAGGCTGGTAAGCAAATTGCTTTAGCGAATAAGGAAACACTAGTTGTTGCTGGCGAAATAATAACACAATTGGCGCTTGAGAACAAAGTCAGTATTTTACCTGTAGACTCTGAGCATTCGGCTATTTTTCAATGTTTAGCAGGTGAGTTTCATAATCCAATTGAGAAGATTATTCTTACAGCTTCCGGAGGTCCGTTTAGAGGTAAGAAAGTTGACTTCTTACGTAAGGTGACCCGATGTCAGGCTTTGAACCATCCGAATTGGAGCATGGGTGATAAAATTACCATTGATAGTGCATCAATGATGAATAAAGGATTGGAGGCCATCGAAGCAAAGTGGTTATTCAATGTGAAACCCGACGATATTGAAATAGTTGTTCATCCGCAATCCATTGTTCATTCGTTGGTGCAGTTCGAAGATGGCTCCATTAAAGCACAATTGGGTTTGCCTGATATGCGGCTGCCCATACAATACGCCATGACTTTTCCTGAGCGTTTTAAATCTGATTTTCCACGATTTAATTTTATGGATTATCCGCAGTTAACATTTGAAAAAGTTGACGTAAGAGTTTTTCGTAATTTAGATTTAGCTTATCAGGCCATGAAAAAAGGAGGCAACATGCCCTGTATTTTAAATGCTGCTAATGAAATAGCAGTAGATGGTTTCTTAAAGCAAAAGATAGGATTTGTTGAAATGTCTGATGTAATTGAGCAAACAATGATGAAGGCTACAGTGATAGAGCATCCTGCTTTAGATGATTATTTCCAAAGTAACTCAGAAGCAAGAACCATAGCAGAACAAATAATAAAAAAGTAACATAGGTATTGACCTTTTTTGGCTTTGCGGTGTTAAAGAATAATTAAAAACTGTGAAGAAATACCCCTTACTATAAATATGAATCGCTTATTGGCGCGAAAAGAATATATTTGTGCCGAATAAGAAAAAAGATAATTAATGGAAATTTTTATAAAAACGGTGCAACTGTTGCTTAGCTTATCATTACTAGTGATTTTGCACGAATTTGGTCACTTCTTTTTTGCTCGACTATTTAATACTCGGGTTGAGAAGTTTTATTTATTCTTCAACCCTTGGTTTACCTTATTTAAATATAAAAAGGGAGATACAGAGTACGGTGTTGGTTGGTTGCCTCTTGGAGGGTATGTAAAAATATCTGGTATGATAGATGAGTCGATGGATAAAGAGGCCATGGCTCAGCCTGCTCAACCGTGGGAATTTAGAGCTAAACCAGCATGGCAGCGCTTGCTGATAATGGTTGGTGGTGTAGTCGTTAACTTTATCACAGCCTTTTTTATTTACTGGATGGTGTTGTACACCTGGGGTGAGCAATACATACCTGTGTCATCAGCCAAACATGGTTTGTATTATCACGAAGTAGCCAAAGAAATTGGTTTGCAAGATGGAGATGTGGTACTTAAGGTAGATGATTTTACCGTTGAAGAAAGTAGTGATATTGCCCGTCTAATTTTGCTTGAAGATGCAAAGTCTTTGACTGTAAAAAGAGGTAATGAAACGTTTAACTTATCCATTCCTGAGGATTACGACCAACGTATGATTTCGGAAGAAGTACGTGGGTTCGCCGATGTACGTTATCCAGTTGTGGTGCATGATTTAATGAGTGGATCAAAAGCGGATGAAGCTGGTTTATTGACTGGCGATAGTATTGTGAGTATTAATGGTGAATCAACAGCCTTTTTCAATGAGTTTTCTGCTGCCTTGTTCAATAATGTGGAAAAAGAAATTGATCTGGGTGTTTATAGGGGTGATGAATTATTAACACTGAATTTGACGGTTCCAAAATCGGGTAAAATAGGTTTTTACTTGGTAACACCTGATAATTATGTAGAGATTCAGCGCCATGCATACGGCTTTTGGGAAGCTTGCCCTAAGGGTATTGCCAAAGGAGTTGATATATTGGTTGGTTACGTGAAGCAATTACGTTTAATCTTTACCAAAGAAGGAGCTAAGCAAGTAGGTGGTTT
The DNA here is from genome assembly GCF_007097485.1 of Carboxylicivirga sp. M1479. Classification (GTDB taxonomy): domain Bacteria; phylum Bacteroidota; class Bacteroidia; order Bacteroidales; family Marinilabiliaceae; genus Carboxylicivirga. Next base: position 46,084 of record NZ_VKDE01000033.1, on the reverse strand, counting down.
TGGAGCCATGGGGAAATTGTTCCCATCGACTTGGAACTGGTATGTATTTTGGTCCAACACAGCATTGATATCGATGATATTGGCTTTTATGAATATTTTACCAATCCCAGCTCTTGACGGTGGCCATGTGTTGTTCTTACTTTACGAGATAGTAACAGGGCGTAAGCCGGGTGATAAATTTATGGAGTATGCGCAAATTACGGGAATGATTCTTTTATTGGGACTTCTCTTATTTGCCAATGGAAATGATATCTTTAAAGCTTTCTTTAAATAAGAGAGTTTATTAAATTTGTATAATATAAAACATTAAGATATGAACAGTTACGTACTATTGTGGGCTATGCCAGGTGGACCAGAGATAATCCTTATTGTATTGGCATTATTACTTTTGTTCGGAGGCCGTAAAATTCCGGAGTTAATGAAAGGACTTGGTCAAGGCATGAAAGAATTTAAAAAAGCACGCAATGATGATGGAAAAAAGTCGGATGGTGATACCAATGGAGAGGCCAGCGACGATTCATCGAAGTAAGTAAACACTTGATAAAACTCAGTATACCAAGGCCGACCCTCATTGAGGATTGGCCTTTGGCATATATTTGTATCCATTATTAAACTATTCTGTATGCCGCGATTGGTCATGTGCATTATCTTACTGATGATGTTCAAATTCGTTGATGCGATTAATTATGAGTATCCACATTATCCGCAATGGATGTATGAGAATCGCTTGAGTGAGCTCGATAAGGAGACCGTGGTAAAGCTCGATTATAACTCAAAGGTACAAGCCTATATTGATGTTTATACCATTAAACGACGCGAACACCTGTCTAATATAATTGGGCAATCAGAATTTTATTTTCCGCTTTTTGAAGAGTATCTGGCCAAATATGATTTGCCGATGGAACTAAAATATCTCGCCATTGTCGAGTCGGCTTTAGATCCCAAAGCCAAATCCACATCGGGCGCCATGGGTTTGTGGCAGTTTCTTTACCACGCCTCGCGCATGTTTGATCTTAAGGTTGATAACTATGTAGATGAGCGCTGTGATCCTGTAAAAAGCACCGAAGCGGCTTGTCGTTATTTGAAATATCTGCATCGAAATCTGAATGATTGGCAATTGGCATTGGCGGCATACAATGGAGGTATTGGTGTTGTACAAAAGGCCATTGAACGCTCGGGTGGGAAAACCAATTTTTGGGAGTTACAACCTTATTTGCCCAAGGCTGTTCAAAGTTATGTGCCGGCTTTTATTGCGGTTAATTACGTAATGAATAATTACGAAAAGCACGATGTTGAAAAGAAACCAGCTATTCTGAATTTTAACGAAGTAGATACTGTGTTCATTCATAAATCGCTTAGTTTTGATCAGATTGCCAAAGCTTCAAAAACACCCATTGAAGTTGTAGAGTGGTTAAATCCATCGTATACAAAATCGTTTATTCCTGTTAATGATCAGGCGGTTTGTGTGTTTCTACCCAAAAAAGGGATGTTACATTTTGTTAGAGCTGTTAATGACTTAAGTGAGGCACAAAAGCCAACCAGTAAAATTGTACCTGTTGGAGATGTTACAGGTAAGGAAAGTACTGTACACATTGTTCAAAAAGGGGAGTTCTTTCATAAAATTGCCATTGATAATAATTGCCGCATAAGCGACATAATGCATTGGAATAACTTAAAATCAAGAAGGCTGTTAATCGATCAGAAATTAATTGTTTGGCGACCAAAGAAAGCACCGAAAGTTTTTTTTGTAACCGAGGTAATTGAATCTGATAAACCGGTTATACAGATTAATCAGTTATACTCATACCAGCAAATAACTATAAACCATCACTAATACATATTCTTATGAGCATCTATAAATATTTACTAATTGCACTCCTTGTATTTTCAAGTTATTCGTGCAAGGATAAAGGAGCTGGATATAAACCCAATGTAGCTGGTAAAGCCGGTGAGATGTTGGTAATCATGGATGATAAAATTAAGCAATCGCCAGGAGGAACCGAGTTGCAGAATTTATTGCGCGAGACTTACCTTGGCCTGCCTCAGGCAGAGCCTCATTTTAAAATGAATGTTGCACCACATCGTTCATTCTCATCGTTTATGAAAACATTGCGTAACCTGGTTGTTGTAACTGTTGGATCCGAGGTAAAAGAAAATGATGTGAAATATTACCGTGACCGTTGGGCTCTGCCTCAGGCATTTGTCAATATCACAGCTAAAGATACGGCGGCACTTAAGGTATTGGTTGATGAACATCAACTAAAATTGCTAAGCTTCTTTAATAAGGCCGAACGTGAGCGCTACATTGCTTCGTATGAAAAATTTCCAAGCGATGAGTTGGTAAAACAATTAAACGCCAGCTTTAACATGCGCTTATCGGTGCCTAATAGTATGGTTATTAAATTATCAAATGAATCGTTTTTATGGATGAACGAAGCGGCTAGCTGGGGCTTTCAAGCCATGTTTGTGTATGAGTTCCCCTACATTGGAGAGGGAACATTTTCCAAAGAGTATTTATTAAACAAAAGAGATTCAATTCTTAATAAAAACGTACCAGGCCCATCCGATGGTTCGTACATGACTACCGAACATCAATACCCCGTTATTTATAAAAAAGCGACCATCAACAAAAACGAAGTAGTTGAATTGCGTGGCTTATGGAAGGTGCAAAATGATATGATGGGTGGTCCTTTTGTTTTACAGGCGCATTACGACAAGAAAAACAACCGCGTAATTGTAACAGACGGAGTGGTGTATTCGCCTGAAAAGCCTGATAAGCGCGATAAAATTCGTCAGTTAGAAGCTTTGATGTACACTTTAAAACTACAATAGTTATGATGCCTCAACTCAATAGCAATGCCTTACGCGAAGCATGTGGACGAGATGAATTAATTAGGAAAGCTGCAGCACAAATCATCAAAGATTTTGCAGAGTTTGGTTTTGAAGTCAGTTTCTCGGGCAATGTTGAGGGTTTTTACGATGAAGTTTTCAAGCAGATGAAAGTGCACATCGTACAGATTATGGGAGAGCATTATTCGCAATTTCTCAACTTTTTGTACCGTATCGATGTTACAGAGGGGCAGGTGTCTGTTTATCAGAGCGAAATGGGCGATGCCAGTTATGAAGATGCACTAACTGAATTAATTATTCATCGCGAGATGAAAAAAGTAATGATCAGAGAATATTTTAAATCTCAGGGACCGAGCCAGGAAAATGACTGGACAGAGATTTCTGAATAATATTATTTACTATGCAATTACAAATTAAACATACGGGTGAGCGTCCCGAGAATGTAAGGAATATATTCCTTGTAAAAAACGCTGCTATACTTAAGGATTTTGGCTTTAATAGTGAGGCCTTGGCTTATGTTGAAAATAAAATTGAAGCCAAAGAAAAGTTGATTACCATTCAGAATTACAACATCGTATATTATGTACGTATTGTGGCTGATGATGAGGATAACAATAAAGGATACGAAGCTTTGCGTAAAGATGGCAGCACCATTTATGCCGGACTAAAAAGTGATAAGCAATCGTCGGTATGCATTTATGATTTGCTTGGAGATAAAGCTGCTACACTGGCTTTAACCGAAGGCTTAGCTTTGTCGGCTTACCGTTTCGACAAATATAAAACAGATAAAACTGATGAGGCGGAGACTGTTACCATTTGGGTGGCCTCATCGGAATTGAATCAAGGTGATTTGGATGAAGTACGTTTACTAAGCAATGCTGTTTATGTAACACGTAACTTGGTTAACGAACCTGTTTCAACCCTTAATGTGGAAGAATTATCGGATACCATTAGTGAGTTGGGTGCTATACATGGTTTTGATGTTGAAATATTTGATAAAGCCAAGATTGAGGCTCTGAAATTTGGTGGCCTGCTGGGTGTTAATAAGGGTAGCGTTGATCCGCCCGCATTTCATATACTAGAGTGGAAACCTGAGAATGCCAGTAACGAACAACCTGTTGTATTGGTTGGCAAGGGAGTGGTGTTCGATACGGGTGGTATTAACCTTAAAACGCCTCCAGGAAGTTTAGACGATATGAAAGCAGACATGGGAGGAGCAGCTTCTGTTGTTGGTGCTTTTGTGGCCATTGCTTCTAACAAATTACCTGTTCACGTAGTGGGATTAATTCCTGCAACAGATAATCGCCCTGGTGGTAATGCAATTGTCCCTGGAGATGTATTAACGATGCACAATGGCAAAACCGTGGAGGTGCTTAATACCGATGCAGAAGGGCGTTTGATTATGGCTGATGCATTATCCTATGCTAAAAAATATGATCCCGAATTAGTCATTGATTTGGCAACGCTAACAGGTAGCGCAGTTATGGCTTTGGGTCAGTATGCCACTGTTGGTATGGGAACAGCCAACGACAGTGTTTTTAAACAATTGGAAGAAGCGGGTAATCGGGTATACGAACGTGTGGTGCGTTTTCCTTTCTGGGATGAATATGGTGAGTTAATAAAATCAGACATTGCTGATATTAAAAACCTCGGAATACGCGAAGCAGGGGCTATTACGGCAGGCAAGTTTTTAAGCCATTTTGTTGAAGCACCATGGATCCACCTTGATATTGCTGGGCCAGCCTATGTTAAAAAGCCCGATAGCTATCGTGGATCAGGAGGTACCGGTGTTGGAGTACGCATGCTTTATGAGTTTCTGAAAAATAGAAGCTAGTTTGTCAATTTATATTACTTTTAATGCTTAGTATCACTTTCACAGCTATTGTGAGGGGTAAAATTAGAAGATATGAGTGAAGGAAAAATAAAAGTGGGTATCACCCACGGAGATATTAATGGAATTGGTTACGAAGTGATTTTTAAAACCCTGGCCGATGCCAGAATATTTGAGTCGTTTGTGCCAATTATCTATGGTTCTTCAAAAGTTGCAGCATACCACCGTAAGGCCTTAAATATTCCTAGTTTTAGTCTTAATAGTATTAATGATGTTTCAGACGCGCATAGTAAACGCGTAAATATTATTAACTGTTTAGATGATAATATACGTGTTGAATTGGGTAAGTCAACCACTATTGGCGGAGATTCGGCATTTAAAGCGCTCGAAGCAGCTGCTCAGGATTTGAAAGAAGGTAAGATTGATGTGCTGGTTACGGCGCCTATCAACAAAGAAAATATTCAATCCGAAGCGTTTAACTTCCCAGGTCATACCGAATATTTACATCAGGTTGCTGGCGATGGAGAAGCATTGATGCTGATGGTGTCGGAGCATATGAAAGTAGGTGTTGTGGCTGGTCATGTGCCTATTAAAGATGTGGCTTCGAAAATTACTGAAGAAAGTATTTTAAGTAAGTTGCGAACTTTAAACCATACGCTGCAACAGGATTTTTCGGTGCGAAAACCGCGTATTGCTGTATTAGGTCTTAATCCACATGCCGGCGATGGTGGCGTATTGGGTAGCGAGGAGCAGGAAATAATTATACCGGCTTTAAACAAAGCCAAGGAAGAAGGTATTATGGCTTTAGGTCCCTATCCGGCTGATGGTTTGTTTGGTAGTGATCAGTTCAGAAACTTTGATGCTATACTAGCGATGTATCACGATCAAGGTTTGGCACCGTTTAAAACATTGACCTTTTCAAAAGGTGTTAATTTCACAGCAGGACTGTCTTTCATCCGTACATCTCCCGACCATGGAACAGCCTTTGAAATAGCAGGACAGGATAAGGCTAATGCCACCTCGTTTAAAGAAGCTATTTACTTGGGTGTTGATATTTGTCGAAACCGTAAGATGAATATTGAACTATCGAAAGATCCGCTTAAAAGCTATGATATTAATGAATTAGAGCAGAGAGATTAATATTAGCAATTTCGAATATAATTGAATCGAAAAGAGGCCGTCCGTAAAGGATGGCCTTTTTAATTTTGTTTAATTCGTCCATTAACTAAGGCAAATGTAAATTGTGTGGATGTTTTTTTACTTGGTGATATTATACCAAATAACAATCTTTTTTAGTAGTGCTTCAACAACCCTTTTGGGTTGTTTTTATAAGAATTAGTACCGATTTGTTATTTGATTATAGTTAGCTAATGAGTTTATAGCTAGGTTTGGTAAACAAGGTAATTTTAAAACATATTAAAATGAAATTTAGATTTTTATTAAGTACACTTTTTATTGTAGCTGTATTATTTAGTAGTTGCGATAAAGATGATGATGGTATTAGTGTATCAAAGGATGAGTTAATTGGTAAATGGGCTCTTGTTTCAGCTACTTACACTGTTAATGGTGTAACTGAAAGTGAAACTGATTTGAATGAAACAATTACATTTAATGAAGATGATACTTACTCTATGTCATATGATGGTTTTCTTGAGGAAGAAGGGCAATACTCTATCTCTGGAAACAAACTGACTCTAACAATCGGAGAGGGTGATGAAATGGAGCAAGGCGTAATGACTATAACTCACTTTTCAGACAACAGTTTTACAATCAGTGCTTCTGAGAGTGAAGAGTTCATGGGTGAAACTTTTAGTGTGAGTTTTACATCAGAATATGAACGCGTAATTGACTAATGTGATTTACAAAATATTGCATCTAATCTCTTAAGTGATACGATGCTGGAAATAGAGGCTGTCCGCAAAGGATGGCCTTTTTTTGTTTTTGTTGCCTGTTGTTGTGCTGTGTAATTAAGACGATCTGGAATCAACTACATATAATCTTTCTAAATAACAGTAGACTCTTAAAAAACAATAACTTTTAATTTGTAACCAAAAAATGCATAATGTGTAGTTTTCAACATTACATGTAAATCATATTAATTAGTTTTCAAATAGGAGGGGGCATGTGATAATAAACTAGTTTTAATTCAAGTAACCCCTAATAATAAGAATGACAATTGACATGTTTCCTTAATTTAAAAACATCAACATTTGCGCGATACATAACTAAAAACTATCAATTATGTCAACACGCATTGAGAGCGATTTATTAGGAGAATTGCAAGTACCCATTGATGCCTATTATGGTGTGCAAACACAACGTGCCGTTGAGAATTTTAATATATCTACGGCTCGTTTGAGTCAATATCGTCATTTTATTTGGGCTCTTGGAGTTGTTAAAATGGCTGCCATTAAAGCCAATCATGAAATGGGTTTGGTGGATGAAAAAGTAACAGAAGCTGTTGTACAGGCCTGTCAAGAAGTAATGGATGGTAAGTTCGACGAGGAGTTTCCCATTGATATGATTCAGGGAGGTGCCGGCACTAGTACGAACATGAATGCCAATGAGGTAATCTCCAACCGCGCTTTGGAATTATTAGGTTACCAAAAAGGGCAATATGAGCATTGCTCACCTAACGACATTGTTAACTTGTCGCAATCAACTAATGATGCCTACCCAACGGCTATTAAGTTGTCACTTATCCGAATGAATTCCATCTTAATTGAGCATTTGCAGCAGTTGGTAAATGCCTTTAAGAACAAAGGGAATGAGTTTTCTGATATTATAAAAATGGGACGTACCCAGTTGCAAGATGCTGTTCCTATGACTTTAGGACAGGAGTTTTGTGCCTATGCGATTACTTTAAGTGAAGAAATAGAGCGTTTAACACAGAATGCGAACCTTTTTCGCGAAGTGAACATGGGAGCCACTGCCATTGGTACGGGAATCAACTCGGTTGATGGTTATTCCGATGCTTGTGTAAAACACTTATGTGATATTACAGGATTCCCTATTGTATTGGCGTCTGACTTGGTAGAAGCAACGCCTGATACCGGTTCTTACGTTATCTATTCATCGGCATTAAAGCGCATGGCTGTTAAAGTGTCGAAAATATGTAACGATTTACGTTTATTGGCTTCTGGTCCACGTGCCGGATTGAATGAGATTAATCTACCACCAATGCAACCGGGTTCTTCTATTATGCCAGGTAAAGTAAATCCAGTGATTCCTGAGGTAATGAATCAGATTTGTTTTAAGGTTATTGGTAATGATTTAACAGTAACGTTTGCTGCCGAGGCCGGTCAGTTACAGCTAAATGTGATGGAGCCTGTGTTGGCCCATAGTATTTTAGAGTCGATGCAATTTTTAATGCATGGAATGGATACGCTTCGTACCAAATGTATTGATGGTATTACAGCCAATGAGGATGTGTGTGAAAACATGGTGCTGAAAAGCATTGGAATTGTAACAGCGCTTAATCCGCACATTGGTTATAAAAACAGCACGCGCATTGCTAAGGAAGCTCTTAAAACGGGTAAAGGGGTGTATGAAATTGTGCTTGAAGAAGGTATTCTTTCTGAAGAGCAATTAAAAGAAATTTTGAAGCCGGAGAATATGATTGGCCCGGCCAAACGAACATGCCAGTAATATATTGATTAGTTAATTGAGAAAGCGGATGTTAGAAATAGCAGCCGCTTTTTTTGTACTCGCTTTGCTGAAATGAGATAAAAAAAAGGTATCTGCACGGCTTAACATGATCCGTGGTTTTGCGTGTAGCTATCCGAAGAAGGTAATTTTATGTAATCTATGCTGCTTTACTATTGGGCGGGTAAATTGCTGATAGAACCAATTATACCACCCCGCCTGTCGGCACCCCTCCTAAAATTCAGGAGGGGACGGTTTTTCATCCTTCTCCTCCTTGCCAAGGAAGAGTACCACGAAGTGGGGAGGTGGTTAAAATTCTTTTAAGCGAATTCCTGCACTATTGTGTGTTCGTTTATTCTTTTTACCTTTATTTTCAATCACACATTATCTGGACTAAACGTTTAAACACAACGAATGGAATTATTGAATCTACCCCGCTTGCGGCTGAAGGAGCTTCAGACCGTGAGTGAAAATTCGGTGCGGATATGCGACGCCATACCTGAGGTACAGCCTGCTGTTAAAAAGGTAAAGGAGGCCATTGCCGATTTTAAAGCCAGTATGCAAAAGGAAAAAGTTCCTGCTGCTACAAAGTCAGAGTTAGATAAAAAACGTGATAAATTAATTTACGGACTGGTGCTGCGGATAAAATCAGATAGTCACTATCCGTTTACTGGCGAGAAATCCCAAGCCATAGAATCCTTACTTAGTATTACTACCAAATATAACGGCATCAATCGATTCAGGTATAACGAACAAACCGCAGCAGTGGATAACATGATTGATGAGATGCGAAATGTTGATTTGCAAGATGAAGATTTTAAAGACATCAACGATTGGTTGAACTTAGTAGAGCAAGCCAACAATGATTTTAAAGCAGCCAGCGATAGCTATATCGAAAGCAATGCACAGCTGAGCGATACCAAATCAGCTACCGATATGGCTCCTTTACTGGCCGAGAGCCTAAACGGGCTGTATAGCTTAATGTTTGCCCATGCTCGCATTGGTACCAGCCCAGCTATTAGCAATGCTTTAATGGAACTTGAGGTATTACTCAAATCACTTAACTAAATTAATTAAACACTACTAACCTCGTTTATTCCAGATATTGTTGTTGCAGAAGTTCCATGCATTTTGCTTTGGGCTTCTGCAACTTTGTTTTTGGCCAAAGTTGGATGCAACCTTCAATTGCAAACTAGTAATTAAGGATTGTAAGCACGTAAACCTAATTGCAAGCATGCATTTGTCCATTACAGGCGCGTAAAGCTAATGGCAGGTTTGTAATGAGCTCTTGTAGGCACGTAAAGGCAATTAACAACTTGTATTATGGTGTAGCAGGCCCACGGCAATCGCATTTAAGATTCAACCACTTTGTGGTTGTTATGAAGGTATATATTATACCCCCCTGCATTTCATGCAGGGTTATTAATATTAAATCCTTTTCAGGATTTATCACCAACAACAGCAGCGTGGTTGAATACGAATAACCCCAGATGAAATCTGGGGCAAATTAAAATTCTCAATTATAGAATCCTAAAGGGATTCAACTTTTAAATGCGATTGCCGTGGTAGCAGGGCTGTAATACATGATGATTAATCAATGCAAGCAAGTATGCTAGGTCACATGAAGTGAGCTTGGCAAAAAAAAAGCTCGCTAAACTATTGTTTAACGAGCCTGAATTATTTTCCAAATCCCAACAGGGATCAATGTTATGCTAGTCTAATTTAAGAACTGCCAAGAACGCTTTTTGTGGTACCTCTACATTACCCACTTGCTTCATACGTTTCTTACCTTTCTTCTGCTTCTCCAGTAGCTTACGTTTACGCGAAATATCACCACCATAACATTTGGCAGTTACATCTTTACGAACGGCTTTAACCGTTTCGCGGGCGATAACTTTAGCACCTACAGCAGCCTGTATAGCAATGTCAAATTGCTGACGTGGTATCAGTTCCTTTAACTTCTCACACATGCGTCTACCAAAGGCTTGTGCATTATCAAAGTGAATCAACGAAGATAATGCATCCACCGGCTCACCATTAAGTAAGATGTCTAAGCGAACTAGTTTTGCTGCTCTAAACTCAATCGGATGGTAGTCAAACGAAGCATATCCTTTCGAGATACTCTTCAGTTTATCGTAAAAATCAAAAACAATCTCGGCCAAAGGCATTTCAAATTCAAGGTCAACCCTGTCTGAAGTTAGGTAATGCTGTTTCATTAATACGCCACGCTTGCCAAGGCAAAGTGACATAATCTGACCAATAAATTCTGATTTTGTAATAACCGACGCCCTAATGTATGGCTCTTCAACTACCTCTAATACGGTTGGCTCAGGTAATTCAGATGGCGTGTGTACGTCTAATCGTTCGCCTTTTTTAGTATGGGCAATGTACGGTACGTTAGGTACTGTGGTAATCACCGCCATGTCAAACTCACGATCTAAACGCTCCTGAATAATTTCCATGTGCAAGAGGCCTAAGAATCCGCATCGGAAACCAAAACCTAAGGCAGCTGATGACTCAGGCTCATAGGTTAGTGAAGCATCATTCAACTGAAGCTTCTCCATAGCAGCACGTAAGTCTTCATAATCTTCGGCATCAATAGGGTAAACACCTGCAAATACCATCGGTTTAACTTCTTCAAAACCACCAATGGCTTCGGTACATCCGTCTTTAACCGTGGTAATGGTATCACCCACTTTTACCTCTTTACTGGTTTTAATACCAGAGATAATATATCCTACGTCACCAGTTTTTAGTTCTTTGCGTGGCTCCATGTCCAAGCGCAAGACACCAATTTCATCGGCGTAATATTGTTTTTCAGTATTGAAGAACTTAACGTGATCACCCTTTTTAATTGAGCCGTTAACCACTTTGAAGTAAGCGATAATGCCTCGGAAAGAGTTGAATACTGAGTCGAAAATCAAACACTGTGCAGGTGCATCTTTATCGCCTTGTGGGGCTGGTACGCGGTTAACAATTCCCTCTAAAATATTGTCAACACCTTCGCCTGTTTTACCACTGGCACGAATAATTTCTTCACGATCGCAGCCAATCAAATCAATAATCTGATCTTCTACCTCTTCGGGCATGGCATTGGGTAAATCCATTTTATTTAATACCGGAATAATGTGCAAATCATTCTCAATAGCCTGGTATAAATTGGATATTGTTTGAGCTTGTATGCCTTGTGTGGCATCCACAATCAGAAGTGCTCCCTCGCATGCCGCTATCGAACGCGATACTTCGTATGAGAAGTCAACGTGTCCCGGTGTGTCAATCAGGTTCAAAACATATTTTTCACCTTCAAACTCATAATCCATCTGAATGGCATGACTCTTAATGGTAATACCGCGCTCGCGTTCCAAATCCATATCATCCAGCACCTGAGCCTGGGCATCCTTTCCTGTTACGGTTCCGGTATAACCTAAAAGTCTATCGGCCAAAGTACTCTTACCGTGGTCGATGTGAGCAATAATGCAAAAATTACGTATATTCTTCATCTATAATTACTTTCAATCAATTAGCTTACCTGTTAAAAGATAAGGATTGCAAAGATACTCAATTAATTAAATTCTGGGAATAGGAGGGATAAAAGATAAACACAGAGACTCTGAGCTGCAGAGTTTTTTTGTTGCATTTAAGCTATGTTCTTGTTGGCATCTGTTAATGGATAGTTTGCCAAGTGAGCATGCAATACAGAGTGGTTAATAACCTTAGCTGATGAGAATAATGGGTATGATGGCGGGCTAGCCGAATTACTTGTTGCGATGCATCAGACTAGTGGTATCCTTATTTTAAAATACTCTGTGTCTTTGCGCCTCTGTGTTACAATCAAAAAAAGGGAAGCCTTGTCGACTTCCCTTCTTATATATAGTTTGTTTGTGATGACTCTTACATCATACCTGGCATGCCGCCACCCATTCCTGGAGCGCCACCCATTCGCATTGCAGGAGCATCTTCTTTTTCCTCAACCAATACACACTCGGTAGTTAAGAACATACCTGCGATAGAAGCAGCGTTCTCAAGAGCAATACGAGTTACTTTAGCCGGGTCAATAACACCACTTTCCAATAGGTTCTCGTAACGGTCAAAACGAGCGTTGTAACCAAAGTCACCTTCTCCTTCTGCTACTTTCTGAACAACAACAGCACCTTCTTTACCTGCGTTGAATACAATCTGACGCAATGGCTCTTCGATAGCACGTTTGATGATTTCAACACCAGTTTGCTCATCTTCAGTTTCACCTGTAACATCAGCTAAGGCAGCTACTGAGCGGATGTAAGTTACACCACCACCAGGAACAATACCTTCTTCAACAGCAGCACGAGTTGCGCTTAATGCATCATCAACACGGTCTTTCTTCTCTTTCATTTCAACCTCAGATGCAGCACCTACGTACAATACAGCTACACCACCAGCTAACTTAGCTAAACGCTCTTGTAGCTTCTCACGATCGTAATCAGAAGTAGTGTTAGCAATTTGAGCTTTGATTTGGTTAACGCGTGCATCAATAGCTTCTTTAGCACCCGTTCCGTTTACGATAGTTGTATTTTCCTTATCGATGTTTACTTTCTCAGCCTGACCTAACATATCGATGGTTGTATTCTCTAATGTTAAACCAGTTTCGTCAGAAATTACAGTACCGCCAGTTAAAACAGCAAGGTCTTGTAACATTTCTTTACGACGATCGCCAAAACCAGGAGCTTTAACAGCTGCCACTTTTAATGATCCCTGTAGTTTGTTAACAACCAATCCGCTTAATGCAGTTCCGTCAACATCTTCGGCAACAATTACCAATGGACGACCACTCTTAGCAGTTTGCTCTAATACTGGGATAATGTCCTGAATTGTTGAAATCTTTTTATCGTGGATTAAAATGAATGGATTCTCAAGGTCAGCATCCATTTTTTCAGTGTTGGTCACGAAGTAAGGAGAGATATATCCACGGTCGAACTGCATACCTTCAACTACTTCAACAGTTGTGTCAGTACCTTTAGCCTCTTCAACAGTGATAACACCTTCTTTGCTTACGCGCTCCATTGCTTCCGCAATTAGTTTACCAATTTTGCTATCGTTGTTAGCAGAGATAGTAGCTACTTGCTCAATTTTTTCACTGTGCTCACCAACTTCTTTAGCTTGAGCTTTGATATTGGCAACAATGGCTTCAACAGCTTTGTCAATACCTTTTTTCAACTCCATTGGGTTAGCACCTGCTGTTACGTTTTTCAAGCCAACGTTAATAATTGACTGAGCCAATACAGTTGCAGTAGTTGTTCCGTCACCAGCGTCATCACCAGTTTTAGAAGCTACCTCTTTCACCATCTGAGCACCCATGTTTGCATACGGATCAGCTAGCTCAACTTCTTTAGCTACCGATACACCATCTTTAGTAATAGATGGAGCACCAAATTTACGATCGATAACTACATTACGACCTTTTGGTCCAAGTGTTACTTTTACTGCGTCAGCTAAGGCGTCAACTCCTTCTTTAAGTAGGTCGCGTGCCTCAATATTAAATTTTATCTCTTTAGCCATTTTATATGCTTATTAAAATATTCAGTTATTAATTAAAGAATGTACAATACATCTGATTGAGAAATCAACAAGTAGTCGTCGCCATCAATCGCCAATTCAGTACCACCATACTTACCATATAATACTACATCGCCAACCTTTACTTCCATTGCTTCGTCTGCCTTAGCTTCACCAACTAATGCAACAACGCCTTGTAATGGCTTTTCTTTGGCTGAATCAGGAATGATAATTCCGCTTGCTGTTTTTGTTTCAGCTGCCTGAGGCTTAACCAAAATTTTCCCGGCTAAGATTCTTCCTTTTAATTCTGACATATCTATTAATTTTTAATGTTTAAACTGTTTTATTACGCCTGCTTGTTTCTCACAAAGTATGCCAAAGTAATTTATGACATATTTTTTATAGTAGCACTGACTTTTTAGCAGTTTACTGCCAAATATTACAGTGTTAAAAGTCAAAATTGCAGGCATAAAAAAAGTGTCAGGCGAGTACCTGACACTTTTCTATATTGTTCTTTTTTATTCTTTACTGAGCATCTTCGGCTGGCGTTTCAGTAGCTGTCGCTTCCTCTCCCTGAGCAGGAGTTGGAAATGCAGGTACTTCTTGCTGCTGTGCTGGCAATGTGTTTAATTTTTCATCAATTTCAGCAGCTCCCATTTGTGCTTTAGGCAGTACCATTACTGCAACAAATGATAAAACCAATAGTGCAGCTGACAAAGTCCATGTTGCCTTCTCCAAAAAATCGGTTGTTTTACGAACTCCCATAACTTGGTTAGAAGATGAGAAGTTTGATGCTAATCCACCACCCTTAGAGTTTTGAACTAAAACAATAAGGATTAAAAAGATACTTACTAAAATGACTAATATCGAAACAAAAGTATACATATTTCGCTCTGTTATTTAATTTGTTAATTTTTCTAAGTCGCTAATTCGACGTGCAAAGTAAACATTTTTTTCGGGATATTTCAAGCTTAGCTTTTCATATATTGAAATTGCTTTGTCGTAGTGCTTTTGCTTGATGTAAATGTCGGCCAATGTTTCGGACATTAAATCATCCGTAGTGTCTGTTTTTATCTCTTTTTTTGTTTGTAAGCTAGTCGATGATTTTGTCTCGCCAGGTTTGTTAACAATCTTTGGTACATCAATTTGTAAAAAGTTATCGATAATTTGTTGCGATTTCTTTTTAACGGGTTGCTTTGTTGTTGATGACGAAGTATGACGCATCATGTTTAACCAATCAGAGAATGAGTGGCTTTCGTCTTTTGTTTCTTCAGGATCAATGGCTTCTTTAAGTTCATAACCCACAATTTCAGCTGACTCGTAGCCTAAAAAGTCGGCACTAGGCATAACTATTGAAGAAGTTTCTTCTTGGTTTTTTTGCTCTTTTGGAGGCAGTGAAAAATCGATTTGATCACCATCGCTCGTTTCAAATGTATCAGCTGTCTGAAAATAGTCTTCTATTGAACTCACCTTTGTGGTCATTCCAACAGAGCTGGTTTTCTGCTCCTTAATTTGCGATTCGACTTCTCTAATGTGATCTGATTCTTCCTTGGAATCAACTTTATTAGCCTGTTCTTCCTGTTTTGGTACCGTACTTTGATTAATGAGTTCGAACAGCCTTTTTCGATCGGCAATATAAGTAGCCGATTGCTTTAATTCTCCGTTATATTTTACATGTTCAACGCAGTGAAGATTTTTAATAAGCAGCATACGTGCAGTCTGAAACCAAGGGAATTCAGCTACAATTTCATTTAAAGCTGGTAAGGTATCTTCGTTTAAAAGATGTGGCTGCGCTACTAAATCAAAAAAATCTGTTTTTTTCATAGGTCAAACTCAGTGCTATTACCAGTCAGCAAATGCTTTGTTGAATATATTCTCGGTAATTTCTTCGATCATTTCTGTTACCAAATCGTTTTCAATGGCATTAATATTTTGCGATGATTCAAAATCGCGAAAGGCTGTAAACGAGCTTTCCCAATTCTTTTTAGGATCCTTATAGTTTTTATAGCGCACTTTAACCGCCATGGATAAGCGTGTTTCGGCAGAAACTGCATCTGCTTGAATGGCCATAGGGCGAACGCTATATCCTGTTATTTCACCAGAAAAATCCACATCACCAGTACCGTCAACAAGTGAAAGTCGCGATTCATTAGAAATACGGTCTTTTAAACCTTCGGTAAAGTTTTGACTTAAAACCGGGTTGATCAATGGTGCACGGTTGTTGAAATATTGCACCGAAAAAGTGTTAAGATCTTCTGGTATTGAAGCTCCACTCATGGTCATGTTAATGGAGCAGGCACTTACAATAAGTGACAAAAGTGCTATGAAGATTATATTGCATGTTTTCATCTGTTTCAATTTATTTCATTTGCCATATGGAACTCACCAAAATTAACCTTGCCCTTTTGTGAGCATTATTAATGGTGCATTTTATTTGCGTTTATTTAATGCTTTATCCTTAAGTAGTGTATTACCTTTCAATTTGATATTCTTTTATCTTACGATATAAGGTGCGCTCGGAAATTCCTAATTCCACAGCTGCCTGTTTACGTCGGCCATTGTATTTTTCCAATGCTTTTTTAATTAATTCAATTTCTTTATCTGCCAAAGACAATGACTCCTCAACAAATTCTTCCGTGTCTTGAATAGGTTCGTGATTCTCTTTTGTAACAGGTGCTTGATAATTGACAGGCTGTATGTTGCTGTCTGTTGGTACAAAGGCTCCATCCTCACTCTGATATAGCTTCTGTATGATTTGAGCATGTTCCTCATGTGAATTCACGCCTCCAGTCTCCATCATATCCAGTACCAATTTTTTAAGATCATTCATGTCATTTTTCATATCAAACAACACTTTATACAGAATTTCTCTTTCATTGGTAAAGTCACTTTCTGCCTGACTTTTGTCTCTAATGATTGCTGGCAGGTTATCGCCTGAATGGTAGGGTAAATATTTGGTAATCGCTTCGCCGTTAATTTCACGCTGTTGCTCAATAACAGATATTTGCTCCGTAATATTTTTTAGTTGTCGAATGTTACCTGGCCAACGATACCGTAAAAGCAATTCCTTAGCATCTTCCGATAGGCGGATGGCTGGCATTCGGTATCGAGTTGCAAAATCGTTAGCGAACTTTCTGAAAAGTAAATAGATGTCATCAGAACGGTCGCGTAGTGGCGGTATGATAATGGGTACACTGTTGAGGCGATAAAATAGATCTTCCCGAAATTTACCGTCTTTAATGGCCTGTTCCATCTTTACATTCGTAGCCGCAACAACTCTAACATCCGTTTTCAGTACTTTTGATGAACCTACCTTAATAAACTCGCCTGCTTCAAGTACACGAAGTAGGCGTACTTGAGTATTTAATGGCAACTCGCCAATTTCATCTAAGAAAATGGTGCCACCATTAGCTTCTTCAAAATATCCTTTTCTGTCTGATAGAGCACCAGTAAATGCTCCTTTTTCGTGGCCAAAAAGTTCAGAATCTATTGTGCCTTCAGGAATTGCTCCGCAGTTAACGGCTATGTAAGAGCCATGCTTTCGCGCACTTGACTGATGAATTATTTGTGGAAAGGACTCTTTTCCAGTGCCGCTTTCACCTGTAATTAAAACGGATAAGTCGGTAGGAGCTACCTGAACAGCCACATCAATGGCTCGGTTTAAGCCAAATGAATTACCAATAATTCCAAAACGTTGTTTGATTTGTTGTACATCCATTTTTGATTCAGATATCTTAATTATCAATGCAATTTTAACAAAACCTGTAATTTTTGCAGATTAACCTGACAAAGTTACAATTCTCAATCTTTTTTCATTCTATTTAAGAATACAATTTTTTGTTAAAGTGCAGGTTATTATTAAAAGTAGATTGATCTATTTACATTTGTGAGATAATTGAGAGACATGATAAAATCGAAGAATATACTAGGGCTGATTCCTGCTCGTTACGGATCCACCCGGTTTCCAGGTAAGCCATTGGCCGATATTGGTGGTAAACCAATGATACAGCGTGTTTATGAACAAGCCGTTCGTGAGTTAGACTTTGTGTACGTGGCAACTGACGATGAGCGAATTGAAGCTGCAGTGAAAGCATTTGGTGGCAAAGTAGTGATGACGTCAACAGAGCATCAGAGTGGGACAGATCGCTGTGCTGAAGCCTTAACAAAAGTTGTTGACATTGAGGGCATGCCGTTTTATGCAGTCATTAACATTCAAGGCGATGAGCCATTTATTAGTCCAAGTCAAATTAAGGCTGTTGCTTCGTGCTTTGAGGATGAGAATACACAATTAGCCACACTGGTAAAGCCCATTAAAAAGACAGAAGATCTTTTTAACCCCAATAAGCCAAAGGTGGTTGTTGGGGCAGAGAATAATGCCATGTATTTTAGTCGCTCTCCTATTCCTTTTCTAAGGGGAGAAGATGAGAGCAAGTGGCATTTAAAGCATAAGTATTTTAACCATATCGGTTTGTACGCATACAGAAGTGATGTACTACTAAAAATTACAAAGCTACCCATTGGACAGCTCGAAAAAGCAGAGTCGTTGGAGCAATTGAGGTGGCTGGAAAATGGCTACTCCATTCGTGTAGAAGAAACCAATGAACAAGCTTTTGCCATTGATACACCAGAAGATTTAAAGGAGCTATTAGAATCGGGTGTCATTTAGTTTGATTGCTACGACTGAAACCAATAGCCATTGTAATATCTGATGGAGGTTTTAGTTATTAGTTAATGATTATCGAATACGAAATTACTTATCGCTTTAAGCAGCATAAAAAAAGGGAAGCCTAACGACTTCCCTTTTTTTTGTAATAGTATATACGATTATCTGTCTGCTACCATTTCTGCGGCTGAATAATTTAACTTCAACGCTGCAGCTTTACGTAGAGCTTGCTTGATATCTGTAATAATACCCATCGGACATTCTTTATCTGCTTTGATAGACACAATCATTTTTGATTGCGTAGATTCCGTCATCGCATCACGCGATTGCGCAATATAAGATTGAATGTCGGTTACAGATGAAAATTGATCATTCAACTGTATACGAGGTTCGCTTCCGTATAAAGATTGATATTTTTTAGCTGGTACACCTACGTAAATAAACGTAACCAACTCTTTTTTCTCAAGCTTTACTAGTTCTGTTGCGAGTGCTGGCTTAACAACAACGTTTAAGTCAACCTCCTTCATTGTGGTAGATACCATAAAGAAGAAAAGCAACATGAAAACAATATCTGGTAATGAGGCCGTGTTAATAGCTTGTTGGCCTCCGCTCTTCTTTTTTCTGAACTTTGCCATAATCTATTTTCCTATGTTTTTAGGTTCTGCCTCTGATATTTTACGTGGATATAGTGTGCGAATAGCTTTCTGCTCTTCTTTTTCTAATTCCCCGTATTCTTTACCAAATTTTCTTTTGGACGCATCATCTCTTAACTCATTGATTGCTCTTGAAAGTTCATTCTGAACCATCAAATAAGTTTGATATTCTGTATCACGGTCATTTTGCAACGAAATAATACCTTTACCTATTTCAACTGTGCCGAAGAATTCAACTTCTTTCACATTTTTTTCAGGTAAATTCTCGTCATCCATTGGATTGACAATGAATTCTTTAACTGCTTCTGTTAAGTCCCTTATCTCCATTGGTTTTCCCTCTACCAGTAACTGATTATTACTGTTGATTAGCACCGTAAAGACATTACGCTCCTTTACAGGAGGTGTGTCTTCTGGTTCTTCCTCTACCGGAGGCGGAAGAAGAGTTGCTAAACCAGTATCAGTATCCATGGTAGTGGTTACCAAGAAGAAGATAAGTAACAAGAAAGCAATATCTGCCATTGACCCTGCATTAACTTCTTGTACTTCTCTTTTACCCATAGATAATTAAATTTAAGGCTCCCAACTAAGTAGGAGCCGGGCCATTATTTAAACAGACGCGATAATTCCGTGTAAAGAATAGCTGAAACAACTATTCCGAACAAAAGGTAAGTTCCGTACAACATAGTACCCGCTAAGGTTAACATGCTTGGAACGTTATCAGGACCATTATATCCTATTAATTGAAGTGGCGTTGCATCAGACAAGCTATAAGCTACCAACACAATAACACCTAAAATAGCCATCGAAATCAAAGAGCGCATAGCGTTCTTTGGATTAGCAACAAGGTGAAACACTTCAAATAATACTGATACACCTGCCGTGATATAGATCAATAACTTAGCCCAGTTCAAGAATGACTCTGTGTACAATGGCGTGTAGTAAGTCTCACCTACTACTTCACCACCAAAGAAGAACATCCCAGCGAACACAAGTGTTATTGCTAACAACAGGTATAATACAATACTTAAAATCTTTGAAAGCTTCGTCATAATGACAATTATTTTTTCATGTTATATTTTACCAAGATATCTAGTAGAGAGATAGAAGCATCTTCCATTGTATTTACAATACCGTCAATTTTAGAAACGATGTAGTTGTAAAATACTTGTAGGATGATAGCTACGATCAAACCAGATACAGTGGTAATTAACGCCACTTTAATACCACCTGCTACAGCTGTTGCAGAAATAGTACCCATTGCCTGAATGTTGTCAAATGCTTCAATCATACCAATTACAGTACCCATGAAACCAAGCATAGGAGCAAGTGAGATAAACAATGAAATCCAAGTTAATCCTTTTTCTAAAAGACCCATTTGAACTGAACCGTAAGAAATAACTGATTTCTCAACTACTTCAACACCTTCATCAAAACGATCAAGACCCTGGTAGAAAATAGATGCTACAGGACCTCTTGTGTTACGACAAACTTCTTTAGCAGCCTCAATTCCACCGTCATTCAATGCATTCTCGATGTTTTGAAGCAACTTCTTAGTGTTTGTAGAAGCAAGGTTCAAATAAATGATTCTTTCAATTGCTAATGCTAAACCGAAGATTAGACATAACAATACGAAACTCATAAAGATGGCTCCACCTTCGATAAATTTCGCTTTAATTTGTTTGTGAATACCTTTTGGAGCTTCTGCTGCTGGTTCCTCAACAACTGCTGCTGGTTCTTCACTCGGTGCTGTTTCTTCAGCCACCTGTTCAGTAGCTTCGCCCGCTACATTTTCTTCTTCCTGAGCATAAACGGCATTGGCACCGGTGCTCAGCATTCCAATTACTGCTAAAAACGCAAATAGCTTTTTCATAGTCTGCTAAAAATTTTGATTTGTATTAGTATTGTTAATACTCAAAATAGTTTAATGTTCTTTCCTTTCTAAACCTGTTTATTTAATGTTTAAAAAGGTCCAAACCCTTTAATTTTTCAGGGTTGCAAATTACAAAAAAAAAGTCAATTACAAAGTTTGAACTGTTAATTTTCGTTATAGCATCCATAAAGGCTTAAACTTGTTATTGAGGCTTGCATTGAAATGTGTTCGATGCAATAATATGATTGTAATATTATAATCGTTTTTAAAGCGAATGATACACTGTATAGGGCTATGATTTACTACCTAAATATGCATCTCTCCTTGAAGCGATTTATTCAATTTTATTTTCACTTCATCAACCGATGAACAATTGGCTAGCAGGAACATCATCTTTGTTACAGCCGCTTCGGTGGTCATGTCGTATCCTCCAATGACACCAATGTCGAGTAGGTGAACTCCTGTTTCATAGCGCCACATCTCCACGCTACCAGCCAGGCATTGCGTTACATTGAGAATGATTAATCCTCGATCAACAGCACTTTTGATAGCATCTAAAAACCATTGTTTTGTAGGAGCATTGCCCGATCCATAAGTTTCCAGCACAACAGCTTTGATGTTGGGTGCGTTCAGTACGGCCTCCACTACATCTTTATTGATACCTGGGAATATGCGTAATAGAGCTACATTAGTATCCATTTTTTTTGAAACACGAAATGTGCCATTTAATGTGGTGTACCTAATGTAGGGATAGTTGTATTTTAAATGAATACCTGCATCTGCCAAAGGAGGGTAATTATCTGCCCGAAATGCGTGGAAATGCTCCGCATTATATTTTGTTGTGCGATTGCCTCTAAAAAGCTTGTCCTTAAAATAGATACATACCTCTGGAACTAATGCCTGGCGATTTTTTTGAGCCGCAGCAATTTCCAATGCAGTAATCAAGTTTTCCTTACCATCAGTACGGATTGTTCCTAACGGTAATTGACTACCTGTTAATACAACAGGTTTTCTGAGGTTTTGCAACATGAAACTTAGAGCACTGGCTGTGTAAGCCATAGTGTCTGTCCCGTGTAGAATGACAAAGCCGTCGTAGTTTGAATAATTTTCCTCAATTATTTCAACTAATTTAACCCATATATCAGGATGCATGTCCGATGAATCGATTAATGGTTCGAAAGAAATACTTTTTACCTGAAAGTCGAAGCGGCGCAGCTCAGGTACTTGTTTAGAGATACTCTCAAAATCGAATGGTACTAAGGAGTTTGTTTCGGGATCGATTACCATACCGATGGTACCGCCAGTGTATATAATTAGTATTTTTCTTTCTTCCATCTCAATTGTTTTTAAAGAGCAAAAAGCGATTTTGCATTCGCTGTTGTTTGCTGTTTAACATCTTTAATATCTCGTTCTTTTGCCATTGCAATTGTTGCCGCCACCTTGGTAATGTATGCTGGTTCATTTCTTTTACCTCTGTGTGGTACTGGTGCCAAATAGGGAGCGTCCGTTTCTAATACCATTTTATTGAGCGGTACCTCTTTAATGACCTCACGCAAATGTGTGTTTTTGAATGTTGCAACACCATTGATTCCAAGCATAAAGTTTTTATATCTTAAAATACGATCAGCATCCTTTTGGCTACCAGTAAAACTGTGAAAGACACCTTTAAGCTTATCGTCAAGTTGCTTTTCAACCACTTCAAAGACCTCGTTAAAAGCATCCCTGCAATGAATGACAATAGGGATATTTAGTTCCTTGGCCCAAATGATTTGTTGCTCAAAAGCTAGCATTTGTTCTTGGTAATATGTTTTATCCCAATATAAATCAATACCTATTTCACCGACCGCAATGTAAGGTCTTTTGTCAAGATGCATCTTAACTAAATCTAAAGCTTTTTGGTAATCGGCTTTGATTGAAGTCGGATGCACACCCATCATTGGAATACAGAAATTCTTGTGTTGTTTTTCCAATAATAACATGGAGTCAATTGTTTCTCCATCAACATTGGGGAGAAGGATGTGCTCTATGCCATCGTTTTTTGCTCTTGCAATAACATCATCCCGATCGTCATCAAATTCAGGAAGGTATATGTGTGAGTGAGTATCTATCACGGTTATCCTATTTGTTATGGCGCAAAAATACCATTGTTAATTGATTTATGGCACAAATGAAAGATGACTTTCTTTCTTATTAGTTACAAGAAAGCCGTCTCGGGGAGGAGACGGCCTTTATTTGTTGCATCTAGAAAAATTTAAACAACACCTTGAGCAATCATCGCATCGGCCACTTTCACGAAACCGCCTACGTTAGCTCCTTTGATGTAATTTACTTTACCATTTGGCTCAGTTCCATATTTAACACAAGCATTGTGGATGCTAGTCATAATCTGATCTAAACGATCATCAACTTCTTTTTCTGACCAGTTCAAACGCATGCTGTTTTGAGTCATTTCTAAACCAGAAACAGCTACACCACCAGCATTTACTGCTTTACCTGGTGCAAAACCGATTTTCTCAGTTGCTAAGAAAGCTGCTTCAGCTGTACATCCCATGTTAGATGCTTCAGCAATGATTTGACAACCATTCGCAATTAACATTTTAGCATCTTCTTCGTTCAATTCGTTCTGAATAGCACAAGGAATAGCGATGTCTACTTTTTGTTCCCATGGCTTTTTACCAGCGAAGAATTCGCCACCAAAACGCTCAACGTAAGGAGAAACGATATCTTGGTTAGAAGCACGAAGCTCTAATAAGTAATCGATTTTTTCGCCTGAGATACCTTCTGGATCGTATACATATCCGTCAGGACCAGAGATAGTAACTACTTTAGCACCGTACTCAACTGCCTTTAGAGCAGCACCCCATGCAACGTTACCAAAACCTGAAACAGATACAGTTTTACCTTTCATTGTTTCACCTTTAGTAGCTAACATTTCGCGAACGAAATAGATTGCACCGAAACCTGTTGCTTCAGGACGGATAAGGCTACCACCAAACTCAGCACCTTTACCAGTTAATACACCAGTAAATTCGTTGCGTAATTTTTTGTATTGTCCGAATAGGTATCCAATTTCACGACCACCAACTCCAATGTCACCAGCAGGTACATCTGTGTTAGGGCCAATATGACGGAATAATTCGCTCATAAATGCCTGGCAGAATCGCATGATTTCATTGTCAGACTTTCCTTTAGGGTTAAAGTCAGAACCACCTTTACCACCCCCCATTGGAAGAGTAGTTAAGCTGTTTTTAAATGTCTGCTCGAATCCTAAAAATTTAAGACCACTTAAGGTTACACTTGGGTGAAAACGTAAGCCACCTTTATAAGGTCCGATAGCTGAGTTGAACTCAACACGGTATCCACGGTTTACCTGAACCTCGCCACTATCATCAACCCAAGGTACACGGAACATGATCACCCTTTCAGGCTCACACATGCGTTCTAGTATCTTCGCTTTCTTATAGTGAGGATTTTCCTGATAGAAATCCCAAACTGTTTCAACTACTTCTTGTACTGCTTGCAAAAACTCGTCTTCGCCAGGATTTTTAACCCTAACGCTGTCCATGAATTCCTTCATCTTAGTGTCCATAATGAAAAGGTATTTAAATGTTGGATCTTGTTGTTTGTAATAATTATGGTTTCAAAAATAGATATTTTTCGATAACAGCATTATAATTTGTAAGGAAAAATTAAATTTTTTCAAATTTACATAAAGCACACATAGTCAATCTAATACAAAACGCAAAAACATGTTTTTTAGCACTTCATGACATATGTCACCAAATCAGAGGGCTTGAAATAGTCAAAAATTGTAAGCAAGTGTAATTTGTCATGTTTTAAACGATGCAAGAACGCCTTTGCTTAACTGTGAAAATCTCTACTTTCTATTTGATGTATTTTTTAAAAATCAAATAAAGATAAGAAAGGGGAATAACTTATTCAATTACTTTTTGAGCGCTTTGTATAAAATAGTAGCAGGGTGCAAAGCAGCAACATTAGTTCCATCTTTTATTTGGTGACGACACGAGGTGCCACTTGCTGCAATTACTGATTTTGTTTTTCTTATCTCAGGAAATAAAATTAACTCACCAATTTTCATCGATAAATTATAGTGTTCTTTTTCATAACCAATGGAGCCAGCCATGCCGCAACAACCTGAAGGAATTTCTTCGGCCGTATAATTGCGTGGTATTTCAAGTATGTTTTTGGTTAAAGATGTGTTCGAAAGAGCTTTTTGGTAGCAATGGGCGTGAAACTTGATGTGTTTACTTTCACTTGTAAATACGTCTTTGTTAATTTTTCCTTGTGAGAATTCCCTGTCAATAAATTCCTCAAAAGTATAGCAGTGTTTTGCCAGTTCCTTTGCTTGTGGTTGTAGGTTTTGTGAAACAAGTTCAGGGTATTCATCTCTAAATGTTAGAATAGCCGATGGCTCAATGCCAATCAATACATTTTTTTTATTGATTTTAGATGAGAGGGCGCTAACATTGTGATTGGCTATTTCAGCGGCCTCTTTTAACAGGCCTTTCGATAAATAGGTTCGTCCACTCTCCTTGTGTTTAGGGATAATCACCCGATAACCGATTTTCTCCAATAATAATATGCTTGCTATCCCTTCATTCGTATCGTGGTAGTTTGTAAATTCATCAGCAAATAAATAAACAGTATCGACAGAAGTGTTAGGTTTTTGTTGTTTATGCCATTTGGCAAGTGTTTGCTTGGCTAATGCAGGCAACCTTCGTTTTGATGAGAAACCAAGGATTTTCTCATTGATATTTTTAACAAGTTTTGATTTTGTAGCTATATTATATAGGTAAGCAAGTGGAACTATGGCTTCGTTTATTTTACTATGGTTGGCAATAATGCGAGAACGTAGAGGAATGCCGAACTCATTATGGTAGCTATTTAAAAACTCTGCTTTTAATTTAGTCATGTCAACATTACTCGGACATTCGGACTTGCATGCTTTACAGGATAAGCATAGGTCGAGGATGTTTTTAACTTCATCATAGCCAAGTTTGTTATTTGGAATTGTACCTGCAAAAAACTCTCTAAGCATATTCGCTCTAGCACGCGTGGTTTGGCTTTCATCTAAAGAGCCCATGTAACTTGGGCACATCGTTCCACCTATAATGTGGCTTTTCCTACAATCGCCCGATCCATTACATTTTTCAGCGGCTCTAACAAACCCTTGTGTTGATGCCCAATCGAATTTAACCGTTTTGTAGAAGTTAGGTTCTGTTTTCTTGTACCTCAGAGAGGTATTCATGTTCGGTGTGTCGGTTATTTTACCTGGGTTAAAAATGTTGTTGGGATCAAAAAGTAGTTTAATGTCTTTAAATAACTTGTAATTATGGTTGCCTACCATAATTGGAATAAATTCTCCCCTCAAGCGTCCATCCCCATGTTCGCCACTAAGCGAGCCTTTGTATTTTTTTACTATTTGTGCCGTTTCTTTAGCAAGCTTATAAAAGGTATCAATGTCTTTAGGGTTTTTCATATTGAGGATTGGGCGCAGATGTAATTCGCCAGTGCCAATGTGAGCATAATACACACATTCCTTTTGGTGCCTTTTGAGCATGGTTTTGATGTCGGCAATAAAAGCTGGTAAATCCTCAGGACGAACGGCTGTGTCTTCTATTACTGGAGTTGGCAAATCATCGCCTGGCATGTTGGCTAAAACTCCAAGTCCAGCTTTTCGTAGATTCCAGACTTTATTAATGTCATCGCCAAAAAGCACTGGGTAAGCATATCCAAAATTTTGACGCTTTAGCGCTTGTGTCAATTGTTCGGCCAGGTCAATAATTTCCTCTTTTGTTTCTCGTACGAACTCAACAAGTAATAGTGCTTCAGGATCTCCTTCAACAAAAAATCGATTCTTGTTCTGAAGTACATTCTTTTTTGTCAAGTCCATAATGGCTTTATCCATTAATTCAACGGCACCCGGTTTGTATACAAGTGCGGTTAGGTTGGCATGCAATGCTTCTTCAAGTGAATTGAGATGAACACAAACTAGGCCTTTATTTTTAGGAGGAAGATCTATAAGCTTAAGTTTAATTTCAGTTGTAAACATTAGAGTGCCTTCTGAACCTGCTAGTAGCTTACACATGTTAAAGGAGTCATCTTCTTTAATAAACGGATAGCTGTTGATTAAGTAATCCAAAGCATAGCCCGTATTTCTTCGATGGATATCGGGATGAGGAAATTCATTTCTTATTTCACGTCGATTTTCTTTATTACTTATGATTGATCTGATAGTTGAATAAATGTGTCCCTCAAAATTGTCGAGATGGCACTTTTGTTCAAACTCCCATTTATTGAGAGCATTAAGTGCTACTTCATCACCATTACTTAAATAGCCTTTTAATTCAAGTGTGTGGTCACGAGTACTTCCATAAATTAAAGAATGCGCACCGCATGAGTTGTTGCCCACCATGCCGCCAATCATGCATCTATTGGCAGTTGACGTTTCTGGGCCAAAGAATAAACCCAAAGGTTCCAGGTGTTTATTTAGTTCGTCGAGTACTACACCTGGTTGAACGCGCACCCATTTTTCCCCAATATTAACTTCTAGTATCTTATTCAGGTATTTGCCAATGTCAACAATTAAGCCAGAACCAACTACTTGTCCTGCCAGTGATGTGCCTGCAGCTCGTGGGATTATTGGTAGCTTATGTTTTTGTGCAAATAGAATAATTTCCTGTATGTCTAAATTGTCCTTGGGAGTAACCACGCCGTAAGGTTTTTCAAAATAGGCTGAAGCATCTGTACTGTATATTATTTTTGATGTTTCATCAATGCTTACCCGACCTTTGATCTTTTGTGTAAGCTCTTTTAATGGATGCTTGTTTAACTCCACGATAAATTGTTTCTTTTGTTTTGCATGGTTCTTCTATCAAAAAAAACATAACTAAAGATCTACTTAAACAAAAGGTAAGGAGTCCTGTTTCTAGTATGATCAATAATGATACTCCAATGACAAAATCAAAATTACAAACACGCAGCGATATTGAAAAATTAGTGCGTACATTTTATAGTAAAGTTCAAAAAGATGATTTGCTGGGTCCTTTTTTTAATGCCATGATTAAAGGTGATGAAGAGTGGGAGAAGCATTATGAACTTTTAACTGCTTTTTGGGAGCTTAACCTGATGGAGAAAAGAGGATTTGATGGTAATCCGGCCAAGGCACACCACGGAGTAGATAAGGTTTTTAAACAAGCAATAACAACCAAACATTTTGATAGGTGGGTGAGCCTGTGGAGCGAAACTTTAGATAGTTTATTCGAGGGTGAAATGGCTGATAAGGCAAAAATGCGAGCTCAAAATATGGCCAAGGGTATGTATAAAAAGATCCTGGAGCAACGTCCTGGTGGTTTTATTTTACCGGGTAATCCTTCAGATATTAAGTTTGGTTAAATAAAGTAATTGAAGTACTGAATAAGAGGTTGAGAGTTTGAAATAATGACTATTACTGTATTGCAGGTGTGCTTTATTTGAGCGCGACCTTGATTGTGGCAATTGTTTATTAATAAAGGATGTTATATAGCATTCGATTCGCTATTTAATATTTTTATTTAATCTTAATAATTACTTATTTTTGCGACTTAATAAGCAAATAATCCACTTATAACTGAATGATAAATCAACAATGAACTTAAAATATGCTTTGTTGTTAGATTGACGAACGAGAGTTAAAGTTAAATATGGCTGAAGATCAAGATAAAATATTAGAAGAAGTAACCGGTGGGGAATATAAATATGGGTTTTACACCGATATCGAGATGGAGGAGTTCCCAACAGGATTGAACGAGAACATCGTGCGTTTGATTTCGGCGAAAAAGAAGGAGCCTGAGTTTATGCTTGAGTTCCGATTAAAGGCTTTTCGTCATTGGTTAACCATGAAAAAACCTGATTGGGCGCAACTGAATATCCCAGAAATCGACTTTCAGGATATTATTTATTATGCGGTGCCTAAAAAGAAACCTGAGCTTGAAAGTATGGATGAAGTAGATCCTGACTTAAAAGCGACTTTTGATAAATTAGGTATTCCATTAGATGAGCAAAAAGTGTTAGCAGGCGTAGCGGTTGATGCCGTAATAGATAGTGTTTCGGTTAAAACAACTTTTAAAGAAACCTTAGCAGAGAAGGGCATTATTTTTTGTTCCATTAGTGAAGCGGTTCAGGAGTACCCTGACTTGATCAAGAAATACCTTGGTTCGGTTGTGCCTCATCAAGATAATTATTTCGGAGCTTTAAACGCTGCTGTATTTAGCGATGGCTCATTTGTTTACATTCCAAAAGGCGTTCGATGCCCAATGGAGTTGTCAACATATTTCCGGATTAATGCTATCAACACAGGACAGTTTGAACGTACCTTAATTGTAGCCGATGAAGATAGCTACGTAAGTTACCTTGAAGGTTGTACAGCTCCTCAGCGCGATGAAAATCAATTGCATGCTGCCATTGTGGAAATTGTGACCTTGGATCGTGCAGAAGTAAAATATTCAACCGTTCAAAACTGGTATCCTGGTGATAAAAATGGGGTAGGAGGTATTTATAATTTCGTAACTAAGCGAGCTCTTTGTAAAGGTGACTACTCAAAAGTAATGTGGACACAGGTTGAAACTGGATCTGCAATAACCTGGAAATATCCGAGTTGTGTGTTGCAAGGAGATCATTCTGTAGGTGAATTTTACAGTGTTGCTGTTACTAATAATCATCAGCAGGCCGATACAGGAACCAAAATGATTCACTTGGGTAAAAATACCCGAAGCCTCATTGTTTCAAAAGGTGTCTCAGCGGGTAAGAGTCAGAATAGTTATCGTGGTTTGGTTAAGGTTTCTAAAAAAGCTGAAAATGCCCGTAACTTTAGTCAGTGTGACTCATTGTTGATGGGTGATAAGTGTGGAGCTCACACATTCCCTTACCTGGAAATTGCCAATAATTCGGCCAAAGTAGAGCATGAAGCAACAACTTCTAAAATTGGAGAAGACCAAATATTCTATTGTAATCAGCGTGGAATGAGTACAGAAGATGCTGTTGGCTTAATTGTTAATGGCTATGTAAAAGAAGTCATCAATCAATTGCCGATGGAATTTGCTGTTGAAGCGCAAAAGTTATTGCAAATTAGCCTAGAAGGTAGTGTGGGTTAATCCACCAATTAGTTAAATAAAGTAGAAACTCATTATAGTAACAATATATGTTAGTCATAAAAGATTTACACGCCAAAATAGACGACAAGGAAATATTACGAGGTATTAACCTTGAAGTTAAACCAGGCGAAGTACATGCCATTATGGGGCCAAATGGCTCGGGTAAAAGTACTTTGTCATCTGTATTGGCAGGAAATGAGAAATTTGAAGTTGTAGAAGGTGAGGTCTCTTTTAACGATAAGGACTTACTTGATTTAGCACCTGAAGATCGTGCTCGCGAAGGTTTGTTTTTGAGTTTTCAATATCCGGTAGAAATACCTGGTGTTAGCATGGTTAACTTCATGCGTACAGCTGTTAATGAACATCGTAAGTATGCCGAAAAAGATCCGTATACAGCAAGTGAGTTTTTGAAGTTGATGCGTGAGAAGAAAAAGTTAGTTGAGATAGACTCAAATTTAACTAATCGCTCAGTTAACGAAGGATTCTCTGGAGGTGAGAAAAAGAAGAATGAAATTTTTCAGATGGCCATGTTAGAGCCAAAACTAGCCATACTTGATGAAACCGATTCAGGTTTGGATATTGATGCTTTGCGCGTTGTGGCAAATGGTGTTAATAAGTTGAAATCGCCAGAAACATCTACCATTGTTATTACGCATTACCAACGTTTGCTTGATCACATTGTGCCTGATTTTGTACATGTTCTTTATAAAGGTCGCATTGTAAAATCAGCAGGTAAAGAGTTAGCCCATGAGTTGGAAGAAAAGGGTTATGATTGGATTAAAAAGGAGTTTGAAGATTAATATTTTAGTAATGAGTGCAGAGTAGTGAGTACAGAGTTTGGACTTACTCTATATTTATCAGGCAAAAAAAGCTTGAGACTTTGTACTTGATACTCAATACTAAATTTTGAGATTATGAATAAAACTTGCCGAATTGTTAATCTGCAAGAAGAATATAGCCAGTTGTACAAAGAGAATCTTTCTCTTTTGGAAAATGGGGCACCTGAAAAAATGAATGCTTCAAGGGCTAAGGCTTTTGATTTGTTTGTTGAAAAAGGAATTCCTTCGAACAAGGTAGAAGAATATAAATACACCAATTTACAGCCGTTTTTTAAAGGATCGTTTGATATCGCTCTTTCATCTGATGCGGCTTTGGAAGGTGCCGCAGAGAATTTTAATTGTGGCGTACCTGAATTGGATACACACAATGTTTTTTTAATAAATGGGTGGTTCGCTAATCAGGATGATTGTAATCAATTGCCAAAAGGTGTTGTCGTAGGCAGTATTCGCGAGAAAGCTGAGCAATATCCTGAGGTGTTTGAAAAATATTACAACGAAAATACTCCCAACAACCTGGATGCCATGGCAGCAATGAATACTGCTTTTGCGCAAGATGGTGCATTTATTTATGTGCCAAAGGGTGTAGTTGTTGAGAAGCCTATTCAGTTGGTAAATATCATGTCAGGTGATAACGACCGCTTGGTGTTTCAACGAAACTTAATTGTTGTGGAAGAAAATGCACAAGTAAAGGTGATGCTGTGTGACCATACCATCTCTCCTCAAAAGTTTGTGATTAATAACTTAACTGAGGTGTTTGTTAAAGAGAATAGCGTGTTTGATATTTACAATGTGCAGAATCAGCATAACTTGACCACGCAGGTTTCTGGTATGTATGTGCATCAAAAGAAACATTCTAATATTCTGACAAACAACTTGACTTTACATTCTGGTGTTACACGTAATAATATTCGTGTAACCATGGATGATGAGCATTGCGAGAGTCATGTGTATGGATTGTATCTAAGTGATAAAAACCAGCATGTGGATAACTTCACATTTATCGACCACGCAAAGCCTAATTGCCAAAGCTTTGAGCTGTTTAAAGGAGTGATGGATGATTCAGCTTCTGGAGCTTTTACGGGACGCGTATTGGTACGTCCTGATGCGCAACAAACCAATGCGTATCAGAGTAACAATAACTTGTTGTTAACCGATAATGCAAAGATTAATAGTAAGCCACAGCTCGAAATTTATGCTGATGATGTTAAATGTAGTCATGGTGCCACAGTTGGTCAGTTGGACGATGAGGCCATGTTCTATTTGAGAGCACGTGGAATCAACCAAACGGAAGGGCGCATTTTATTGATGTTTGCATTTGCTTACGAGGTCATCGAAAAAATTCGGGTAGAACCTTTGAAAGAGAATATCAGAAGCTTGGTTGAAAAGCGTTTCAGAGGAGAGTTTGATAAGTGTGATTCATGTGTAGTATGTGGTCAGCAAGGTAGTAGCGTGAGTTGCTTGTAAACAAATTGTAGGTCTTGCTTCAAGCAATCTGAAGCTATAAAATATCGAAGACACTAAGATCTCAAGTGAAATATGCTTGTTGCTCTTTGTGTCTTTGTCGTAAATTTAATTCTTATCCAGATGAGTATAAATATTGAACAAATTCGCAGTGATTTCCCCATATTAAAGGAAACAGTTCACGGAAAACCATTGGTTTATTTGGATAACGCAGCAACAACTCACAAACCGCAAGTTGTGATTGATGCTGTTTCGGAGGTGTACGAAAAATACAATAGTAATATTCATAGGGGTGTTCATCACTTAAGTAATGTTTGCACTCAAGCGCATGAAGATGCTCGTGGTAAAGTACAGCAATTTCTTAATGCTAAACATTCCCATGAAGTAGTTTTTACACGTGGCACAACCGAGGCTATTAATTTGGTGGCTCATTCTTTTGGCGAAACTTTTTTAAACCAAGGCGATGAAGTTTTAGTCACTCAGCTGGAACATCACTCTAATATTGTGCCTTGGCAGTTGCTTGAGAAGCGAAAAGGCATCGTGCTAAAGTATATTCCAATTAATGAGTCTGGAGAATTAATTTTGGATAATGTTGATGAGCTAATCAATGCTAAAACTAAGTTGGTATCTCTTGCTCATATTTCCAATGCATTGGGAACCATTAATCCGATTAAGGAAATTATTAGCAAGGCACATACTTTGGGTATTCCTGTGATGGTTGATGGAGCGCAGGCAGTACAGCATGTTGAGGTAGACGTACAAGCATTGGATTGCGATTTTTACGTTTTTAGTGGTCACAAGCTTTATGGACCAACGGGTATTGGTGCTTTATACGGAAAAGAGGAATGGCTAAATAAAATGGAGCCCTATCAGGGAGGTGGCGAGATGATCAAAACCGTATCTTTTGAGGGGACGAGTTATAACGAATTGCCATTTAAATTTGAAGCAGGGACGCCTGATTTTAGTGGCTCCGTAGGTTTGGGTGCAGCCATTGATTATGTGAATGCCATAGGATTGGATAATATTGCGCAATATGAGCAAGAATTATTAGATTATGCAACGGAAAGGCTTTCAACGATTCCTAATATTCGATTTTTTGGTACAGCAAAGCAAAAGGCAAGTGTGATCTCTTTCCTCGTGGGAGACATTCATCCCTTTGATTTAGGTACCATGCTTGATAAAATGGGGATAGCTGTGCGTACGGGTCATCATTGTGCTCAGCCACTTATGCAATTTTTTAATATTCCAGGAACTATTCGTGCTTCTTTTGCAATTTATAATACCAAAGATGAGGTTGATAAATTGGTAGATGGTATTAGTAGAGTGGCTCAGCTGTTTGGTTGATTCAGTTATAATTATCAATTTTGCACAGCATTTATAAAGATGAACGACATCATGACAATAAACGAGGTACAAGAAGAAATCGTTGAAGAATTTGCTTCTTTTGATGAGTGGATGGATAAATACGCTTATTTAATTGAGATTGGTAATGACTTGGAAGGCTTTAAGGATGAATGGCGCTTAGAGCAAAACCTGATAGAAGGGTGCCAGTCTAAAGTGTGGGTTTATGCCGAACTTGTCGATGGAAAGATTAATTATTCAGCTGATAGTGATGCGATTATTACAAAGGGTATTATTGCTTTGTTAATCCGTGTTTTATCGGGTCGTACGCCTGATGAAATTTTAAATACTGAACTATCATTCGTCGAGAAAGTAGGTCTTAAAGATCACTTATCGCCAACGCGTTCAAATGGTTTGTTATCAATGATGAAACAAATGCGTTTGTATGCTGTTGCTTTTAAAGCAAAGCAAGGTTAATAAACTTGTTTTGAATAAGAGAAATTAATGTAAAACATTGTACTGTGCCTATGGCATGGAGCACTATATTCAAAAAATGGGAAACGAGTTTTTACAATTGGAAGGTGAGGTAATTAATGTTATAAAAACAATTTTTGACCCCGAAATTCCTGTGAATGTTTACGATTTAGGATTAATATACGAGATTGATATTGATGAGGCTGGT
Organism: Carboxylicivirga sp. M1479; assembly: GCF_007097485.1. Lineage (GTDB taxonomy): Bacteria > Bacteroidota > Bacteroidia > Bacteroidales > Marinilabiliaceae > Carboxylicivirga. The sequence continues at coordinate 11,565 of NZ_VKDE01000033.1, read as the reverse complement.
AAGGCACGTATTGTTATGACATTAACATCGCCCAACTGCCCCGTGGCAGAGTCATTGCCTGAGGAAGTACATGATAAGGTAGCTGAGATTGATGGCATTTCAAGTGTAGATTTGAATCTGACTTTTGATCCACCATGGACAAAGGATATGTTATCTGAAGAAGCCTTGTTAGAATTAGGGCTTTTGTAAAGTTTTACTCAAAAAATATATAGAAAGCTCTCCTGTGGGGAGCTTTTTTTAGTCAATCAATTCTTTTGAAAATCATATTTATATAAATGAAACCATTATATATTAATCTGAATAAAAAGACATCAGTCAACTACCTCCGTTTATTGTTAGGTATTGTTATGATGGGTGCCACTGTGTATATTCAATTCTTCTCAGCTATCACACGTTTTCATCCTTATCAGTTGATTTTATTGTTTTTGTTTGGGGTTTATTATGCCATTATGGGAGCGGGGTTAAACCTCATGAGTTTTATGTCTCGTTCTTTTATATTAGTTGATGATGAAGGTTTTCGTTCAAAAACTAGCATGTTTGCCAAAAAGAAAGAAGTTAAATGGAGTGATGTTAAGGAATTGCAAATTAATATCACAGCCATCAGAATTAAGCTTATTGATTCCGAATTTCAATTTGAATACCAATTTCTTGATGAGGAAGTAGTTTACGACTTAAAAACATCGTTGGTGCATCAGGCGAAGACTCATCAAATTACAATTGTTTAATGAGCATCATCAATCTGGCATATCAGCAACAAATAAAAGAAAAAGCCTTTGACTTGGGGTTTTCTGATATTGGTTTTTCAGTTGTTGATCATTTGGCTGATGATGAGCTAAAGTTGCAACAATGGCTCAGTAATGGTCATCAAGCAGGCATGAATTACATGAATAATCACTTTGATAAGCGTGTTAATCCAGGTTTATTGGTTGAAGGTGCTAAAAGTGTTATTTCTGTATTGCTTAATTATGCCCCTAAAGAATTACAACAAGATGAAAATGCTCCTAAGATAGCTCGCTATGCCTATGGAAAAGATTATCATTTTGTTATTAAGGATAAGCTGCAACAACTTTACAATTTTATAAAAGAAGAGATTTATACTTCCCTTGAAGGTCGTGTTTTTACCGATTCTGCTCCAGTGCTGGATCGTGCCTGGGCAAAAAAAGCTGGCTTAGGTTGGGTTGGAAAAAACACAAACCTGATTCATAAAAAATTAGGCAGTTATTTTTTTATAGGGGAGCTAATAAGTAACCTTGAAGTACAACCCGCTGAAGAAATAAAGGAAGCCTGCGGCGGTTGCCAGCGTTGTATCGATGCTTGCCCAACTGGTGCATTGGTTGCACCCTATAAATTGGATAGTAATAAATGCATTTCCTACCTCACTATAGAGCATCGCGAGGCCATTCCCGAAGAGTTTGAAGGGCAGTTTGAAAACTGGGCATTTGGCTGTGATATCTGTCAAGAGGCTTGTCCGTGGAATTGGAAAGCCAGGCCAACAAAAGAAATGGAGTTTGCACCACACCCTGACTTCTTATCATTATCAAAAGAGGAGTGGAATGGTTTGAGTGAAGAACGATTTGTGGAAGTGTTTCGAAAATCAGCCCTTAAACGAACAAAGTTTGCTGGACTAAGGCGGAATTTGAAATTTTTAGAATAGCACAAAAAAAACCGGCACAAGGCCGGTTTTCTATTATTAATCAAGTTTCTTTATGCTTTATCCGGATAGTACCCTTTGATTATACCTCGCTGAGAATTACGAACAAACAGGATAATTTCATCACGCTCTTTCGATGCAGGCATTTCCGCTTCAATGCGTTCAATCGCTTCTGAGTTATTCAGACCCATTTGGAATAAGTAGCGGTAGATGTTCTGAATATCGCGAATCTGATCATTGCTAAATGTACGACGGCGCAAACCAATTGAATTAACACCAACATAAGAAATACGCTCGCGTCCAGCTTTTACATATGGAGGAACATCTTTACCAATTAAAGTACCGCCAGCAACCATTACATGGGCACCGATGTGTACAAACTGGTGAATGGCTGACATGCCGCCAATGATAGCAAAGTCATCAATAACTACTTCACCTGCTACCTGAACTGCATTTACCAGAATAACATTATTACCAATAATGGCATCGTGGGCAACATGCACATAAGCCATTAAAAGGCAGTTGTTACCAACTACTGTTTTTCCTTTAGCTTTTGTCCCACGGTTAATTGTTACAAATTCACGTATTGTTGTATTGTCTCCAATTTCAACAGTGGTGTCTTCCCCAACGAACTTTAAATCCTGTGGTACAGCACCAATTACAGCACCTGGGAAGATATTACAGTTTTTACCAATGTGCGTTCCTTCGAGTATTGTTACGTTTGAACCAATTCGGGTTCCCTCTTCAATAACAACGTTTTTGTCAATTGTTACAAAAGGTTCAATAACAACATTGGGAGCAATTTTAGCGTCCGGATGGATATATGCCAATGGTTGTTTCATTTTACAGTTGTTTTAATTCTATATTCTTTCCTGTCCAAAAGAGAATATATCTATTTGGTGTATATTATTTGTTTTTAATCACTTGTGCCATAAACTCTCCTTCAGACACAACGGTGTCACCTACAAAAGCTGTGCCCTTCATGTTAGCCATACCTCGTCTGAATTCAGTTAAAAGCTCAACCTTAAAAAGAATTGTATCGCCAGGAACTACTTTTTTGCGTAGTTTAACATTGTCTATTTTTAAGAAATAAGTACTGTATGCAGAAGGATCTTCAAGTTGATTCAAAATATAGATGCCACCTGCTTGTGCCATGGCTTCAAGTTGCAGTACCGCTGGCATAACTGGCTCATCTGGAAAGTGACCCACGAAAAATGGTTCGTTCATGGTTACATTTTTTACACCTACAATTGACTTTTCTTTTAAGTCAATAATTTTGTCAATTAACAAAAAAGGAGGACGGTGCGGTAACATCTTTTTGATGTCGTTAATGTCACATACTGGTGGTATGTTCGGGTCGTAAACCGGTGCTTCTGGTTTTGAAGCACGTTTTTTAATTTCTTTTCGTACTAATTTGGCAAACTCAACGTTAGCCATGTGTCCAGGTCTATTCGCTATAATGCGCCCTTTAATGGGGAGACCACAAAGCGCTAAGTCGCCAATAACATCCAATAATTTGTGTCGGGCTGGTTCATTAGGATAAACTAACTCAACATTATTTAAGATGCCAGTTGGCTGTACCTCTACGTGAGGTTTGTTAAATAAGTCAGCTAGTTTGTTTAGATCTTCCTGACTAATTTCTTTATCAATAATGATAATGGCATTGTCTAAATCACCACCCTTAATCAAGTTGTTTTTTAATAAGGGCTCTAACTCATGTAAAAATACAAAAGTACGACATGCCGATATTTCACTCTCAAAATCATCTAAATTGTCGAGTGTAGCAAACTGATTTGATAAGATCAGCGATTTGTCGAATGATATCTTAACATCAGCACTAAACTCATCATCAGGCAAAGCCATGATTTTAATGCCTCGTTCTTTATCCTCAAATACCATTTTTTCTTTGACAACAAAGTATTTGCGCTCGGCATCTTGTTCCTCTGTTCCTACTTTTTTAATGGCTTCTAAAAAGAATTTTGAACTACCATCAAGTATTGGCGCTTCAGGTCCATCTACCTCAATTAAGCAGTTGTCAACCTTAAGAGCGGTAAGAGCAGCTAAGCAATGTTCAATGGTACTTACTTTAGCATCACCTTTTTGAAGTACTGTTCCTCTTTGTGTAAAGGCTACATTATCGGCTAATGCATCAATTACTGGCTGCCCTTCTAGGTCAATTCGTTTGAATTTATAACCGTGATTAACAGGAGCTGGCATTAATGTAAAATTTACTTTTACTCCTGTGTGTAAACCGGTTCCTGATAAGGTAACCGAATCCTTTATGGTTCTTTGTTTTTCAGTCATTCTCTTGTGCTTCTTCAATCAATCGTTTATGAGCAAATATACCTTATTGCTCAATTCGCTTATTTAGTTCGTCTATTTGCTTTTTCAACGCAGGTAAGCGTCTAAATACAACATACGAACGGTGGAAATCTCCCATTTCCATATGCGGCGAGCCAAATAATACTGCTCCCTCTTGTTTTATTGTTTTACTTATGCCTGTTTGCGCTCCAGCCTTTGTGCCATTGGCTAGTGTAATATGGCCTGCAACTCCAACCTGGCCACCAATCATACAGTCTTTACCAAGTTTGGCAGATCCGGCTATGCCGGTTTGGGCTGCAATAACTGTATTCTCACCAATTTCAACATTATGCGCAACTTGTATGAGGTTATCTAACTTAACTCCTTTTTGTATTATTGTAGAGCCCATTGTTGCTCTGTCGACAGTGGTGTTAGCGCCAATCTCTACGTAGTCTTTCAGGATTACGTTACCAATTTGTGCAACTTTTTTATATTCATTACTCGCACTTGGGGCAAAGCCAAAGCCATCACTTCCAATAACAGCGCCTGAATGGATTGTGCAGGACTGTCCAATACTACAGTTTTTATAAACCTTTACACCAGGATGTATCGTTGTATTGTCCCCAATTTTCACATTGTCTCCAATGTAGGTCTGTGGGTATATTTTTACATTATCGCCAATAGTTACATTTTCACCAATGTAAGCGAAAGCACCAACGTAAATAAAATCTCCAACTTTGGCTGTTTTATCAATAAACGATGGTTGTTCAATGCCTGTTTTTTGTGGCTGACTTTGCTCGTACATCTCAAGTAATTGAGCTAGCGCCTCATAGGCATTTGGTACACGTATAAGTGTTGTGTTAATTTCTTGTTCGGCTTCAAAGGACTCATTAACAATTACTACATCTGCTTTTGTAGTATATATATAATGATTGTATTTAGGGTTGGCTAAAAAGGTAAGCGTCTCAGGTTTACCTTCTTCAATTTTAGATACATTTTTAACAATCGCATCCTCGTTTCCTTCTACTTTGCCGTTTAATAATTCGGCAATCTGACTGGCAGTAAATTCCATTTATTACATTGCTTTGTTAGTCAGCTCTTTGTGAATGCATCTGCTTAATAATAATGTATTAAGTAATTTAGATGATTAACGAGCTATACGTCAAAAAATTTGGTGCAAATCTAGTAAATATATTTTGCTTTAGAAAAGTGACTCGTCGCTTTGTAATTTGTCATCGATGCACTTTGGATAGCATACGTAATGTTTTCTAACTGTTTTTCCTAAAACCGATAGGTTAAGCATGTCTGATGCTTGTGAGATATCTTTCAAAACATTGTTATTAAATAAGATTTCTATTTTATCATCTTTAATACTATAAGCGTTGTTGGTAATTGTGTTGGAATATACCATGTAATCAAGCTCTTTGGCGGTTTTTAGTTGGTATTCATCTTTCGTATATGTTTTAATTTTCTTTAATGTTTCTGGTTTGAATGGTTTGTTCTCAATTCTCATTCGCCATAGTTGTCGGTTGATAAATCCTTTCGAAAGAGCCGATAATATAGGATCACTGTGATTAGTCCATACTTTAATGGAGCACATAATGTCATCATCATCCAGAAGAGCAAAGTTATTTAGTATTTCAATGTTATTGTCGAAATCTGCAATGCTTAGTTTGCGCTCAATAAAAAATGCTAAATGTGGAGGTGCGAATACATCAATTCCTTTAGAGATTAAAAATTTTGCACGTTTTAAAAGATGTACCAGCATTTGTTCAGCTGCCATTGCAGTTTTGTGCAAGTATACTTGCCAATACATTAATCGTCTTGCGACTAGAAATTTTTCAATTGAGTAAATGCCTTTCGATTCTATCACTAATTTGTCATCTACTACATTTAGCATTTTAATAATGCGATCAGAACCAATTACGCCTTCAGAAACACCTGAAAAAAAGCTGTCACGTTTTAAATAATCCAAACGATCCATGTCTAATTGACTAGATACAAGTTGATGCAAGAATTTTTTTGGATATGAATTGTTGAAAATGGAAATAGCCATCGTAAGTTGACCATTGTATTCTTCATTCAACTTCTGCATAAAAATTTGTGATATTTCTTCGTGCGAAACTTCCACAAGGGAGTGTTCAAGCACATGACTGAAGGGGCCATGTCCAATGTCGTGAAGTAAAATTGCCGCATGTACTGCTAAAGATTCCTCTTTAGTTATTTCGTGTCCTTTCGACTGTAATGTTTCAACGGCCGAACTCATTAAGTGCATTGCACCCAAGGCGTGTTGAAAACGCGTGTGCATGGCTCCAGGATATACTAAGTGAGTTAAACCTAATTGTTTGATCCTTCGTAATCGCTGGAAATAAGGGTGTTCGCTTAAGTCGTAGAGTAAGTCGAAGGGTACTTTAATAAATCCATGAACGGGATCGTTTATTATTTTTCTTTTATTCAAAATTGTACAGTATTAGTCACAGGCAATATACAAAATACATTTACTTAGAGAAGTTTAAATACAGCTATTTACTCAATAATTTGCTGGATAAGTGTTTGATAAGCTATAGGAAATTGGTGTTTTTTGCTAGTGTAGCATTCGCTTATATTATTTGGAATAATGCACCTGAATAACTATCTTTGCGCTTGATTTACCGAAGGGAATGACTTAGGGGGCACATTAGTCCCCTATTTTATTAGACTAAAATATGATTACAGAATCAATAATAAAAGAATTAATTAACGATAAGCTTCAGGCCGATGAGATGTATCTTGTCGAACTAAAAGTGGAACTCGGTAATAAAATACAAGTCATTATTGATCATTTTAATGGAGTACCTATTAGTTATTGCATTGAGCTAAGCAAGTCGATAGAAGCTGGTTTAGATCGCGAAGCTGAAGATTTTGAATTAGAAGTAGCTTCTGCAGGAATAGGACAGCCTTTTAAAGTGAAGCAGCAATACATCAAGAATTTGAATCGTGAAGTTGAAGTTTTAACAACTGAAGGCATTAAATTCAAAGGTAAACTTGTTGAAGTTAAAGAGCACGATTTTAGCGTTGAAGTTGAAGAGAAAGTGAAAGTTGAGGGGAAGAAACGCAAGGAATTGCAGGTGCGCAAGGTAAATTGTAAATTTGAAGAAGTAAAACAGGTAAAAGACATTATATCTTTTTAAATATTCCTTAGAGTATGGAAAATATTAATCTGATAGATACGTTTTCAGAGTTTAAAGAACTCAAAAATATTGATCGTGCAACCATGATCAGTGTGTTGGAAGACTCATTTCGAAGCGTATTAATTAAGCGTTTTGGTACAGATGAGAATTTCGATGTCATCATTAATGATGATAAGGGAGACTTTGAAATTTGGCGTAATCGCGAAGTGGTGAAAGAAGAAGACTTAGAAGATGAGAATCTTCAGATTTCACTTAAAGAAGCGAAGAAAATTGACGAAGATTATGAGCTAGGAGAAGAAGTGACCGACGAAGTTAAGTTTCTTGACTTTGGACGTAGAGCTATTCTAAGCCTTCGCCAAAACCTTTCTGCACGTATTTTAGAACTTGAAAAAGATAATATTTACCACGCATATAAAGATAGGGTTGGAGATATTGTTACAGGCGAAGTTTATCAAATTTGGAAGCGTGAGATTCTAATTATTGATGACGAGGGTAATGAACTAATCTTACCTAAAACCGAGCAGATTCCATCTGATTTCTTTAGAAAGGGTGATAATGTAAGAGCTGTTGTTGTGAAAGTTGAAATTCGCAACAATAATCCACTAATCATTTTATCAAGAACATCTCCAGTATTCTTAGAACGACTATTCGAATTGGAAGTTCCTGAAATTTTTGATGGATTAATTACAATTAAAAAGATAGTACGTGTTCCAGGTGAAAGAGCTAAAGTAGCTGTTGAATCTTATGACGAGCGCATTGATCCTGTTGGAGCTTGTGTTGGTATGAAAGGATCACGTATCCACGGAATTGTACGTGAGCTTAAAAATGAAAATATTGATGTGATTAATTTCACAGCCAATACGCAATTATTTATTCAAAGAGCGTTGAATCCAGCCAAAATCACTAATATTAAATTGGTTGAAGAAACAGGAAGAGCAGAAGTTTATCTTCGCCCTGAAGAGGTTTCTTTAGCAATTGGTAAAGGTGGTTTAAACATCAGGCTAGCCGGTCAGTTAACAGGTTACGAATTGGATGTTTATCGCGAGGCAGATGAGGATGATGAAGATGTTACCTTGGATGAATTCTCTGATGAAATCGAAAGCTGGGTGTTAGATGAACTTAAAGCAATCGGTTGTGATACAGCAAAATCTGTACTAGATCTATCGGTAGAGGATCTGGTTAAAAGAACTGATTTAGAAGAGGAAACAATTCGCGAAGTTAGGGGTGTATTAAATGCTGAATTTGAATAATTCGCTATATTTGCCCGCAAAGAATTGAATCCGAACAAAATAAAACGATAAGAAGAGTCCTGTTATATGGCAGTTGGAAAAAGACTTAGTAAAGTAGCACGAGAGTTCAATGTTGGACACCACACCATTGTGGAATTCTTGCAAAAGAAAGGTTTCTCCCTAGAAACCAATCCGAATACAAAAATCTCTGAAGAGATGTATTCACTTCTTTCTCAGGAGTATCGTGGCGATTCGCATGTTAAAAAGGAATCGGAAAAACTGGCTAAACTGAAAGAGAAATCGAAGAAAGAGTCGATTTCATTATCAGATATTAGAGATGATATCGAGCCAGAAAAAGAAAAAGAGAAGGCGGCAGATGTGCCGACTGCCAAGGACGAGAGTGGCCCTAAAGTTGTAGGTAAAGTGGATTTAGAAGCCCTTAAGCCTAAAAAGAAAGAGGAAGTCGCTAAGCCTGCCGAGAAAAAGGTAGAGCCAAAAGTCGAAAAGAAAGAAGAGAAGGTTGTTGCTCCACCTAAAGCCGCTCCAGCAACGGTGGCGGAAGAGAAAAAGGTAGAAAAGAAACCTGCTAAAAAACCAGAACATATACCAACAAAGGTTCAGCCTGTTGAGGATATGAAAGTGGTTGGTAAGATTGATTTGGAAAGCAAGCCTAAAAAGGTTGCTGAAAAGCCAAAAAAACAAGAAGCACCAAAGCCCGTGGAAGCCAATAAACCGGCGAGTGAAAAGAAACCAACGAAAGTTGAGAAACCAAAAGCTCCCAAAGCACCAGAAGCTCCTGTAAAATCTGCAGCGCCAGAAAAAACAGAAGCTAGCGAAAAACCAGAGGTGAAAACCGAAGGAACTGATGCCTTTAGACCTACTCAGGTTAAAAAGTTGTCTGGCCCCACAGTAATTGGAAAAATCGAATTACCTAAAGCCCCTGTTAAATCTTCAGATAATAAAGATGCTAACAAAAACGCTAACAAGAAGCGTAAGCGTAAGCGTATTAAGAAAGATAAGGAGAAGGTTGATTTAACCTTGAAGCCACAACAAGGAGGTGATAAGAAGCCAGCAGGAGCAGGAGGAGACCGTAAGGATACTCGTCAGAGAGTGCGCCCTGCACGTGTTAAAAAACGTCCGATTAAGGCAGAGGTTAACGAAGAAGATGTACAAAAGCAAATTAAAGATACTTTAGCACGCTTAACCTCAAAAGGTAAAAACAAAGGTGCTAAACACCGTCGTGAAAAACGTGAAGCTCAATCACAGCGTCAACAAGCTGAGATTGAAAAAGCAGATCAGGAAAAGTCAATTTTGAAAGTAACAGAATTTGTTACGGCAAATGAATTGGCAAACATGATGGAGGTGCAGGTAAACCAGATTATTGCTACCTGTATGAGCTTAGGTATGTTTGTGTCAATCAACCAGCGATTAGATGCTGAGACACTTGCATTAGTTGCCGAAGAGTTTGGTTATACGATTGAATTCGTAAGTGCCGAAGTTGTTGAGTCAATTCAAGAGGAAGTAGATAGTGAGGAAGATTTAATTGATCGTCCACCAATTGTGACTGTAATGGGACACGTTGACCACGGTAAAACTTCATTACTTGACCACATTCGTAGTGCGAACGTAATTGCTGGTGAGGCAGGGGGTATTACCCAGCACATTGGGGCTTACAACGTAACTCGCGAAGATGGTCGTCAGATCACTTTCCTTGATACACCAGGTCACGAAGCCTTTACGGCCATGCGTGCTCGTGGTGCACAGGTTACCGATATTGCTATTATTATTGTGGCAGCTGATGATAACGTGATGCCTCAGACGAAAGAGGCGATTAATCACGCTGCAGCGGCAGGTGTACCTATTGTATTTGCAATTAATAAGATCGATAAGCCAGGTGCTAATCCAGATCGTATTAAGGAAGAACTTGCACAAATGAATTACTTAGTTGAGGACTGGGGTGGTAAATACCAGTGTCAGGAAATATCAGCTAAGAATGGAGTTAATATAGAAGAGCTTCTTGAGAAAGTATTATTAGAAGCTGACTTACTAGAAGCAAAAGCTAATCCTAACAAACGAGCTGTAGGTAGTGTTATTGAATCATCACTTGACAAAGGTCGTGGTTACGTAACTACATTATTGGTTCAGAGCGGAACAATGCGTGTTGGAGATATGATTCTATCAGGTTCGCATTATGGTCACGTTAAGGCCATGTTTAACGAGCGTAACCAAAAGGTTGAAGAAGTAGGTCCATCAGAACCAGCATTAGTGCTTGGTTTAAATGGTGCACCACAAGCTGGTGAGCGTTTCAATATAATGGAAGATGAGCGTGAAGCGAAAGATATTGCTACTAAACGTGAGCAGTTACAGCGTGAGCAGGGTATGCGTACCAAAAAGCATATTACGCTTGATGAAATTGGTCGTCGTATAGCAATTGGTAATTTCCAGGAGTTGAATGTGATTGTGAAAGGTGATGTGGATGGTTCTATTGAAGCATTATCTGATTCCTTAATTAAACTATCAACAGAAGAAATTCAAGTGAATGTAATTCACAAAGCTGTTGGTCAGATTTCAGAGTCGGATATCATGTTAGCAACCGCTTCAAATGCGATTGTCATCGGATTCCAGGTTCGTCCATCAATAACAGCGCGTAGAATTGCTGAGAAAGAAGAAATTGATATTCGTCTTTACTCAATTATATACGATGCCATTGAAGAACTTAAATCGGCGATGGAAGGTATGTTATCTCCTGAAATTAAAGAGGAAATCACTGCAACTATTGAAATTCGCGAAACCTTTAAAATCTCTAAAGTTGGAACGATTGCAGGTTGTATGGTTAGAGAAGGTAAGATTAAGAGAACGAATAAAATACGTTTGATTCGCGAAGGCATTGTTGTTTACACTGGTTTACTTGGTTCTTTAAAGCGCTTTAAAGACGATGTGAAAGAAGTAGCAAATGGTTACGAGTGTGGTTTGAACATTGAGAAATACAACGACATTAAAGTAGGCGATATTGTAGAAGCTTACGAAGAGGTTGAAGTAAGTCGTAAACTATAAGAATTTTAATTCGATATATTAAAAGAGGGTGTCCAAAATTACGGCATCCTCTTTTTTTATGTTTTAAAATTGAATCGCGTTTGTTAATATGCTATACCGCTGAGAGGCTGTAGTTGAGCTGGTATTTTGTTTTAAAGCTAGATATGGAGGCTATTATTCG
>NZ_VKDE01000032.1 GCF_007097485.1 Carboxylicivirga sp. M1479 | reverse complement strand
CAGCCTCGTTCAATGACCTGCTCAAACTCTATGTTGTTACTTGTCCTAGCCATGCCTTCTTTTATTCACTAAGTTCCGAATTCCCACCAATAATCATCCCCCTGTGTGTCAAATTTACTTGCCATGGATGTTTCATATGTATATATTTTGTTTTTTATTGCCACTACTTGTCCCGATTTATCGGGATGGAACTCACCAAAATTAATCATGCTTCTGGGCGAGAAGCTATTCTCATGACTCGTTTCATATGGATAGAGTTTTTATTGAAGATATTTAACTAACAATGATCAACTTATATTGTTTTACACAAATGGCTTAACACTAATAACAAATAGCCCTTTATAGATTTGAATATATTCGAGCGAGAAATGATAAATAAAACCTGATAGCATATTTATATCGTTATCTACAAATTAAAGAACCTCAATATCTTTTCAATAAAAATACAGTCGCAAACAGCAACTCGTATAGTATGGGGTATTTGCTTTCAACCTAATAGAATGGGGGGTAATAATTAATTATGTAGCCTTGGCTCTTTGTAGTATGCCTAAAGGTCTACCCCCACCCATTCGTGTGAGAGAATTATATTCCCGTTTGAAGATTTACGATTGGATAAGACTTGATTTTTTACTGATGCAATTTTATAAACACGGTGACTAATTTCCAGCACACCTTCATTCATTTAAAAAGCGGTATCGACCTTACAGTCAGTACCGCTTTTTGAATATCATATCAACTAAGCCAGTTAACAGGTATGGAAATCACTTCAAATATTAAAGAACTCTATTTTTAAATAAAAAGCCTCTGCTTACTCCTTTACAAACTGTGCCATACCACTTTTGCAGTATAAAAAATACAGTCCGCCAGGTAAATCAGACACCAATAGCTCGCCTTTGAACTGGTCTATTTCACGCAGCAGATGTCCATTAACATCAAACAAACTAAGCTTTTCTCCCAGGCAGGCGTCCAAATAAATTTTATCTTTTGCTGGGTTGGGATACACCTGTAATTTTACTTTGGTGATATCGACAATAGAGGATGCGGCATTTTTTAAGCCGAACACCTCCAGCTCATAAATCGAATAGCCCCATTCTGTGGCACGTCTTGTTCCTGTTAAACGCACATAACGAGCCGTGATAACTGGCTCCTGTTGATGCACATCTTTACCACCATTACTGTTGCTTTCATTAGCAAAGGGCGTCCAGGTAGTTCCATCAACCGACATTTCAATTTTATAGGCCAAAGCATGGGCTGTTTCCCAATTAATAACAACAGTGCTTACATCGTAAAGCCCCTGTAAGTCAACGGTAAGTGTTTGCGGATCCATGAAAGCTGAAGACCAACGGGTATTTAAACTACCATCTACCGCTTTATCCCCCCCTAAGTCGGACGCTTCGCTGGATGATGCCACACATGGTTTTTTATAGGCCAGGTTAACATTTGATTCCCACTCAGCTTTATCCAGTACATTAAAAACATGGCTCTGGGTATTGTTCGACGCATCCAACTCTGCCACAGACTGATTGATACTTACACTCACGTTCATCTCCACATTGCCCGACTCATTGGCTTGCCAAGGAACGGCTAAAGGCACCAAGCTCATGCCACCAACCGGTATGGGACCTATATTTTGACTTGAGGAGTGGGTTTGTCCATCAATTGTATATTCAATTGTACTTGCTTCAGAAGGGTCAAACACTGCCGTTCCCGTATTTTGGATGAGGGCATAGAGATAAACCTGATCACCTTGCAAAGGATAACGGGGGTATTGATACATACGGCTCAAACTCAAATCGGGCTTTGAATTATTAGCATTAAGTTGTAAGGATGCCGAAAGTGGCAAGTTATCTGATGCTCCGCCAATATGTATGGTATAGGCACCATCGTATAACTCATAAGCCTGATTGGTGGTATTCCAATAATAAAAATCTTCGGCTGCCAGTTCAAATTTCAACTCACGACTCTCACCAGCACCAAGTGACACACGCTTAAACCCTTTTAGTTGTTTTACAGGCATCCAAATATCATCATTGTTGGCCGACACATATAACTGGGGCACCTCATCACCATCTCGTGTGCCAGTATTGCTTATGGTACATGTTACCTGTATAGGCTCGCCACTGGTTTGGTTGGCCGAGAGCTGAATATTTGAATAAGCAAAAGTGGTATAGCTTAAGCCGTGGCCAAAGGCAAACTCGGGTGTTAGCTGTTGTTCATCGTACCAGCGATAACCACATCCATAGTCATCGTTAAAATTATCATTCTGTGGCTGTATTTGTCCATCATTTTTAGGCATGGTTACCGGCAAGCGACCTGCAGGATTGTAATTACCAAACAGTACATCGGCCATGGCGGTGCCCCCCTCTTGCCCAGGGTAAAAGGCATAAACCAATCCTTTAATATTGTTGATGCTTTGGTTGATGGCACAAATACCTCCACTGTTAATCATCACCACCATATTGGCATTGGCTGCCGCCAAGTGATTAATCAGCTCTTGCTGCACACCAGGCAAATCAACCGATCCTGATTTACGGTCGCCACCGTAATCGTAGCCTTCCCCTTCTTGAGTATCATCCAGACCGCCAATAAAAATCACATAATCGGCTTGCGAGGCAGCTGTTACCGCATTTGCAAAACCACTCTTATCAGTACTGTTTATATCGCAGCCTTTGGCATAGATGACTTTTGATGCACCCACTTCGTTTTGGATACCTTGCAATGGAGAAACACTTTCAATAACATCCACCCATGAGCTGCCAAAACCATCTAACTGCATTTCATTGGCATTGGGTCCCACAACAGCTATTTTGGTGATATTGTTTTTATTAAGAGGCAGTATCTGATCTTTATTTTTTAGCAATATCAGACTCTCGCGCCCAGCCTGCAAGCATAAGGCACGGTGTTCATCACTATTGATTAATCCATCGGGAGTACGCGGATATTGATCCATCATGCCACTAAGCATTTTTGTTTTTAGCACCCTACGAACAGCATTATCGATATGCTCCTGGGTGATAAGGCCAGCATTTAAGAGTTTTGCCAGGTCGTTGACGTAATGATCAGAAGCCATGCAAACATCGGTACCTGCCTCAATGGCTCTTTCGGCATTATGCACAGCTCCCCAGTCTGACACCACGTAAAAAGGATATCCCCAACGTTCGCGCAATATGGTACTTAGCAACAGTTTGTTTTCCGAGCTGTGCAAACCATTAATTAGGTTGTAGGAGTTCATCACACTTAAAGCACCTCCCTCTTGTATGGTGCGCTTAAAGTTTTCGCCATAATGCTCGTGTAACCAACGATCATTGATGGTAACATTACTGCTATGGCGATAGTCTTGCTTATTAACCAGGTTAAGGTGCTTTACGGTGGCAATCACCGGGGTTTCTTGAATGCCCCGCACATAGGCTGCTCCCACCTTGCCCGAAAGGTAAGGATCTTCACCAGCTGTTTCGGCACTTCGTCCGTTACGCGGGTCGCGACATAAATCGATGCAGGGGCCCAATTGCTGGTGCTTGCCATAGGCCCAGAATTCTTCACCCATGGCCTTACCAACATCTTGTATTAAATGAGTATTAAAAGATGATGCCATGGCAATGCCCACTGGGAAAGAGCAAGCGCCTCCAAAGCGCACGCCATGCGGACCATCGGACATAATAAAGCCAGGGATACCATGTTTTTCATCATCACCAGTAGTGAAGAATGTGTTATGGGTTAATTGGTGTATTTTTTCATCCAAGGTCATGCTAGCAAGCAAGGTTGCAATGCGCTGATCAGCACTTTGAGAGTAAGGCTGCTGGATAGCTACAAACAACAGTAGTGATATTAATAGTTTTTTCATGGATATAGGCCTTAGGCATTCGGATATTAAAGGTCAATCTATTTTGCAAAAAAAAATAGGAGTTGCACCGAAGTCAACTCCCATCTTTTTTAGGGAATTAGTTTAAAAACATGAGGGTGCTTCCTGCAGAAAACTACCCTCATAGTTCAGACTAAAGGTTATTTTTTAATAATTTTTGAAGTAGCACCGTTAGCCGATACAAAGTATACACCTCGCGGTAAATCAGCTACATTAATAGTACCATTGGCTACTTGAACCTTCTTTGCAAGTGTACCTGTTGCACCATAAATTTCCACAACAGTCCCTTCATCCAATCCTTTAATGTTTAATATATCAGATACTGGGTTAGGGTAAATCGTTAAACCTTCAACTTTAGTATCACCAATAGCTGTTGCAGATTTTTGCACGAAATTATCTAATAAATAAGTATCTCCCTGAGTAAAATTATCATCAAAGCCACAAAAGATTGTAATGACTTGGTAAGGTCCTTGACCACCAACCGTTGCTTCCGCCATATCAAACTCCAGTGTTTCCCATTCATTTGCCTTAGTCGTTGTCTTATCTAACTCAAGAGCGTTTTCATTATCAGAAATATTCTCTAATTTAAGTTTGATTGTATTACCTGCCGCTGGTGAGAATATATCTATAGTAAAAATAGAACTAACAGAAAGATCAATTACTTTATCTAAAGCGATCCATGTTCCCGACCAATTAACATCTCCCTTAACGAATTGTGCTACTTTTCCATCGCCTTGCGGATTATCTATAACTGTCGTCGATGAGCTTCCAAAATCATTAAACATATATGACATTGGTCCAGTGAAACTTATTGGAAAGAATAAATCAACGGTAGTGGACGTTGTTAATTCCTGTGGATTATTTGCAGCTGTATTCCCTGCTTCATCTTTAGCTATTACAGAAAATGTATATGAAGTACTTGGTGCTAAATCACTAATCATATATGTAGTAACCTCTCCAGAAACTCCAGATTTACTAACGGTTTGACCATCATATGTTATGTCATAAGTCACAAAACCTGAATTGTCACTTCCACTTAGTAATAATTCAACTTTTGTTCCTGTTTTCTTACCCTCAGCGATGGTAAAGTCAGTTGGCCCATCTGTATCATTTTCAATAACTTTAACAAACTCAAAGCGCCACCAATTGGAACCATTTGCACCATAATTAAGGTCTAAGGTCATATTTGAGGCTGTTAATCTATTAACGGTATAAGTTATATCATCTGGAGCATCTAGAGGATCACTCAATTCAGCTAAATTATATGGTTTAGGAATCCCCATGTAAGCACCTTTGCCAGTTATAGTTATTGTATTAGCATTAGCATCATAGGCCCAAGTCGCAGAATTCGAAGCATCATGAGGTGCAACAGGTGTACCACAACTACCATCCTGACTTCCTCCTTGCCACTCTTCTATCCATGTTGAACCATCTTGTACATTCTGAAATGATGCATCAGCATTAAAAACATAGGTATCATCAAAAAGGCAAGCTCTGCTCGTCACATCACTTTCACTATTACTCCACCAAGTTAAATTATCCAAACTAGGTCCTACTTTAAGCGCACCTGCTTGTGGTGCCAATTTCCATGTTCCTTCAGGTGTTTGCGCGAAAATTAATGTACTCATCACAAATACCATTGTTAATAGTGTAAAGATTTTTTTCATGTTTTCGTTTTTAGTTAGTAATTATTAAAAAGGCAGAGTATTTATTAAACTACCTGTATTATGTGCTCACTCGGTTATTATTTTAACAACTCTTATCAATATTAGACACCCTTTATTACTAAAACTAAAAAGCTAACTTTATTAAAACTGTACAGTTGATTAAACACACTCTTAATTCACTAGACAAAGCAACTCTAAGCGCTCTACATCAAGCAGATACAAACATGCAAAACATAAGGCAAGCAGGTCGTTTCTAGCCGTTAAAATCAACTAATTATCAAAGAATTAAGGCTCTAATTTCAAAGCCAATAGCTAAGCACTAAAATTATTGGAAAAAGGAGTCATCATTTTAAGGTAAGAGTTCTCAAGGCAAGACTCCTGTTTATGCTTTCAGACAGATTATGAGAGACTTACTATTAATTCAGCACGTTATTAATAGAAATAAAACCTGATTGTATCATTACAGGCATCGGAAAAGCATTAATAAATGCTACTTAAGCAGTCCTTCTATTGATTTTTGCTTGCAATGGCATGCCGGTTTTATATTCAAAGTTGGCGAAAGAAACGCCCATTACCTGAGATGAAACAACTATTTATCAAGGTCATAATATTACAGAAATGTAACTAATATTATACTTCACAATAAAAAAGCGCTTCATACTTTTACTCTGCACAAAAAAAATCCCCATGGCTATAACCCTGGGGACTTATAAATTAAAGCACAATGTTAATTAAATCATCGATATTGATTATACCTATTTGTCATTATCTAAAAGCGTTGGTCCAACTGCCATTTTCAGTTGCGTTAATCATAACAACCTCGCTACCTACCTGAACCTTAAACTCTCCTTGCTCAAGCACCCAATCACCTTTTAAATTCACAAAAGCAAGATCGGAAGCTTTAACTTTTAATTGTACTGTTTTAGTTTCATTGGCTTGTAGTTCTATTTTATCAAAGCCTTTTAAACGACGGTTGTCAGGGCTAATAGAGGCATACAAATCCGATGAAAAGAGCAATACTGTTTCTTTACCAGTTCTTTCTCCTGTATTGGTTACATCCACTGAAAAAGTAAGCACATCGGCAGCTGTAAAATTGGCCTTATCAACTTTTAAATTGCTGTACGTAAAAGTTGTATAGCTCAACCCATGTCCAAAACCATATTGCAAATCCTGCACAGCACCGTAATTATAAGCGCCTTCCATCTCTGTTCTGTTCTCCGCTGGCTTATAATCGTAAGTCATTAATGAGTTGGGGTGTTTAGGATAAGTATAAGGTAACTTACCCGATGGGTTTGTCTTACCAAATAATATGTCAGCAGTTACTTCGCCTCCAAACGTTCCAGGCAAATAAGTTTGTACAATTGCCTGAGCAAGTGGCTCAATATGAGGGATCGTACGCGGACGACCTTCGTTCAACACCAACACCACTGGTTTACCTGTTTTGGCCAATGCTTTTACCAGGTCTTGTTGATTTTGCGAAAGAGAAAGGTCGTTCAAATCACCTGGTTTTTCTGTATAGGTGTTCTCACCAACACAAGCCACAATTACATCTACATTTTGCGCTGCTTTTACTGCCTCAGCGATATTAATATCCTTTTCTTCCCAATATGGGCCATCCATTTTATACGATACACCTGGCACATACACCACGTTTTTAGCATGTTGCTTTATGGATGTGAGGAATGTATTTTTGTTTTCGATAAATTGCTCAACTTTCTCACCTTGCCACGACAAGGTCCATCCACCCTGTAACGTACGCATTGAGTGCGCATTAGGTCCTGTAACCAATACTTTTTGATTGGCCGAAAGAGGCAGAATGTTGTTGTTATTTTTTAATAAGGTAATGGACTCTTCAGCTGTTAAGCGTGCATCGGCTTTGTGCTCAGATCCAGCAAATTTATCGTAGGCTTTATAGTCAAATACAGGGTTTTCAAACAACCCTAAACGGTATTTCAATCGTAATATACGACGTACGGCATCATCCAACCTCGACATTGGTATCTCACCCTCATTTACTAGCTCAATAAAATAGTCGGTATAATCAATGTCATAAGGTACCATGGCCATATCAATACCAGCATTGATGGCAATTTTTATCGCCTCTTTATCGCTTTTAGCAATCCTATCGCGTGCATAAAGGTTATTTATATCTTGCCAGTCGGTCACTATTACGCCATCGAAATTTAAGTCCTGCTTTAGCATTTTTGTAAGCAGCTTATAACTGGCGTGCACCGATTCTCCATTGACAATACCCGAGTTAGCCATAACGGTTAATGCACCTGCTTCTACAGCTCTCACAAAAGGTTCGTAATGCTTTTCAATTAGTTCTTGCAAAGGAATATTAGCAGGTGTTCTGTCTTTTCCATTCACCGGAGTACCGTAGCCCATATAGTGCTTTAAACAAGCAGCCACATGCTGTTTATCAAGCTCATCTTTATTAGTCCCCTGGTAACCTCGTATCACTTCCTCGCCCAACTCAGATATTAAATACACATCTTCGCCAAAGGTTTCCCAAATACGTGGCCATGCCGCATTGCGTCCTAAATCAAGTACAGGAGAGAAGTTCCATGGAAGATTGGATGCCCTTGTTTCATAGGCTGTATTTTCAGCACCTTTGCGCACCAATTCACGGTTAAAGGTAGCAGCCTGTCCAATCTGCTGAGGCAAAAATGTTGCCTTTTGAGTATAGGTTGTTCCGTGTATGGCATCAATACCGTAAATCACGGGTATTCCGGTAGCTTCAATCGCCACCTCTTGTATACGGCTAACTACAGCATGCCACTCTTCCAACGAAAGAGGTGTATTGGTGGCTGTATTAAGTATCGATCCTGTTTTGCGATTAACCAAAACATCATTCAACATCACTTCGTCTAACTTAAAAGGGAAATGACTTGAATAGACATTTTCTCCTTCGCCCACCACATCGAGTGTGAATTGTGCAGTTTGACCTACTTTTTCTTCAATTGTCATTTTCGCCAATAACGTCTCTATTTGCTCCTCATAAGGAGATGTTGCTTCCTCCTGTTGGCAAGAGAAAAAAGAGGTAGTTAAGGATATGACAGCAACAATGATTAGTGCTTTTTTCATTTCGTAATATTCTTAATGCACTTGACTGAAATAAAGTAGGACAAGCTACCTTTTACTATCATATCAACCCAAGTGGCTTTGTTTGACTTTTATCCAGGTGTATTTTTACAATGTTAGATGAACTTGGTTCATCGCTATTATATGTATAGTTTAAACTTATTTTCTAATTAATCGAGATGGTAATGACAGAGCTACGCGATGTTTGTCCTCTGCTATCTTGGGCTTCGGCATACCAACTGAGGCTGCCTGCCGTAATGTTACTGGTATGCGATGTTCCATCTATGCCGCCTTCAAGCAAAGTGAACTCTGTTGCAGCTCCATGCTTAACATATAGGTCATAAGTGATGGTACCAACTCCATTTATTGACGCATTCCATGTAAATGTAATATCTCCTGCTCCTACATCATTTTTAGGTGCTATAATCAACGGTTTAGATGGAAGAACGCCACTTTCGCCCTCTCCTTTTGTTCCAAATGAAACAATTTCACTTTTTGTACTTTCTGAACCATCATGCGCCTCTACTTGCCAAAAGTATTTAGTGCTTGTAAGCAAGTTCTCCGCAGGTGTAAACCGTGTATTCTGAAGCCCATCGCTTACCACTAGTAAATTATTCTCATCGGTTCCCATCCACACGGTATAGCTCAGCTCATCCTCTTCAGGATCGCTTGCTTCCCATGTTAATGCTGGCCTTAACGATTCACATGTTTCCCCATCGGCTGGTGTTAAAATAACAGGTTGATTGGGTGCCAGATTGGTATCTTCTGATTTACTACAAGCAAAAAGTACCAGTATTAAACTAAAAAGTATAAGTTGTGTTCGCATTAGAATTTTGTTTTAAAGAGTTTTATGGCACTATAAAGCTGATCGATTCTGCAAAGTCCTTACCTGCTACTTTCAAGAAGTACATACCACTTCTTAAATGACTCACATTCATCGTTATTTGACTATTGATGGTTGTTTGGTTGTGGCCTGATAATCGTTGCCCATTTATGGAATAAATCTCTAAAGAATACATTTGCTCTTCTACTGAAATCGGGCATTTAATGTGCAACACACCTCCATTTACCGGATTAGGATAAAGCTCCACCGCACCAATTGTGAATGACAATTGCGCATCTTCAGAACACTGATTGCTATCCATAATTGTAGCAGAATAATTACCCTTTGACAAATTCTTTAACGTTAAAGTAGAAGTTTGACTTGTATGACTTTGTCCGTTTACATTGATTGTGTAGGGAGCTTCGCCCCCCTCAATAACAAAAGACACCTGACTACCCTCCACCAGAGCTTTACTATACAATGCTTCCGCTTCGTTTAATATCACTTGGTGATAACTGTCGTAGTTATTAATTGAAGTAGCCAACAAATCGTATTCCCCAGCTGCCAGGTCAGATATCTTGTATTCTATATTTTGACTGATAGGGTGAGCACTCCCGTTATTGAGAAAAACATTAATTGGAGCACGTTTACTAATAATCGTGATGCTCCCATCAGCTAATTGATAGCATGATGGAGAAACATACGATATTATAAAGTTTTCTGCTGAATAGATTTCATCCGGATCGTCGGAGATAGATTCACCGACCTGCTTAAACTCAAACCAGTTTAGGTTATGTTCTTGTTGTTCTACTTTAAAGCGCAGTTGGTATTCGCCCTTATTTAATAACAAAGAAGCAGCATTTTGTGTTTGCCAGGTACTCCAGCCGCCTGTACTACTTAATGTAATATTAGCAACTGACTCAAATGTTTCACCACCATCTTTGCTTAACCACATCGAAATTTTAGGTGCATTATTCTCCGAAGCAACACGCATTGTTAAATCGTAATACGCAGTATTTTGCACCGAAATAAGGTAATCGAGGTAATATCCTTCGCGGGCGTATGATGAATTTTTACCACCTCCCACATCTGAGGTATTCTCAAATGCAAAGCCATTGTTAACATGAAAATCTTCTGCTTCAATTTTACCTGCAACAGCATGCCTCTGAGGTAGGTTATTGCTTATTGGCAAATTTGAAAAATGAGCCAATGCCTCGCTGCCTGACTTTACACTGCTACCGCTATAGCTTAGTAGTAATTCATCGAAATAGGTGAATGTTTTACTTGTAGTTAGCTCAATAACTTTAGCATTTTCAGAGCTGACATTCAAACTATTAAGCTCCACCGGCGCACCGGTTTGATCGCTTAAACCAAACTCACTTAACAACATACCAGTTACAGAGCTAACCTCCTTATTAAGGGTTAAATACACCTGATTACCAAGTTTATTTGACTCTGCTGAAAAAGCTTTAAACTCAACCGAGCTAATAGGTTGCGGATCTATAAATTCGAAATAATTAAGGTTTGCTCCACCTTGTTCGAAATAAAACACCACTTTTACTTGGCCTGCCGGTAATATAATCCCCTCATAACTTGTATTTGTCCACGTTTCATAATTTGCTGTCGATGGCAATTCCAAGCTTGATGTTACATCTATGCCATTGGCCATCAGCCTTATTTTAGCGGCTCCACCTGCATGGCGTATATTCAATGTGTATGATTGTTCCGTGGTATTGTTAATGGTGTATTGCAACCATTCATTATCAGCGGTCCACCCCACATTATAAGGCGCTTCAACAAAAGAACCATCTTGTAATTTATCGCTACAGTGCTGTATGTCTACACCATCACTACGATAAGCCCAACCGGTATTCCAATCGGTATAATCAGTAACCTGACTAAGGTTAGCTGTATCAGTATCCCAGTAAGCATAACCATTGCGACCCAAATCATAATTGGCAAACCATGTTTTGTCGCCTACATCATGCTTTTTATATGGCTTTGTTTCATAGGTTTGTGGTTGACGTATCATAGCATCAATTACATCGTGCATCACCACTACATTTTCGATTTTATGATTATTGGCCCATTCGGTAACCGCGTCAATAGCAGCCTGCCCAGTTAAATCGTCTGATGTTCCACTGGTTCTCCAACCATCAATCAGTTTTTTGTAGGCTTGTGGCTCTTCCAAATACATGATGTTGTTAATGCCATTCTTTTTAACAGGCCACCACGACCAGCCAATGTCTTTACATTCGCAAAGTTCAATCAGGTGAGTATACCAAACATTAGAGTTTTCGCCACTTTCGCCCAACCATAATGGCACATTGTATTTGTCACTTTTTTCAATTATCCAATCCAATGAGTTATCATCCACATTGTTCCAATACTTATGAAAGCTTATTACCAAGTTATCATCCCATAAAGGATCTGGCAATCCATCATAGTTATTAGCCCAATCGTTTCCTTCTAAAAAGACGATGTGCTTATCGCCGGTTGCACGAATAGCATCTGTGCATTCCTCAAGCAAACTCCACAACATTTGGTTAGAGTCATCTTTCAACTCACTCCAATTGGTTTCATTTATTAAGTCGTATCCACCTATCCATGCTTCATCTTTATACCGTTCGGCTAACTTCCTCCAAAGGGCAACCGTTTTATGCCTGTTGTTAACATCTTCCCATAAGGACGGTTTACTATCGTCGTAATCACAAATATCTGCATTACGCCCTTGACCACCAGGTGCTGCATGTAAATCTAATATCAGATACATATTATTGGCTTCACACCAACTCAACACATCATCAACACGATCGAAACCACTCTGGTGCCAAGTGTAATTTTTAGAGCTTAAATCCTCAGCACTTTCTTCCTCAATGGGCAGTGTAAATTGATTATAGTGCATTGCTAAACGTAAGCTATTAAAACCCCATTTAGCCATTGAATCCACATCTGCTTTTGTCATGTGGTTGTTCCACCATAGTTCAAAAAACTCGTCTGTAGCTGTTTCGCCAATTGCCTCAGTTAGCTTATCGCGAAACTCGTGCTGAGTACCTGCAACACCAGCTGTTTTCATCATGTAACCTTCCATAAGCACCCAGTTACCTGTGCCAATGCCACGCAAGATAACCTTCTGCCCCTGATCATCTTTAATCAGCTTCCCATCGGTAGTAAGCGTTTGTGCATTTGTAACACTAATACTTAATACTATTACAATTAAAGAGAGTATATACTTCATCTTATTTTGCTGGTTTTAGTTCTATAGCGGAAACAGAAAGGTGAAATCCATAACACCTTTCTGTTTATAACTATACAAATAACTATTGTTTTTTAATACCTGGATATGCTTTCTTTAATACGATATCATCCACATATATTACACCACTAGTACCTTTACCATGGCTAAACATAACCCATAGATAACTGATGTTATCAGGATCTATTTTTCCATGCGAGAAGTCCTTATCTGAAAAATCAAATGATATATCAATCCATGAATCTGTTCCTGTTATGGTGTGCTCTACCTCAACACGACCATCATAGTCGTTAAGCGTTGAAAGACCAATTTTTAGCAAACGCTCATTTTCTGGCATATTAAAATTGTAGTCTGTTCCTCCAATATTAACAGTATTGCCCTCTAAGTATACACGCAGGCCTACTTCAGTGTATTCGCTTGAGAAATTTAGGGTTCCTTCCGTAATACCATAATTCCCCTCGGTCCACCAACCACCTGTTTTACCCATCAACAGTACATTACTTCCATCAAATTGATAAGGATTTGTATCTGGATTGTATTCATTTAATAACTTGGTATCACCATTGGCTGGTCCCCATGCTCCAGTATATGCAGGCGCATCATCAAAGTTATTAAAAACAACACTTTCCTTCTTTATATCACCACTTTGGATTGTAACAATTGCTTCTGCACTTAGTAAAGCATCTTGTACTGAGGCTTCAAACTTCACTTTAAACTCACCTGCATCTAAATAACGTACAGTTGTGTCAGTTGTAGCTGTGCTAATCCAGTTTCCGTCACCAAAATCCCAACGAGCACTACTAAAAACAGTTGATGCGTCGGCATTTATTTGCAGTTGTATAAGATTCTCCTCACCTGCAACTCCAGGCTTGGATACATCCGTAGCAATAATCAATTCATCGGCAGAAACGTTTATTTCGGTAAAGGTTTCTACATTTACCCTATTGCCATATACAGCTGTTACTTTTGGCGTATATGTCCCATCCACCGTGTAAATAAATACACCAGACTCCTGACGCACCGTGGTTCCGTTACCAAAATCCCATTCAATATAGCTTAAGTCAGGTGTATTATTCTTAAACTCGTAACTATTGGCAATTCCTATTTGATCGGAAACATCTGTAAAAGTAACATCTAGATCTATAAGATTCTCACTCCAATCTTTCGGATTACTTTCATCCTCGCAAGCAATTGTTAATGTTAACAAAGCAATTGCGATAGTATATAATATTTTTTTCATATGATTATAATATATTTTCAAAGTCCATATGGAACTCCCAAATAAATTTTATCATCCTTCTGTGTGAAAATTTGGATGCTAAATCTACATGGTCGTTTCATGTGTTTATATTTTGCTGTTTATTGCCACATGGAACTCGCCAAAATCAATCATACTCCTATGTGAGAAACTGTTCTCATGGCTCGTTTCATGTTTAAATTTTAAGTATGCATTGCTTATTCCAGACAGCCAGGAACTTTTTGTACTAATTCAATGTCATCAACCATTATAACACCAGTGCCATCGCGACCTGCACCTCTGTCGTTGTCCCATGCATGTGTAAACATTACCCAAATACTTTCAACTTTTGTTGGGTCAATGTCATTAAATGCATTATCAGTAAAATCAAACTCCACATCAATCCACTGATCTAGTTCGCTAAGCTTTATCTTGCGTTCAATTTCTTGACGACCAGAACCATCGTTCAAACCGATTTTAAGGTTTAAATAACTCTCCGGAATATTAAAATCAAAATTTCCTTCGGGCACTTCGAAAGTACTTGGAATATAAAAACGCATAGCTACTTTTCGCCACATACCTGCATATGAGAAGTCAAAAACTTCGGTATCGAAATCATAAGCGACTTCAGTCCACCAGCCTCCTGCTTTACCTATCAGTAATACATTGTTATCCTCTGGGAATTGATATGGCGCATCGCCATCAACATGATAATCCTTAAAAAGAACAACATCATTCGGATGTTTCTGCACCCATGAGCCAGCATATTCTGCATCATCATCAAAATTATCGAACATAACACGCTTACCAATCGCACACTCAAGAAGTTCATCGGCAGTTACTGTTTCTGCTTCTTTAGATAGCTCGCCATCGTATGTATAGGCGTTAAATACAATGGTGTATTCGCCCGGATTGATAAAGTACACTGTATCCTTATCTTGCTTGCTCGTTTCGCCGTTACCAAAATCCCAAGTTATAAATTGAATTGCATTGTCAGCTTCACCACCAGCTCCACGAACATATTCCACTTCGTAAATTTGAGCCGCAATTTCGGTCACATTAATCTCAATCTGTTCGGCTAACTTATTCAAGCTTTCCGGATTCTGTTTCTTATAGTCGTCTACTACCCCAACTTCGGTTGGTTCACATTTCCATAAAGCAATAGCTAACAAGAACATTAGTAGTTGTGATGTATATTTCATAGTATTATTTTTTTAGTTGCTTAATAACCTTGATTTTGTTTTAATGGCTTTGAACTAGAGCTCGACAGTTGAATTTGCACATCGGCAATTGGCCAAACACCACGTGTTGCTCTATCAAATGTTACATCAAACGGACTTTCGTAATTGTTTGTTATTGCCGCATCTGCAACATCAATGCCACGTCTTAACAAATCCCAGTAACGCAAACCTTCACCAAAAAATTCTTTTCGACGCTCTTCAAATACTCTATCGAAGCTAACTGGGGCATGAGAAGTAAATCCGGCACGCACGCGCACTTCTTCGTAATAACTCTGTGCTTCTCTGGTAAGTGCTCCACCTTGTAACGAAAGCTCAGCAGCCATCAACAATACATCGGCATAACGCACCACTGTTCTACCATCAGGATGTCCACTAAAAGCAGGATCGTCGACATATTTACTCAAGGGAGTATACTTTTTAAAATAGTATCCAGTACCCTGATAGCTGTTGGTATAGTCATTTTCGCCTACTTCTGTATTAGCATCTAATATGGTTGCATTTCGTCTTTCATCTTCAGGTGCAAAAATATTATAAACATCAGGATGAATGGTTCCAAAACCCCAGCCTGCAGCATAAGTTGCAGTGTTTGAAATATCCCTCAAACCATAAAACTGCACATCTGAACGACTAGCTCCTTTGCCATTATATGAGTAAGGAATTTGATAAATATGCTCTTTACTGTAATATGTTTTGTCAGAACCAGACACCAACCACAGATCGGCAAAGTTATCGACTAAACCATGTCCACTTTCTTCAATAATATTATCTACTAATGTGCTAATACTATTAAGAGTGACACCACCAGGCATTTCTGTTTGAGCATAAAAACCTGTGTAAAATAGGTACATGCGAGCTAATAGTGCCTGTGCTGCATATTTAGTTACACGCCCCTCTTCACCTTCTACTGTTGCCGGTAAATCTTCAATCGCTGCCAAAAAATCGCTTGCTATCTGTTCGTATACCTCATCAGGGTGTGCTTGCCCTACATCAGCATCGGCCAAAGTTATTGGTCGAGTAATTAAAGGAATATTTTCGTACATACGTACCAGGTTAGAGTACAAGTAAGCACGGATAAATTTAAACTCCGCAATAATTCGTGCTTTTTCATCCTCATCGGCAAAGGCTATTTGTGGTATTTTTTCAAGCCCAACGTTCACACGGTAAATTCCTACATAGGCTCTCCACCAAAATTGATCGTGCTGCCAGTCGGTTGCCAACATTTTATGCTTTTCAAAACGTCTGATATCTGTTCCATCAGATGAACTACCTCCACCTGTAAACATATCATCAGAACACATATTCAAGAAAAATTCGAACTCATTCGTTCCTCCTTTATCTTCAGTTGTTACATTGTATGCTGCATAAAGAGCAGCATAAGCATCCTCTTCAGTTTGATAGAAGTTATCTTCGGTTGTAGCCGTGTGATTATCCACTTCCAGATAATCGTCACAAGCAGTAGCTCCTAAGACCAACAGAGCCATTGTTATGTATAAAAAATATCTTTTCATCTTGTATAGACTATTTGTAACTATTAAAAAAAATGATTCACGCATCAAATACGATTAAAATCTCAAGTTCATACCTACAGTAAATGTTCGTGCTTGAGGGTATGTACCTGTGTCAACACCAGAATTGATAGTTCCTGAACCAAATTCAACATCAACACCCGGATAATCTGTAAATGTGTATAGATTTTGTGCAGCCACATACAGCTTTAAATGCTCGATTTTTAAGCGCGAAAGTGTCTTTTTATTAAAGGTATAACCTAACTGAACATTTTTAATGCGTAAATAATCTCCATCTACAACATATCTATCTGAGAATCGGCTATAGTTTTTATTTGGATCTTCAATGGATGCACGTGGCTCACTGTTTGTAGAGTTTTCACCGGTCCATCTATTAAGCATGGTTGCAGGCAAGTTGGTAAGACCTGCATCCAAACGACGCGAAAGATTAGCAATTTGATGACCTCCTGCGCCTTGCATAAATACTGATACATCAAAACCTTTCCAGTCGGCAAATAACGATAAACCGTAGAAATATACAGGGTTTGAATTCCCCAGATTAATTTTATCATTATCATCTAAAATGCCATCACCATTCTGGTCTACAAATCGTACATCACCAGGTTGAGCATGAGGTAACATCTTAACAATATCGCCATTCTCATTAACTGAAACAGGTTGATTATCTACATCTGTTTGATTCTGAAATAAACCATCTGTTTCATATCCCCAAAAGTAACCCAGTGGCTCACCTTCTTCAGCTCTGGTTACCAACCCGTATGTTTGTACTGTAGCACCTGCTAATACCTTTTCATCATTACCAATATAAGTTACTTCATTCTCGTTAAACGAAATATTGGCATTGGCACCCCACGAGAACTCACCTGCATTGTCGTTATAGGCAAATTCAAATTCATACCCTCGGTTACGCACTTCAGCGGCATTGTCTATTGGCGAGTTACTACCATAATGACCTGGTATCTTAACGGCTAAAAGTAAATCTTTGGTCAACTTGTTGTAATAATCGAATGTAAAAGTGAATTTACTATCTAAAAAATGAGCATCTAATCCAATATCTGTTTGTTCAGACGTTTCCCAACGTATATCAGGTGTAGGAATGGTATTAGGCGCTAAGCCCTGATTAGAAATTCCGCTTGTAAGTGGATTACCAATTACATAGCTGCCGGCATCTGAAATATTCGATACATACACAAAATTACCAATGTGGTTGCTTCCATTTTGCCCCCAACTGGCTCTTAATTTAACAAAATTGGCAATAGTCTTAAGTGAAGAAGCAAAATCTTCATTTGTAAGCACCCATCCACCTGAGAATGATGGGAAGTAACCATACTTATTATCTGGTCCAAATCGTGATGAACCATCTGCTCTAAATGTGGCAGAAAAAAAGTATTTTTCGTTATAATCGTAATTCACGCGCGAAAAGAAAGATACCAGGCGATTTGGTACGCCCATGCCTCCACTAGAGTTACGTGTTTCTTTATCACTTAAAGTATTATCAATATAAGCATAGTCTGGACCTTTGGGTGTTTTAACAATATCAACACCACTTCCCCACAGGCTATGAGAGGTTTCTTCTAAAATAGTACTACCAGCTACAACATTAAAGCTGTGCCTATCAAGTTCTAGATCATAGGTAATAACATTCTCCCAGTTATGATTAAAATAACGGGTCATACTCTTTTGTACATCATCTACTAAATTGTAATCCGATGGACTTAATTTATATACTGGATTGTAATTTTCCCATGTTACATACGCTAAATCAATACCGTATGAACTTTTAAACTTCAGGTTATCAAGAATACTATATTCGGCAAACATATTACCCACAAACTTGTCTGTTCTGGTTTGCGAATGCAAATACTCCATTTTACCAACTGGGTTGGTAATACCTTGACTAACGTAATCTGACACACCAAATTCTCCATTTTCATCACGCACAGGTGTTAATGGATCTAAGTTATAGGCAGAAGCCAATGGACCTCCATAAATATTATTCACATCAATACCGCTGCTTTCAATGTTTGAGTAATAAAGTGATGTACCAGTTCGCAACTTATCGTTATGACTCTTTGTTTCGGCATTAACACGAGCTGTAATACGGCCATAATTCGAATTATCTGGCGCTATCAAACCCTCTTGTCCAAAATAAGATATACCAGTTGAGATCTTGGCTCTCTCTGTACCGCCATTGAGTGTCACACTGTGATTCATCATCGGCGCATTATTGTTGTAAATCTCATCTTGCCAGTCTGTATTAGCACGGCGATTAAAATCCATCGGTCTAACACCATCATTTAATTGTGCTTCGTTATAAAAAAGCACATATTGATCAGCATCAAGTAAAGAGAGTTTACGCTCTGGGTTTTGAATACTATGATAACCATCGTAGGTAACAGTAAATGCCTGTGCTTTACCTTTTTTAGTAGAAATCAACACAACACCATTTGCTCCACGAGCACCATAGATAGATGATGATGCAGCATCTTTTAATATTTCAATACTAGCAATATCGCCTGGATTTAAATAATCGATACCTCCTACGGGTAAACCATCAACAATATAAAGCGGATCAGAATTACCATTAGTACCAGCTCCACGAATACGAACCGACATTCCTGCACCTGGTTGAGCTGAACTACTTGTAACGGTAACACCAGCGGTACGACCTTGTAAGGCTTGTTCTACGCGTAAGTTTTGAGTTTTCTCAATATCTTCTGTTCCAACTGAAGATATGGCAGCAGTTAAGGAGCTTTTCTTTCGTGTTCCATAGCCCACTGCAACCACTTCGTCTAAACTAATATTACCTGATTCTAACACAACATTAAGAGCTTGCGCATTGCTCACATTAGCTA
The DNA here is from genome assembly GCF_007097485.1 of Carboxylicivirga sp. M1479. Lineage (GTDB taxonomy): Bacteria > Bacteroidota > Bacteroidia > Bacteroidales > Marinilabiliaceae > Carboxylicivirga. The sequence goes on along the minus strand of NZ_VKDE01000032.1, from coordinate 34,491 downwards.
ACTGAACCTCTTGAGTTGCCATACCAATGAATGAGTATACCAAAATATCATTTGCCAACACATCATTAATGGTATAATTTCCATCAACATCAGTTATAACCCCTTTTACGGTCCCTTTTACCGTAATATTAACACCAGGTATGGCACTACCTTGTTGGTCAGTTACCTTACCTGAAACAGATAATGTTTGACCGAATAAACTTGTTACACTGCATAACAGCAATGAAACGAAAAACAGTTTTAATCTTTTCATATTGTATTTAGTTTTTGAGGATTTTAATCTTCTTCATTAAAATTTCACATTTCTTATCATGTACCACTGACGAAAGTAGATTTTAGGGAACAATTCCCATCATAAAGGACATAGACTAACAGTAGACAAGTAAAACAAGTGGTATAGAAACCATAGACACACATGCATTAAAGCCTGAATTAAAGGCAAATACACAATCAAAATAAAACAATAAATCTTTATGTTATTGAAGAAAAACAAGCTCTAAAAATGCTTCCTAAGAGCATATGTAATGTCATATAATTGCTAAAAAGTGGACATCAAAGCAACTATTGGGTATACATAAATAGTAAAAACAAGGTTAAATGAGCTGCAAAACTTTAACACATTATTACTTTTCTATAATGCAATTAGTTCTTTAACCAGTAGAAACAAATCTGCTTAGCGTAGCAATATAAATAGGAATGAATCTTACTTAGGGCTAAATTAATTGTAGAAAAAACCTTATTGATACTCTCTAATAAACTTATTAAGGTTTTGAGAATGTTCTAAATTTAGTTTCTTACGCAATCGATAACGAGCAGTATCGACACTACTTGTTGAAATATTTAAAAATTGAGCAATTTCACTGGTGTTGGCATTAATTCGAATAAACGAGATTAAGCGTAAATCATGAGGCGTTAAGGTTTCAAATTGTGACGATATACGTTGAGTGAAATCCTGGTGATCCTCAGAAAACAACTTATGAAAAAGGAAGTCTTTTTTCTCTTGATTTATTTCATGATCGATCTTGTTTACCCATCGAGATGCAGCACTATTTTTCATCTGAGCTAGCGCCCCTCGCACTTCCACTAAAAATGCATTCTTGTGCCTGATAACTTCAGTAAACTGAAGCAGTTGCTCCTTTTTAGCCTGAACCTGTTCCTCTGCAGAACGTTTTTTATCATACTTATTCTTTAGTCTAAGCTTCTGATTCTTTCCATACTGCACAACTATCAAACTAATAGCAATAAGTATAAAAAACAATATACCAATACGTAGGTAATAGTATTCAATTCCTTCGATTATTATTGGAACAGTCGTTTTTCTTTCGATGGTTCCATTATATCGACATTCAAGTTCAAAGGTATAATCACGAGGTTTTAAATCCCCGTAGGCTATCTGCTTCTGAGAAAAAGACCAATCAGACCACTCTTCGTTGTATGGCAAAAGGCGATAACGGTACTCTATTTCCTTTTTCTTTTTATCGGCAAAGGATAAGGTTATTGTTTTAAATTGACGACTGGCTAATTTGAGGGCTTTATTGGTATAAGGGTAATATAACGTTTGAGGAGTATGTGAGTTATTATAGGTGATTTCAATTTGCGAGATTATAGGATCTTTTAGGGCCTGGTGATTATATCTTCGATTTAAAGGTAAAACCTTCACCCCCCTCTCAGTAGCCACATATAATAGCTTATCATGTATTTTAATACATTCAAACTGCTCGAGTATATCATTATTTAATTCGCTTAACAACTTACCATGAACTACAGTAGAGCCATCAGCTAACTCTTCAATCATCTTCAACTCATCATTCTGTATATATATGGCAATATTATTTTCCGACGATACTTCTAATGCAGTAATTCCTGCTCCTTGAATACCTTGCACCAGGGTCAAACGGCTCTTTTTGAAATCACCATCAATAAATTCAAAGAAGACATTTCCGTCATAAAAAAACAATCCTTGCGTCGTAGCAAATACATCTCTCATAGATATTTCACTAACAATACATTCCTCATCATCCAACAAAATACGATGAATAATTGTATCAGCACTACCTCCACGTGCCCACACACTGTTACTGATTTCATCATAGTCAATTTTTGGATTCCCCCACAGACCAAGGTTGCGCTTTTCTATAAACGATTGCCCAATTTTCTCTACCCATATAGTACCAGTGTAGGCCGAAAAAATATATTGATTTGAGGCACCGACCTGATCGACATCCATAACACCAACTTTGTCATACACTATTTGTGAAGTCGCATTATTTATCAGAATTAGACCTTTATTGTGACAAGCGAATAAGCCGGCATCCGTTTCTTTAAGCCCCCAAACTTGCCCTTCTGTTCCTTCAACTAATAAAAAATCTGCCGAATTAAAATTCGCATAAAGTCCTTTATTTGTAGCTATATAAGTAGTGCCATTATGTATTATAATATCATAAGCTGCTCCCCTGTTTATGATCGATTTAAGAAGACTTTCCTTATTAACTTTTGCAATACCATAATCTAATCCTGCCCACAAATTACCATCTCTATCAACAGCTAAAGAAAGAACAGTATTATCTAACAACCCTTGCTCTTGTTGTATTTTCCTTTGAATATAAACCTGGTCCCCTTCTCGTTTAACAGGAATAATTCCTTTTAAAACAGATCCAATATAGAAGTTACTATCATCATAATTTATCGCAGAGAAACACGTTAACTGTTCCGGTATGCGAATCATATTAAAATCATGTCCATCAAAAGCTAACACTTCACCATTAAACAGCACAATATACAATTGGTCATTGTGTTCAAACAATACTCTCACTTCCTGATCCTGACCTTTGGGGAATGGCTTGACTAAATTAAAACCATCAAAATCTAAGGTTCCTAAGCCTCTATCATTACTGATTGTCCAAACTTTATTCTGCCATTTGCCCAAACCCGACAATCCATTCGGGAATGTGAATTGTGCAAGACTTTTAGTTCTAATATTATAAACGGTGATTATATTGCTAGACTGAAAAAATACATTATCGCCATTAGTTTCAATATTCCATACATAACCATAAACATCAGCAAGATACTCGTATGTTAAATTCCCTTTATCATCAACATTAAAGAAGCCAATTTCATCACCTCCACACCATATCGTATTCCTATAAAATGAAATCGCTCGTAATGATTTTCCAGACGGAAGTTCATTGAGGGTCCATTGACCATAAATATATCGGAGAAGCCCATTGGTGTTAGCAATGTATATAACATTATCATCATCAACATCAATGTCCCAATTCTGACGTCCTGCACCATAGTCTTCTTTATCAAATGTGCTAATATCAGATAAGTATGTATAATCAATTGCGTGTATTGCAATTGTTACACAAAGAAAAATGCTTATAAAAACGCTTCTTAAGATTCCCATAATATTGAAAATGCGATTGTTATTTAATCGTATTTTGCCCCCTAAATTTTAATGAGTAGTCAGTTGAGCCTCCAAAACAAATGTAAATAATATATTCTTATAAATCGATAAGACATCGACTATCAAATAAAACGTGAATGAAAATACAAATATTCGAAAATTCGAGAAGCAAACATTATGAAGTTTTGCAAGATATCTAACTTAGCTAAATTCTTGACTTATATAAAATAAGAAAGCCGCCTTAAAGCATTCTTTAAGACGACTTTCAACTTTTAACCAAACCTAACCCTAAACTATGAGAAAACTTACTCAATATTTTTATTGACACTTAAGGTGTCTTGTAATCATTGTTACGCAAGAAATAAAAAAAGGTTTCATTTTTTTATTGATCGAAAACAAACTTTTTCGTTTTTCTTACAGTGCAAATTTAAAGCGTTTTATCACTAACGCATAATAACTAAAGTTAAAAGAAGTTAAATTGAAAGTTATGTAATTATTACGCATTGATTAACAGTAGGTTTTAAAAGTTGTAACTAAAAGTTATCATGAAATTTTCGCGAAATTGAATTTTGGATGATTCATTGGTAAAATACCTTGCATGCGCTAAAATACGTGTTGATAAATACCTGTTAATACGCATATCAAGAATAACCTCCCAGTCTATTTGAACCTGCCTATCTTTTCCTTCTTTTACCTTTCCTAAAAACTGGTAGAAAGCATCAAAACGAGATGAAATTTTAAATTCTTGCGACAATTGATAGGCAAAATTATTAACGACCGAGATACCATTTACGATATCGATGCTTTTATCTGGATCTATACCAAACTTGGTTTGATCATATTTACTGGTATCTGCCACTAAAGTAACACGCGATGTTATAGGAGAAAGAAGTAACGTAAATTTGTCCTTATGCTTAAAATCCATACCCAGAGCAAATGACATATAGGCTGGTGCAAGAAAGCCAGATAAAAGTATTTCATCTTTATCATACGCATTAAAAAACTGCGTTTTAAAATTATACAGAAAACTATAGTACCATTTGTCGGATGCCTTTAAACCGTATTTGGTATTTATTTCAATTAAATCTGTATTAACCCTACTAGGGTCATTCTCCGTTGAGATGATACCAACTTTATGAATGATATAGCTATCCCATTCGTTTTTATCTTTTTTATAATTAGCAATTAACCTTAAGTCACTTCCTAAACTAATACTACTCTCTCCTCCTTTAACCCAATTATTAACATACCCTTGCGCCACCAGAATGTTTTCAGTACCCTTTAAAGTCCAAGGCCCAGATGTGAACTTTATTTTTTCAAGACTGGGGTGCGTATCAAAATCATTATCGCGTAGTAACATATTTATACCATCACGAGCTGATCGCCTTGACAAAAAGCCACCCAAACCAATTTGAGGTGCATCTGGGATTGAGTCCCAGGATAGCTTTATTTGATTGGGATGACTAAAAATGTATGTATCCCTTGCTTCCGTTAGAAAATAACGATTGGTAAATTCATCTGCTAATTGATTTGAAAAAGAGGTAGAGTTCATCAACTCCTGATACTCATCTAACTCCCGTTGCGTATAAAACTGAGGGTAATACCAAATTAATGGAAAAATTGGCACCCTAAACTTAGCTTCAAACTTATAAGTTTCCACTTTATAATCGTGCAAGGGAGCGAATAAAAAGGTTTCAAATCGCTTTTGTTCTTCAACATCTTGTAATATATAATTAACAATGTACGATTGCCTTAAGAATTGTTTTTCACCACTTTCTTTATACTTATACAGGGTGTTTTGCCATTGCTTTTGCTCAAAGGAGTTGTTTGTCCAATAACGCCAATCCAAACCAAAAGCCTGCATCTGCCCATTCATATTTCCAATGCTAGCAAATATCATAATAGCCCAAAGGATTATAATGTTCAAATATGCCTTAGAAATACATTTCATAGTTATTAAAGCCGATAAAAGGTGCGTGCAGTGAATTTAAGAACAAAAATAACATGAAATTTAATATAGCCTAGTACTGCTATAAATTATCACATCAAACATTTACCACCACATAAGCATGCGAAAAATCATAAGCACCCATAAAAACCTACACAAAAGCCAATTAACACACCATCACATACAACAAACAGCTGCTAACTTACGATTTTTAACATTCCATATTTTTGTGAGTACGTATTGTTTTTTACATTTGCAAACAGAATTAACGATGATGGTAACATTCCACATACAATCTGCATTATGCGACCGTGTCTTCTTAAACATTAAGAACAGAGACGAGTTCGCCTATTAGTCACTAACTCCAAGTTAGTTCTTTCCAATATTATTTTCTCGAAACAAATTAATAATCACGCTCATGGTAGCATTGCTGCTTTGTATTGTTGATTGAACAATTGATATATCATAAAAACTTTACATAATGGAATTACCTTTTTCAGAATCTTTTAAGATTAAGATGGTTGAACCCATCCGCAAAAGTACTAAGGAAGAAAGAGAAGCATGGATTAAAAATGCCAACTACAATCTTTTTAACCTACGTAGCGATCAGGTATTTATTGATTTATTAACCGATAGTGGTACTGGTGCCATGAGTGATCGTCAGTGGGCAGCCATGATGTTAGGCGATGAAAGTTATGCAGGTGCATCATCGTATTACAATTTAAAAAATGCGATTAAAAACATCCTTGGCTTTGACTACTTTTTACCAACTCACCAAGGAAGAGCTGCTGAAAATGTGCTATTCTCTGCTTTGGTAAAAGAAGGCGATGTAGTTCCAGGAAACTCACACTTTGATACGACCAAAGGTCACATCGAGTTTAGAAAAGCTTCTGCTATTGATTGTACCATTGATGAAGCTTTTAATACAACAGTGGATCACCCATTCAAAGGAAACCTTGATTTAAATAAGCTTGAGCACGTTTTACAGGCTCACCCGAAAGAAAACATCCCGATGATTATTGTTACTGTAACATGTAACTCATCAGGAGGTCAGCCTGTATCGATGCAAAACATGCGCGAGGTATATGCATTGGCTAAAGAATATGGTATTCGTGTGCTATTTGATTCTGCACGCTTTGCCGAAAATGCCTATTTCATCAAGCTTCGTGAAGAAGGCTATGCTGATAAGAGCATTAAAGAGATCGTTAAAGAAATGTATTCGTATGCCGATGGCATGACAATGAGTAGTAAGAAAGATGCCATTGTTAACATGGGTGGTTTTATAGCCTTGCGCGAAGAGGATTTATACAAAAAAGCAAGTCAGTTTAATATCATTTACGAAGGGTTCGTTACTTACGGTGGTATGTCTGGTCGCGATATGAATGCCTTAGCACAAGGCCTTGATGAAGGTACCGAATTTGATTACTTAGAAACCCGCATTAAGCAAGTGGCATATCTAGGTAATAAACTAAAAGAATTTGGCGTTCCTGTTCAGGAGCCGTTTGGTGGACATGCCATTTTTGTTGATGCAAAGCGCTTTTTACCTCACATTCCAAAAGAAGAGTACGTAGCACAAACATTAGGCATTGAGCTATACAAAGAGGCTGGTATCCGTGGTGTTGAAATAGGTACACTATTAGCCGACAGAGACCCTGAAACACGCGAGAATCGCTACCCAGATTTAGAGCTATTAAGATTAGCCATTCCTCGTCGAGTATATACCAACAACCACATGGATGTAATTGCTGTGGCTCTTAAAAATGTATATGACCGTAGAGATGAAATAAAAAGTGGATACACCATTTTAGATGAAGCGCCATTAATGCGTCACTTTACTGTTGAGTTAGCGCCGGCAGTAAAAGAAACGGTATAAATAAAACCACATCACACACTTAAAGGTTGATTCTATAATAGAATCAACCTTTTTTTATTGCCATCGCTTTGTAACAGACTATTTTTTGGCTTGTTTTGTACTGCTTTTTAAAGAATTTAGTAAACCAAAAAGACTTTCCGTTGGTTTTACTTGTCACGCATTAAAAACAAGTCAATGAAAGACCTCACCATAGGCAATGAAGCTAAGTTAATTTTCAGATTTGCATTACCTATGGTTCTTGGTAATCTCTTGCAGCAATTATACCATGTGGTGGATAGTATTATTATTGGTAATTACCTGGGGAAAGAAGCGCTTGCTGCCATCGGCGCGTCCTCTCCCATATTTTATGCTCTTATTGCTTTTGTGATAGGCATTGGAAGTGGGGCTACCATTATTATCAGTCAGTATTTCGGAGCCAAAAACCTCGACAAGGTAAAAAGAGCCATTGATACCACTTATATATTTTTATTCTTTGCCTCGATACTTATTACGTGTGTCGGTATATTCTACAGCGAAGATATATTCAGAATGCTTCATGTTGAAGAAGCCATTATACCGCTAGCAACTGACTACTTTAATGTATTTATGATGGGCATGGTTGCTTTTTTTGGATTTAGTGGTACGTCGTCCATACTACGTGGCCTTGGCGATTCAATGACTCCACTTTATTTTATGATTATAGCAACCATTGTTAACATCGTACTCGATATTGTGTTTATTGTTGTATTTAATTGGGGAATTAGTGGCGTTGCTTATGCTACCCTCATCGCTCAAGGCGGCGCTTTTTTATCGGGAGCCATCTACCTGAATAAGAAACATCAAATTATTTCATTCAACATCTTCAGCTTTAAATTTGACAAAGAGTTATTTCTACAAAGCGTTAAGATAGGACTTCCTACAGGCTTTCAACAAACCTTTGTGGCCCTTGGCATTATGGCCCTCATCCGCATTGTTAACAATTTTGATACCGATGTATTAGCAGCATTTGCTGTGGCCAGTAAAATAGATGCTTTGGCAGCCATGCCAGCACTCAACCTTGCCAGTGCACTATCTGCATTTGTTGGACAGAATCTTGGTGCTCAAAAAATCGACCGCATAAAAAAAGGACTAAGAGCCACCTTATTTATGGCATGGGGAATATCACTAATGGTAATGCTTACCGTTATATTCTTTGGCGAATTAATGATGGGCGTATTTACAAAAGATGCGGCAGTTATCGATCATGGCACCAACTACCTGGTAATCGTCAGCTCATTTTACATGATTTTCTCTACCATGTTTGTTATGCATGGCGTTTTACGTGGTGCAGGCGATACTTTAATACCCATGTTCATTACCCTTTTTTCCTTATGGATAATACGCATCCCATTTGCGGTGGTTTTATCTAAAGAGTTTGGGGTTAATGGAATTTGGTGGGCCATACCCATAGGCTGGAGCATGGGACTTGTGGGCTCACTCATTTATTATTTTACAGGAAGGTGGAAAACCAAAGGAGTAGTGAGAAGAAAAATTTAGTAACCCGAGTTCGATTAAAATTTAAGAGCTCAGATTTCATTAAGTGATTGATATACAATCTAAATTTTTGAGGCATAATAAACTATGGCGATTAAATTTAGAGCAGTAGATCGGTTATTTAATGAAAAGATTAATGTATCCACTTATAAACATCGATTTTCTGCGTCATATTCGTTCGACATTACTTGTTCCGCGTTAAGCGGAAGCCCGCTCCCGAAAAATCGGGACTAGTTATGCCTTCACAAATAGTCCTTGAAACTCAATATTTATAAGCGATCTGAGCAATAAATTTCATGTCGAACTCGGGTTAGTACATCCAGTTAATGTAGATGCTAAAAACTACTTGCATTAACAAAAACACTACAACATTAAGCCTAATAGAATATTAACACAATTTTTAACCATCAAAAAGAGCTCAACTGCTTTTTGAATTCCTGCGATGATGTAACTATTTTAAAGTGTTTTGGAATAGCAGGCTGAACCTCTTTAATTTGTAATCCCATGACAAAAACGGGTATCCCTGAAATAGATTTGGCAATTTCATCCATTAAAGTCTCTAACTCTTCTTTTTTTCTGGCAGCTACAAAGGATGTAAACAAAGCATCAGCATGCCTAACATCTACCACTTCTTTTAAATCCTCAATGGGCACAGCTGCACCTAAATAAACCACATTAAATCCCTCTTTTCGGGCAATTAAGCTGTAAAAAAGCAGGCCAATTTCGTGCAACTCATTCTCAGGTAAGAAAAAGACAATATTCTTATCTGCCTTGGGAATAAAGTTTTGCATTTCGTTATCAATTGCCACAATCAGCTTTTGCCGTATCAGGTTAGATATAAAGTGCTCCTGAGCAGGGTTAATCGTGCCTGCCTGCCACAATATCCCTATTCTATCCAAAAACGGAAACAAGATGGTTTCTACCGTTGATTCAAAACCCAGCTTGATAATTGAATTGGTAAGAACATGGGTAAATTTCCCCTCATCCATTTCAAGCATTGCAACCAACAAGCTTTCGATTTGAACATCTGTATTGCGGGTATCCAGACAAAGGTCTATTACTCTTTCGCGCAATTGCGCTTCACTCATTTGAGCAATCTTGGAAATTTTATAACCATTTTGATTGAGAATAGATACATTCAGGATACGCTTCAGGTCATCGTCGTTATAAAAACGTATGTTAGTTGATGTACGCTGAGGTTCGATAAGGTTATAGCGACGCTCCCATATACGAATAGTGTGCGCTTTAATTCCCGAAATCTTTTCTAAATCTTTTATAGAGTAAAATGCCATATCTGGTTATAATTTCCTTTTTCTATTGCTGAACCTTTAACGCTTATTCGGCAAATAATGTTCACTTTAATTTTTATAGAGCCAAACAGAAATTCATTGTCATGATAAAATCGCTAAGTTCAGGATTATAAGAATATGTAAAGACCAATTAATCTTGTCACATGAGTAAATCCATCTTTTCAAAATTGAAGTAAGAAAAAAGGGGACCGTAAAAGTCCCCAATCAGCTCTACGTTTGAACCGACATTATTAAGGAACAATCACCTTGTCAATTACGTGAACTATTCCATTTTTACCTTGAATATCTGCCAAAACAACATTAATTGATCCATCGATTGTTACGCCGTTATCAATATTGACCATTAGTTTCTTATCTGTATTTAAAGTAGGTACATCGCCATTAGAAAGACTTGTTGAAGCCACATTACCATCAACCACATGCGCTAATAATATTGGTATTAAATCCTCCTTTGTTAAGGCATCAATACCTGAAATATTTAAGGCCTCGAACAAGGCTTCAAAAGCATCATTAGTTGGAGCAAAAACTGTAAAAGCACCCTCCCCTGATAAAACACCTGCCAAATCAGCTTTAACAACTGCTTCCACTAATATTGAAAAGCTTGAATTATCAATTGCGATATCTACTACTGTTGGTGGCATAATAACCTTATTAATAGCATGGATAATACCATTAGTGGCAACAACATCAGTAGCAATAACTTCACTGTCCGAATTTAGCATAACACCGCCATCGGTATCTACCTTAACACTTATTGCGCGATCGTAAGCGGTACTTAATGTTGGAAAATACCCTGACTCAACCATGGCAGCTGGTACAACATCGCCCAATGCATGATAAAGAATAACTGATGATAGCGTTTCTTTGGACAAATCATCTAAGCTTACACCGAGTTCGCTAAAGAACATATCAAAAGCGTCGTTAGTAGGTGCAAATACAGTAAACATTGACATATCATCATCTAAGGCTCCTGCCAAATCGGCTTTACTTACCCCTGCCACAAGTGAAGAAAATGCAGGATTAGCTATGGCATGATCAGTAATACTCATTGGCAAAATAACCTTATCAATTACGTGTATAATACCATTGTCAGTTTCAATATCGGTAGCCGTAATTTTTGCACGATTATTTATTTTAGCCATTTCCATATCAATGTATAAGGACAATCCGTATCCATCCTTAGGTCCAGCACTTAGGCTTGAGTAGTAACCCGTTTCAATCATAGAGGCTTTCTTTGAGCCCGATACAACATGGTACAGGAGTACACTTGTTAGTACTTCGTTTGAGATATCATCTAACCCGCTTGCACCTAACTCGCTTAGCAAATCTGCAAATGCTGCATTAGTTGGAGCAAAAACAGTATAACTAGCTTTCTCATCGGCTAAATCGTCAGCTAATCCAACTTTTTGAAGGGCAGCCACTAAAATACTGAAATCAGCATTACCAACCGCTACATCCGTTATCGTCATAGATTCTTCAGGCATAGGTTCCTCTTCTCCCGAATCATCATCGTCATCATCACAAGATACACTTACTAGTGAAACACTTAATAAAAGCATCATTACCCAAAGGTTTTTTCCTAAAAAATCTGTAAATCGTTTCATGTCCTTAATATTTAATTGTTTGTAAATGGTGATTTGAAAGGTAAACCTGATGGTTGATTTTTTGTTCATTCTTTTTTTATTTTTATTAAACACTATTAGCGAGTCAAAATAATAAACCTTAATAAACAGATGGTTATGATTATTATTTAGAATCATATTTCATCATGGAATTAGCTAATTATAATCCATCGCCATGTCTTAGAAAAAGATTAACTTTGCGACTTATCAGAAATTAAGGAGACGTATGATTCAATCAATGACCGGTTATGGTAAAGCTGTATGTGAGCTTCCAAATAAAAAAATAAGCATTGAAATTAAGTCACTAAACAGCAAGCAACTAGACTTAAATACTCGCTTTCCAAACCTCTATCGGGAAAAAGAAATTGCCGTAAGAAGTCTGGTTGGTAAAAAGCTATCTCGCGGCAAAATAGACCTGAGTTTTTATGTTGAATCAGCAACATCTGATAAAATTACCAAAATCAACAAGCAGGTTATTTCCAACTACTACAATCAACTACGCGAAATAGCTGATAATTTAAACGTTGGTGAAACTGACTTTTTAAAAACAATTATGCCACTGCCCGATACTGTTAAAATAGAATTAGCAGAGTTAGACGAATCTGAGTGGAAATCAATTGAAGTAACCTTAAAGGAAGCGATTGCTGATATCATTGATTTTAGAACTCGCGAAGGACAGGCATTAGAAGTAGATATCATACAACGAATTAAACTCATAGGCGAACTTTTAAAAGAGGTGCCGAATTACGAGTCTCAGCGTATTGAAAAAATAAAAACTCGCATAAGAGAAAACCTGGAAGAGTTAGGCCAAAGTAATAAAGTCGATGAAAATCGCTTCGAACAGGAAATCATCTTTTACCTTGAAAAGCTGGATGTTACTGAAGAGAAAGTTCGTTTAAGCAACCATCTGGAGTACTTTATGGAAACCATTGAAAACAACGATGTTGTTGGAAAAAAACTTGGTTTTATCACCCAGGAAATAGGTCGAGAAATAAATACCTTAGGATCAAAGGCCAATGATGCTGAATTACAAAAGGTTGTTATTCGCATGAAAGATGAATTAGAGAAAATAAAAGAACAAATACTTAATGTCCTTTAAGCTTATAAAAGCGCATAGTTAATAAAATGAAAGATTTCTGTTACCACACCACTGTTCATAAAAAAATGACGAAGAAAGGCAAACTGATTATCTTTTCAGCTCCATCAGGTTCTGGAAAAACAACCATTGTTCAGGCATTATTAAAAGAGGGTTTTGACCTTGGATTCTCTATTTCAGCAACAAGCAGACAACCACGAGGAAATGAAAAAGATGGTGTCGATTATCACTTTTTATCTCCCGATGAATTTAAGGCTAAAATTGAACAAGATGCTTTTTTAGAGTGGGAAGAAGTGTATACTGACACCTACTACGGCACACTAAAGAGCGAAGTAGAACGTATTTGTAGCACTGGTTGTAATATTGTGTTTGATGTTGATGTAGTAGGCGGTGTTAATATCAAAAAAATGTACGGTAACAAAGCCTTAAGCTTATTTATTCAGCCTCCATCGGTTGATGAGCTTCGAAAACGCCTTCAAAAACGGGGTACCGATAGCGAAGAAAAGATTAACATGCGCATAGCTAAAGCTGAGCGGGAACTCAAATATTCATCTGAATTCGATCAAGTGATTATCAATGATAATATTGATCAGGCATTAGAACATACAGCCAAAGCCATTCGAGAGTTTTTAAACCAATAAACCAATTGTGATAGAAGTAGGATTGTTTTTTGGATCATTCAACCCCATTCATATAGGGCATTTAGCATTGGCAAATTATATGCGAGAGTTTGAAAACCTGGATGAAGTATGGTTTGTCGTCAGTCCACAAAACCCTTTTAAACAATCCTCTGAACTTTTGGATGCCGAACTACGGCTGAAGATGGTTGACCTGGCAACGCAAGATCAGGAAAACTATAAAGCCATAGACATTGAGTTGCAGCTTCCCACTCCATCCTACACCATTAAAACACTTGATGCACTCAAAAGCCAATATGCCAATTACCAGTTTAGCATTATTATGGGTGCCGACAATGCGCAACGATTACACCATTGGAAATGTTACGATGAAATAATTAGTGAACATCAAATATTGATCTATCCAAGAACTGGTTATATAATTGATGAAGAAATACTACACCACAACGCCAGACTCACTAAGGCTCCTTTGGTAGAAATGGCTTCATCAAACATTAGAGAATGGATTCGAGATGGGAAAGAGACACCCTATCTCATCCCAGAGAGGGTTTACAATTTCATCAAACAGAAGAATTTATACAGATAAAAAGAATGGCTGATAACACACTTGTTAAACAGCCATTTCTCATTAACTAAAGGTATAAACTAATTCTTTTTGATTATTGCATAAACTGGGAAATGATCGCTATAGCCGCCATCATACCTATTTCCCACAAAAGTTCTAAAAGGATATCCTGCGTAATTTCCCTCTTTTACTTTCAACATAGCATGGTTATAAATATGGGCACTTTGTAGCTGCAAACTCGTACCATCTGAAAGCATATTCTGAGTAAAATGAATTTGATCAAACATATTCCAGAACCCTCTATAACAAAGCGTACCAACACCATCTTCGTGCATGTCGGCATACGGATTATACAAATCACTTGCTTGCATTTCACTGATTCCTACAGCCCTTAATACATCGTTAATACTCACATTCTGTGGATCGTCATTAAAGTCTCCCATCAACATCACGGGAGCTTTAGCATCAAGTTGCTGCAACGAGTCAACAATTGCTCTACTCAAATAGGCTGCATCTTTCCTTAAAGGTCTACTACGCTCTTCTCCACCATAACGCGATGGCCAATGATTAACTACAAAATGAATCTTCTCCCCCATGAGTTGTCCACTTACCAACAACTGATCGCGGGTAAAAATTCGATCTCCATCCTCGGCATCATAAATCATTAATGGAAGAGCTTTAAAATCATGTAGCACAAAGGCATCTGCTCTATATAGAAGAGCCACATCAATACCCCTTTTATCAGGCGAATCCTGATGCACAATCTGATAATTAAACTCTTTCAACAAAGGGTGAGCAACTAAATCGTTAATAACCCCAATATTTTCAAGCTCACAAAGTCCCATAACACTTGGAACTGAGTAGCCAGTTGAATCCCCAATACCGATAATTACCTGAGCGATCTTTTCCAACTTATCCTGATAGCGATTCGCATTCCATTCCTTAGCACCCTCGGGTGTAAATTCACCATCACGAACATCTACCGAATTGATTGTATCGAATAAATTCTCCACATTATAAAAACCAATAACAGCTGTTTGACTCTTATCTATCGGCTTGTTTTGGATGGAACATGCTGAAAAAAGCCATATTAGCAAGCTGACGAACAATAAAGGATATATTCTTAACATATTCATAGTAATTTCACGCACTAAAATAGTAAAATATCAACACACAAACACCGCTCAAGCATTAATTTTCAATTAGATATAAAATCCAACTAAAAAGCATCTCAAGACACACTAGACCCATTAGTCTAGGATTCAACTTCTTATTTAGTCTTAACATTAAAATGATTGAGATTTTTAATCCAAATAAATAAGTAGTGCTATTGCCCCTTTTTATTTTTTTTGTCAATTTGCATTAATAAACCACACAAACATCAATCTCACATAATTTGAATTTTCAAAATACAAAACGTTTTCATTCAACTTAAATATCATGGGTAGAGTATTAATTATTGGAGCGGGTGGCGTTGGCACTGTAGTCGCTCACAAAATGGCTTCATTGCCAAATGTTTTCACCAACATTCTACTAGCAAGTCGTACAAAAAGTAAATGCGATGCTATTGCTGAAAAAATTGGCAATAATAGAATTCAAACTGCGCAAGTAGATGCAGACAATGTGCCTGAACTTGTGGAACTAATTAATAGTTTCGAACCTGACATTGTGGTTAATGTAGCTTTACCATATCAGGATTTGACCATTATGGATGCCTGTTTAGAAACAAAAACAGCCTATTTGGATACGGCTAATTATGAGCCCTTAGACGAAGCTAAGTATGAATACAAGTGGCAGTGGGCCTACCAAGAGCGATTTAAAGAAGCCGGCATCACAGCTATTCTAGGTTGTGGTTTTGATCCTGGGGTAACTAGTATTTTTACAGCTCATGCCGCCAAACATCATTTTGACGAGATACATTACTTAGACATCGTAGACTGTAATGGTGGAGACCATGGAAAAGCATTTGCCACCAATTTTAACCCTGAAATTAACATTAGAGAAATAACTCAAAAGGGTAAATACTGGGAAAATGGTCAATGGATAGAAACGGAACCTCATGAAATTTGCAAATCACTTAGTTATCCAAATATTGGGGAACGTGATTCCTATCTAATATACCACGAAGAACTTGAGTCGTTATGTAAAAATTATCCAACTCTTAAGCGGGCTCGTTTTTGGATGACATTCGGACAAGAATATTTGACACACTTGCGAGTTATTCAAAACATTGGAATGGCTGGTATCAAACCAATCATGTACGAAGGTAAAGAAATTGTTCCCATCCAGTTTCTGAAAGCCGTTTTACCTGATCCTGGTGATTTAGGCGAGAACTACACTGGAGAAACCTCAATCGGTTGTCGTATTAAAGGCATAAAAGATGGTCAGGAAAAAACCTATTACGTCTATAACAACTGTAAACACCAGGATGCTTATGATGAAACAGGAGCTCAAGGCGTAAGCTATACAACCGGTGTTCCTGCAACCATAGGCGCCATGATGTATCTTCAGAATGCTTGGAAAAAGCCAGGTGTTTTTAATGTTGAAGAATTTAATCCTGATCCATTTATGGAGCAACTTAACAAATTAGGCTTACCATGGCACGAACAAGTTAACATTGATCTTGAACTATAATTCAAATCACCAATAAATAAAAAAATACTGCTTATGGCAGTATTTTTTTTGCCCTTTTATCAATTAAAAAATAACGTCTATTCACTACTTGCCCCCTCTCAGAGCGTACTCCCTCACCTCATTACCGTTAAATCAAGCCGAACACCCACATATAATAATATTTCAGACCACTCCTTATCACCATTAATTTGTAACAATATTGCTCTTTTTGCACCTCTTTACTTATTTTTTGTAAGTTTTTATTGCTTTTTAATAATGATTCATTACTTTTGAATCAAATATCATTACAATTACTCCATTACTAATTAAAAATAAGATTGTCATGTGTGGATTTGCAGTTTATACAGGAAGCGACAAAATGGACAAACTAAGATTTGCCCGCGAGTTTAAGAAGATTCAATATCGGGGACCAGACAACTCACTAACCCGAGATTTTGAAGATGATGGTTGGATGGGATTCCACCGTTTAAGCATTATGGATGTTTCGGAAAATGGTAATCAGCCATTGGTTTACAAGCACATTAATTTGGTATGTAATGGAGAAGTATATAATTATAATGCGCTAAAAACTGAGTACGAAGCATCGTTCGAATTCAAATCAAGTAGTGATTGTGAAGTTATCATTCCGCTTTTCTTAGAAAAAGGGATTGAAGAAACGGCCAAGTCTCTAGATGCAGAGTTCGTATTTGTCATCTACGACTCTGTAGCTAAAAAGTACTTTGCAGCCCGCGATCCAATTGGTATTCGTCCACTGTTTTATGGATATTCAAAAGCAGGGGATATACTTTTTGCCAGTGAAATGAAAACACTTCATGAATTATGCGAAGAAGTGAAACCATTTCCTCCAGGACATTTCTATGATGGCGAATCAATAAAGCAATACCGCGATATTTCAAAAGTAGAACAATTTGTTGATCATGAGCAGGATGAGATCTTTAAAAACATCAACCATTACCTGACAAAAGGAATTGAAAAGCGATTGACAGCTGACGTGCCAGTTGGTTTTCTATTGAGTGGTGGTTTGGATTCAAGTTTGGTTTGTGCCGTTGGAGCACGCATGCTCGATCAACCAATTAGAACTTTTGCGGTTGGTATTGAAGACGATCCAATTGATACCAAATATGCACGTGTGGTAGCCGATTATTTAGGCGCCGAACATACCGAGGTTCTTTTTAAGCGCAAAGACATCTTTGACTCATTAAGCCATCTGATCTATTGTATAGAATCATTCGACATTACAACCATCCGTGCTTCAATGGGCATGTACATGGTTTGTAAGTATGTAGCAGAAAATACTGACATTAAAGTACTAATGACTGGGGAAATAAGTGATGAAATATTTGGTTACAAATACACCGATTTTGCACCTACACCTGATGCTTTTCAAAAAGAAGCAGAAAAACGTCTGAAAGAAATTTATATGTACGATGTTCTTCGTGCCGATAGAAGCATCTCGTGCAACGGCCTGGAAGCTCGTGTACCTTTTGGCGATCTTGATTTTGTTGAGTATGTGATGAGTATTCAACCTGAACGAAAAATGAACTTTACAGGAATAGGAAAATATTTGTTGCGTAAAGCCTTTGAAGGCGATTACCTACCACAAGACATCCTTTATCGAGAAAAAGCAGCTTTCTCTGATGCGGTTGGTCATAGTGTGGTTGATTACCTTAAAGCATACGCTGAAGAGATGTATAGCGATGTAGAATTCGAAGCTAAAAAAGCACAATTCAAACACGCGCAACCAATCTCGAAAGAATCATTAATGTATCGAGAGTTATTTGAAGAACATTTCCCTGGCCGAAGTGAAACAATCAAAGATTTTTGGATGCCAAATAAGGAATGGGAAAACTGCGATGTGAACGATCCGAGCGCAAGAGTCCTTCCCAACTATGGTAAGAGCGGAGAATAAATAACAAAATAGCCATAAACAACGTCTGCAAAAGGCCGTACTCCTATCAAAAAAAGGAATTCGGCCTTTTGCATTTTCAAGTTCAGTTTCGTTACTTTTGTTTATAAAAGCGACTTCTTATGCCTATTGACTATAATAACGCACCATCCCCTTGCTATATTTTGGATGAACAACTATTCAGAAAGAATCTGCAATTAATTAAAGACGTAAAAGAGCAGGCTGGTATTGAAATCATCATGGCCTTTAAAGCATTTTCTATGTGGAGTGCTTTTCCAATTGTAAAAGAATACATTGGCAAAGCCACAGCAAGTTCCATACACGAAGCCAGATTGGCGTTTGAAGAAATGGGCAATAAAGCACACACCTACTCTCCAGCCTATAAAGAGGAAGAATTTAAAGAGATCCTATCCATGAGTAGTCACATCACTTTTAATTCTTTGTCGCAATTCAATAGTTTTAAAACAGACATCAACAGTACATCCGATAAGGTTTCAGTAGGTTTGCGCATCAACCCACAATTTAGCGACGTATCAACCGATTTATACAACCCATGTGCTCCAGGCTCGCGTCTTGGCATTATCGCTAGTCAATTACCCAAAGTACTCCCTTCAGAAATTGAAGGGCTACACTTCCACACTTTGTGCGAGTCAAGCTCTTATGATCTGGAAAACACATTAAACGCCGTAGAAGAGCGATTTGCCAGTTATTTGAAACAAGTTAAATGGATAAATATGGGGGGTGGCCACCTCATGACCAGAAAAGACTACGACACTCAGCACTTAATAAAGCTACTGAAGCAGTTTAAGGAAAAGTGGGATCTACAAATTATTCTGGAACCAGGCAGTGCATTCGCCTGGGAAACGGGCGATTTGATGTCTTCAGTGGTTGATATCGTAGAAAACGAGGGGATTAAAACCGCTATTTTAGATGTATCCTTTACAGCCCACATGCCCGATTGCCTCGAAATGCCTTATCAACCTGAAGTTGAAAATAGTATTAAGGGCGATATTGAGGGAAAGCACACCTATCGATTGGGAGGCAATAGCTGTCTGGCAGGCGATTTTATGGAGCATTGGTCTTTTGATCACGAATTACAAATAGGAGAACACATCATTTTTAAAGACATGATACATTACACAATGGTTAAAACAACCATGTTTAATGGCGTTCCTCACCCTGCAATCGCCATTTGGAATGAAACTGAAGTTTTAAAAGTCGTTAAGGAATTTACTTACGATGATTACAAAAGCCGTTTAAGTTGATTACTAACTGATTGTACCTTGCTGTTTCTTCACGATAAAATAAATATAAACACTCAGCAAGGCAGCGAACAAGCACCAAGTGGAAATCATGTATTTCAGATAAAACACTTTGGATACAACAAAGAGAAGCAACATTAGTATTCCCATATAATTAATGTGATTATTGCTTGAAAACACAAAGGGGAAAGCTGCTGGTAGCAAATAAAGTATTCCACTCCACCAATTTGTACTCTGAAAATGACCTACAGTATAGAAAATATGGTGCTGATCAATTTGAGCACTCACTTCATAAAACACCATTCGATAGGCTAATACAGCAAATAAAACAACACCTGTAGCCAATGAAAAACCAAGTAAGCGTTTTCGAATAGTATTTTTCTCTAATACATAAATGGATAAGGGCACCCAGACTGGCCAAATTAGTTGAGCAAAAATAAGAAAGCCATAGGTAGATACTCCTGCCAAATGCCCTAGCTTTTCATTTTCTAGCGCCAACCACAACCAACCTTCGCAAAATTGCTGTATACCAAAAAGCAATGGTATCATAGCAAACAAAAGCTGTTCTTTACTTTTACTCTTTTTTATTGCCAAGGCACCAACTGTTGTTATTACAGCACTGGCACCAAAACTAACTTCGGCCGAAAAACACATAGTTCATAGTTTAGGAGCTTAAATATAGAATTTTAGTCTTCAAAGAAAAAGAGCTCAAAAAAATATTTGGAGCTCTTTTTACTTGCTAGTTCATTTATTTAGTGGGGTACTTCCAAAAAAGCTCCCTCAATATCTCATCAGTTGCCCTAGTCTTTTTCTTTGCATTCGATGGCTGAACGATTCCTTCGGCACGACCTTCCCAAACCAATTGCTTATTACGTACATCAATCAAACTCACAATTAAAGTACCTTCGCTGTATTGATTCACATCAGTTGTTGAATACCAACCGCCCCAACCATAATAATAAGGTCCATATCCACCATAGTGCGTATTGGTTACAACCGTTTTTTCAACTGACGTTACATAACCATTAACCAATAAATCAGGCTGATCGGATAGTACATACCCAATCTTTTCTAATTCATTACTTATGGAATTTTTAATGCGCCGCTTATCAAAATCTCCAACCTTTATCTCATCAAAACTCTGACTAAAATTAAAAGTTTTATAGCCTCGGAAGTCAGCAGAAGGATCCCAGTCTGTTGTTACTTTAACAGAGGAACATGCACTTAGGAATAAGGCTATAAGTGCTAAAAAAGTTAACTTCTTCATATATCTCATATTAAATAAAAACTAAAAATATAACATCTAACTAAAGCAGCTTAGCGCCTTCTAAAACCTCCTGTTGGCCGTGTTGTTGGTCGTGTAGCCGGACGCGTTGCAGGAGTCGATGGCCTACTCCAGTTTTGTCTCATGTGCTCATTTGACCTGTAGTTATTATAATTAACAGGCGGAGCTTGTTTATTAGACGGACGTGTTGATGGAGTGGTAGATGGTCTTGTTGCAGGTTGCGTAGATGGTCTACTTTTCGGACGCGTTGAAGGACGTGTGGACGGCCCTTGAACTGGACGATCAGTACCTACAGCAGGTCTTTGACTTGGCCATTGTTTCGGCAATATATTACCACGGTTATTATCAATTTTCGCCAGATTGCTTCTATCAATTCGTGAGTTATTGTTGATATTAACATTAACGGTACGATTAAAGTTATAATATGAATGATGATGGCGATGAGCATGACGGTAATAATGGTACGACAAATGCGGATAACGATTAGGATAATAGTGATGATGCCAACCCACATACCAATACGATGGCATACCAATAAACACAACACCTCCACCAGGTCCATAGTAAAAACCTGTATGGTAATACCAAGGGTAAGGACGCCAATAAGGTGCACTGTACCAATAAGGATATCCATACCAGTACGAATAATGGTTGATATGAACCACCTCCACCTGTTCTGTTACAGGCTCTGAAATGTTTTTATTGGCTGATTCTTCGGCAGCAAACTGCTCGGCTGCCGCCAACATCTCCTCATAAGCCTCTGGATCCTCTTTGAGTTTTTGTTGATAATCGGCCAGCTCCTTTTCTTTCTGCGCTTTAATTTGATTATGCCACTCTTCCAACTTCAAATCCATTTCCTTAGGATACTGCTGATACACACTACCCGCCAAACGAGTAAACTCCAAATTATCGGCCATGGTCGACAAAACCTCAGGCGTACCAATTAAACGTTTAATACTCGATTGAAAATCGGAGTTATACTTTGAAATTAAATCATCAAAGTCCTTTTGCGTTTTATGATTCAAGTGCGCAATGGCATCTAAAGCCTTATAACGTTTTCGACCATACTCCATAGCCGATTCATGGATATCCTCAGGATAAGATAGGATCACATTTTGAATTTCCTTTTTCCTAAGTTTTCCCTCAATGGTTAATTCATCAATTAAATCGGGATAACGACTTAACTCATAAATACCAAACTGAGTATCGCGGTCATAGTCTTCAATTATGCCTTGAAAAGCATTTTGTGAACCTTGCTGTGTTTCTTTTAATGTAGATAAAACCTCAGGATGCTGGGCAACAATAAGGATATCGCGGCGCACACTAGCGTCATATGCAGCCAAATCTACAACCAGCGTACTATCCTTTTTAATTATTTCTTTGAACTTAGCCAGATCAGTCTGGGCCTCAGCTTGCCATGCAAAAAGGCACATCAGCAAAGCCACTAACATTACTGGTAATTGTTTTTTTAATCCCCTCATAGTCTATTGTTTTAAGCAGTATCGGTTATTTTGAATTTAGGCAGCACACCATTTGTTGAATCAAAAAATATGCCAGCATGAAGATATCTAAAATCGGCTTATTCTGAAGAATAATTCTAAAAAAACACACCTACACAAAACGTTACTTTCTACAATACAAAAAAACCGCTAAAACAAGATATAGACTCTCTTGCTTCAGCGGTTTTTCAATACCTTCTAATAGCTCTATTTTCTTTCCAAAAGCACTACGTTTTCAACATGGTGCGTATGCGGAAACATATCTACTGGCTGAACTTTTGTGACTTTGTATCGCACATCCATCAGATTTAAATCACGCGCCTGAGTAGCTGCATTACAACTAACGTACACAATACGATCAGGAGCCGTATTTAAAATCGTATTCACAACATCGGCATGCATGCCAGCTCGTGGTGGATCAACAATCATCACATCCGGATGCCCTAGCTCTTGAATAAAATCAAAATTGAGCACATCCTTCATGTCACCAGCAAAAAACACTGTGTTTTCAATGCCGTTTAATATAGAGTTCTTCTTCGCATCTTCAATGGCTTCAGGCACATACTCTACCCCTACCACCTTTTTGGCCTGACGTGCAACAAAGTTGGCAATTGTACCTGTTCCCGTGTATAAATCATACACTACCTCATTCTCTTTAATATTGGCAAAATCGCGGGTTACCTTATACAATTCGTAGGCCTGCTCTGAGTTGGTTTGATAAAAGGACTTAGGTCCGATCTTGAACTTCAAACCCTCCATCTCTTCAAAAATATGATCTCGACCACTAAACAGGATAATATCCTGATCAGTAATGGTATCATTCTTTTTTTCATTTATCACATACATTAATGATGTAATTTCAGGAAACTGCTCCTTTACATGATTCAACAGCGCCACTCTATTAGGCTCATCCTCATGAAATAAAGTTAGAATAACCATTAATTCTCCTGTCGAACTCGTACGAATAATCAAAGTTCTTAAAAAGCCCTCTTGCTGTTTTAAATCAAAAAATGTTAAGTCATTATCTAAAGCATATTCTTTAATTGCTAGACGAATGGCATTAGACGGATCGCGTTGTAAATAGCATTTTTTCACATCCTCAACCTTATCAAACATACCTGGAATATGAAATCCAACACCATTACGATGGGTAAATGACTCCTCACTACTTAGCTCTTCTTGCGACAACCAACGATTATTAGAAAAGGTAAATTCTAATTTATTACGGTAGAATTCGGTCTTCTCCGAACCCAGGATAGGCGAGCATTCAGGTAAATCTACTTTACCGATTCGTGCTAAGTTATTAAGCACTTCACGCTCTTTATACTTTAGTTGGTGCTCGTATGGTAAAGCTTGCCACTTACATCCTCCACAAACACCAAAATGCTCACAAAGCGGCTCTTGACGAATGGAGCTGTACTCATGAAAAAACACAGGAAAACCTTCGTAATAATTACGTCTCTTTTTCGTAACCTGCACATCCACTACATCGCCAGGCACAGCACGTTGTACAAATACCACCCGGTCGTCTAAACGAAACATGGCTTTTCCTTCTGCTGCTACATCTGTGATGGTTACCTTTTTTAATAAAGGTTTACTTTTTCGCGATCGTCCCACTGTATAAATATATTTTTCGGGCGCAAAATTAGGCAAAAAACTCAACAATAACGATTAATGTCTTTGAATAGAATGAGGAGTTAAGATTAAATACCATCTTATCTTTTATTTAAGAGCTGAGATTGGCGATAATTAACTATTTTTGTGGACCACAAAAGCAAAACATTAACCGAAATTACTATTTACATGGAACAAAAAGTATTGACTTACAAAAACATTGACACTACCATCTTAAAATCACTGCCTAATCCAAGCGGAGAAGCCTATGAGATTAAGATTAAGATACCTGAATTCACTTTTTTAGGCGTTAAAAATCAACCTGATTTTGCCGATGTTTTTATCACCTTTTATCCTAAGAAAAAAATTATTGAGTTAAAATCACTAAAGGAATACGTTCAGCACTTACGTAACATTACCGTATCATACGAGCGTTTGATTAATGTATTTTACGATCACATGGTTGAAGCTTATGATCCGGAACGCATTCGTGTAACCATGATTTGTAACCCACGAGGCGGCATTAGCTCTAAGCTAACCGTTGACTCGGACTGGAAAGTACGTGGTGGCAATGAGAAATTCAGCGACTGGAAAAATAACCTGGAAGATACATGGCAAGTGACCATGTAGAAAACATATTTAACACATAACAAAGGCGACCAATGGTCGCCTTTGTTGTTTATTTTATATTCGTTTCGTCGAAGGGATTTGCTTCGAAAGTATCAGTTTGTTGTTGGATAGTTGTTGGACCTGGCATTTCACCTGGTTTTTCTTCAGTGGAAGACATCAAAACCAGGCTAACATCCTGATCCACAACATACTTCTCTATACTTGGCCTTATATATCTCCTACGTATTTTCATCATCTCCAATTACTTGAACAAAGTAAATTAATAAAACTATCTAAGCAAAACTTTCTCTGTAATTAACATAGACCCTATCGTTACACGAACAATAAATAAACCTTTCTCTCTCAGATTTATTGTATTTAGTCCATTATTCATAAGATACCCTTGCTTAACTCTCTTACCATCGATAGTATAAACCTCATAAAGCTGCTTAATTAAATTGTCTCCATTTATATATATGGAGCTATCATGCGCATAAATGTTAATTAATTTGTTTTCGTTCCCATCAATACCAGTTACAACACCAACAGAAGAAAAGTGTAACGCAAAGCGATCGACGATTTTACCAATTTTATCAGATTCGAAATTATATTCAGACTGCTCTCTCAGGTTAATAAACTGGCCATCAAGATACTTATCTTCTAAATACACCTCATAATCATCTAAAATATTATCAATACTTTGCCTTCTAATGGAATAAGCACCTGTATTAGAAACCTTATAACCAATTGGAACAATTAATCCGTCATAAATTGATTTTTTGCAATCGATAGCAAAAGAATTAGATTCTTCATAAAAGAATAACTCTAGATAATTTTTATAATTTGTGAATCTTTTTTCAGCATCATACATATCGATGTAATCTTCAGCATCTTCAGTAAATGAAAGAATTGTTTCATCGATATAATCACCATTAACGCCAGCTAACTTTACCCTGGTAAATTCAACAGGTGCAGATTTTAGTATGCTTTTATTATTTGGAGACAATGCCGACTTTGGCATTGTTAATGAACCTATTGTTTCTCCTAGATTTACCTTTACGTAATACGCCTGATGTGTTGGAATTAGATTATCTAGACCATTCGTTCCACCACCTCCACTACTATATGTTGCATACAATCCATAATTAGAAGGATCATTTAAAAACACCCAATAAGCATTATTGATATTTACTTTATGCCCTAAAGCAATTTGATTCCAATCTATAGCTGCCGTATATGGATTCCCGACAAGATTCCATCCATATCCCTCTCCGTCAGTTCGGGTTAAAGGAACAGAATAACTGGAGCTCTGGTTAAGTGCACCTTTAAATTCAATATCAACACTTGTATATAAACCATAACCTCGCCCTATAGAAAGCACATCGTTGTCACCTAATTTAGGCCAGCTATCAGTTGGGTTATCAAAAACATAGATAGCATTATCAACACCCATGTTAGATTTCGTAGCACCAACAACTGGTGAAGAAAGATGATATCCACGCGTACTAGACATAATCGCCTGTTGTATGGACACCTTGGAAGGATCAACATTTATTGAAGTTGACCCATTATCTATAATCGAAGCATTACCTGCTCCTGTCGTTGAAGATCCCATTGTTAAGGTCTCGTTGATAATCAAGCTACCAGTATTTTCAATCTCTAAGGATGCACCCGATTCAATACTTATATGCCCAACAGTAATATCTGTTGATATTATTGGCATATTCGTAATCGGCACTCCTCCATCAGCATAGGGAATATGAACACTACTACCAGGGTTAAAATTACCATCCCAATTTTGATTGACTGTCCATACCGACGACTGATTTCCATTCCAGACCACAACATTGGTGGTATTAAATGAAGCTTTTGACGAACTCAATTGCTCATTGTCAAAATAATCTTCAACAGCTAAGATGGTAATATCGTAACCTGAGTTTTCGTTCAGTGGCACATTTGGCGTAATAGTAATAACTTGTTTTTCATCATCAATACTTGCCGTAAAGTCAACTGGATTAGCTGGATTTAAATTAAATAAAATTAGGCTTGCGACATTTGTATCATCTATAATTGTACCATTAGTCATGCGAACGGGTTCATCAAAAGTAATGACAACCTTAGCTAATATCGAAACGTCGTTGGCTCCATCAATAGGATCAAAAGAGGTAATAGGAGCAATTCTTTCGAGAGTTGTAAAAGATGTTATTCCAATTTCAGAATCCAGCGAATTTACATCATCAGTTGTTACAGCGTATACATAATAAGTAGTCTCGGCATCGTATAATTCATGATCTGATACATCTATCGCATCATTAAATTCGGCACTAGCTGTTTCAATAGCAACACTTCCGCTTGCATAACTTGCTGGGCTGCCTGTTGCATCTTGACCAGCTTTTATTTGAGCAATTGTTGGCTCGGTATTATTATCAGTTACAACATAATAACATGTGCCTATTTTATCAACTTGCCCAACAAATTCAACTGATATTGGAGACACATTACGCGTTAATGGATATCCATTTGCCCAAACAGGATTGGCGACCGTTGTAAAACGCCATCCTGTAGAGGATGTGATGCCAGTAAAAGTTTCTTCACTAACAAATGATTTAACCAGGCCACTAGGAATAATAACATGATATTCTGTACCAACAGCTAAGGTTGAATATGGTGTTATATTTAAACGGTCACTCACCATTAAATTGCCATCAAAAACTAAATTACCATCCTTAAAACCAGGCGAAACAATAAATTCATCAATGGTGGCACCTCCTTGTCTTAATAATATTTTATACTCAGCCAATGGATCAATAAATTCTACATCTTGATTGAACGTCAATTGCAACAAGGGATTTATAGTAACATTTGAATCATCTTGTAGTGGATTATATAATGTCACTGATAAAGGAGATGCAGTTATAAAAGACAGTTCACCACCACCACCTATATAATTACCAAAAGGAGGAGTAGCAATAGCTTCATATAAATAAGCCGTAAAAAAGTATTCTGTATTACTGAATAGTTCAGCATCTGTTATCAAAGGGAAATCAGCTGTTGTTACACCACTAATATTGTTACTTTTAATGTAATTCTGCAAAAGATCACCAGCGGGACCATAATAGTACTCCACATAATAGCTTTTACCTACATCCAAACCTGATGCTGTGGCATTTAAGGTAGCTCCATTAATCGTGATGTTTGTTGCTGCATTCGTACTAATGCCTGTTAAAACAACTTCTGTAGTAAAAGACATTTCAGAACCACTACCTATATAATTGTAAAAAGGAGGGGTATCAGTATCTTCGAATAAATAAGCCGTAAAAAAGTATTCTGTATTACTGGATAGTTCAACATCAGTTAACAAAGGGAAATTTGCAGTTGTTACACCACTAACATCGTCACTTTTTATATTATTCTGTAAAAGATCGCCAGCTGGTCCGTAATAATACTCTACATAATAAGTTTTCCCAACATCCAAACCTGATGCCGTCGCATTTAATGTAGCACCATTAGCAGTGATGTTTGTCGCTGCGTTAGTTATAATACTTTGCCCCCACCCTACATTACTAAAACTCAACAATACCAATAAACCTACTAAAGCGTATATATTTTTCATAATCTCTTATTTTTCAAGAACTACAAATGAATCCGAAAGATACTAAAATGCCTTAAGCTACAATCGAATTGTTTTGTTAAACAAGCCTTATCTTCTCAATCTTTGACGAACAACTCCATTATCTTTATAATCGTACAAATTTACTTGATAAGTGTTAGTCTTGTCAAGTAGTCGTAATGATCACCATCGGCCAGATTTTCAAAAGCAAAACCATTCTCTTTGGCCTTCAATGCTAACAAGGCTGGATCGATAAATAACCACTCAAATGCACTCGTTTTATGATCTTTATATGACATTGTATACATAACTTCTCCGTAATAAGTTTCATCGGGCAAATCACAATAGCTATCTTCATCAATATACAAGTATCGTAAATCGGAACTATCGAGTATTACCTGTCCCTTAGGGGCTAGGTATTCTTTGAGTTTATTAAAGAATGTGGGCAGATGATCTACAGCCGCTGCCAAACCAATTCCGTTCATCATCAGCAAAATGGTATCATACTTCACTTCGGGCTCATAAGCGTAAAAATCTTCATTGATCACCTCTTTCACACCCCGCTGCCTGGCTACCTGACAACAGCCGTAGGACACATCCAAGAGGGTCACATCCATTCCTTTTCTCTGCAGTTCCAAAGAATGCGAACCTACACCTCCACCAAGATCAAGCACTTTTCCCTGACAATGATTCAGTCCCTTTTGCTCAAGAGTGGGCATATTAGCAAAATCACGAAATAAGTAATCCACTGGTATCACATCATCCTCCACAATATTCGACTGTACCTGTATTTCCAATTGGCGCTTACCCTTTAAATGATCAAGAGCTGCCTGCCCTAGCGGATCATTCAGTATTTCTTCTCCCATATATTAATTTATGTGGCACAAAAATACTATTTAGAAAAATGATTACCAAGTTGTTCGGCAACACATCCTAACACCATCTTAATGTATTCGGCTCCTATTGTCTCCCGCTTCGTAACGAACTACTACTTGCTGCACAGCAGCTTCGGCATTTGCTCGGCAACTCATCGGCATCTGTTCGGCATTTGTTCGGCTATACGCGCGTTGTCGATGAAATGCCGAACAAGTATCGATGAAGTGTCATTGAAATGCCGATTTTGCTAGCTTGATGGTATCTAGCAAGTACAAGTGAAGCTGCAATAGAATCAAAACACTATTCCACTCCCCTAATCACAAATTACAAATAAGGCCATTTAAAGCCATCAACATAGGCTCGTAAGGCAAAGCATCCAGAATCTATTTTGATTTAAAATCCTGCCGATAATTGCCAAACGAATTTTTGATGTTATGAGCCTAGTTAAGCCACTAATAATTCGGACACAAAAAAGACAGGTAATATTTACCTGCCTCGCTCATTTATTTTATGTAATATCTAGCAATAGCGCCCTAAACGTTTTTATTAATTTCTCGAGACGTCTTGTTGCGAACCGGCCTCAGCCAGTGAGCCAAAAAACAGGGTTGAAATGACGGTTAAAAATTGTTTTTCTGTTTAAGCACTTTGAGGAACGAAAAAGTGTGAGTTTGAAACAATTTCAGTCATTAATCCTAGTTTTTTGAGTGAAATGGGTGCAGCCGGCGGACTTTTTGCTTACTTTTTTGACTGTAGAAAAAAGTAAGAGCCTTCACGGCTTGAGTGAAAAATAATTAGGACAACATTGATTATCTAGGTCTAAAAACTCAGTTCTTTTAGTCCCTTAATAGTTGCTTCCGGGTCTGCTGATTTAAACACATAACTACCAGCCACTAATACATCGGCTCCTTTTTCTACCAATTGAGCAGCATTTGAGTTATCCACACCTCCATCAACCTGAATGAGTGCACGGCTATTTTTCCTTAATACAAGCTCTTTAAGTTTCTCAACTTTCTCGTAGGTATTTTGAATAAATTTCTGCCCTCCAAAACCAGGGTTTACCGACATCAGTAAAACCAAGTCTAATTCACTCACGATATCTTCTAAAACCGAAATTGGCGTGTGTGGATTTAAAGTAACACCTGCTTTCATACCACTGGCATGAACAGTTTGCACTGTACGGTGCAAATGCGTACTGGCCTCGTAGTGCACGTTAAAAATATCTGCACCCGCCTTTTGAAAGGTTTCAATATAACGCTCTGGCTGTGTAATCATTAAATGAACATCAAACGGTTTTTGCGCCAATGGTTTGATCGCTTCCAAAACAGGAATGCCAAATGAAATATTAGGCACAAAAACACCATCCATAATATCCAGGTGAAACCAATCAGCTTCACTTCGGTTTATCATTTCAATGTCTTTCTGTAAATTACTAAAGTCGGCGGCCAATAATGACGGTGCAATTAAGTGCTTCATTTTAATAACGGTTCGTTAATCCATAAAAAAAGTGTGCTGCAAAAATACAACACACACATTTAATTCGATATGATATTTAACATCTATTTTTTACTGACCTAAAAAAGAACGCAATATCTTACTGCGATACGTATTCTTCAAACGTTTGATAGCCTTCTCTTTAATTTGTCTCACACGCTCACGCGTTAGGTTAAAGAGCTTTCCAATTTCTTCAAGTGAATAAGGAGGTTCTCCTCCTAATCCATAATACAACTTAATAATATCCGATTCGCGGGTTGATAAGGTGGCTAATGAACGATCAATCTCCTGACGCAAGGAATCATCCAGCAAATGAGTATCTGGGCTTAATGAATCGTTAGAAAGAAGCACATCATACAAAGTATTGTCTTCATCCTTTTTTAAAGGGGCGTCCATTGACACATGACGCGACGAAACCTTTAGGGCCTCTTTTACCTCTTTAGGAGCTATTTCTAGAATTTTTGCGATCTCATCTGCAGTCGGTTCACGTTGAAAATCCTGCTCTAAACGTGAGAATGCATTATTAACTTTATTTATTGATCCTATTTTATTCAAAGGTAGGCGCACAATACGTGCCTGCTCAGCTAAAGCCTGTAATATCGACTGTCGAATCCACCAAACAGCATAACTAATAAACTTAAAACCACGGGTTTCATCAAAGCGTTGAGCAGCTTTTATCAAGCCCAAATTCCCCTCGTTAATTAAATCGGGCAAGCTTAATCCTTGATTTTGATATTGCTTAGAAACAGAAACAACGAAGCGCAAATTGGCATTTATCAGTCGCTCTAGGGCTTTATTATCTCCTTGTTTGATCTTTTTTGCCAATACAACTTCTTCATCGGCATTGAGCAGTTTAACCTTTCCTATTTCATGTAAATATTTGTCTAGCGACGGCGTCTCACGGTTAGTTACTTGCTTCGTAATTTTAAGTTGTCTCATATCGAATCAGTTATGTTTGGTCCCGGCAATTAATTAAACACTCATTTTAAGTATTTTGTTTAAAGCACTTTTAAAATTGCATTTTTTTTAAGGACTTACAAAGTGATTGACAATTAAAATAATACAGTTAATTCATTAATTTGACTAAAATGTTTTGTGAGTAGATAAACTTTCCATAAATTTGCATGAATCATAATTGAGGCCTGTCAGGTTCTCAATCCTATATTTTACTTTCAAGTAGTATAAATTCAGAATACAATTATCCAAAAGATTTCTCTTTAAAATACTGTCGTTATAGTTATGTATGATATACTAGAACTTAATAAAAAGCTATTGACAGAACTACGTCAAATAGCAAAAGAGCTTAATGTTAAGCGCGTTGAATCCTTTAAAAAACAGGATTTAGTTTACAAAATACTTGATGAACAAGCCATTCAGGTATCGGGTGATAAAAAACCTAAAAAAGACAAACCTACAGAGCGTAAGCCTCGCTCCAAGCGACCACGTACTCAACGTCCTGATTCTCCTGTCGCTTCATCTGTACAGTCAAAAGTAGCCGAAGCAGCTGCTGCTGTAAAAAATGACGAAGTCAAGAAAGAGGAAGTTGAAAAGCCAGCCAAGAAAGAACCCGTTAAAAAGGAGCCTTTAAAGAAAGAGTCGCCTAAAGCGGATAAAGAACCACAGGAAACCAAAGAGGCAGCACCTGTAAAGGAAGCTCAAGTAGCTCCTGAAGAAAAGACTGAAACAATTGAAGAAAAAATTGCTAAGTCAAAACCTCAAGAGGAAAAGGCTCCTGCTCAAAAAGATTTTAAACGTCGTGACGATCGCGAAAACCGTGATAATCGCAACCGTCAGCAGGATAATCGTCAGCAAGACGATAAACGTCGTCCTCAAAACGATAGAGGACGCGACAACAGACGTCAAGACCGAAACGATAAGCAGTACGAATTCGAAGGCATCATTTCAGCCTCTGGCGTACTAGAGATAATGCCTGACGGATATGGTTTCTTGCGTTCATCTGATTATAATTATTTAAACTCACCAGATGATATTTACGTATCGCAGTCGCAAATAAAATTATTTGGACTAAAAACTGGTGATAGTGTATTGGGTACTATCCGTCCTCCAAAAGAGGGTGAAAAGTACTTTCCTTTAATTAAGGTAGAGCAGATTAACGGAAGACTTCCGGCAATTGTTCGCGACCGTGTACCATTTGATCACTTGACTCCAATTTTCCCGGATGAAAAATTTGATTTGACTACCGGTCCTAAAGCCAACATGTCATCACGTGTAGTTGACATGTTCTCCCCTATTGGAAAAGGACAGCGCGGATTGATTGTGGCACAACCTAAAACTGGTAAAACGGTGTTACTAAAAGATGTGGCCAATGCTATTGCAGCTAACCATCCTGAGGTATACATGATTATCTTGTTAATTGACGAACGTCCTGAAGAAGTAACCGATATGGCTCGTAGCGTAAATGCCGAAGTTGTATCATCTACTTTTGATGAACCGGCAGAACGTCATGTAAAAGTTGCCAACATTGTGCTTGAGAAAGCCAAGAGAATGGTTGAATGTGGTCACGATGTGGTGGTTCTTCTTGATTCAATCACACGTTTAGCACGTGCTTACAATACTGTTTCACCAGCATCAGGTAAAGTATTATCGGGTGGCGTTGACGCCAATGCTTTGCACCGTCCTAAGCGTTTCTTTGGTGCTGCTCGTAACATCGAAAACGGTGGTTCTTTAACAATTATTGCAACAGCCTTAACTGAGACTGGATCTAAGATGGATGAAGTGATATTTGAAGAATTTAAAGGAACAGGTAACATGGAGCTTCAATTGGATCGTAAACTATCTAATAAGCGTATATTCCCTGCTGTTGATGTCAACCTATCAAGTACGCGTCGTGAAGATCTGCTGATTGATCCTGAAATGATGAATCGCATATGGATATTACGCAACTACTTATCTGACATGACGCCTGTTGAGGCTATGGGATTCTTACAGGATAGGATGAGAAAAACGAAATCTAACGAGGAATTCTTAATATCGATGAACGATAATTAGGAATCTTTGATACTCAATAATACAAAAGCGGAATGAATAACATTCCGCTTTTTTTATGCCTACAATTTGGC
This sequence comes from Carboxylicivirga sp. M1479, assembly GCF_007097485.1. Lineage (GTDB taxonomy): Bacteria > Bacteroidota > Bacteroidia > Bacteroidales > Marinilabiliaceae > Carboxylicivirga. The sequence goes on along the minus strand of NZ_VKDE01000032.1, from coordinate 652 downwards.
GCACTCACGAACACTTCTCCCCAATTACCCAATCTTAATGCAAATAGACTGACTTTATATAATAAAAGCATTACTTCCTTTCCTCATCTTCTTTGCGTATTTTTATTGACTGAAAAATCAGTGCATGCTTATGGTTTGTATTTATTAAATCATTCTCAATAAAACCGAATTGTACTGAAATTTAAACTTAAGCAAAGCATAAAGAACTTTGTAAACATATAAAATGAAACGAGCCATGAGAATAGCTTCTCACGCAGTAGCATGATTGAATTTGGCAAGTTCCATCCCGATAAAACGGGACAAGTAGTGGCAATAAAAACAAAATTTATACACATGAAACGACCATGTAAATTTGATTATCCAAATTTTCACACAGGGGGATGATAAAATTTACTTGAGAGTTCCATATGGCAAATGAAAGCAAATTATAATCATATGAAACGAGCCATGAGAATAAGTTCTCACACAAGAGTATGATTGATTTTGGCGAGTTCCATGTGGCAATAAAAACAAAATTTAAACACATGAAACACCCATGGCAAGTAAATTTGGCACACAGGGGGATGATTATTGGAGGTAATTCGGAACTTAGTGAATAAAAGAAGGCATGGCTACGACAAATAACAACATAGAGTTTGAGCAAGTCATTGAA
>NZ_VKDE01000031.1 GCF_007097485.1 Carboxylicivirga sp. M1479 | reverse complement strand
AAGCGAAATTCAAGTTACAAACTATCTTTTCTTTTGTCAAAAAATCAACTTACTCAACATGTTGTTTAGGCCTCGTTTCCCTTGCCTAGTGCGCCTTTCAGAGTAACCATTGTTTCTCAAAGCGGGTGCAAAATAACGGAGTTTATTTTACACATCCAAATCTAAAAGCATGTTTTTTTGTGGTGCGTTTCTTCCAACAAGCTTTATGAGCTGATTTGGTGGAATTTGGGTGGGTAAATATTTTTGAAGTGAGTGTGGAATAGTACATCCACATGCTGAATTCTGTGTAAAGTACGCCTTTTTAAATGATCATGAATAAGAAAGAAAGGAAGCAAACTCATACTAAAGTCATAGTTAAGTCATATTAAACTCAAAGTAAATTCGATTTTAATTGAGTTTGGTGTGGGGTAAGTGTGACTAAACTATGGCTTGATGGCTTTTTTTGGTTTTGATGTTCGCATAAGAAAGACACGAGAATTTCGCCTAAAACATCATGACCTCTACGTCCGTGTAATGAAAGTAGCTATTCACTACTTATACAGTCAACTTCATCAATAAAGGACCATTCACCAAAACCAGCACCTTGAACTTAGGTTATTTATAATGTAACTTGAAAGCTTGTCGAACAGAAAACTAAAAACCAACAACCAATCTTAAAGCCATTGACATGAAACGAGCCATGCTAAATTACCACACAGAAGACTATGTGTAAATTGGCGAATTTCATGTGGCAATAAAGAACAAAAACCTAATCACATGAAAGCAATATTACTAACATTAGCAACAGCCTTTAGTATATCATCTACACTATTGGGACAAATCACCCATCGTGTAGGTAGTTCTGAAACATTCACAACAATCACCCAAGCATTAGAATTTGATGATGTAAACAATGGTGACATTATCTATTTAGTGGATGCTACCCACACGGAATAGTTATCACAAAAAACGTAAGCATACAAGGAGATTCCTACGACGTTACAAGCATACAAGCAGCTGAAAATGTTGACGCATCGCCCGATCGTATTTTCAACATACCCGAAGGCATTGAATTAACACTTCAAAACCTAAGTATCAAAAATGGACGCGTAAACGGTAATGGTGGTGCCATTTTTAATGAAGGAACACTAACTATTCAAAATTGCCATATTAATAACAACAAAGTAAGTACAGTAAGTGGTAATTTCGAAGGAGGAGGGGCAATCTACAGCAGTGGCTCATTAAACATCATTACTTCTAGCTTTGAAAACAATTACTCATCAGGACATGGTGGCGCTATTCTATCATCGGCCTCCACCAGTACCATAGCCATATACAACAGTATTTTTCAACACAATGAAGCATTAAAATCTGGGGCAGGACTAAGCACCATCCTCACTTCAAGTGTTTATATTGAAAACTCATTAATAGCACATAACACCACCCAAGATAAAGGAGGTGGTATAGCCATTAACGGTGTAAGCTTTCTACCGCTTAATAATGTGACATTATTAGGTAACACCATTAGTAAAAACGCATCGAACAGTGAAGGCGGCGGATTATACATGGTTGGTGGCGACCTAAGCATGGGTAATACCATTATTGCTGAAAACATTGATTACTACGCCCCCCTTCTTTCTGACATAGCCGCCTATGGTGTAGAAACGTCACTTGGTTCGAACATCATCGGAATCAATAGCATTGCCGAAGCAGGTTTTCTTAAAGAACGATCAGACTTTGCAGGATCACAAGAAGAACCTTTTGATCCGGAATTAGATGACAGCTTTACACCACTCCCATCGTCGTGGGCAATAAACTACGGTGAAAACCTCTCGTACATAACTCCTGAAAGCAAAGATGTGTACGGGAATGATCGTATTTATCTTGGAGAAGTTGAAATAGTTGACGTAGGTGCAGTTGAATACCAAGGAGATCCATTACCAAAATACATTATTTCAGTATCAGAAACAAACGTTGATTTTGGTGATATACCACGCGATGCAACTACTAATAAAATAGTTACCATCGAAAATATTGGCACAACAATATTAACAATAAACTCAATTGAAACAACAGGTGAATTTACTGTTCAGGTAAACACTGAACCATCCACAAGGGTGGATGCATTTACTATTGCGCCTCAAGAATCTGCTGATTTAGTTATATCCTTGTTACCTACAAACATTGGCGCCTACAATGGTACAGCGACCATAAACAGTAATGCCGACAATGATCCTGAACTTGAAATAACACTTTCTGCCAACAGTATAGATAATTCAGAATTATTCTCTGGCGACATAACAGAAGATACCGAATGGTGTGCACCGCGATATATCATAGGTAGCGATGTTGATGTTAAAGAAAATGTTACTTTAACAATTTGCGCTGGTACAATTATAGAGTTTGCTAATGATTATATTTTGAAAGTTCAGGGTGCTTTAATAACAAATGGCACCTCAGATAACTATGTTGAATTTACAAGTATTGATAACGAATGGGGCGGAATACGTTTTGAACCGAAACCGAAAACAGCCATGCCATCATACCTCAACTACACACAAGTTAAAAATGCAATAGCTAATGGTGGTGGCAAGCACAACAAAGGCGGAGGCATCTACCTAAACAAAGATGCTGAACTTCAGATAGTCAGCTGCATCATTCAGAACAACAGCGCAGAAGAAGTTGGCGGTGGAATATTCAGCGAAGGCTTAGTCAGTATTACATCAACAATCATTCAACAAAATACAACAAGCACTATTGGTTTATCAACCGAAACATTTGGAGGTGCGGGTATAATGAACCAAGGTGTGATGCATCTTGCGAATTCACAAATTCTAAACAACCATTCTTCTGCTGATGGAGGCGGAATCTACAATGCAAAAAAAGGAACTCTCTATGCAACCAACTGTCAGGTACATGACAATTCAGCTCAGGTATTTGGGGGTGGAATTATGGTCAATGGACAAGAAAGTACTGAAATAAGGGGTAGTCTAATTACTAACAACACATCTATTAATAAAGGTGGTGGTATATCCGGAGGTATTGAAGGAGACATCTGGCTTGTTAACACGACTATTTCAATGAACTCATCGGACGGTGATGTTGGAGGTGTTTATAATCTGGGATCTAACTTTAAGATGATTAACTCTATTATTAGCAACAACCTTGGCGACTCAAGTGCTGATATTTATAGCGAGAGCAACTTTACTTCTGACGGATATAATATCGTAGGAACGAAAGGTATGTTTGATTTCCCACTGGCCGATGGCGATATTGTGGGTAGTAACGACCAGCCAATTAACCCACGCATGGAAGCAGATTTTACCCTACAAGGTAATTCAATTGCCCTCAATAATGGAAGCCCTGACACCAGTTCGCTGCACCTTTCACCGGCAGACTTAGCAGGCAATCCGCGTATTTTTGCTGGCGACCTAGCTATTATTGACATTGGCACCTATGAGTACCAGAGTAATCCTGAGGAAGATCACTTCTTAAGTATTGAACGCGACACGATACTATTCAAAACAATAAACACTGGTCAGTTTATTACGGACACGGTTGTTCTAGCTAATATTTCAACAGGTACCATTGAAATTTCAAGTATTGAAGCTTTCACAAATTATAGTTTATCAATTGATAACATCAATTACAGTGAAACACTCTCGGGTATTGAAATACTTCCTGATGACAGTTTGACTTTATGGATCAATTTCACACCACTAAGCGAAGGTGTATTTGATGGTAACATCATTGTTAACAGCAATGATGACTTTGCTCCCGTAAAAAACATTTATGTGCGCGGAGAAGGTAATAACAACCTTTTGCTTGGTGGCATAATTGACGAAGACCTAGTAGCATGTGTGGCTCCAGGTGATACAATAATAATCAATGAAGACCTGACTGTTGAGGCTGGAGTAACACTCGAAATATGCGCCGGTAGCATTGTAAAACCCAAAGAAGGCGTAGTAATCAACATCTTTGGAATGCTCTACACGAATGGAACAGCTGATAATCTTATTCATTTTGTGAGTCAAGACGATGATAGTTGGTGGGCAGGGATAACACTCCATCAAAATGACCTGAATACATCTCCATCTACCATAAGACACACCACATTTGAGAGAGCAAAAGGTGGCGACCATGGCGCGATTTATATTAAAGTGGGAGCTAGTGCACTTATAGAGGATTGTCTTTTTAGCAACAACGAAGGCAATAAACGTGGTGGTGCAATTCTGAACGATGGTTATTTGACCATTAACAACAGTACAATTAGCAACAACACCGTTACCGCAGGCCGACCTGATGGAGGAGGTGGCATTTGCAGTGCTGGTCAATTGGAAATCAACAATTCAGAAATTACATTTAACAATTCAAGTTGGCACGGAGGAGGTATCCTTATTCGCGGCGGCAGCTCTGAGTGCGTTATTAATAACTGTATAATTACCGATAATACTGCCACCCAAAGTGGTGGTGGCTTAGGCACCATCGATGGGCAATCAATAACAATTAACAACTCCCTAGTTGCTAACAATACAGCAACTAATGGGCGAGCAGGAGGTGTACACACAGGCGCTTCCTTTGACAATGAACTAACCATTATACACTCTACTATTGCTTCAAACGAATCCTTGGTAGCCGCAGGTGGTTTATACATGGGAGCTGGCCAGTTAACGATTAGCCATACTGTGATAGCCAACAACATAATGCCAACAGAGTCTGAGGAATACCGCCCTGATTTCTTCTTACAAGGAACCACAAATTCCTTAGGCTATAACTTCATCAGCAACATTGGTCGTTCATTCTGGGAGGCCGGTCCTGAAGATGTTTGGGGAAATACAGATTTTCCGGAAGATCCAATGTTTGATGTGAACTTCATACCTACTGCAACTTCCCCAATTATGAACCTAGGTGACCCCAATGGAGATACACCTGAAAATCCATTCCCTGAGTTTGATTTAGCTGGTAATCCGCGCATTCACGCAGGCAGTTCACCAATAATTGACAGGGGAGCGTATGAATTTATTGGAGAGAAATCCATTCAAAATATGCTTTTAAACGTAGACGATTCTCCTATTAACTTCTACGCACAACCAATTGGCTTTACATCGGAACCATATAGCTTAAAACTATCGAACTTTGATTCAAATGATATATTAAGGGTTGAAACAATTATTTTGCCTGATGGGTTTAAAGTATCTGTTAATGGCAGTGAATATGCTCAAACATACTTTGACGAAATTGCCATTAATATCAATGCTTCGGTATATTTAGACATAATTTTTGAACCAACCGCAGTGATTGAGTATGGAAATGACCTAACAATACAGTATAATGCCACTTTCCCTTCTTTGCCATTCGTTCAAATTCCTATCAGTGGTGTTGGCGCTAATATAATTCCTTCATTTTCAAAAACAACAACTCCACTAAACATTGATGGCGTACTAGAAAATGAGTGGAATAATTTTGCTTACCAAGAACTAGCTATTGAAGTACAAGAACTTAGCAAAAACGCTACTGAGGTAGCAGCCGACATTGCAGCTGGATTTAGAGCCACATGGGATGATACTAATTTATACCTTATTGTTACAGTTGCTGATGACATCTTACATAATGGAAGTGCAACACCTGCTGAAAATGATAACCTGGAGTTATTCCTCGACTTTAATAACAGCAAGGGAGAAACCTTCGATGCCGATGATTACTTCATCCGATTTATTTGGAGCGATGACACTTACATTGTTGAGAGTGCGACAGATTCAAACATCAATTTTGCTCAAGCAACAAATAGCAACAATGAAGCATATGCATTTGAGATGGCGATTCCGTGGACTGCACTTACCATTGAAGCACCTGAGGCAGGTATGTTAATTGGCCTCGACATGAATATCCTTGATAATGATGGAAACGGCATCGAGGATATTCTTGCATGGCATTCATCATCGCCAAGTAAAAACAGCAATCCTTCCTTATGGGGTGAAGCAATTCTATTGGATGAAAACGGAGATGATCCTGATGTTCCTGTAATGAGTATCAATGTACCAACTACTAATTTTAATATCTCCTGCGAAGAAGAAATTAGCTTGTTAGTAGATATTACGAATGATGGCGATGGTAGACCATTACAAGTATCAAGCACTGTTGAAGCTGATATTAACTCTGTTCTACTCAACTTAAGTCAAAGCTACAGTGCCATAACAGCACTTATTCCTAATCGCTACGACTTTACCGAAGGAGAAACAGGAAACAGAATAGAGAACGGTGGAAATAACATGTACAATCAGGGTAATTACATCAACACCAGCCTTAGTGACAAAATCGATTATACAAATGGCCTCGTCATGGAAAGTGAATTGTTTGGCTCAGGAGGTGAATACTTTACACACAAAGCACCAGGTTTATTCACCATGGTAGCCGATATAGCAAACCTTGATCATTTTGAGATTAATGGTGTGGCTGGTGCTAAAGGGAACGCCACACATAAAATGAGTGAAATTACTGTCGATTATAGAGGCGATCAATACTCTGGTTACATTAAAAAAGTATATGGTTCGGGCGAGCCATCTATTAATCAACTAATTATTACAAAAACTAAAAATGGCATAACACATTCAATCGATCCAAACGTAAGTTTCAATCGACATATGCTTGATAACATTGCTGGATCAAATCGAATTTACTACTTGCTATTTGCTGGTAATCAAGGCGAATTTATGGATGATGCAGTTTTTGAAAGGATTATGTTGTCATTCCTTGAGAATGCAGCAACAAATAGCCTATTAAGAACTGTAAATGCAGGAGCCACTTTGCAAGAGGAATTTATTATTCCTGTTAAAAATCTTCCTAATGGTATTAGTAACGATAGCATTGTTATCTATTCCAATGATCCGATTAATACAACCGATACAATAAGGTACTCTGTTACTAAAAACAGCATACCAATTATTAATATTGATGAACAAATTATTGAATTTGGTGAGGTCGAAAAAAACCATACAAAAGGATTGTTTATGACCATTAGTAACATTGGTTGTGAAGCCTTAGAAATATACGATATTACTTCAAGCAGTCCGTATTTCTTTGTTCAGGAAACTGAGTTTGTAATCAACGAAAATAAGAGTATTGAAGTGGAAATTATTTTCCAACCGCAAGAAGAAGGTCTATTTGAAGAAACAATAACGATTGTTAATAACGACACAGAGCAGGTAATTACTGTAAGAGGAAGTAGTGTGGATAATGAACCTCCGGTGTTATTAAGTGCCGATGTACTTAACAACAATGCCTCTGAAATACTATTGATTTATAATGAGCCTGTTACATTCACCAACTTTGATGGCTTTATGGTCAATGGAACACTTGGTACAATTAATAGTATTAGTGGAGATGGCACAAATATCCTTTCTCTAGGGCTTGACATACCGGTGGTTTATGGCGAAGAACTATTACTTGACTATACAGATGGCAATGTGATGGATTTGGCCGGCTCTCCAAACAACATGATTAATTATAAAGACTTCGTAATTATTAATCTTGTGGAAAATGAATTCGTCAATCCTGAAATTAGCAGTGCATCTGTTGAAGATGATACGCGCACAACTATTGAAGTTACATTTAGCGAGATAGTAAAAGTTGAAGATGTGACAGGCTTTGTACTAAATGGCTCTCCAGCATCTCTTACTGGAGTTGCCGGATCAAACACTAATGCATTAACATTCACAACTGATATTGATCTTCGCTTTAGCGATAATCCGCAGTTATCGTACGATGGATTAGGGACGCTTACCGATAGAGTTGGAAATGTATTATTACCTGTTGATTTTAGCATTACGAATAATATTATAGCCAGTAATAATGCCAACTTGGAATCGTTGATGGTTAATGGGCTTGAGATTGACAACTTTGATCCAGAGACTTTGGTGTATACCTATCCGGCTGATGCACTTGTTGATTTGCCTGATGTTACAGCAACAAAAAGTGATGACAGAGCACAAACCGTATTTAACCAGGTTACTACTCTACCAGGGCAAGCGAGCGTAATTATTACGGCCGAAGATGATAACACCACACAAACCTATTTAATCAACTTCACAATTGCCACTAACATTGCACCTACTAGTTTACTAAGCGGAACCAGAGTTTACCCTAATCCCGCTAAAGATGAACTTTTCCTAAAGAGTGAAATTTCGCTTGCTGGCGAATCAATTGTTCGCATTATTGACTTAACTGGTAAAAAAGTATGGGAGAATGCCTTTGATAACTTACAATCAACTATAATTAACATACAGGCTTATCCGAAAGGAATTTACCACATTCAAATCATCAATAACAAGCAGCAAAAAGTGGTGCGGGTAGTTTTTAAATAAGCCTACTGCACAAATACAGCAATATAAAAGGGGTTTTGCATCAAAAACATGCAAAACCCCTTTTTCGTTTATCTGGAAATACTAATTCTTATTGACGCCTTATAGTTTCAATCTTTACAGGCTCATTCAACATTTGCCTAGTATTATCCAAAGATTGAATCTTTTTAACAACATCCATCCCCTTAATAACCCTACCAAAAGCTGCAAAACCTTGTCCATCAGGATTACGTTGTCCACCAAAATCCAGTTCTGGCTGATCTCCAATGCAAATAAAGAACTCGGAACTTGCACTACCTGGCTGTAAACGCGCCATACTTATCGTTCCATTTTTATGCAAAATACCCGTTTGCAGAGTAGTCTCATGAGCTATAGTACTCAATGCAAGCCGGTGATCTTCTTCAAATAAACCTCCCTGAATAACATCAATTTTGATGGGAGTTTGAGGCTGGTTATTTGCATCAACAACTCGATAGAAACACGCTCCATCAAATCGTTTATCATCAACATATTTTAGAAAATTATTTGCTGTTACGGGAGCGTTTTCTATGTCAAGTTCAATAACGATTGTTCCAATAGCCGTATCTATTTTAACTTTTGTTTGGGTCTGACAGGCCATTAAAAACAATGACATAATTAAAATGATCAATGTAGCTTTCATCCTTTTGGTCTTTTAAAAAATGATAAGCCCAATAATACCACTAAAAGCCCAACAAGCATAAATGCCCAATAATTAATTGTTCGATACTTAGTTACCAAGACCATATCTTTATACAGAAACCCTCCTCGTTTAAACGCCCATTTGGGCACATTATCTTCAAGCTCATTTGCATTTGTTTCATATATAAAACCTGGTACTTCAAGCTGTGCCGAATAATCAGAGTTATCGATTAATATTACTTCATCCTCAATTTGCCTCTCAAATTCAGAGAACCAACCTGATTGGAATGCGGCCGATAACCAAGTCACGCCTTTTCGCTTATCAACTAATAAACACACATCATTAACTTCGGGGGAATTTTCAATACTGGAGCTAAATATTTCATTTGCGAAAATTGAATCCTTTTTATTTAAAAAGTCTAAGCTATTATCCCTAGCATAGCCATTCGCTAACCTCACGAATTCAATTGCTAAAGAATTAGTAATAAATTGCCAAAACTTCTCTTCGCTCCTATTATCAAAAACTTTTTCTTCCTCCTTTGTCATGTGTTCAACACATTTGGTATCATCCATAAAAACATAGGCAAATTCCTCTTTGCTTAAATAATCATCTATAGAGAGATGTCTGTAGGGAAATCGTTGTATAAATGCTTCTTTGTATTCATAAAAAGTAAAGAACCACAAAAACTTACTTTCTAATGTCACTTCAATATTATCCAGAAACACAGAATCATTTTCGATTTTAAAACATTCTGTGACTTCAGAAACAGATGCGAACGTTCTCTCCGCTATCGCATAAAACAAAGTATCTCCTACTTCTGCTTGAATTTTCTTATCGTATTTAACAGTCCAACCATCATCCACATCAAAAGAAAATGGTTGTCCGTAAACAGCAGATGAATCGCCCTCTGCAACAACCCTTTTATAAACCGTGCCATCAGAATTAATTCTGGTAAAATACCTGAATGTCAAATCATCACATGCTGACAGAACAAATATCAACAAAATAAATATCCACTTATTTTTCATCTGTTTAAATTTATTTTCATTTGTCAAATGGAACTCTCAAGTAAAATTCACACTTCGTATTATTCTCTAAATTCTAAACCAAATTGGCTCAATTCCTCATCTTATTATTAAATTCTCACTTTAGAAAAACTACTGATTGGCGATCCATTCACACAAGTCATATCCTTTTCGCATCTGCCAGGCATTTAATCTCAGCCTCTCACCGGCTTCATAGGCTCGATAATCCTTCGGGAAATTATCTTGCAGATAAACAATCAAACCGTCAACCAATTCTAGTAACTCAGGCGCATCATCCTCAAGTTTTCCAACAGTTGTCTTATCGACATAAACCCCTTCTTTGTCATACACAAACGCCTTTGTTTTAATTAAGGTACTTAGCATTTCATTAATGGATACTCTACACTGCCAATCTGATGTTTTTGAAATATTTGCCGGCTTAATCCGCTGTTCTGTCAATAATCGTTTCTCCCAAGTATAAACCTGAGTCCATAGGTAGCCTCCAAGGCTTAACACTATCAAAATACTCACTGCGGCCCGATAAAACCTCATATTATTACCTAAGTTCTTTTGCTTTTGTACCTTAACCATAACATGATTAGTTATTAAATCACGATTACTCAATTGAGGCTTATTTTCTCTTAAGTGCTTTGTAAATCTTTTATACCCCTCCTCGTCCATATCAATCAAATTACGTGTTTCATCAATAACTGCTTAACCTGCTTTCGAGCAACATATAAATTGTCCTTTATTTGCTTCGGCGTTAATTCTGAGATCGCTACTACCTCATCCACACTCATCTCTTCAATTTCTCTTAAAACAAATACCAACTTTTGCAGCTCAGTCAAACGATGCATAGCAAACATTAACAATTTTTCATTCTCCTCATTTTCCAATTTCGCATAAGGGTCAGTGTATTGCAGCTCCATTTCTTTCTCACTTAACGACAACAGCACCTTTCTTTTTCGAATAGTATCAATTGCCAATCGTGTGGCAATGGCATACAACCATGTGCTAAACTTCCCTTTTTTAGGATCAAACTTTTTCAACTTATTCCAAGCACTAATAAATGCCTCTTGCACAACATCCTCAGCATCTACTCTAACATGCATCAAACGGAAGACAATAGAAAAGCAAAATTGGGAATACCGCTCTACCAATTGACCATATGCCCTGGCATTTCCCGCCTTGCTTTTTAGTATTAATATTTCCTCCGTAGTTTTTTTCATAAATGCCTTTAAATGTAATACGATAAAATCATACTCTGGTCGAATTTTATTTTACAATTCGACCAATATCGCCCAACTGTTCGAATGCGCACACTACGAACAGTGTAACTTAATAGTAGCCTCAATCGTCCTATTTACAAGCCTTAACACTTTTTAAGTGTTCGATAGCGTGCATAATTAAAGTAAATGAGAGGTGCAATTACAAAACACAAAATTCCAATCAACTAACAATCAGATAGTTTATATATTCGGCATAGCTATTGATACTTCAAAACAACCCATAAGATTCGATTTATTCTAAGAAAAAAATAATATGAGCCAAAGCATTATCCGCGTGAATCAACTTCACAAATCCTATGTAACAGGAAGCAACTCTCTACATGTACTCAAAGGGCTGGACATAGACATTCAGCAAGGCGAAATGGTTTCGATCATGGGCTCTTCAGGCTCTGGCAAATCTACATTGCTTAATATTTTAGGGATATTAGATAATTATGATGAAGGAGAATATTATTTAAATAACATCCTCATCCAAAAAATGAATGAGCGTAAGGCAGCTGCATTTAGAAATAAATACATTGGTTTTATATTCCAATCGTTCAACCTCATTTCGTTTAAAAACGCCATGGAAAATGTTGCTTTACCACTCTACTATCAAGGCGTTAGCAGAAAAAAAAGAAATGCCAAAGCTTTAGAGCTACTTGATAGACTTGGATTAAAAGAGTGGTGGAATCACTTACCAAGTGAGTTGTCAGGAGGGCAAAAACAACGAATTGCTATTGCTCGTTCGTTAATTTCAGAACCTAAAATAATTTTGGCCGATGAACCAACTGGTGCTCTCGACACTCAAACTTCCTATGAAGTAATGGACATCTTAAAAGAGGTCAATAATTCAGGTATTACGGTCATAATTGTCACACACGAAAATGACATTGCCGATATGACTCAAAGAGTTATCAGGCTAAAAGACGGACTTATTGAAACCAACAAGCTCAATGCTCCATTAAGCGAACAACAAGGCCATACTATTTACGCTAATTCCTAAGTCACAATACCATGATAGATTATTTTCAAGAGATATTTTCCACCCTCAGGCAAAATAAGCTAAGAGCGATTATGACCGGTTTTAGTGTAGCTTGGGGAATTTTCATGCTACTCATTCTTTTGGGCTCGGGTAAAGGGCTGCAAAACGGCATGGAAAACAATTTTAAAGGCACATCAAAAAATGCACTATGGATTTGGAGTCGCCGTACACAAGTAGCTCATGATGGATTAAAAGCAGGACGACGCATTCGTTTCAATGATCAGGATGCTGTTGCTATACAGCGTAAGTTTGAAGATGATATGGACAACTTCTCTGGTCGATTTCACATTTGGGGTAACAACGATGTCACCTACAAAACGGAATTTGGCAATTTTCAGACAGAAGGTGTTATGCCGGAGTTTAAAAAGATTCAGATAGTGGACATGGTAAAAGGACGATACATCAACAAATTTGATGTAGAGGAATTCAGAAAATGTGCCATTATTTCAAAGCCTGTTGAAAAAGCTCTGTTCAAAGATGATGAAGATCCAATGGGGAAATACATTCGTATTGGCGGCGTTCCATTTAAAGTTGTAGGGGTATTTATTAACCCAGAAGACCGTGAAGATAAGCAGATTTACCTCCCACTAACCACTACTCAACGTGTGTTTAATGGCAACAACCGCTTAAACGAAATGGCCATAGCCACTAACGCCATCACTGTGGCAGAGAACAAACGTATTGAAGAAGAAGTAAGGCAGTTGCTGGCTGAACGGCATCATGTATCTCCAGAAGACAAACAAGCCATTGGCATATGGAACACACTGGAAAACTTTAAACAGGCACAAGGTGTATTTGCCGGAATCCGGATGTTTGTGTGGGTTATAGGTATCATGACCATTATTGCCGGGATTGTCGGAGTCAGTAATATCATGATTATTCTGGTTAAAGAACGAACCAAAGAAATTGGTATTCGCAAAGCCATTGGAGCTTCGCCATTCTCAATCATCCGCTTGGTTTTATCTGAGTCAGTATTAATCACCAGTCTTGCAGGGTTCTTTGGCATGGTGGCCGGAATGGGTCTTCTGGCCGGTGCAGCTGCAGTCATTAAAATGATTTCGGCCGAAAACCAGGAGGTTGAGCGCATCTTTTTCAACCCCTCCGCCGACCTTGGTGTTGCTGTATGGGCTTTGGCAGTGCTGGTGACAGCCGGTTTAGTAGCAGGCTATATTCCGGCACGAAGAGCATCTGCCATTCGACCAATCGAAGCTTTACACGATGAATAACAACCACTAACCCCAATTTCTATGTTTGACAGAGATAGATGGCAGGAAATATTTAATGCCATAAAAAAGAATAAATTACGAAGCATACTTACCGCGTTCGGTGTCTTTTGGGCCATTTTTATGCTGGTTGTAATGACAGGATCGGGTAATGGTCTTCAAAACGGTGTGTACGATGGCTTTAAAGATTTTGCTACCAACAGTGCATTTATGTGGGCCAGCAACACAACTGTCGCTTATGAAGGTTTTAAAAGAGGCAGAGGCTGGTCAATTGATAACGATGACATTGTTCAGATTCAGGACGATGTAAAAGGCATTGATGTGATATCGCCGCGCCTGCAGGGATGGAACCTCCGAAATGGCGAGAACATCGTACGCGGAAAACGTTCAGCCGCTTTTAATGTGATGGGCGATTACCCAGCCTATAAGAAGATTGACCCTTGCACCATGCCTTGGGGCCGTTTTATCAACGAAGACGACATCAAATTAAGACGCAAGGTTTGCATGATTGGCGAAAAGGTATACGAGGTAATGTTTGATGAAGGAGAAGATCCTGTTGGCCAATACTTACGCGTAAACGGTGTTTATTTCATGGTGGTTGGCGTAATGAAATCCAATAATCCAAAGATAAACATTGGCAATAATAAAAAGGAAACTGTGTACCTGCCCTTTACCTCAATGCAGCAGACCTTTAATTATGGCGACCGCGTGCACTTCTTTGGCATCACTGTAAAAAAAGGGCATAAGGTTAGCTCCGTTATAGATGACATAAAACCAATATTACAGAAAAACCACAAAATATCACCAGAGGATAAGGAAGCTATCGGCCAGTTTGATGTACAGGAGATGCTGAAATCCATGAACTATTTATTCCTTGGTATCAATATCCTAATTTGGGTAGTTGGAATCGGCACCCTGATAGCCGGTGCTGTAGGCATTAGTAATATTATGCTGGTAATTATAAAAGAGCGCACTAAGGAAATTGGAATTCAACGGGCCATTGGTGCCGGACCGAAAGTAATCATCGGCCAAATATTAACAGAGTCGGTGTTCTTAACTACCATTGCCGGTTTTATAGGCCTTGCTTTCGGAACAGTTGTTCTCTTCCTCGTTGATATGGGCATTGATGCCTCGCGGGCAACTGCCAGTCCCGATGAAGAAACATTCTTTTTGAATCCAGAAGTAGGCTTACCGCTCGCCTTATCGGCCCTTGCCATGCTAATATTAGTTGGCTTGGTAGCAGGCTTTATTCCTGCCTTGAAGGCCATTAAAATAAAACCAATTGAAGCACTCAGACACGAATAATAAAAAGAACTAGAAACTATAAAATCTCAACTCATGAAAAAAGTATTTAAAATATTAGGAGGCGTTGTATTTATCGCATTGTTTGGTTGGGTAGTATTTTACCTTTATAACCAATCAAAAAAAGACCCGATAGTTTATGAAACAGAGGCTCCGGAGATAACCAACATCATTAAAAAAACAGTAGCGACAGGTTCTGTTGTACCACGTAAAGAGATTGATATCAAACCTCAGGAGAGTGGCATTATCACAGAAATATATGTTGAAGCTGGCGAAGAAGTAACCAAGGGCGATTTAATTGCCAAAATACAAATCATCCCTGAGATGATTCAGGTTAACAATGCCGAAGCACAACTAAAAAGAGCTGAAATAAGCTTTAAAAATGCCAAGATAGAATACCAAAGAAAAAAAGACTTGTACGATAATGGTGTCATTCCTGAATCAGAATTTCTTGAAGAACAATTACAATACGAAACGGCTGAAGCAGATATGATGGCAGCTGAAAACAACGTACAACTGATCAAAGAAGGTGTTACTAAAAATTCAAAAGGAAAAACCAACACCTTGATTCGTTCCACCATTACGGGTATGATTCTCGATGTTCCAATTAAAGAAGGTAACTCAGTAATCAAGAGTAATACATTCAACGACGGAACAACCATTGCTGTTGTTGCCGATATGGGTAAAATGGTATTTGAAGGTAAAGTAGACGAAACAGAAGTTGGTAAAATACGACAAGGTATGGCGCTACTACTTTCAATTGGAGCTATTGAAGACGAAAAATATGATGCTTTTCTTGAATCGATTGCACCTAAAGGCGTTGAAGAAAATGGCGCTATCCAATTTGAGATTAAGGCCGCTGTAAAACTGAAAGAAGGTCAGTTTATTAGAGCTGGTTACAGTGCTACGGCTGACATTGTTCTCGATCGTCGAGATAGTGTTTTAGCCATCAAGGAAAAGCTAATCACTTTCAGCAATGACTCTGCGTTTGTAGAAATCGAAACTGGAGAACAAACCTTTGAAAAACGCCTGATCACAACGGGCTTATCTGACGGCATTAAGATTGAGATTGAAGAGGGCATTTCGAAAGATGATAAAATTAAGATTCCGAAAAGCTAATTAAATTATTATTGATACTTTTATATCAGATGATGACGTGTGGGATATTCCACAATGTCGTCACCAGCTGAACACAAAATTGAAGCTCACACCTTTCAAAAAAAAATCAATCTATGAAACGAGCATGTTTAAATATAAACACAACAAAATATCGACCCTTTGATGCGAGTTCCATCCGACCTTTTAAAAACATGAATATTCGGATGAAATCAATAATTGCTATTACCATAGTTTTAGTTATGGCATTTAACGTGCAAGCACAAGATTCGCTTAAAATTGAATGGCAAGGACAAAAAAAGCAATGGGCCTTACTGGAGTGCATTACCTACGCTCATGAAAATAACATTACAATTAAACGCCAAACCATCAACACGCAATATCAAGAGAATCTACTAAAGCAAAGCAAGTTAAATCGCTTACCTGATTTAAATGCCAGTTCAGATGGTTCTTTTAGTTATGGTTATACCTGGGTGCAAGAAAGTGCTACAAATGTTGATCAGGATTTACGTTCTTTTGGCATAAGCGCAAATACTAATTTGAATGTATTTAGCGGACTCACAAACACCAATACAATAAAACGTAATAAGGTTAACCTGCTTGCTGCTTTCCAGGATATGGAGAAGACAAAAAATGATATTGGACTGTTAATTACAGGACATTACCTACAAATCCTTTTTAACAAAGAGCTATTAATTGTTGCAAATGAGCAATACGAGACGAGTAAACTACAAGTTGACCGAACCAAAAAGTTAGTGGATGCAGGTAGTCAGGCCATGGGCAGTTACTTGGAAATTAAGTCTCAGGCTGCCAAGGAAGCCTTGAATGTAACGCAACAAGAAAATGATTTAGCTATATCTTTATTGGACTTGGCTCAATTACTAGATTTAGAACGACCTATTGAATTCGATATTGAAATACCAGATCTACCTGAACTCACTGCTTTTACGCCTGCACCTCCAACTGATATTTATGCAGTAGCTCTTGATATTATGCCAGAAATAAAAAGTGCAACGTATAACACAGAAAGTAAAGAATATGATCTCAAAATAGCCAAAGGAAATTATTATCCAACTTTAGGAATTGGAGCTGGTATGTCAACAAATGCTAACTGGTTAGTTGGGGATCCATATGACTCGAACCGACCTCTTAATGAACAATTCAAAACCAATAAGAACACCTACATTGGTGCACGTTTAAGCATCCCAATTTTTGGTCGTTTACAAACGCGTAACAATGTGGCGAATGCCAAGCTTGGAGTAATGGATGCACAATACGAGTTAAAAGCCGAAAAACTGGCCTTGCGTAAAAACATACAACAAGCCTTTGCCGATGCCATGGCTGCATACAACAAATACCTTTCTAGTGAAGAAGCTGTTGAATCATTCACAGAATCTTTCCGCTATACTGAAAAGAAGTTTAATGTTGGCCTAGTAAACTCGGTTGATTACAATGTTGCAAAAACAGATTTTATTAGAGCTCAATCGAATTTATTACAAGCTAAATATGAATATATTTTAAGAACAAAAATTTTAGACTTTTACAAAGGTATTCCTTTGGAACTATAAAACTCTTCATACCCTTTTTACCCTTATTTTGGAAACACCGGATATTCAATAATGAATCCGGTGTTTTTTTTGTCCATAAAATAAAATCTTCTCCTTTGGCACTCAGTTACTATCAAACTTATTTATAAATTAGCCCTATTAAATTACTGAACCTATGAAGAAACCAGTTGTAATCTCTATCGTTGTAATATTTGCCATTATTTTAGTATTAGTTATTGGTAAAAAACAAGGTTGGATTGGCCAAGAGTACCAAGAAAAAGTTTTAGCAGAGAAAGCACAACTAAGAACCCTTACCGAATCAATCACGGCCAATGGTAAAATAAAACCAATGGTTGAAGTAAAGATAAGTTCCGACGTATCAGGCGAAATTTTGGAGTTATCGATTAAAGAAGGCGAAGAGGTTAAGCAAGGGCAAGTACTGGCACGCATCCAACCCGATATTTATGAGCGTAACTACGAAAAAATGGAAGCATCGCTTAAGTCAGCCGAAGCTAATGTACAGCAGGCTAAAGCGCAGCTCCAGCAAAAAAAATTGAATTACAATCGCAATAAACAACTATGGCAAGAAAAAACCATTTCTGAGTCAGACTTTGAGCAAATAGAATCAGAATATGAAATAGCCAAAGCCAACCATGCATCGGCGGAAGCATCCTTACGCAATTCTAGTGCATCACTCAAAGAAGCAAAAGATAACCTTAACCGAACAACCATTTATGCACCGATGGATGGTACCATCTCACGTCTTAATGTTGAAAAAGGAGAGCGTGTAGTTGGAACGGCCCAATTCGAAGGTACTGAAATGATGACATTGGCTAACTTACATCAAATGGAAGTATTGGTCGATGTTAATGAAAACGACATTATTAGAGTAAGCCAGTACGACACCTGCCTCATTGAAGTAGATGCCTACCTGAAACAAAACTTTAAAGGCATCGTTACCCAAATTGCTAACTCGGCCAAAACACAGGGAACCAGTGCCGATCAAATAACTAATTTTGAAGTTCGGGTATTAATCCTACCTCAATCGTATGAGCACCTCATCGCAGAAAACGAAAATAACATTTACCCATTCCGTCCGGGCATGTCGGCCACTGTAGATATCCAAACCAATACGCGTTACAATACATTAACAGTACCTATTCAATCGGTTACAACTCGTCCGGATTCCATTCAAAGCGACTCAACAAAAATTGAAGTAGACAAAGACAAACGCATAGAAGTTGTTTTTGTGGTTGAGGATGGAAAAGCCATACAAAAACAAATAATAGCAGGCGTTCAGGATAACAAACACATTGAAGTATTAGAAGGATTAAATGTAGATGATGAAGTAATTAGCGGCCCCTACTCGGCCATTTCGCGCAAACTTAAAAATGAAACAGCTATTCAAGTAGTTGATAAACTATTTGATGACACGAAAAAATAAAGGATAAAATAAGCGGTAAACCAATGAGCTATTTTTAACATTCCCAAAAATAGCTCATTGTTGTTTTATAAAGCTCCCATCCTCTTATAGGCATTCTCAACTTACAAGCCAAGAGTATTCAAGCTTTTTCTACACAAGCATGTATCTTGCTATTTCGCACTAAAAAAAGTATTACTATTTTTGCTCGCATAAAATTATATCATGGCAAAAATTTTGAGCATTGAAACTTCTACTGGCGTTTGTTCAGTAGCCTACAGCGAAAACGGACAAGTAGTCGCTTCTAAAGAATTGTATCAAATTAACTCTCATGCATCTAACTTAACCGTTTTAATTGAAGAGCTGTTTGAACTGGATTCAACGCCTGAAATGAGTAGCATTGATGCTGTAGCAGTTAGCAGTGGTCCTGGTTCCTATACAGGTCTTCGAATTGGCGTGTCAACGGCTAAGGGTATTTGTTATGCACTTAACAAACCATTGATTGCCATCGACTCGATGCATATTTTAGCTTTCCCCATAACCCAACAGCAGCACGATTCAAGCGAAATACCAATTGCTTTTTGTCCTTTAATGGATGCCAGACGCATGGAGGTTTATACGGCCGTATTCGATAAGGATTTAAACATTTTAGAGAAAATATCCGCAAAAATTATTGATGAGGAAAGCTTTTCAAGCTGGTTAAATCAATATAAAATGGTGTTTTTTGGAAACGGTGCTGACAAATGCAAAGACGTTATTAATCATAAAAATGCACAGTTTATTGATGATTGCCATCCTTTAGCAAAAAACCTGGCTCCTTTAGCCGAGAGCTATTTCAATCAAGAAAAATTTGAAGATGTGGCTTACTTTGAGCCCTTTTATCTTAAAGATTTTGTTGCTACAACACCTAAAAAAAAGATGTTTTAAATAAAGGTTAGTAAGTAATTCAAAAGCTTTGTTTGTCATATAAAAGAACTAATCTTAACTTATGCTCATAAACAAAAGCTGATGAAGAAGCTATTACTCATACTTGTTGCCACTTGGATTGGCATTCACTCTGTTTACTCTCAGGAAGAGAAAAATGATACCATTGTAATACCAAGTTACCCTTTAACAACCCATCAAGCATACCAGGATGGCGAAATGCTTGTTTTTGGGCTTAGCTATGGCTTTGTAACAGGCGGTAAGGCAACGCTCACTGTTAAAGATACGATTGTCAACAACATTCAAACACACCATGTAGTAGGTCGTGGCGTAACTGTGGGTATTGCCGATGTATTATATAAAATTAGGGATCGCTACGAAAGCTTTATGGACGTTAATACCAATGAGCCAGTAAAAGCAGTTCGCAGTATTCGAGAGGGACGATACCGATATTACAATGAAGTTGAATACAATCGTGATTCATCACAAGTCATTTCAAAAAAATCTGGTATTCACAATGTTCAGGAAGGCATACTCGATATCTTATCGGCTTTCTATTTTTCACGAAACCACAAGTTTAACGATGACTTGGAAAAAGACGAAGTTATTGAATATATGACTTACTTCTCCGATGAAAACTTCCCTTTAAGAATTAGGTATAAAGGAACAGAGGTTATCAAAACCAAGTTTGGGAAAATTGAATGTTATAAATTTTTTCCGGTTACTGAAGTAGGCCGCTCGTTTAAAACAGAAGAAGATATGCAAGTTTGGATTAGTCGTGATAAAAACCGCTTGCCTATTCGTGTTCGCTTCGATTTAGCAGTAGGTTCATTCACCTGTGATCTAGACGAATTTAAGGGCTTAAAGCACCCGTTTAGCAGTATTAAAAGGTAAGCTAAGCATAATTCATGATGAGCTTTTATTCACACAATTCGTTTTTTACACTATTTCCCTTATTTTTGCAGCGTTTTTTAGTATAATAATAATCACAATTTCAACAATATGGCTAGTACATCTGATTTTAGAAACGGGATGTGTATCGAGTATAATGGACAATTATTTTTCATTGTACAGTTTCAACATGTAAAACCTGGCAAGGGAGCCGCCTTTGTAAGAACAAAACTTAAAAATGTATCAACCGGAAAGGTAATTGAAAATACCTTTAATGCGGGGGTTAAAGTAAACGAAGCACGTGTTGAGCGTCGTCCACATCAGTTTTTATACAAAGATGATATGGGCTTTCACTTTATGAATGCTGAAACATTTGAGCAGGTGCCAATTGAAGAAAGCTTAATTGACAACACCGCTTTGCTTAACGAAGGAATGGAAGTTGAAGTTGTATACCATGCGGATACAGAAACACCTTTAATGGTTAACTTACCAAACCACGTTGTTTTTGAAATTACTTATACTGAACCTGGCATGCGTGGTGACACCTCTTCAACGAACTCGTTGAAACCAGCTACGGTTACTACAGGAGCGCAGATTATGGTTCCTTTATTTATAAACGAAGGTGACAAAATTAAAATCAACACAACTGACAACTCGTATGTTGAGCGTGTAAAATAATTTAAAGCACAATTTAAAACCCTATTATATACTTGTTACCAAACAGTTATAATAGGGTTTTTTATATAACAATGCTTGATACACTCGCATCTACCGACTTTTGTTGCATTTTTTTAATACCTTAGTTCAAATAACAATCCCCTATGGTAACGCAATTGAAAAAAAAACGACTTCGTTTGTACAAGGATAGATTAAACATCATCCTTGATATTGCGCAGACCATAAATGAAGACCATTCCATAGAAGACCTTTTATCTGAATTTGAGATACTTCTACGTGAAGAACTTGAGGTAGGCAAGGTACTTGTTTATACTCACTCCGATGAAAAATGGAAAAACCTACTAATTTCGGGCGTTACAGAAGATGAGGCCTCGGATATTAATGTTGAGAATGATCTGTTACAATACGATACGATTGAAAGCATAACATTATCACATCCGCCAAGTTTAAAGGGGTTTGATGCCGTTATTCCCTTATTTCATCGTTATAAAGCAATAGGGTATGTACTTATTGGAGATATTGAAGAAGAACAGCAAGGCATTAGTCCCACAATAAAGCATCTGAAGCTAATCCAAATCATCTCAAACCTTATTATTGTTTTTGTTGAGAACAAACGCATGCAGCAGGAGCTGCTTGAGCAAGAAGCAATAAAAAAAGAGATGGAGCTTGCTTCGCGCATTCAAAACCAATTAGTACCCAGTAAACACCAGTTGCCCAAAACATCAAAACTTAATATTCACACATATTACCAACCCCACATGGGTGTTGGTGGCGATTACTACGATGTATTCCAGTTATCACGCAACACAATTGGTTTTTGCATTGCCGATGTATCAGGCAAAGGCATGTCAGCCGCCATGTTGATGTCCAATTTTCAAGCTGTTATACGTTCGGCATTTACCTACCGGTGTAACTTAAAAAAGCTCATTCACCAGCTTAATGCACGTGTTAATGAAAGTGCAAACAATGAGAAATTTATCACTCTCTTTTTGGGCAGGTACAATTTAATAACAAGGCGCCTGAGCTATGTAAATGCGGGTCACTTACCTCCTATGCTTTACGATGTGCGCAAAGAACAGATGTCGCATCTTGAGAGTGGTTGTATTGGACTTGGAATGCTGGATTTTATCCCCTCCATAGAGGTTGGTAAAGTTCAAATTCATAAGGACTCGAAACTACTTGCTTTTACCGATGGATTAGTGGAATTAGACGATGGTCACCAAGTAGAATCAGGGTCCGAAGACGTAGAAAAGACTTTGAACAACAGTCATCCTTTGGAGCAAAATTTCCAAGGCCTTAGGAAAATCATAGACCGTATTGAAAGAGATGGCGCTGCTTTTGATGATATTTCCTTAATTGGTTTAGAATTTAAATAAAAAAAGCAGACATTTCTGCCTGCTTTACTACTTTATATTTTTTATCGTTTTACTGAGCAATTACAAGGAAATAGTTTTTCTTGCCTTTTTGCACCAATAAATATTTGTCATTTAATAACGATTCAGCTTTAACAACTAATTCGGCATTCGATACCTTTTCTTTATTTATACTCATTCCACCTCCTTTAATAGTACGGCGCAATTCGCCTTTTGATGGAAATACCATTGCCTTTTCAGCCAATAAATCAACTACGTTTACTCCATCTGCTAACAACTGCTTATCAACTATAAACTGAGGTACACCTTCAAACACAGCTAGCAATGTTTGTTCATCAATCTTACGTAAAGCTTCTGTTGTGGCTTTGCCAAATAATATTTGCGATGCCTCCACTGCTGAGTCATAAGCCTCTCTCCCATGGACCATTACTGTTACCTCTTCGGCTAAACGCTTTTGCATTGCTCTCAAATGAGGTGCTGCTTCCTGCTCTTTTGCCAACTCGGTCACTTCCTCCTGACTTAGCATGGTAAAGATCTTAATGTACTTTTCTGCATCACTATCTGAAGTATTCATCCAGAATTGGAAGAAATGATAAGGACTTGTTTTCACAGGATCGAGCCAAACATTACCACTTTCCGTTTTCCCAAACTTCCCGCCATCGGCTTTAGTGATCAAAGGACAAGTCATGGCGTATGCTTCTCCTCGTTCTTTACGGCGAATAAGCTCAGTTCCAGTTGTTATATTACCCCACTGATCTGATCCACCCATTTGTAACCTACAGTTCTTCTCACGGTATAAATGCAAGAAGTCAAAACCCTGAACCAACTGGTAAGTAAACTCAGTAAAAGACATACCTACTCGTGATTCTTCACCTAGCCGTTTCTTCACCGAATCTTTCGACATCATATAGTTTACCGTAATGTGCTTGCCGATATCACGAATAAAATCCAGAAATGAAAAATCCTTCATCCAATCGTAGTTATTCACCAACTCAGCACCGTTAGGTAACGAAGAATCGAAATCAAGAAACAGGGCCAATTGCTTTTTCAAACAATCCTGATTGTGACGCAATGACTCTTCATCAAGTAAATTACGTTCCTGGGATTTCCCTGAAGGATCTCCAATCATACCAGTTGCTCCGCCTACCAAAACCAATGGCTTGTGCCCGCATGACTGAAAATGCTTTAACATCATTACCCCCACAAGGTGACCAATGTGTAATGAGTCAGCTGTTGGATCAATCCCCACATAAGCAGATGTCATTTCTTTTTTCAGTTGCTCCTCAGTACCAGGCATTACATCGTGGATCATGCCACGCCATTTAAGTTCTTCAACAAAATTCATGGTAAGCGATTATTTAATGGTCTATTACAACCTGTATTTTACTTCGTGTTCAAAATTGAAGCACAAATATAATAAATTTGATGCTTGTTAGACTGCACTCATTCAGTCTAAAGATCTATTTACTGCTGAATATTTCGTGATACTTGTTTATCAAGAATATTAACAAGTCCTTAACTTCTACTTGTCTTATTTTTTTGGTAAATTCGGTCGTCCATTAATCACACATTATACCAGAGTAATTGAATGAAATCTAAGCTACTGCTTATCATAGCCATAATTGTGGCCTGCAATGCATTATCGCAAAAGAAAAATACCATTGCTACATACATTGACACTCCCATTAAAATTGATGGGCAGCTATCTGAAAGTTACTATCAAAACAATCGTGGAGCAGTCGACTTCGTTCAGCTAGAGCCCTATAACGGTAGTCCTGCCATGCAGCCATCAGAGGTATGGTATTTTTATGACCAACAAGCCATTTATGTTGGCGCCATGTTATACGATTCTGCTCCCGATAGCATCTACAACTATTTAAGCGAAAGAGATGACATTGGCATGTCTGACTATTTTGGCGTTTACATCGACCCATACAACGAGGGACAGCTATCCTACGGTTTTTACCTTACACCAGCTGGCGTTCAAACCGATATAAAAGCTATTAAAAGTGATCGTGATAGAGAAGATTCAAACTGGGATGCAGTTTGGGAAAGTAAAACCCGCATAACAGAGGAGGGATGGGTTATTGAAATGCGCATTCCTTATTCGGCCATTCGCTTTCCTGAGAAAGACGTTCACCTTTGGGGCTTAAATATGTTCCGTAATATCAGGCGTTACAATTCAAACAGTTCCTGGAATTTTATTGATAGAAATGTTTCGGGTTGGATACATCAACAGGGAGAGTTATCGGGAATAGAAAGCATTAAACCTCCCGCACGTTTATCTTTTTCGCCCTATCTAGCTACTTACTTGGAACGCAACGAATACAGTGATGAAACGAACTTTATTTACAAAGGTGGCTTGGATTTAAAGTATGGCATCAATGAAAGTTATACATTGGACATGATGCTGATTCCCGATTTTGGTCAAACACAATCAGATGACAGAGAACTCAACCTTTCGCCGTACGAAATCTATTACGATGAAAGGCGACAATTCTTCACCGAAGGCATGGAGCTTTTTGACAGAGCCGATGTTTTTTATTCGCGACGAATTGGTAACCGACCTAAATTTAGTGGAGATGCCAACAATGCTCTTGAAGAAAATGAAATTATTAGTGAAAGACCATCCGAAGTACAATTAGTAAATGCAACAAAGGTATCGGGCAGAAGCAAAAACGGTTTTGCTGTTGGTTTTTTAAATGCCATGTCGCTCAATTCATATGCTACATTACAAGATACGCTTACGGGTCATCAACGCGATGTTCTTATTCAACCTTTCACCAACTACAATGTATCTGTTATTGATCAATCCTTAAAAAACAACTCATACATCAGCCTTATTAATACGAACATGGCCATGTACGACAATCCGTTTATGGCCAATGTAACTGCCACTGAATTTCAGTTTAGAGATAAAAGTCTAAGCTATGCGATTAGCGGTAAAGGAGGAATTAGCCACCGCGGAGCCACAGAAAAAGAAACTGGTTGGTTTACCGAAGTTGAATTGGCTAAAAACAGTGGACGCTGGCAGTATGGTGCATCTCAGGAGGCATACTCAGCTGATTACAACCCCAATGACATGGGATATCTACGAAGAAATAATCTTTTTGACACCGATGTTTACCTTCGATTTCAGCAGGTAGATCCTTTTAGTATTTTCAGAAACATGATGGCTCGCATCATGGTTAAAAATGACATGGCCATGGAACCTTTTGAGGTTAAGAATCAAGACGTAAGTTTGTACACCGAATGGCAATTCATGAATAACTATGGCTTTGAACTCTTTACAGGATGGATGTCAGACGAGCATAACTTTGATGAACCACGTGTTGAGGGGCGGTACTTTTTTAAACCTCAAGGATACCGCTATCGCATAGGTGTTAATACCGATCAAACTAACAAACTAAGTGCTTATGCTTATTACGGAGGCTTTGGAAGACCGGAGCGCAGCCAGTCTGGGAACTGGATGGGAACTGGCCTAATATGGAGAATCGGGCAAAAATTAGCCATTGACTATGAGCTCGGCTATAACATAGAAGAAAATGACTACGGTTATGTGAGTAAAAATGAAGCACAGGATACCATTAACTTTGCTCAACGCGATTTGGGAACCATAGAAAATGTGTTAGAAATGGCGTATACCTTCAATAATAAGTTAAGCTTGCGCTTGAGGGGACGACACTATTGGTCAAGTGTTGAAAACAAAGCTTTTTACCTACTTCAGGACGATGGTACACTTTTACCAAATGAGGAGTATGACGAAAACCATGATAGTAATTTTAATGCTTTCAACGTGGACATGGTATTACGTTGGGTGTTTGCGCCTGGCTCAGAAATGAGACTTGGATGGAAAAACTCAATTTTCACCATTGATGAAGAGCCAATAACCAACTATAAGGATAATTTAGAGATTGTAAGAAACAGTCCACAAATAAACAATGTATCTTTTAAGGTACTTTATTACATCGATTATAATTCATTATTCAAAAGTAGAACATAGTATCATTTCATTAAATTAATAGCTAACTTTGCCGCTAAACCTAAAACCATTTCCTATGTTTAGTGGCAAACTATTATTACTCACATTGTGTTTTTGCACCTTTAATTGGTACTGTTTAGCTCAATACTCAACAAGTCCTGATAGCATTCAACAAAGCACAGAAATAAACCTCCAGCTAAAACTGGAATACAAGCCTGCAGCTCTCAAGCTCAACACAGCAGACCTTCTCAGCAACAATCAAGCTTTTTACGTATTCAACCAGGCAGGCATGTACGAGCAGTTTCATATTAACCAAAACGAAACTACACAGGCACTGCCCTACAAGGCATACTACCCAGGCGGCACCATTAGCTTACTTGGAATAAACAGACCTCGTGACAGCTACAACCCACATGGAGTCGATGATATTGGAAGCGCCATAGTCAATGGATTAATTAATGGAATAATACTCGGCAACAAATATTAAAGCAATAGCCCTCAAATCCCTCCCTACACATGAACATAACTAATTAATTAACTAGAAAATGAAACAAGTATTCATTTTGGTATTGACGTGCTTTTCTTTTATTAGCATGGCTCAACACCACGAAGAGGACAGACACAGTAGTGAAGCTACAGAACATTCAACGGAGGAACATGTGCATGGTAAGCACAAGCTATCGTTGTACACGGGATTTACACATGTTCCATCTGCTTTTTACGAGCATGAAACACATGAACAGAGCACGGGTAAGTGGGTACCAACAATTGGTATTGATTATTACTACACCTTGAATAAAAAGTGGGATTTCGGGGCAATCATCGATGTGGAATTGGATCAATATTATATTCAAACAGATAATCATGATGACTTAGAGCGTAATAATATTGTAGTTCTTGCAGCGGTAGCAAAATACAAACCCTTTCATCGTTTCGGCATATTTGCCGGACCAGGTGTAGAGTGGGAATTCAAGCAAAATAATACTGAACGTTTTTGGGTTATAAAAGCAGGATTTGAGTATGAGGTTGCCATCGAAAAGGGTTGGGAAATAACGCCGGCGTTCAGTTTTGATTTTAAACAGGAATATAGTGCATACGCCTATGGCTTAAGCATTGGCAAGCGATTTTAAAGAGAATACACTTAACTACATAAAACCGGCATCCGCCGGTTTTTTTTGTTTTATATCGTCTTAAAAATATTATATTTAAAACAGCTATAGAAACGTATTCCTTAAACTTTAGAATATGAAGATCGCTTTACTATTCGTTATTTCTTGTCTCTTTCTTTCTGCATCGTATGCACAATCACCTAAGTTTAAAGATAAGTACTTAAATTCTGTGACAGCCTCTAGCTTAAAAGAGCATGTTTATATTCTTGCCTCAGACAGTTTAAAAGGAAGAGAAACAGGTACAGATGGAGAGCATAAAGCAGCCAAATACATACAAACACATTTTGAAGAATATGGTCTTAAACCGTATAATGACACAACATTTCTGCAAGCAATAGGTTTATGGAGCTGGCGTTGGGGCCAGTTTAACTTCTCTAGCCAGCAAATTCAATTAAACAACTATGGTAACATGGTTTATTTGAGTTCTGCTCCACTTGATCCTATTAATGATGTTGATTGTATTTTTATTGGCAATGGATCAGACTCTATCGTTAGTAAATTAAAACTTGAAGGGAAAGTTGCTTTTGCTCTGGTGAATAACCTGAAAAGTTGGTACAAGATTGCTAATCGCACACGACAAAATGGAGCTGTGGCAATTGTGATGGTTCATAAAACTGATCCAGATGCCTTTGATCAACTTTCTGAGCAGATGAAAAATAAACACCAACAATTATCCATTGGCAGAAAGAAACCTATTTTTAGCAAAACCATTATTAAAGCTTTTGCTGCTGATCAAAGTGTTGCCGAAGAACTTTTTCAGCTATCGATAGATAGTCTTCAACATTTAAATGCGAAACAGATTAAACGCCTAACTACTGCCCAACTATCACTTGCCTGTCCTCTTATAATTGAAAAAGCCAATGCTAATAATGTAGCTGCCTACCTCCCAGGAAAAGGCAAAACAAAAGATGCTGTAGTTATTTCTGCTCATTACGACCATATTGGCGAAGGCTACAATGGCATTAACGTAGGAGCCGATGATAATAGTTCAGGTACAGCCGCAGTTATGGAGTTGGCCAAAGCCTTGTCTCCTCTCAAGGGAAAACTCGATAAAAACATTATTTTCTTATGCACCACGGGAGAAGAAAAAGGCTTACTAGGTGCGTTTTATTTTGCCGACCATCCACAAGAGCATGGTTACGACATAAAGGCGAACATCAACATTGATATGATTGGCCGCATTGATTCCACCCATAAGTCCAATTACATCTATACCATTGGTAATAACCACTATCCCGAGTTTGACTCCCTGTTACATGTGGCCAATAACATGTTGGAGCCATTGAGCATTCAATACGACTATAACCAAAGTCATGGCTTTGGAAACTTTTTAAGGTTATCTGATCATTACGCTTTTCATCGAAGGGGCATCCCGGTTATGGGCTTTTTCAGTGGCCTGCATGCCGATTACCATAAACCAAGTGACACACCGGATAAAATTGACTATGCTGAAATGGAAAAACGTGTCAAGTTAATTTTCACAACAGCCTATTTAGCGGCGCAAAAAACAGCATTCACCTCACAAACTGACTAATTCCATTTGCTTTATACACTAAAGAAGCTATTTTAGCCGTTTCTTGAAAATATAAAACAAATACAATATGTCGGGAATTACAAAAACGATTAAAAGCTTTCCAAAGGTATTTTGGGTATCCAATACTATGGAGCTTTTTGAAAGATGGGCTTGGTATGGCTTTTACATGGCCTTTGCACTTTACCTGGTTGGCTCAAAAGATACAGGAGCCTTGGGGTTCACATCTGCAGAAAAAGGTACCATTATGGGTACAGGTTCCATGCTTTTATACCTATTGCCATTATTTACCGGAGCAATTGCCGACCGAGTGGGATACAAAAAGATCCTCATCTTATCATATGCCATGTATGTAAGTGGTTATTGGATGGTGGCGACTTTTAACTCATTCACCTTAGTGTTTGCAGCATATATTTATTTAGCCGTTGCAGGTGCGCTGTTTAAGCCAATCATATCCGCTATGATTTCTAAAACAACCTCATCAGAAACCGCATCCATTGGTTTTGGAATCTTTTATATGATGATTAACATTGGTGGTTTTATAGGTCCATTTATTGCGGGTGCCATTTACCAAAAAAGTTGGGATTGGGTTTTCTACATTTCAATGATTACCATTTCAATCAATTACATCTTTGTATTCTTTTTCTTTAAAGAGCCAGGGCGTGAAGGAGGTAACGACAAAGAACCTTTAAGTCAAATATTTTTGCAGTCTTTACGTAACATTGGAGTTACCCTTAGTAATTTCAAATACGTTCTATTTCTGTTGATAATGGTAGCATTCTGGACTGCCTTCAACCAACTTTATTATGCATTTCCTGTTTTTGTGGATGATTGGGTTGATACATCGAATTTATACAACTCATTGCATGCGGTGTGGCCGTGGTTAGCAGAAAGCATTGGCACACCTGAGGGAACCATTACTGCTGTTACCATTGGTAGTTTTGATGCCTTTTTTATCATCATCTTCCAGATTTGGATCTCTGGAATTGTAATGCGTTACAAACCTCTAAATGCTATGATGAGTGGTATTTTGGTATTAGCAATTGGTGTAGGAATGATGTTCGCATTTCAAAATAGTTTCTTCATTATACTTGGGGTGCTAATCTTCAGTATTGGAGAGATGGCCAGTAGTCCGAAGTTTACCGAGTACGTTGGCAGCATTGCTCCTGCCGATAAAAAGGCACTTTACATGGGTACCTCATTTTTGCCTATCGCTGTTGGTCACCAGTTAGCTGGTGTGGTATCTGGCGATATCTACGACAAAGCAGCTGGTAAACTATACCTACTAAAACAAGAAGTTGCCAAACGAGGATTAGAAATCCCTGATGTGTCAGATACTTTTACCAAGAATGATTATTGGAATAAAGCCGCAGAGATGATGGGCATGAACAATTCTGAATTAACTAACTTTATTTGGGTTAACTACAACCCATCTAAAATATGGATGTTGTATGCAGGAATTGCAGTAAGTGCTGCTGTTGCTTTGTTTATCTACGATAAACTTATTCTAAAGTCAAAAGCTTAAGAAGCAACTGAAAAAAACATTTCGAAGCCTGGGCTAATTATAACTCAGGCTTTGTTGTATCTATTACAATACCAATAGATACAACAAGCCTGAACAATTAGTTGTTCAGGCTTTGTTATATCGCTTAGTTTAAGCTGTATTAACGACGACGGTTACCACCGCGGTTACCACCACCTTGGCGTCCACCGTTACCACCTTCTTTTGGGCGAGCTTCTTTGATATTGATGATTTTGCCATCGTACTCAGCACGATCAAGCTCTTTAATAGCTTTTTTAGCGGCTGCATCATCTGACATTTCAACAAAGCCAAATCCTCGTGATTTTCTAGTTTCACGATCTTTGATAACTTTTGCGGATGTTACCTCTCCGTACTCTTCAAATAGGTCCTGCAAATCTTCATCATAGATGTTGTCTGTTAGACCAGCAATAAAAATATTCATATAAAATCTATAAAAAATTAAACTACGACACATTCAGCGTGTCACATATCTTATTAAAAAAGACGAGAATTGAAGATTTGAAATGCAGGAACTGCACGATGAGAGGACTCAAAATCAAAGAAATATCAAATACTATTCTTTTTAAATATTGTGCAAAGGTACGTAATTAATTAGGAGTGCAACCAAGCGAAGTTATAAAGTGTGTTAAATATTCTTGTATATTAAGGATATAATGGCCAATAAAACATGCTCATACATAGCACATAATCCAAAAGAAATTGAAATCTTGTATCAATAAACCTAATCGTAAATAAATAAAATGGACTACCTCAACACTTTTAAAAAGATAAAAGCTTTAGCTGAAACAGGTTTGGTGTACGCTCAAAATGGTTACGAAGTAGAGCGTAACCAAGAGCTGGTTGATTTGAGCAAAGAACTAATGGCAGCCATTGCCAATGAACCCATTAAGGCATTTGACACCTATTACCTACCTCCCAAGGAATACCCTACTCCCAAAGTTGATGTGCGTGCATTAATATTGAATGAGGATGGAGAAATATTAATGGCCAAAGAGAAAATGGATGGTCTATGGTCGATTCCTGGTGGTTGGGCCGACATTGGTCATAGCCCATCAGAAGTGGTGGTTAAGGAAGTGGAAGAAGAAACAGGCATTGAAGCTAAAGTTGAACGTGTATTGGCCATATACGATAAACGATGCCACCCACATCCACCCCAGCCTTGGTATGTTTATAAAATTATGTTTTTATGCATTCCTACTGGCGGTAAGTTAAGGGGTAATTTTGATATTGATGAGGCACGATGGTTTAATTTGAATAGCTTACCTCCATTATCTACTGACCGAATTCTTGAGTCGCAAATAAAAGAATTGGTTCACTTGGCTAATCATCCTGAATTCCCAGTGGTTTGTGATTAACACATACTTACAAGCATCATATAATTATCATTTACCCACACATAAACCATTCATATGTCTTCAGCCGGCCATGTATTTGCAATGATTCAATCGCTGCGTAACAATAGAAATTTACTTAAGAAACGAGATAAATTTTTCTCTGGTTTTAATAAACGAGTTGCCAAAGGGTACCGTCAACATACCAGACATGATAAAAAAATGAGTAAGGAGGAATTACAAACCCTTCGACTTAAATTAATAAAAGAGAACAAACGTCTGTTATTTAAAAAAGTCATTGTTTTAAGTATCTCCATTGCATTTATTATCGTTTTTATCATATGGATCAATAAGGCTCTCGATTTAGAATTAATAAATAACCGTTATGGATTTCAGGAATAAAAAAACCTGCTCTCCACCACGAGAACAGGTTCTTGATTTTGATTTGATCATCGTTTAACCAAAGGCAGCCATCAAAATCCACAAAAAGATGACTGCCTTGAATTCAACTATTCAGTAGCCGTTGCTACTTCTCACATTATTGAAATTGCATTACAGATTAAGCCAATACCTCAATTTAAAATTGACTTGAAAACGTTTGTTACTAAAGCTACCCGCTTCAAAATCCTCTTTCACCACAATAAAAAAATCACTCATCGGACGAAAACGCCATTGAATCATGCTATTGATATTCATGTTGTCTTGTTGTGTATTGTATTGCACCAAGGTTGTCCAGTTAAGGTCTTTATGAAAAGCCACTTCTGAAGTAAGAGCAGCCAAATGATAGTTTTCCAGACCTTGTGGCTCCGGAAAATCGAGTCGACAAAAATTATAATCCAATAAAAAACGCCCCCACGGCTGCACTCGATAACTCATTCCCAATTGCGCCGTCGTTTTTTGTCCATTGTAAAAGGTTCCATGTTCAATAGTTGACGATACCTGATAGCGCTTCCGGGCATCGCTAGCCCAATAAGCTCCTAAACTCTGAAAATTATAGGTGCCACTATCCAGAGGTTTATCGTTGTGCAAAATATCGCGTGGAGCCAACAACGTAGCTTGTTCGTAATTAAGAAAAATATTAAAGGCACTACGACCTGTAAACTCACCCCATAAATTGAATGTTCCAATAAAATCATTGACTTCGCCATTTAGGTTAGTAAACACACTAAAACGATGACCTGGCGTGAGGTACAAAAATGTATTACTCTTGGGATAAAACAACATACTTGTAAAATTGGTCAGCTCGGTAAAGCCTTGTCGAAATTCGGTATCATCCACATCGTTTTTATGATACAAACGAGGAACAAAACCCATATCGGCTATGTAATTATTACCCACTTGATACACTTTATTGTTAACCCTTAGTTTAGTAGATGCGTAATTTAATTCACCTCCTGCCATGTGAGCATTGGTGTATTTTTCAGGATTAAAACTATAATGATACTTTATGCTGCCAGTCCAGCTACCAGTTGTATTCATGTAATCAAACTCCAGACCTGCAGTGCGATTAAAGTCCGTGTCGTCAAACTTAATTCCATCGTATAACGATTGTCGATTAGTAAACACACCTTTAATAGCCGAACGCTTAAAAACACCCCACTGAAACGAAGCTGCTGAATAGTTTTGTGAAGGTCTATCCTCATAGGCTTCGTTGGTTACATTTAAGAGACCAACACGCACATCATCACTTACGTTACCCGAAAAACGAGTGCCATACACCATGGGCACATAATCCCAATCATACATACCAATTCGTCTTGTATACAAAGGTTTTATGCGGTTATCACTGGCCACGGTTGTGTGATCGGAGTAGGAACCAAAGTCAGAAAACAAATCACCATTCTCCAAAAAGAAAGAACGCATTTCTGGCAAATAATATTCAAAGCGATAAAAATCGATGTATTGCCTATCCACATAAACAGTTGAAAAATCGGGATATACCGATACATCCAAGGATAGATCGGAGCCGATTGACATTTTAGCATCCACACCTCCTGTAAGGCTGCCTTTTAATGGCTCATTGTCTTCAAAATTGCGTAAAACACCACCTGATACCGATGGAATAATTACTACCTGACTGCCCGTTTGCTCTGGTACATCATCTTTAAAAAAAACTTCTCCATTATAACCAAAGTCCAAACCCGAAAAGGCCATTGGAAAACGCGACCAAATATCATAGGCGGCCCGCTTCATATCGTTTCTAATGAAGTTAAAACCCCAATCAGCATTTTCTTCATTAAACTTAATGGAGCTAAAAGGAATGGCCATTTCGTAAACATAGCCATGCTCGACTACGCGCGCTTCTCCCTCCCAAAACTCATCCCAAAATGGGTCGAGATATGGATTAGCGCCACGTTGCGACAAAGTACCATCAAGCTGAACTCCTGCGGCATTTAAACCAAATATGTAACCGTTCTTATCATTATTATTCGGATCCATCGATACACAAAAGGCATCGCTTCGCCAATAATTCCCCTCATCGTCGCGACGCATAGATAGCACCACAGGCGATGGATTTTCCTCATAGCAAATGGCACCAACATAAATATGCGATTCGCCATAGGCTATGCGCACTTCAGTTTTTACTTCCGAAGGTATGGTATCGTTTGGCCAGTGCTGCCAGAACTCATCAATCAAGCGTGCCTTATCCCATCCTGCTTCATCCAGTACACCATCAATTACAAATGTTTCATTGGTTTTAGTAATATGTACACGATTAAGTCCTGGTGCCTGCCCATAGCATTTGGCCACAAAACTTGTAATAATGAAAATGGATAAATAGATAATTCGCATGGTTGTTTGAGTTGTTATCTGCGAATATATAATGCATCCATACTGCTGCTTTTTATGCAGGATAAACAACCTAAAAAGTAAGACAAACAGTAAAAAATCACTTTACCAATACACCCAAAGTGCCCTTGTCGTTGTTGGTCGACATAATTCAGTATTTTGTCGCTGGCAGTTGGAGATAGTTAGGCTTATTAATACTTTTAATCCAAATAATCTGTGTAATGCAAAAAACCAATCAACACATCATATTCAAGCATCGTTGGCTATGGCACCTCCTTTTCTGGCTTGTCTCCTACCTTTTCTATTCCCTTTCCTATGGCGAATATTCACAAAACTATGCCTTTGAATTCAAGTCCAACCTCATATTTCTCCCTGTGAGAATGATTGGCGCCTACAGCTTCATCTACCTGATAATACCTTACTTATTAAAAAAGCGCTACCATCTGTTTTTTGCGTTTTCAGCCATCCATGCGCTGTTTTACGGTTTTATGATATGGATGCTCTATTACAACATTCCATTCTTTGGTTTGGAAGGAGAATTCCCTGTTTTTTACTGGCCAAAAATAATTGTGGCTGCAGTTACTAATTACGAGGTTCCCGCATTGGCCGCTACCATTAAATTATTTAAGGTGTGGTTTATGGATCAAAGTCAGAAGCAGGATCTTCTTTCGCAAAAGCAACAGGCCGAACTTAACTTTTTAAAAACACAGATACACCCACACTTCTTATTTAATACCCTTAACAACTTGTACGCTCTAACGCTTAAAAAAGCAGATGAAGCACCCGATGTGGTTATTCGCTTAAGTGATTTATTGCGCTATATGTTGTATGAATGTGGCGAAAAATTTGTTCCCTTATCAAAAGAGCTGACCTTTTTAACGAACTACATTGAACTGCAAAGCATCAGGCATGATAAAAACGTGGTGAATATCGATCATCAACTAACAGGCGACCCAAGCAATAAAGTCATTGCGCCTCTGCTCTTATTACCCATTATTGAAAACTGCTTTAAACATGGGATAATCCAGAGTAACAAACAGGTTGACATACTCATCCACCTGAATATTAGTGATGATTTCCTGAACCTACGCGTTAAAAATACATTGGCTGATGAGTTACATGACTTTACCGAAGGTTTGGGGTTAAAAAATGTTAGACGTCGTTTGGAGTTAATCTATCCTCAGCAACACGCTTTCTCCATCAACACAAAAGAAGGATACTTTGATGTTCAACTTAAAATAATGCAAGATAATGCGGGTTAATTGTTTGATTATTGATGACGAACCGTTGGCGGTAGAGGTTATAAAAAGCCATGTTGATAAACTGGATTCCTTAAACGTGGTAGCCACCTGTCATCGTGCAGCCGATGCCTTTGAACTCTTGCGCAGCAAAAAAATTGATCTCTTGTTTTTAGATATTCAAATGCCAGGCTTAACAGGCTTGGAGTTTTTGCGCTCCTTACGCAACCCACCCAAAGTGATACTTACCACCGCTTATAAAGAATATGCCCTTGAAGGTTATGAATTGGACATTGTTGATTACCTGATGAAACCCATTTCTTTTGAGCGATTTATTAAAGCGGTAAACAAGTTTTTTGAACAACAACCACGCGACATTGAACTGCACCATTCTAAGTCCAACGGAGACGACAACGACTTTATGTATATCCGTACTGGTAAAATGGTTCACAAGGTGCTACTCAAGGACATTGTGTTTGTTGAGAGTTTAAAAGATTATGTGAATATTCACACCGCAGATCGTACCATACATGCCCGACAGACCTTATCGTCTATTGAAAACATGCTGAATGAAAACCATTTCATGCGTATCCATCGTTCATTTATCGTATCTATCCACCACATTAGTGGCTTTACTGCTACTACCATTGCCATTGCAGATAAAAACCTACCCATAGGGAGAAATTACAAGCAACAGGTTTTTCATCAACTAAATTACACACCTGGCGATGAGTAACTGTGGATACAAAAACGCATAATTTATGCGCATAATCGAAAGGGGAAATACCAATAGTCCGCCCTTTTTATCGCGAGGCATTCTACCAAGATATTTAACTACCTTTGCCGACCTAATACCTACCACATGGAAGAAAAACATGGTCAAGCAGCTGGCTTTATTTATACACTCCAAGCATTTGTAACCTGGGGTTTATTGCCAATTTATTGGAAATGGTTAAGCCACATTCCTGCCTTGGAAATATTGTCGCACCGTATTTTCTGGTCTCTCATTTTTGTATTGCTATTCTTGTTTGTCAAAAAAAGTTTGAAGCTCGGTCATATCTTTCGTGATAAGAAAGCACTTGGAACCTTGGCTATTGCTGGTATTTTGGTTGGTAGCAACTGGGGCATATATATCTATGCCGTTAATATCAATCACATCGTAGAAGCCAGTCTGGGATATTATATCACGCCCTTACTCAATGTACTTTTGGGCATTGTTTTTTTAAAGGAACGCCTGACACGCATTCAACTTATTGCCCTTTTATTAGCAGCAGCATCTGTTACCTACCTCACAGTTGATTATGGTAGTTTTCCCTGGATATCGATTTATCTGGCGGCATCGTTTGGCGTTTATGGCTTACTTAAGAAAATGAGTGGCGTAGAAGCCATGCCTGCACTGGCCATTGAAACCATGGTGTTAACACCTTTTGCGCTTGCCTATATTATTTGGGGAATGGTAAGTGGTCAGGGCCATTTGTTTAACGAAAGTTTCACAACCGATTTTCTGCTGATTATGGCAGGTGTAGCTACTACCATGCCACTCTACTGGTTTGGCCAGGGTGCCAAACGCATTTCATTAACATCAGTAGGTTTTATGCAATACATTGGCCCTACCATTATGTTATTCTTAGGCATCTTCATGTACAAAGAAGGGTTTCCGAAAGAAAAACAAGTAGCTTTTGCTGCTATCTGGGTTGCCTTGGCTTTGTATAGCTATTCAATCATCTCCAACTATAGTAAGTCAAAAAAATAGCTCTCGTCTGATTGCCTTTCATTATCTATGAACACGAGTAAAATCATGTTTCTATTAGGTTGAACCCGCTACCTTAGCACATAAATTAGTGATATGCAACAACAGGCATCAAGCATAAAAGCATACCTAGCCTTGTTTACAGGTTTGTTAATCATTGGGTTCTCGGCGATACTCATCAAATCAGCCGACGCTCCTGGTATGGTTACAGCTTTTTACAGAGTTGGTATCGCCAGCCTCGTACTTATCTTACCACTGGCCGCTCAATGGAAAAAGGTTCAGCAATTATCAGCCAAAGCCTTGTGGATGCCACTATTGGGAGGCATTGCCTTTGGTATTGATACAGGCTTATGGTCGTGGAGCATTGAAATCAGTAACGCTACCATTCCTACTTTAATGGCTAACCTGGCACCTGTTTGGGTCGGAATAGGGGCTTTGCTCTTCTTCAAAGAAAAACAACGTAAAGGTTTTTGGATTGGATTATCCATTACCATTGGAGGTACCATTTTGATGGCATGGCGTAGCTTCAGTAATAGCGATGGTCTGTTCGCTGGTATTATCATCAGTCTGATAGCAGGTGTTTTTTACGGTATCTACCATCTATTTACGCAACAAGGGCGAGCCATGATGAGCACACTACTCTATTTATCCATTAGTAGCCTTGCCGCCACGTTTACTGTAGGCACTATTATCTTACTCAATAACGATTATTCATTTACAGGATATAGCAACTCAACCTGGATTATATGGCTAATATATGGCATTGGCGTGCATGTGGGTGGGTGGACCTTGATTAATTACTCGCAAGGCCACCTGAAAGCAACTACGGTATCGCCCACTTTGTTAGGTCAACCTGTTATTACGGCCATAGCGGCCTTTTTTATTCTTAACGAGGCGCTCACTAGCTGGCAAATTATTGGCGGCCTGGTGGTGTTTGGAGGTATTTACATGGTGAATATAACGCGACTTAAACAGAAGTAGTGGAGTTAATGGTAAGTACAAAACAATTTTGTCCTTATGACTTTTTCGCTAAAGCCGCGATGGCTCCAACTTTTTTAGTTCACTATTTTGTTAGTTTTATTTGGAGTTCATGATTTACGTTGCACTCCAATTCTACAGTCAAAAAAGTTGGCAAAAAGTCCGTCGGCTGCACCCAATTAGTTCACTGTAGTGTCAGTTTTATATGAGCTCATGTTTTCCGCTTTGCTCCAATTCTCACAAAAAACTAGGTTTCATAACTGAAATTGTTTTAAACTCGACTTTTTTGTTCCTACAAAAGTCTCAAACAAAAAAACAGTTCTTAATCGTTATTTCAATCCTGTTTTTTTGGTTCACTGGCTGAGGCCGAGATAATACTAGTCGTTCACCATATTTTACAAAAACGTTTAGGATGCAAATGATACAAAAAACACAACACATCGTTAAAACTTTGCTTACCCCTTTCAAAAAAAGTATATTCATGCTTCATTAAACCTGAGGTTCCAGAATATGCACACGAAAATTACCCGCTTTAGCGATTTAAGCTTAAAAGACTTATACCAACTACTCCAACTACGAGCAGAAATATTTGTGGTTGAGCAAAATTGTGTTTACAACGACATAGATGGCCTTGATGAGCAGGCCCACCACCTGATAGTGACTGAAGATGACCACGTTATAGCTTATACTCGTATTTTGCCTGCCAACACACGTTTTGAAACGGCATCGATAGGGCGCCTGGTTGTGCATAAAAATTATCGCTTTAAAGGATTAGCGCGAGAAGTAATGCAACAAGCTGGCGAGTGGGCCTTTAAACAATGGCAAAGTGAAAGCCTTAAGATTAGTGCACAGAAATATTTAAAGGCATTTTACCTTAGCCTGGGATATAAAATTATTTCTGATGAATACCTGGAGGATGGCATCCCCCATTACACCATGGAACTACCAAAAGGTGATGAATAACCATGAAGTACTAATGCTCAAATATTTTAGATAATTCCTATTTTAGATTTCTATTTACTGCCTATGAAAGATCAAAAAGCCATATTAACCAAATGCCTTAAAAATGATTGGCCCGCCTTTGTGATATCGGGCACCGATGTTTGTGCTGTGGAAGCCATGGAGGCCTACCTGGAAATTGCCAAACAAAAAGGCTGTAATCAGGCGTTTTTGAGCGATATGCAATTGGTTATCGACGAAATGAGGCATTTCCAGGAGGAAGAGCCTGAGCATATTAAAATACCAGATTAGATTGTTATATATTAGATTTTTAGACAGATAGAATAGCTACTAGCTTGTGGCCATCAACGAGTAACGCAAAGATACGATAAACGAACTTACCCATATTTTAATGTCAAAACGCTTCATCATAAAACCCTGGTTAATTGTTGGCTTGCTACTCGTTATTCCAACATCACTTTTTACGGCCATTGAGCTATTAACGCTCAACGATCAGGAAGAAGTTATTGAAACAATCTACACCAAGCAGCTCGAGTCAGTCCTCTACTCCATTAACCAATACACCGATGATATTACCAACAATTGGATTAACCAGTTTTACAAAGAGTTTCATGCATCGGACCACCAAACAACGTACGAAGTACCCATGAATGAGTTAGCACATGTTCATTCATTTATATTACATCCGATTGATTCCACCTCACTGCGCTTTAATAATTTCATCATTAAAAATGACAGTTTACAGCAGGAGATTAAAACACAACTGAAGACTAAACAATCAGATATACAACAGTTACAACGATATATTAAAAGCGGCTATCGTAAAATTATTGGCATCGACCTGGAATATAAGCAACACCTTACCATGTTGGTTTTTATTACCCAGGAACAAAACAAGCCCTACCTCAACCTATTGCTTTTAGATGCCCAGAAATTTATTGGAGAAGCACTCTCGCCACGTATACAAATGACTGCGGGTGATGATTTAATTATTGTAGTACGTCATAAAAAAACAAACGAGCTAATAGCCTGCAGTCAATTGAACGATGCACCAGAAGAGGTAGTAAAGGAACAGGCTATTTGGTTGTTACCCGATTATAACCTGGGCATACAACCCAAAGGCATTAGCATAAGTGAGCTGGCCAATAACCGTGCAACACAAAACATTGGTTTATTAATATTGGTCGACCTTTTGCTAATCGGAGGTGCCTGGCTGTTTTATCGCAACGTCAACCGCGAGTTGCATCTTGCCAAAGTAAAATCCGACTTTGTATCCAATGTATCGCATGAAATACGTACTCCCCTGGCCCTCATCAGCATGTATGCTGAAACCTTGCAGCTTGGCAGGCTCAAAGATGAAAGCAAACGACAGAAATACTACGATATTATTTATCGCGAGACCCAACGTTTATCAGGCATTGTTAACAACATACTTAACTTTTCGCGCATTGAAAGTGGACGACAAAAATTAAGTTTTTCATCCATAAAAATAAATGAAATTGTGGATGAAGTGGTGAGTAATTACCGTTATCACTTTAATGAAAAAGGATTTGAGGTTACAATTAAATTAAATGAAGCACTATCTCCAATAAGAGGCGATAAGCAAGCCATTACCGAATGTTTGATTAACCTCATCGATAATGCTATTAAATACAGCGGTCAGGATAAAAACATTATCGTATCAAGTGACAGCAAAGGACCATATCAATACCTTGAGGTGGCCGACAAAGGCATTGGCATATCGGCCAAAGAGCAGAAATTGATATTCGATAAATTTTACCGTGTTACCAAAGGAGCATTGGCCCATCATGCCAAAGGCTCAGGCCTTGGCTTAAGCATTGTTATGCACCTGATAAAAGGTCATAATGGCAAAATTGAAGTGGACAGCAACGAAGGACAAGGCAGTCAATTCAGACTATTATTACCCATCGATAACCCAACAAAAAAGACAACATGAAGCGCATATTAGTTATTGAGGACGAGCCCGATATGCAATCAGGCATCAAAGATAATCTGGAATTTGAAGGTTATGAAGTAGATACAGCATCAGACGGTAAAGAAGGGCTTCAGAAGATTCTCAATGATGGCTTTGATCTGGTATTACTCGATGTGATGCTACCCCTTATGAGTGGTTTTGATGTGTGTAAAAAAGTACGACATGAGAACAATGAAACGCCCATCATCTTTTTAACAGCCAAGGGCGAAGAGATAGACAAGGTTATTGGTCTGGAATCAGGTGGTGATGATTACCTGACTAAACCTTTTAGTTTGCGCGAGTTAATGGCGCGGGTTAAGGCCGTATTAAGGCGCACTGAAAAACAAACAACAACTCAGAAAGAAGCCCTCATATCAATAGGTAAACTATCGGTTAACTTCACCACTTACACAGCTAGTGTAAACGGAGAAGAGGTTAAAATGACCAGTAAGGAATTTGAGATACTACAATACTTTCTGAAGCATAAGAATGCCACCATTAGTCGCGATAGCTTATTGGACAATGTATGGGGCTACGATTTTCAGCCAACAGCTCGTACCATTGATAACTTTATTCTTAAGCTGAGGCATAAAATAGAAGAAAATCCTAATGAGCCTCAGATTATACTAACGGTGCATGGCATGGGGTATCGTTTAGTGAGTAGCTAGGGCAAGCGCATTTAAGGTTTATACCTTTGCTCTAGCCGC
Source organism: Carboxylicivirga sp. M1479 (assembly GCF_007097485.1). Classification (GTDB taxonomy): domain Bacteria; phylum Bacteroidota; class Bacteroidia; order Bacteroidales; family Marinilabiliaceae; genus Carboxylicivirga. Next base: position 115,265 of record NZ_VKDE01000031.1, on the reverse strand, counting down.
AAGGGCTTTTCATTTTTGGCAACAGCCCCAAAAACGGAAACAAAAAAGGCCGCGACTGGACCACTCGCTTACCCAAAAACTCAACGCTTCGGGAAAAATTTAAAGATTTGCAGCTTCGAGCCAAATTTTTCTACCCTCCACTTATGAGATTGGGTCCCAAGCTGCGTTGCTGAGGTCGGTTGATTTACAGCTTTGTTTTAAATGTTTGCCGTGTTTGAGTAGCTAGTCGGCAAAAATGATCTACAGCTTGCTTAGTACCTTATACTGATGTCATCTTTATGTACCTATTGCAAAAAAGATGACATCAATTACATTACCCACATCTCGACTCACGGCAATCGGATTTAAGAGATTATTTTTTTCAACTCAAGCCGTTGAGGCTTCCCCTTTTTGCCTTCAGCCCAAAAAGGGGAGAAAAAGGCCGCCGACTAAAGCACTCGTTTACCCATTATGACATCACTACGGGAAAAATTTAATAATTGACAGCTTGGTATCAAATTTTTCTCTCCTACGTTTATGTCAATGGGTCCCAAACTGCGTTGCTTATGTCGGTATAACGCAAGATAAAACAATATTAAAAGTTAAATGCAATTGCCATACACATCCTCTATCACACTCTACACAAACCACTTATCTCAACTCAACTCTTCAATAAATCAACACCTCCTCCTTTTTCGTGACAATTAAATGACAATTAATGACAACAGATGACATGGCTGTGATGAAGCGGTGTTATTGCCCCCCTACATTTGCTTTTGTAATTAAGTTAATAACCACAAACAATTAAGTTATGAAAGCAAGAAATCTTTTTTCAGTAGTAGTCCTTTTAGTAGCATTAAGTACAAGCGGTATGGCACGCACTCCAGAAGAAGTAGCCATTAAAAAATGTTGCAAGCAGTTAAACAAAGAACTTAGAAAAAGTTTAAGAGGTCCTAGTTTTGATTACCTAAAGCCTGATTGCTGCGAGAGTGTAATCGTTAAGTTTATTGTTGGTAAAGACAACAAGTTGAACTTTCACAAAGTAGTGGGCGAAGATGAGCAATTAATGGCGTACGTAAAAGCTGTGTTTGCAGAAAAAGAATTTTACGCTGTCAACTCATCTTTACAAGGTAAAATGGTTCGATTCCCAGTTAATTTCCAACACGAAGAATAGGCTAATAAACTCGCCAAGTATTACATATTATTTGGAATAACACTGATAATAGTTACTTTTAATCGTCAACAAATACAATGATAGCCAAAACACTAAAATACATCGTACTTCTTATTTGCCTGCTTATGGCAAATGGCCCAAAGGTCAACTCCCAAATACTTCAGGAAGAACAATCCCTTGAGGGTATTTGGAGGTTCTCCATAGGTGACGATGAACAATGGAAAGAAGCACATTTTGACGATAGTAATTGGGAAACAATACGCGTACCTGGCGCATGGGAATCCAGAGGCTATAATGATTACAACGGTTTTGCATGGTACCGAAAAACTATTCGCTTAGATGTAGTGCCTCAGCACGATCTGATACTTCGCATAGGTAGTATTGATGATGCTGATGAAGTATTTGTAAATGGTCGCTTTGTAGGCCGTACAGGAGGTCTCCCGCCTCATCCGCAAACGGAATATAACACACAACGAAATTATACCATACCACAGAGTTACTGGAAAAGCGGAAATAACACCATTGCCATTCGTGTGTATGATTTGTACAATCACGGTGGTATAACAGGTGGACCAGTCACTCTCTATTCCAACCTGGCTGATAATTTACTGGCCCTTAACCTTTCGGGCCAATGGAAATTTGCCGTGCACAACCAAAATAATGCCGAGCAGATAAATTATAACGACGAGCATTGGAGCTCCATTGAAGTACCAGCTAAATGGGAAGAAGCAGGCTGGCCCGATTACGATGGTGTAGCCTGGTACCGCAAATCATTTGCTTTACCCGAACATCTATTGCATCAAGAACTCATTCTTTTACTTGGTAAAATTGATGATGAAGACAAAACATGGTTTAATGGCACCCGCATTGGAGGTGTATCTCCAGGTAACCTAAGGTCATCATTGGCTCGTGGCATTGATGGGCACTATCAAGCATACAGCACATTGCGAGCCTATAAAATACCCGCCAGCCTCGTTAAAAAAGATAACACCATAGCGATACGCGTTTTCGACAGCGGCATTGATGGAGGGATATACGAAGGACCTGTTGGCATTATGACCCAGGATCAATTCGAACGATTTAAGAAGATGGCAAAGCAAGAGCCTGATTTTATTGACACTATTTGGGAATGGTTAAATAACTAATAATGAAACAGTCACTACATCATATCATTGCAACGCTGTTTCTGCTATTAACCATTGCAGGTAACAACAAGGCTCAGGAACTGAGCGATTACCAATCGCTTAATGGCCAATGGTACTTCTCCATTGGCGACAATAGCGACTGGGCCCGCTATCATTACAACCATTTCGAATGGGAGCAAATACATGTTCCGTCGGCATGGGAACAGCAGGGCTTTAACGGTTACGATGGTTTTGCCTGGTACCGACGTGAAGTGAAAATTACCAGTGACGCCAAAAATAAACGATTGTGGCTCGACCTGGGATACATCGATGATGCCGATCAAGTGTATTTGAATGGAGAGCTAATCGATGGATCTGGTACTTTTCCACCGCACTTTAACACCGCCTACAACGCACACCGACTTTATGAATTACCAGCTCAGCATATAAAATACGATGACACCAACGTGATAGCCGTGCGAGTGTACGACGCTTATAACGAAGGTGGCATTATATCTGGCAACATTCGTATACGGGCAGAGTTAAATCCTTTGATTACCGACCTGCCTTTAGAAGGCTACTGGAAATTTAAAACAGGGGATAAAAACTATTACAAAGAAGCTGCCTATAACGATGCCAACTGGGATGAGATAAAAGTACCAAGTCCGTGGGAAGAACAAGGCTACGACGATTACGATGGCATGGCCTGGTACCGTTTAACCACAACGTTGCCTAGCGAACTAAAGCAGGATAAACTAGTACTATTGCTGGGTAAAATTGATGATGTGGACGAGGTGTATGTTAATGGGGAACTGATAGGCCAAACGGGTGAAATAAGTAACAGCCACTTTTTTGTGTATGGCGATGCCTGGAAAGCTGAAAGAGGCTATACCATACCTCCCCACCTATATCAAAACACCAAAACCATTACCATTGCTGTGAGGGTGCAGGACCGAACACAAACAGGTGGTATCTACCAAGGACCTGTTGGTATTATTACAATGGATAAGTTTATCAGGCATTGGAATGAGAAGAGGAATAAGTAGTAATCTCATCATTCCCTCTTTCCTTGGGCTATTCGCCCAAACCCAACTTACTTTTTTAGCTTGAACTAAAAAACTAAGGAAAAAAGTTCAAGGCTACTTTTATAATTGCATCCTTATTTACCTCTAGCTTAAGTGCAAGCGCGTGATTTTCGAGCAAGCTCTCAACTTCGCGTTTTTACTAAAGCTATCGTTAAAACGTATACAATTATTAAAAGAGGCCAAGTCGGTATTGATAAAATTAAAACCGTTTTTACGGATTGCACCTCTATTAGCAAAATCCAAGTAAAGATGCGATCCTTACTAGCAAATAACCTCAAGCAGCGGCTTCAAGTAACAATCTGCTCTACCTTACCAGCAACTTCAAGCCCCACATTACGGCCTGTTTCGCGCAATAGCACATCGCCGTTTTTTGTTTTAAGGCAGATATCAACAGTGGAAGTCATGCTTTCGCTTATGCGCCCATCCATAAACCCATTGATGGGTGATGCCAGTTCGGTTGCTTCACTGCGCTGAGCTACAATTTGCAGCTGATACTTTTTGTTACGCAATTCAACTTGCACCACATTTTTATCCACAAGGCATTTTGTTAATACAGTGCTATTGTAAGTGGTAAACTGAATCAACCTATCCTCGTAATACAAACCTACAATAAAGCCCACAAAAGAACTTCGCAACCAGGGTATGTTGGCCATTGACATCTTTAAAGAAATGCCCGCTTGGCCAAAGTGGTTGCATTGCATCCATATATAAGCGCTGGGAAATGAACGCCCCCAGTCTTTTTCCGTGTAACCACGTCCACCAGTAAAATCAATTTCAGTACCATTAATTGTGAGCTGGCCGTATATACTATGGTCCATGCTTAGTATACCGTGATAACATTGCATAAAAGGCACAAACGCGTAGGGCCCCATAATACCAGGCGAACACCAGCTATTGGGCCAGGGCACGGTATTTGAAAATTGCAGCTGCCCTTTCACATTGGGTAGGTTCAAGCTTATTTGATCACCCTCAAAAACATTGTCTTCTATCTCGGTTTTGAAACGGTGGGCTTGCGAAACAAAATCCTCCGCTTTAAAGGTGATGTATTCAGCCTCACATGTTTTACCATTCAGCACCTGAATAAAAGCATGCTTATGCCCCTCATCATCCATGGCAATACCAGGTATAAAGGCCAGGGCATGTTGCTCATCGGCACTAATAATTTTATAATACCATCCTTCGAAATATTGACTTGACATACCCCAACCATGGTAGCGCTCGGGATGAAACAGGGCTTTGAGTTTTTTAAGAAGCATAAATACAAGGTAGTGAATATTTTATAGCTACTCATGCTTCACATTCAACTCATCAGGGGATTCGCTTTTAAGCATTTTAACCACCTCCCCACTTCGTGGTACTCCTCCTTGGCAAGGATGAGAGGGATGAAAAACCGTCCCCTCCTGAATTTTAGGGTGGGTGCCTACAGGCGGGGTGGTGTAATTAGTTTTAATAGCAATCTTCCTGTTCAACTCATAAATATAACAGCCAACTACTTGTAGGTGTAATGTCCAATAATCTTATAATCAAACAGGCAGTCTTGCAATACCTGTCCAGCCCCAATGTTATGAACAATCAGATGCCGACCGTCAGCCATTTTTTGTTTGACAACAATGCCAATGTGGGTAAGTCCGCTACCTAAATTCCAACACACGATATGACCTGGCTGATAGTCTTCTTTGTTTTGTGTAATAGCCAAAGACTTGCCAAAGCGAGTGAAGAATGTCATGAGGTTAGGCACACGACGATGGTCAATGTTGTTATCGGGACGCGATAAACCCCAATTTTTAGGGTAAACATCAAAGTGTGCTTTCATATCCTCGTGCACCAACTGTTGAAGGTCGATGCCTAGCTTGCGATAGGCCCGAATTACCACATCGGTGCATACACCGCGGTTGGCAGGTACATCTCCATTGGGGTAATCTAAACGGTAATAAGTGGGGTCGTAGGTAACCTTTTGTTTTGTTAGTGTTAGGGTTGAATCGGCCAATTGCCCTTGAAAAGAAGCTTGTGCCAACAAGCATTGGCCAATAAAAAAAAAGAATACAGCTATACTGATGCGAGTTAGATTCATGTATTCTGCTTGTTAGTAGTGATTAGGTTATTTTTGCTTATCAATGCCAGGTAAAACATCTCTTTATTGGCACTCGGCAACTAGTTGCTTTATAATATTGTACGAATCAATCATATCCTGGCGTTTGTATGACGTAGGGATTTTAAAACTAATAAAGTCCTTTTTTCCTTTTGTGTAAGTTGGCGAATGTCGTACAAAATGGCAGCTCCTCTTCTTTTTTAAAACGATTTCAATGCCACAGGCATCTTTGGTATTATCATTAATATCATTCAATTCTACCTTCTCAACATTAGAAAAATTCACCTTATATTGAATCGTTACATCTAAATTCGTTTCTTCATTGCTCGCGTATTTAAAATAGATAATCTCTTTATAACTCACTCCCTTGGTTCCAACAAACCCGCTTTGCCTATTTCCTTCATCCACATAGAGGGGGTCTAATTTATCAGATAGCTGCTGCTTTAAAGCTAGTATTCTTTGCTTCTTACTGGAAGTAGAAGCATCTGACATTGGCATTACATGGCTACCAGAACCTTGAGAAGAAGTAGAATATACTTTGCCGATACTATTACCTGACATTGTTAAAATCAATAAAGCAGTGATGAGTATTGTTGATACTTTCATGTGTTTAAATTTTGCTTTTATTGCCACTACTTGTCCCGGTTTATCGGGATGAAACTCTCAAATAAATTTAATCATTGCCCTCTGAGCAACTTAATTAATTGAATTTGCATGGTCGTTTCATATAGATATTTTGGTACACTTAAAGGCTTGTATTTTGAATAGACCTCTACGAATAAACCTATGCTATTGAGCCATTATTGGCACTTGTTTTTATCCATTTTTGGTTATGACTAGTGGAATCCAGAACATTCAAGTTTAAAGCTTCTCCTATTTTCAAAGCTTCACTAATCGCTTCGTCTTTCTCACTTGTCAATACTTTTACAACCCGATTTCGCCTGTCTTTTGTTGCCAAATTGACTCGATACTTAACTTTTGACGAAGGTGCTTGAACGTATATAGCCCCTGATGCCTGGTACTTCTTGCTTGTCATTTTCACTCTTACAATTGTCACATAGTCCAGCTCTGGTATTTCAATCCATTTGCCTGAGACATATCCAAGAATGCTGATATACCTTCTCATTCGGTTTTCTTGGGTTTCAATTTCTAGTCCGCTTTTAGCTAATACGAACCCCATTGTCAAAACAATCAGTAAAACCCCAAGTATGAAGCTTGCATATACCATAATTATTAATTGCAATGCAAAAACTATCAATAAACCCAAGTTAAATCGTGTTGGTATCTCTGAACTTTTATAATGCATATTGGGCGTAGTTATTTAAATAATTCAAGGTCAATTAATTCATTGTAAGAAAATAATTTATTTGATTCAAAATGTTCAATCTTAACTATTCCAACATTATTAGAAATATAGTAACGGTATACATTATCACCTGCATTCGGAGTTTGTTCAAATACTTTACAAGTATAATCCCCTTTTTTTGTAACAATAGTTGTGTCAGTGTTTAGACAATGAACCTGAATGGTTCTTTTTTCAAACGTTCCACCTTCATGGAGAATAACATCATCAAAATCCCAACTTTCACCTTTTTCAGCATAATTTTTAAACTGAATTGAAGAAACCAATAATGTATCATTGTCTGAGATTCCCCCAATTAAAACAAGATTTCCCTCTAAGTCATTTTTTGCAAAAAACTTTGCATTGAATGGTCTTTGCCCATAATCAAAAATATACCCTTCATAATCATTTACTGATAAAGAAGAACCTATTTTCATACGAACAGTATCTATGCTCTCCATTGAATTATTCTTTATGACCATTTTGTATGCCCACATATTACCAGTTTTAATAGGTATCAAGGCATTTGAATTGTCTAATTCAATGCTTTCCCTATCGCATGAAATAAGCATTATAATTATTATTCCAATAAAAGCTAAACTTTGTTTGTGTGAATTCATGATTTAATAATTATCTATTATTATATAATTGGGCAGTGTCGTTTAATTGCGTCAAACGTTTGTCTAATATAGCGTATGGCGATTTAACGAACCAAACCTACCAAAATTCCTCCGAGCCAAATCTTTTATTTGTTTTTATCTTTTCATATCAATGCTCAATTGAAAATCATAAATGCCTTAAAAACAAACAAAATATTCATAAATTAGTGACTTGGCGCCTGTTGCTAAAGCTCAAAACCAAGCTAATCACACAATGCCCTTTATGCTTTAATAACGGTTTGCTGTGGAGCGCTCTTATTTTATTTCAATCTTATTCCCCAGAAATTTTGGTTTTTTCCCAAATACCAAGTCCACAACCATTTTTACTCTAGCAAGTCGTTCCCTTAGTCTGGTTTTGAGTCCGTATTTAATGTTAACGTCTTTTGCATTAAATCCTATGGCATTAATATTCTTTTTGGTCGCTATATAAATTGCACGTTCGTTATGAAATTGTTGAGATACAACTGTAATCTTTTGTTGTCCAAATATTTCTTTGCAACGAACAACAGAATCTAGCGTTCTAAACCCTGCATAGTCTAAATATATTTTTTCAGCTGGTATTCCTTTTGCAATCAAGTCGTCTTTTATTGTTGATGGTTCATCGTAATCTTTTGTTGAATTATCTCCACTAACAAGAACATATTCTATTTTCCTATTCTTATATAATTTAGCAGCAGCGTCAATTCGATACCTGTAATATAAATTGATACGACCATTGGAAAGTATTTTTCCAGTGCCGAGTAATAAGCCTACCTTATTATATGGAACCTCCTTTACTGAATCGTATACTTTTTCCTTTGCTGCTTTTTCGACTAAGCTGTTGGCTACAATTATGCTGAGCAGACTAAGAAGTGTTAAAAAAAATCCAACTTTAAATATTAGTTTTATATATCTCATGTAGGTATTTTGAATGCTCCAACGGTAAATTGCATGGATAGTGGCAGATTGCGAGGTAGTTTCCTGTCAAACCGCTACGCCGTTTGAGCGGGTTACAAACCTCGATATTTTGCACTTTCCCTGCCATTATTTATACAAAATATTGTATGCTGGCTTTTATTGATTCCATTTAATTAAATCGGTTTCCAAAAACATTTTTCCATTTCAAAATAGCAGAATATTGATTATCGTATTCAAGTACAGCAGATGCACTCTCAATCATTTCTTTAAAGTCATTATAGAAATACTCCTTCTGATTATTGGATAATCTGCTTAACGTATCGTCGTATGGAGCAACAGGCATTTTTGCTTCCCACTCGGACTGATATTTATCGTTGAGATATTGAAGTATTTGGTCGCTTGTAAAAGTAAATGCCACGTCATCCCTTTCATCTTCGTAGTAGTGTTCGATTGCCCATAAGGTTAAAACTAATCCACTTGGATATTTTTTGTTGGTTTGATGCTTGCGATAATCTGCCCACGCCTTTAAATATCTTATTACTCGTACTAACTGAGGTTTGTCTTTTGTTTGAGTTTGAAACCATTTGATAAAATCTTTGGGATCTGACTTTTGCCATCCATCTTGCTTACAGCCAAAATAGGTATTGTTCCAATCTTTGTAATAGATAGGTAAGTCGATATGAAAATCTCTAACATAGTTAAGACGTACACACATCTTTTTAATCTCAACTCCCTTAGAAGTATGCCCAGTTAATGCTTCTTTGATGTGATACTGAATAGTACTAATAGCAATGCTCGGTTTTTCATTGAAATAGACACCTAAATCAACATCGCTAAAAGAGTCCATATTTTCGACCATCGTACCCATTTTGTAACTGCCTTGAATAAAGAAATCGATATAAGGAATATGATACCTATCTTCAAAGTAATTAATAAGTTTAGTACGAATGGTGTTGTGTGCACTTTGTAGGTTTTTTCTTTTCTCGTGACTGATAGATATTGTTCGATTAAATCCTAAAAACTGCTCATGACAATCTGATTCGTGAGTAACTTTTACTTCGTCGGACGAAAACAATTTATATAAAACATAACCTGCCCCTGCTATTGCTAATACTGGCCACATAATTAATCCTCCTTCTTGTTATTGTGTTTTACTTCCGGATGTAACCACTTACCACATAGTTTATACAATTCATAAAAAACAAACCACTCGTGAGTCCAAGGTACAATAGTGTCATAAAGATGATGTATAGTAGAGTTCCAAACTATATCGCTTTTGTGATATAAGCAAAGCGAATTATTATCGGGGAACATATGAATATCATCATTATACTCGATATCATGACTTGTGACAGTTGTAACAGGCGAACTGAAAGGCTTATACTTTATTCTATAGGTGTACACGTCAGATTCGGTAGTTGGTTGAAACGAACCATAACAATACAATACACCGCTCTTGATATCGCAGTTAATAAACTTATAATGCCTGTTTAATAAAGATCTTTCAGCTCCAATTATTGCAAGTGGATTTTGATTTTTTGAATTGTGATATGCCATTAGCCTCCGTAATTTTTGTGTGGTTTATGATCGACTCCTTCGTTTGATTGTATATGACCTAAACTGTTTAGTTTCGCATTCCCAGTTACCACACTTGTAGCTGTTGAAAACAGTTTCTTCATCTGTTTATCTACATCCTTATTTTCTCCCTCTGGGAAATATGAACCAAGGTGCTTAATCCATTTTTTGCTTGCATTGAGTTGATTTGCTTCAGCTATTGCTTTTGTGGCATCATCAATGAATTTTTCTGAGGCATCAAGAAATTTATCTTTGTCACCTTTGAAGTTGGCTAATAAATCATCGCCAGGAGTAGTAGGTATAACACAAGTCCAACTACTATTTAGTGTACTCTGGATGTTATCTAAAGTTTCTTTTAGACTAATATCATCCCTATCGTTATATGAGATATTATTAGCAGCAAGTACAGTCATTGTTATACCGCTTGGCATTTTAAATGAACGAGTATCGCCCCATGCTTTTAGGTAACGTACTATTCTCACAAGCTGACCTTTATCGTCCTTAATATCTTTAAACCAACGATTGAATTCTCGAGGATCGCTTTCTGACCAATCTTCCTTTTTAACAGCAAGGTGAGGGTGCTCCTCTTCATTATCTTTACCCGTTTTATAGTAAATTGGAAGATCAATATGGTATTCTGCTACATAGTTTACACGAACACAGCGTTTGCGATGCTCTGGTGTAGTTGACGCAGCTTCCTTTACAGCTTCCTTTACCCATTTTTGTAATGTTGTCCCTGTTTCTGTTGGTTTTGGAAAGAAGTAAACCCCATTATCTAAATCGCAAGTATCATCTTTAGTGCGAATCATTGTACCTAAAGAGTAAGAACCTTGCCCAGCAAAGTAAGGTGTGTATTCTGAATGATTCTCTTTGAAGTATTTGCGGATAAGGTCTCTGAGATTATCACGCGAAGTCATCAGTTTCTTCTTCTTAGACTTACTGATATTTAAGTCTGAGTTGAATGTTTGAAAAAGGTTGTGGCAATTCGACATTGTTAATTGGTTTTATAAGTTTTAGTTGTTTCATAAAATTTCATCACCTTGGCATTGTTGGTATAAGTGTAGCCATCTTGATCGCCCAAAGCTTTAAGAGTTTTAAGTGCCTTTTTATCTGTCCTGTCCATTTCGAGTACAGCCATTTGCTCGCATGATAGTTTGGGGGATTCGAGCCTGGTGTATTTTGAACGAACATCTATCTGTGGTAATGCTTTTGTGAGGAAGAAATGGGTAAAATAAGCTTGACCATCCATTGAGGTCTGTATTAGCTTAGATTTCCACCCCATAAAAGAACGGCGTTTACGAATACCGGAAGCCCAACCACTAGCCTGTGAAATACTTGCTACAGATAGGATTTCGACGTGAGTATAAGCTTTGCCTTCGCCCACAAAATAGTTGATAGCTTCTAGTAATCCACATTGTGTGGGGTTATTAGCCCACACTCCACCGTCAATATAAAGGATATTTTTGTAACTATGTATAGGTAGATAAGTAGGTGCAGCGGATGTGGCTAAAGCTGCATCGACCAATGGTATATCTTTATCCATATAAAAATCGCCCTCTTTGTGAGGATATTTGAACATACGTGGCATGCCTGAAATAAGATTAAAGCTAGGAATGCACACCAAATTACTAAGTTCTCCCAAAGTGGTACTACCAAAAGTATCTTTTAGAATGCGTGTGAGCGGTTTAGCAGAGAACTTTCCAAAGAATAGTACTTGCTTAGCTCCATTCCATATATTCTGAAAGAAACGACAGAAGCGATTATTGGCTGTAGGAAATATCTCATTACCCTTATTGTTGTATAAATCGACCAATTCGCTTGCGCCTTTCCCTGATGCTAATCCCAAAGCAATGAGTCCACCAGTTGAAGTGCCGCATATCATATCGAAACAGTCCCCCGACTTGCGTCCTGATTTTTCTTCTAATCGTTTGAGGATTGAAGCACTATATAAGCCTTTAATGCCTCCACCATCAATAGATAGTATTTTAAATGGTTTAGATTCTTTCATCTTAATAATTATATCTTGAGTTTCATAAGTCTTCATGTTTAAGTAATGCTCTGCCACTGTTTTTTAGCTTCCCGCCAACGGCCTGCCGCATGGAGTGTAAAAGAATTTAACCTACTATACCTTCCAAAAATGCTCTGAGCCAAATCTTTTATTTGTTTTTATCTTTTCACTTCTAAAGCCAAATCAAAGATTTGGCGGTGTACGATTACCCAACCTTTCTTACAATTTCTCACATACGCTAAATGCTTTATACTAGTGTGTTGGGGCTAGTTTATATTTAAGTGTTTTGTCGAGAAAGAATTTGCTTCAAGCCATATAACACATTCATTAATTAGGTCAAAATAATTTTCAAACAGTCTTTTAAGAGTCAGTTTTTCATTGTTCATTTCATCATATAATTTATCTAGATCGTTATTTTGTCCACTACCCCATGTCGCAATTGTAAAACTCTGATACTCTATAATTGTCCGAGAAGCACTGCTAAATTCTAAAAACTTTATTTTATTCGATACCTTTTGAGGAGTAAACAAACTATTTTTCAACTTAACTAGTTCTTTCGTTTGCTCAATGAAATTTTCAATATTCATTAGCACTGGATAGTCTAGGTATTCAGATGCAAAATCATCGGATAAGATAAATTCTAGATGTTTTTTTGTCATAGAATGTTGTGAGAACATCTTAGAATACTTTGAATCTGGATTTAAAAATTTTGTATCCGCCAGTATTCTTTGAGAAAATGTGTTTTCCAATATCTGTATTACATTTTCATGTTGCTTTGCTATATTACTTTTTCTGATTCCAAAAGGATCAAAATAAAATAACGCAAGTATTGATGCCGATAATATTGAAATTGTTTTTGAAATATCTAAGCTCCATTTCAATTTATCATCCAAACATAATAAAAATGGAAGCGCTATTCCCAATGCTACGGTAAAGATATATAGTACTAGTATTCTTTTATGAGCTCTTGTCATTCTATTCGATTTTAACTTTCATAAAATTTAAACGTCAGTTCTTCGGTAATTTATTATTATAAAATTTAAGCAGTCTATATGTCTTTGTGTTACGTTCTTATAGGCAAATATTCCTACGGCATTAGAGGTAATTAGCCCTAACTCTCTTGTACCCCAACCTATACGCCGATACATTTCTCATAAACCATGCTCATGAGTAGATACAACAGATATGATCAGCTATTAATAGGTGATACATCCGTATTTATATTTTCAATTTATACCACTCCAATTATGAAGTTCCCACACCTCTGTGTTGAGTGGCTTTATCCCGATAGTGCGTACTAAAGTAGCTTTTATAATTTAAATAACCTCAATAGGCTAAGGCAAAAACTCGTAGACTTGGCAGGTGGAGCTTAAGTGATTAGAATAGGTAATTGAGCTGAGGAATTGAAGTTGTACGGATGACAAATCCACACCAACTATTGAAGCTCTTAAAAGGTTAAACCTTTCCATCGCTTTCCTTAAACCTTTTAAGCAAAAAGCCTAAGCCTTTTGGGGCAAAAGGTCTAACCTTTTTGATGCAAAGCCTTAGGCTTTAAGGTACTTCCCCTAAGGGTTTATAAATTGTAGGTTAAACAAAAGGCACCCCACCAGTGAAATACCACTGGCAAGATGCCTTTAACCAATAATTTACGACCAAAACTATTCTTTTTCGAACTTTGTTTTAAGCACTTTTTCGCGTAACTCAACAGACGGACGAAAGCCCACGCTAACATTCTTAATGTTATTAACGGTGGCATCTGCTTCCAATACAACGCCTTCACTACTGACTCTTATGGATAGAGTCCCAATTTCGTTAAGAGCGATGTTGTAGCCTTCGGTTAAATAATCGGCGATAAAATCACTTAAGGTGGTTAATACCGAACGTACATCACCTTTACTAAGCGATGTTTCCCTTACTATTGCCTCTTCCATTTTACCTCTACTAATAGTGCCTTTTCGAATGGGTTGCACATAAAACTTCGATTCTTCGCGATTTTGAGGATTGGTTTTAGCAACCACTTTGCATTTAATGCTCATTTGATTCTTGATTAAAGTACTATATTGCAAAGGTCCGTCGGCCACTTCTTCCAATCTCTGCCTGCAAAGTGTGAGCGGTTGAAGACCTGCCGGCGGATTACCCTGCAATACTTATCATAAAACTACTCGCAATCACCCCATCAATAAAATGACATATATCAGCAGCGCCAGTTGCATGCGCTTGAGGGGCTATTTTCTTTGACGAATGATTTATTTTAATTGATGAACATAGCAAGGCATCGTGATTGATAATGGGCAGTTGTCTGGGCATACTACTTGTGGTTTAATTGGAAGTTATACAACTAAACAATTCTCATAATTGAAAGCATAAACCCTTTTTCTTGAGCTCATGCACACTGTTATCACATAAACATCAAAAACCTCAGCTCCCACCGCAATCCGCATTTAAACTTACAAGGTTCCATGTTACGCATCCGACATCAGCAACGTAGCTTGGGACCCACTTTTCTTTGATTTTGAATAGACAGAAAGCTGTATGACCGTAGGGAGTTCTTTCTGTCTCAAAACAAAGAAACTAGTGGGTAAGCGAGTGGTGCAGTCGGCGGGCTTCTTTGTTTACTTTCTTCGGCTGAAGGAAGAAAGTAAAAGCCCTTGCGGCTAGAGCAAAATCAAGTTCTTTTCTCTTTATTAGAGAAGAGTTTCGCGTAAAAGATTTTTAAATGCGATTACCGTGCCTCAGCTCCCAAATTCAATCTTTTCCTTATTTTTAAAGCACTAAAACACCTCATCAATTACAAAACACAACAACACCATGCTTCGACACATCCTCTTTATCGCTATGATCATCAGCCTAATGGCTTGCAACAAATCACCTCAGCTTACTTTCTCCATCGACGAAATTAATACGCCAAGCCAGGCATCCATACGCGGCTTAAGCGTTATCGATGCCAATACGGTGTGGGTATCGGGCTCAGGCGGAACCGTTATGCGAACAAGCGATGGTGGTAAAAACTGGATTGATTGCTCCATTAAAGAGGAACTGGAAAATGATTTCAGAAGCATCCACGCCTTTGACTCGCTGAGGGCATTTGTGTTGGGCATTAATAACCCAGCCCTTATTTATGCCACTACTAACGGTGGTGCCGACTGGCAAGTGATGGATTCATTATCGTCCAAAGGTCTCTTTTTTAATTCCCTGGTTTTTGCAGATGCAAACCGGGCTCTGGCTTTATCTGATCCCATCGATGAACGTTTTTTACTAATCAAAACCAATGATGGCGGGGCATCGTGGAAGCGCTGTGAAGCCATGCCTGTTAAATACAAGAACGAAGCGAATTTTGCCGCCTCCAACACCTGCATCGACTACCTGAGCAACGGTTATGCCTGGTTCGCTACCGGAGGCTCTAAAGCAAGGGTTTATACAACTAAAAACGACGGTGATGATTGGCACATTGTAGATACACCCATCAAGGTTAACAGTGACTACGATGGCATTTATTCCATCAAATTTAAAAATAGCCAACAAGGGATTGTTGTTGGTGGTAATTTTGATCAACCTCACCTGAACGACAGCATTGCTGCCTACACCAAGGATGGTGGTAAAACCTGGTTATTGGCCGAGCAGATGCCACGTGGTTTCCGCTCATGTGTGCAACATTTTAACAACGGAAGCACCAGCCTGTCGCTTGCCATGGGAAAAACAGGTTTTGACTACTCGCAGGATAACGGCCTAACTTGGCACAAAGGAGGTGACGAAGGCTACTACACCATTCGATCAATTGATGGTACGCTAATGGCTTATGCTGCTGGCTCCGATGGCAGGGTAGCGCGTATTTCAATACTGATGAAGTAAAAACTACACAACGGTAATCCTCTGCGCTCTTGGCGTCCTCGGCGGTAAAAAAGTAAAAAAACACTAACCGCAGAGTTAAAGGAGTACGCTGAGAAAGAGTTAAACAATAAAAATATCTTCATTCCTATATGGAAAACAATAAACCGTGAATTGAAAAAGAACGTTAAGACTACACAACGGTAATCCTCTGTGCTCTTTGCGTTCTCTGCGGTAAAAAGCAAAAACTCTAACCGCAGAGTTAAAGGAGTACGCTGAGAAAGAGTTAAACAATAAAAATATCTTCATTCCTATATGGAAAACAATAAACCGTGAATTGAAAAAGAACGTTAAGACTACACAACGGTAATCCTCTGTGCTCTTTGCGTTCTCTGCGGTAAAAAGCAAAAATATTTAACCGCAGAGTTAAAGAAGTACGCAAAGAAAGTGTTAAACAATAAAAATATCTTCACTTTTTTTTGAAATAACAATTAACCGTGATGTAAAAAAGAACATAAAGATTACGATACGGTAATCCTCTGCGCTCTTCGTGTGCTCTGCGGTAAATAGTAAAAATATTTAACCGCGAAGTTAAAGGAGTACGCAGAGAAAGAATTATTCAATGAAGACATCTTCATTCCTATATGGAAAAACAATAAACCGTGAATTGAAAAAGAACGTTAAGACTACACAACGGTAATCCTCTGCGCTCTTCGCGTCCTCTGCGGTAAAGAGTGAAAATATTTAACCGCGGAGTTAAAGGTGTACGCTGAGAAAGAATTATACAATGGAGGCAATACTTTACGCCCTCTGCGGTAAATACATTCGATTCTCATTCGTCGCTATAGCCGCGGGGCTTATACTTCTCTTGTCTTGATACAAGAAAGTATACAAAGAAAATCAAGGCTGCTTGCCAAAAAACTTTCTTATGCGCTTACAACATAAGTTCGGTCGGGTGATTTCCAAAACAAGTTTGGAACTTCCCGATCTCCCTAATGTCATAACAGCAACTAAAGTATTTTTTCAAGAGGCCACAGACGCAATGCATTGGAAAGATTGCTTCAGCGAGATTAAAAACAAAAAGAGCTTGTTGCTATGGCGTTATTTACGCGCTCTGCGCTCTTCGCGTCCTCTGCGGTAAAACAATCATTCATCGTTACAACAATGCGTGTTTGCGAAAGACTGATTTGTTCGTATATTTAGATCTACCTAAATAATATCACTATGAATACATTTTTAAAGAATTTTGGGATTATACTCATCCTTTTAGGAGTAATTGTACTAGCCTTTTACATGGCTAATACACCACCTAGCAATACACCATTAGTAATGGCGGCACTTTTATTTGTCGGCGGTACTGGGGCTCACATCGTTCTCAACCGTATAATTGACTAAAAAAACAAAAGCCACTGACTTAAAAAATCAGTGGCTTAATTTTTTCTATACATCCGCCTATTTATTAACCAACATCTCACCAGTCCATACCGGTATATTCGTGCAGGTATTACTTTTAAAGCAGTAGTCCAAATCTTTCTCGTATCCTTTGCCCTGCAATACCCCGTAGTGATACCCTTTGCTTGCCACCTCTTTTAGTTGAGCTTGACTTGACTCGTACAACAACTGTATCGACAAGGCAAAATCCGACAAGGTAAGACTTGCGGATTTCTTCTGTAACAAATGAATAATACGACCAGCACACAACGCATCTTCCAAGGTGTATAAGCCATTGTTGCCTGAACAAACCAACACCACATCGGTGTGCGATTGAATATGCTCGGCAACAGCCTGGTCGTTGGCAAATGAAGCCACTAACAGCTCACGGGCCGATAATGAATTATTGATAGCCAAAGTACCGTTAGTAGTGGTCATCACCAATACCTTGTTCTGCACCACCTCATTCGAATAGGAAAGGGGCGAATTACCATAATCAAACCCCTCAATTGGTTCAGCATGACGCTCGCCGCCCAATAACACTTCGTCTCCCAGCTTTTCTTTCACAGCAAAGGCTTCCTGGGGTGTTAAAACCGGAATAATACCTTTAGCACCCTTATTAAGCGCCGACACCATTACCGATGTAGCTCGCAAAACATCAATAACAACAACTGTTTTATTTTTTACCTGCTCCTCACTTACCTGCTGAGCAGTTGCTATAAGCTCTATATTCATTTTTCTACTATTATTAGTATCCTAACTATTTTCCATTGGGCTATCCGCCCAAACTGGACTTCATTTTTTGTCATGACACAAAAAACGGAAGCAAAAAAAGTCTAGGCTACACCCTGCTCCCTCAAAAAACTAGGTTTCATGACTGAAATTGTTTTAAACTCACCCTTTCTCGTTCCTCAAAAGGATTCAAACAGAAACCAATTTTTAACCGTCATATCAATCCTGTTTTTTGGCTCACAGGCTGAGGCCCATTCCCTCCTAGTCGTTCCGAATATTAATTAAAACCGTTTAAGACGCTATTTTTCTACTATTATTTTCCGTAGCGCTTTTTATACAAGGATCTGAAGCGCCACAATAAGAAGACACCTGCCGATGATAAGCCAGCCAGGTAACCGATCCATATACCCACAGGCCCGGCATCAAAAGTAAATGCTGTTAAATATCCTATTGGCAATGATATAACCCAGTATGCTATTCCAGCACCAATAACGGGCATTACCACATCCTCCAAGCCTCTTAATATACCCAAGGCCACCACCTGTATACCATCAAAAATTTGAAAGAGGCCTGCCACCAACATTAGCCCTGCAGCTGTTTCTATCACATCCAATTCATCCACAAATAAAGATGGTAAAAAGTAACGCAAGGAAACAAACAGAATGCCCATGATGGTCATGAATAAAACCACCAGGTGAAGTGAAGCAAATGCACTGTCTTTAATAGATGGGTACTCTTTTTTACCCCTGAAAATACTCACCTTAATAGTGGTTGCCGACCCCAAACCAGAGGACATCATATACGTTAAACTGGCCATGCTCAACACAATTTGATGGGCTGCCATACTAACAGCATTAATCCATCCCATCATAATACTACCCAGGCTAAAGGCAAACACTTCAATAACCGATTGCAGACCTATGGGCAAACCCAATTTCCAAATTCGCCTAAAGGCCGACATGGAAAATTTACTCAAATGGATACCTCTGTAATTATTAAACAAACTAATTTGTCGCGACACAATCATAAACGTTACAGCCATTAAAATGCGCGAAACAAGGGTGCCTATTCCGGCACCTACAACGCCCAAGGCCGGTGCCCCAAAATGCCCATATATAAACACATAGTTCAAGGCTATATTTAGCACATTACCGCCAATGGTAATAATCATGGCCACCTTAGTATTACTTAGCCCCTCGGCAAACTGCTTGTAATTATTAAACAGCTGCAAAGGTAAAATCGATAATACCAGGAGAATATAATAGGGAATGGCTTCTTCAACAACTGCCGTTTCCTGCCCCATGTACGGCATAATCAGCACAATAGCACCCGCCAGTAAGGACAATAACACACCTATTATGGCATTGGCATACAAGCCTTGCTGAAACCAGTAAGCACAATCCTCTTTGTTTTTAGCACCAAAGGCTTTACCTACCAAGGGCGTTAAGGCAAACGAGATGCCCATGCCCAACACCATTACATTAATAAAAATACTATTGGCAAGCGACGCGGCCGCCAGGGGTATGGTTCCCACCTGTCCAACCATCACGGTATCGGCCACATTAACAAGCATTTGACCAGCTTGTGCCAAAACAACCGGTGTAGCTAACTTAATATTTGGCCAATAATGGGCCGAGTATTTATTTTGCATGATGAATGACCATTTAGTGGCCACAAAAGTAAGTAAAGAAAGTGGTGCTGTGCACCTTTATGGCGATTAAGAATAGTGATGTTTCATCATTTCGGCGAAACGCCCATTCACATCGCGCTTAAGAGCTTCAATACTGCCCGATTGAATAATTTTCCCTTGCTCAAAGACAAATACCTGGTCGGCAATATCGATGACACTCAGGCGATGCGCCACCAGAATAATGGTTTTGCCCTGATCTTTTAAGCTTACAATCAGATCCTTCACAAGTGACTCGGAACGATCATCGAGAAAAGATGTGGCCTCATCAAAAACTATTACTTGTGGATTAAGGTATAATACCCGGGCAATGGCTAATTTCTGACGTTGTCCTCCCGATAACTGAGTGGCATTCTCACCCAACCAGGTATACAAGCCATCGGACAAATTATTGATGGTTTCCTCTAGCTTTAACTGATGAATAATATCAATAACCCGACGGGTATCTGGCTGAGGGTCACCTATGGCTATGTTATCAATAACATTACCGGCAAAAAGCTCAATGTTTTGCGGTACGATACCCACTACACGGCGTAAGTCACCCAAAACAACATTTTTCACATCGTATTGTCCAATGCATAACTGCCCTTTGTTAATCGGATACAAACCTTGGATTAATGAGCCAATGGTTGATTTACCGGAGCCGCTATCACCCAATAGAACAGATATTTTATTGGCCGGCATCAACATGTTAAGCTTGTTAAACAAACTTTGCTCAAGGGTATAGGAAAAGTCAACATCCTTAAACACAATGTCGCCCACATCTTCGGCCCGCATCTCAATGCTTCTGTGCTCATCTTGTTCGTGCTTCAGTTCTAATAACTCAAATAAACGATCCATGGCTATGAGTGCGCCGTGTACATTTTTATTAAGTGCTGCTAAACGCGATACTGGCCCTGTAAAATAGGCCGAGATGGCGAAGAATGACATTAACTCACCAGCCGTCAGTTGGGTATCCATAACAAAGTAAGCTCCCATCCAAAGTATAGCAAGTGTTAAAAGCCGATTAATCAACTGTAACATCGAAGAGGATATCACATCAAGCTTACCCGAACGATAAACTTTATCCAATACCTTAATTAAGCTTTGGTCTACTGCCTCGGCAAAGTGCTCTTCCGCCCCCATCTGCTTAATGGTTTTAACGGCTCGCAAAGATTCTACCAGCTGAATTTCCAGGCCGGCTGACTCTTCCATCTTCATGCGCTCCAGCTTTTTATTGAACGCATTGACAAGGCCAAAGAGAAGCATGTAAATGGGGATTACACTATACGTTAGCAAGGCTATTTTCCAATTAAAAAGCATCATTACTGCAAAGGCAATGACAATAATTAAAGCATCAACCACCGATTCAACCGCCACCTGATTAATAAAATTACGGATTTTAACAGCATCATTCACCCGTGATATGAGCTCACCAATGCGCATGCTGTCGTAAAACCGTTGTGGTAATTTTATCAAATGCCTGAAATAGCCCGATATGAGGCTTGTATCGATATTTTGGCTCACTCTTAACACAAACCACGATTGCAAAAAGCCAATGACAAACTGAACGGCTATTACAACTAAAAATATGACGCCAAGCAAATGAAGTAGGTTTCGGTTATGACCAACCAATACAAAATCACTTAGCTTTTGAATGTAAAATGCTGTAGATAAACCTAAAACTGAAAAAGCCAAAGCACCAAAAGTCGATTGTACAAAAACACTTCGATGTGGGCGCATAAGCTGCCAAAAGCGTTTATAATTAGAAACTTTACGATTTCCTGTTTGGAAATTAGCAGATGGAATCAGCAATATAAAAACACCCGACCACCGCTTTTCAAATTCCTCCAGACTAAGTTGGTACATCTGCCCTATAGCCGGATCCATCACTTTTACCTTTTTCTTGCCAACTTTATAAACAACCACAAAGTGCTTATTGCCCGACGGTAACTGAACATGAGCAATGGCCGGCAATGGTATCTCCTTTATGTCATCAATACTCACCTCAACACCTTTGGCATCGAAACCAATACTTTCTGCAGCCTTAACCAAGCCCAAAGCACTGGTTCCAACCTGGTTGGTTCCTGCTTGTTGTCGAATATCCCAAATCGGCAAACGCAGTTTGTAGTACCTGGCGACCGACACCAAACAAGCAGCACCACAGTCTGTTGCATCATATTGTTGTACTTTCACATTCATGCCGATGGTAAGTTTAGATCAATATCCGTTTGTATTTTGGGATTCATCCAATCATCTACCTTATCGAACAACAACTGGAATAAGGTGCGTTGGGTGATTATAAAGCGACCTGTTAGGCTCATTCCTTTTTTCATGGATCCTCTAACGCCATTTTTCAACTCTAAATAATCCTTTTTAAAACGGCACCTGACCAGATAACAATACTGACCATTATAGAGAGTCACATCATCGGCCACATCAAACACATGCGATTCCAACAAACCCCACTGGTTATAATCATAAGCATGCACCTGAAATCGCACCGTCATACCCTCTTTGATAAAAGCAATATCAGAAGGAGAGACATAGCAATCCACTACTAATTCTTCTTCGGGCGATAAATAGGCAATGGGTTCATTTTCGTTAACGAAATTTCCGACAGCAACACCATTAAAATTAATAATACTGCCACTTAAAGGTGCGACAATTAAATACTTGTTCTTTTCGTGCTTTAGGTTCTCAACACGGTTCTCCAATTCATTAATCGATAGCACATACTCTTTACGCTCTTCTTCCCAACGGGCTTTTGTAAGGGTCTGATACGACAATAATTCATCTTGTGCTTCATTAAGCAAAAAAGAATCCTCTTGAAATGTACTTAAGGGCAATACACCATCCTTATACAAATCAGATGTCCGCTGAAAGTCTACCCTTAATTTTTGAATTTTCCTATCCAACTTAACCAATGATCCGTCGTATTCGTCTAACTGCTTTTGATATAAGGGTGTAAGTTGATGCGTGTTGTGTTTACCGCTTAACAAGGCGTTTAAATCACCCACATAATTGCTTTGTATTTTCCTTTGCTGCAGGTTATTATCAATTCTCTTATCAAGTGCCTGTTGCTGAAGAACAAGCAAGGTATCGCCCGCTTGTACTTTGGAATTCTCGCTAATAAAAATCTGTTTCACTCGTTCGCTTAGCGGAGCTGAAATAGCCATCTTTTTGTTGAAGGATCGGATAACGCCACTACTCTGCACCGAAACATCGACTGAAATAAACGGCAGTGACAAAAGACTTAAGAATACAAATACAAGCACCACGGTATATAGCAAATATCCACGGTAGTTAACCTTAGTATAATGCTGATACTTACTCTTAAACGGCGTTTGCTTGGGGTTTATAACTGGCATATTTTAAAAGCTACATTTCGAAAATAGCATTTTTTATTGAAGACCAGCCCTAAACACAAGTTGTATGATAGTAATTTGCGTTTTATAAAAAATTATACCCTCTGATATTCAATCCAACGTATACCATCTTTAAAAAAACCTCCCTGTTGATATACGAAACTATTCAATTGCTTGGAAAAAATAATTCTTGCTCCCAAACAATCCATCATATCTAAATAGAAATAAAGCATACGTACAGACATATGCAGGCGCCCGGCTAACTCTATTGGTGAACCGGTTTCTTTCTGTCTGATTTCGTTATCAATCAGTGATATTGTTTTGTGCACTTCTTGCTGCGCCAAATCTCTCCTTGTTTAATACACAATTTGAGGGTGAAGAAGGTGAGTCATACGATATGAAACGGGGTGAGAAAAGGGATAATTCATATAGAAAACCAGCTCACCTTCTTTTCCTTCAAAAAGCCTGCTTTCAGGCACTCAAATCGGGTTAGTTATACATTAATCTACACTTTTACAATCGTAAAAGCTCTCGCACAAATTCGTTTTTTTTAGAGAACTGCTTAAAATGCAAATCTATTTCAAGCAACTCGTTCTCACTATCTATGTTTTCCACCTGCTTTCAGGCTAATTACTATACTTTAATCCTTAGTAGTTAAAGACAGGAGGTGGAAAGAGTAAGGTGGGGTGAAAATAAGAATTGGGAATCTTAAGGGAAACTTCTCCACCTCCTATGGTTCTTTAACAAGCCTACTTTTAGGCTTTCACTAATCGGGATCTTCAAATTCAATGATGCCAGTTAAACTACTAACTGGTATTTTATTCCTTAACTACCTTAGTTCTATTAAGGACTAAGAAAATGGAGTGTATGCATTTGCATAGTATAAGAATCGGGAATCTTAAGGGAAACACCTCCATCTTCTTTGGTCCTTTAATGGCCTGCGTTCAAGCCTTAACTATTGGGATAGTTATAAATTTTTAAAATGTTATACATCTGGCTCGTCCAAAACCCATTGATGATTAACATGAAAATCTTAAATCTTTATTGTGTTGTCTGTACCACTTTTTTCGTCTTTTGAACTGTCATCACCCCCAATTATCTTTTTCAGAAAGGCAGTATCTTTTGCATTAAACTTTTTAAATTGCCCCTGTTTTTTTGCTTTGCCTAAAAAAATCATATCATTATCGTATTAATGGTTTCTATAGGTTAATTGCAGAAATCAGAAAACGTAACACCTTTTTTTGAACTTTTTTTAAAGAAATGAAAATTCTTTTTTTTATAACACTGATTACCTGTCTCTTAGCGAGTCAAAAAAAGTGCTACGCGCAAGAAACGGACACTAACATAATATATTTTAATTCATTGTATTCTGAAGGTAAATACGAGGAAGCTACCCTATTAGGCCAGCAAATTTTAAAATTAGGAAACACTAAATTTTATAATAACGAAGAGTTTCGTCTTTTATACAAAACCATAAGGGCTTCCATTTTCTCTGGTGGGATGCATAAAACTTACCAATTTATAAATGAATTTGACGCTGAAATGTACTCACCACTATTCCGTCAATACATCTCGTTATACATAGGCAGTTTATCCATACCCATCAAAAAACACAATGAAGCAAAAGTTATTCTCACCTCTTTGCTAGAAGAAAATAATTCAGAGTTTCTACACGATTCGGTCAGGTCAAAAATCTACCACAACCTAAGTGTTGTATATGGAAATGAAGGCAATCAGCAAAAACGTTTAATATACGTGATTAAATCCTATGAATTAGAAAAGAATAACCTGTCAACAAATCACAATTACGCAAACTACAACATCTCTGTTAACGTCTACGCCACACAACTTTATAACAAGTTTAAACAAAATGAAAAAGCTTACCACCTATTTCAGGAAGCACTTTCACAACCTTTTAACCAAAGCGTTAACATCAACAACCATGGCCTAATAGGTAATTACGTCGATTTACTTTACCACATGGGCATGAATAACAAGGCAGAAAAATACATTGATGATCTGGAACATTTTTACCTCATTAAGAGCCAACACTTCATCAATGAATACGTAAGTCTACTCAATGGTCTTGCAAAACATGCGAGAAATCAGAAAAACTACACCAAAGCCATTCACCTGTCGACCAGAGTTCTATCCATAACAAAACTGAATCAGAGCTCCACATCTGTCCGAAGCTATGCTATCAACACTTTGGCCAATTGCTATTACGACCTGCAGCAATACGATAAAATGTGGTACTATGCCAAGCGAGATATAGAAGAAAGTAAAAATAATAACAAAAGATCACTTTTAACCGCCTATACTTTTATGGCAAAAATGTCAGCTAAATTACAGCTCGATGAAATGGCATACCTGTACATTGATTCAGCCAAATACACCTTCGACAAATATTCAAGCACCAAAGAAAGCAAACGCGTTTTTGAAAATACAATAGCTCTCTCCTACCTGGAGTTAGAGCAGTATACTCAAGCACTTTACCACCTCGAAAACATTGCAGATATTTTAAATAAGGACAAGAATTACACTCCATACCTAAAAATTGACAATCAATACGAACAAGCTATTTGCTATAGCCAAACCAAGAAATATAACAAAGCCTATCGTTTACTTACTGAGGCCAATTCCAATTTGAGAAACCTATACCCATACTTGTACGATAAAAACTCCAATATCCACGATACCAAAACTGGCATCTTGTATCGGAACATTAATATGAAGCTGGCCCAAAACCAATATCGCTGGTACAAACAAAATGGCGACTTAGAGCTACTTCAAGAATCTGAAAAGATTTTAGATATTGCAAATGCGAGCCTTCAAAGATTTAGAAACAAACAAACTTATGATCGTGACCGCCTAGTAAGTGGTGAGCAATTCTACGATTTTACACTCCTAAGCACCAGAATAAATATGGCGCTATATAATAAGCTGGGAGGCGATAAGTACATCCATAAAATTTATGAAAACATTCAATCGAGCAAAGCACATGCCCTTACACAAGGCGTAGCAGAGAAACAATACAAACTTAATTCCGGGGTTCCCATCGAACTCATTAATGCAATCAATCAATTTAAAGAGCAGTACGACAGATACGAAATTAGGTACAATGAAGCCGTATTTTCAAATAACGCAGATAGTAGTACCGTTAGCTATTTCAGTTCACAGATGAATGAAAATATGGCTAAAATAGATAGTTTGAATAAGCTAATTGAGGGCCAGTACCCGAGTTCGAAATACGACAATTCAATTAATCCATTTCCAACTATTGAGAAAATTCAGCAACGCCTAAAAGAGAACCAGGTTGTGATTGACTACTACCAAACTGAGGAAGAGTTGTTCAGATGTACGATCAATAAGTTTGACTATCAATTTGACATCATCCCAATCGGTGATGAATTTAACAAGGCGATGGAGCTTGTTACAGAAGAAATATCAACACCTTTTATTGGTCAACATGGTTTGGAGCACATGCAAGCATTTGCAAATGCATCTTACAAACTATACACACTTCTTTTTGATAAGACTGAACCTTTGACTGACGATAAAGAACTTATAATTGTGCCACATGGCGTTCTTTCTTATTTACCTTTTGAAGTTCTTTTAACCAAAGATTGCTCAAAACAGAAACCACGCTTTAAAAATTATCCCTGGCTAATAAAAAAGCAAGCTATTAGCTATTTGTACAACACTGCGCTTTTTAATGATGAAGCATCAGAGCCTGCCACCTTTTCAAAGGTAATTGCATTCGCCCCTCAATATTACGGTAAGCTATCAAGCGACTCCATCCAAACAAGCACATCTCTTCACTTAGATTCTTTGTTAATGCCATTATCTGGAGCTAAAAAAGAAATTAAGTCGATAAAGAAATCATTCACTACCAAGGCTTTTATTGGCCCAACAGCCAATAAGCGCAACTTTATAGATAACATGCAGAAAAATGCAATTCTACACCTTGCTATGCATACCCTAAACAACGAAATTCAACCCTTTAACTCTCAACTGGTTTTTGCAAGTGAAGATAGTATTTCAGGTAGTTTTAAAGCAAGAGAATTATACAATTACAGTATTAAATCACCATTAGCCATACTTAGTGCCTGTAGTACCGGTTATGGTAACCAACGAAAAGGTGAAGGTTTATTAAGTATTGCCCGGGCTTTTACATACGCGGGTGTTGAGTCGCAAATAATGACCTTATGGCCAGTTAATGATCAAAGCGGAGCGGATATTACAGAACGACTTTATGCACAACTAGAAACAGGCTTAACTAAGAACAAGGCACTTCAAGCCAGCAAACTTGCCTACATATCCCAAGCTGATGGCATTAAATCGCATCCATACTACTGGGCCAATTATATTTTAGCAGGAAACACAAGCCCTATTCAACAAAAAATGCCAAAAGGTATTTTTGTTTACCTCTTGGCATTTGCTATGTTATCGGTTATACTATTATTCTTATACGATCGAAAGCGAAAGCATTAAAGATCCAGCTTTTCTAGTAATTCTTTAGCTTTGCTTGAATATTGATTACCTGATGTTAGTATTTGAGTCAATAGAAGTTCAGCAGCTTGCTGCTCTTCTTGTTTAACATGACAAAGCGCCAGGTACCAATTAATCTGATCTTCGTAGAAGATTGCTATTTTTTGTGCTGCAGCCAACTGAGTCTTGGCCTTTTCAATTTCACCTAACTCAATATAGCACAAGCCTTTGAAATAGCCTACCAACTCCTCATTTTCATCGGCTAAATCATTAAACGATTCAATAGCTCTGCTCATATCACCAGATTGATATAACTCAAAAGCCTTGTCGAAATTACTTACTTGCTCAGTTCCCCTCACGGTCATATCAGTTCCATAGGGCGCATAATACTCAACAAAAGCCTGGTTACCTGAGTAATTATCATTCTTTAGTAATCCTAAATAACTACCAAGGCCCATTACCACCACAACTGATGCTGCTGCAAGCCAATAGTTAATTGTAAACGAATGCTTGGGTTTTTCTTCCTCTTCTAAAAACTCATTCCCTATTTCCTCAAGCTGTTGTCTAAAATCACTATTATCATCTTGCTGATTAGCTATGGCAAATAAAACCTCTTGCTGCAACTTCATATCCTCCTCCACGTTGGCATCGTTGGCCATCTCCACCTTTAATTCTTGACTTTGAAGAGGGTCAAGTTCATTCGTAAAAAATTGCAATATTTTTTTGTTATAATCCATACTTCAACTTTTTATATTCCGGGTCAGATTTAATCATTTCCAATAATTTCTTGTTACACATCGACTTTCTATTCTTGGTATATGCAACGGAACTAAATGCCAATTCAGTAGCAATGTGCTCATTTGTAAAACCAATAGATACCAAACGTAACACATCTTGGCAAACCTTCTGAATTTTGTGGTAATACTTTAAGTACAATTGTCTTCTCTTTTCAAAAAGCTCCTTCTCGTGAATTTCACTTTCTAATTCAGGTATCTCATCATTCAGTGTTTGATAAGCAGGTGTAACCTGTCGCTTACGTAATTCATAATTCCATAAATTAGTACAAACCGACAAGAAATATGTTGAGAATTTACTCGTTAAAATTGGCTTTTCTTTTTTTGAGTATATAGCAATAAAGGCGTCCTGCATAATTTGCATGGCATCTTCTTTATTACCACTATTATTAACAACAGTTGAGCATACTTGATTCCAGACTAATTTCATAACATACTTAATTAGCTTGCTATCTCTGGCATACACTGCATCCAACAACTCATTATCTGTATACTTCTTTCCTAACATTCTTTATCCTTTCCATGGCTAAAATAGTGATTTTAATTTAATTACCTCACATAGGCACATCACCAAGCCATTGTCCATATTAAGCTCTTGTTAAACAATAGCCCATATCATCATATGTTTTTCTACTGTTTCTACCTTAATTTGTTTCAAATACAATCGATAATTTGAACAATATTCATTTTCTGTCGATTAGCTCACTGAGGCATCAAAGACATAATTCGGGAATTAGTAAATTCCAACAAATAAAAACCAAGTTTTTAAGAATAGTGATAGGCACAGTACTATTAATTATACCAAAGGCCAATCAATTTAAAACCAGATATTGCACTGATAGATTATTAAAACTACGCGGAGTTAGTGAACCACTACATTTTCAGATAGAAATCTTTAGTTAATTCAATGTAACGATCAGAATAACAATGACGGCCTTTATCTTCAATAATCATTTCTTCAATTAACACAGTATCTGTAGCTTGCTTCGAGAGCTCAATCAGGCACCTTACAAAACCTTTTGTTGGTGTTGGTTTAATGCGATTGATTCGACTTACATGAAAACCTATCTCAATTGCTAGTGCGGTAAACTCTTTTTCAGATGAGAACGGTAAAACTAGTGAAAACCGTCCACTTCCATTAAGAAGATTAAAGCTATTTTGAAGTAATTCTCTGTAGGAAAGACTATCGGTATGTCGCGCCATAGAGCGTGCATCATTCGTACTTTTTAATGAATTATTAAAGTAAGGAGGGTTACAAACTATATGGTCAAACTTTGATTCTTCATGAAGTACAAAGTCCTGGAGCGAGGAATGAGAAACGGATAATCGTTGACTCCATTCAGACTCCAAAAAATTTTGTTTAGCCTGATCAACGGCAGCGTCTTCGATATCAATGGATTTTATTTTTGCACCTATATTACGTTGAGCAAGCATTAAAGCAATAAGCCCAGTTCCTGTACCAATATCTAAAATCGTTTGACTATTGGCTACATCTGCCCAGGCCCCCAATAACACACCGTCAGTACCTACTTTCATAGCGGTTTTATCCTGGTGCACGATAAACTTCTTGAATTGAAAAAACGTATTAGACATTTAAAACTGTTCGTTTACACCCAGACTAAATAATGCAAAATCGTATTTTACAGGATCAAGGGGATCAAAAATTCTTAAGGTTTCCATCACCTCCTCCACAGCTTTCATATCGTTCTGCTTTCTAGTAAGAATCCCTAAGTGACGAGATACATTTCCGGTATGAAGATCGAGTGGCAACAACAAATCAGCTGCTGAAATCCCTTTCCAAAGACCAAAATCAACGCCTTTATTATCGTTACGAACCATCCACCTAAGAAACATGTTTATGCGTTTTGCAGAAGATCCCTTTTTTACATTGGCCACATGTTTATGTGTACGCTGAGGAGCATCAAAGCTTAAAAACACATCGCGAAAATGACTTATAGCATACTTCAAACCGCCATTTTGGTAGCCATCCATGAATAAAGATTCAAGGCCGCCATGTTCCAAATAAATACGACGTAAGGCTTTCAGAAAGTAGGTGCCATCAACAGCTGAAAAGGTACGATAGTAGAAGTTTTCAAGTTCCATCCAATCATGCTCATCAGCATTTATCAAAAAATCATATGGCTGATGCTTTAGGATACGCATTAGATTGGAAGCACTCTTCAATATTAAATCTCGCCGCCCCCAAGCTATGGTTGCAACCATAAAAGCAGCAATTTCAATATCTTCTTTTTTAGAAAATAAGTGCGGAATAGAAATTGGATCATCAGCGATAAATGCCGGTTGATTATATTTTTTTACCTTCTCATCAAGAAAGATCTTAATTTCCTCTATTTGCATAGCTACGCTTAGTTAATTAAGCCATCTTTCATCTCTATCATGCGGTCGCACATTTTTGCTAAATGGTAATCGTGCGTAACAATTACAAAGGTCTGATTAAAGGCCTTACGCAAATCAAAAAATAACTTTTGCAGTTCCTCCTGACTATGCGAATCCAAATTTCCAGAAGGTTCGTCGGCAAAAATTACTGCTGGTTTATTTATCAAAGCTCTGGCAACGGCCACTCTTTGTTTTTCGCCTCCGCTCAATTCCGCAGGTTTATGATCATAGCGCTCTTCTAAACTCAAGAAAGTCAACAATTCTTTAGCTCGCTTTTCAGATTCAGCTTTTGACATGCCATTAATTAACGCAGGCATCATCGCATTTTCAAGTGCTGTAAACTCAGGTAGTAGCTGATGAAATTGAAATACAAATCCAATTTTAGTATTTCTAAAATGAGCCAAGTCTTTCCCTTGCAGCGAACTTAAATTAATCCCATCGATAAAAACCTCACCTGCCGATGGCTTATCTAAAGTCCCCAGAATTTGTAGCAGTGTGGTTTTTCCGGCACCACTAGCTCCCACAATAGAAACCACTTCACCGGCCTCTACATGTAAATCAATGCCTTTTAGAACTTCTAAATTTCCGTAGCTTTTTCTTATTTGCTTACACCTAATCATATCTACACAAATAATAAATAAATGTAAAAGATATATATTGATAGAAGAATCATTCCTTTCCAACGTGTTACAACACCTCTTGATAAAGGCAAAATAACTATCAATAACAAGACTGCGATAGCGAACATCCACCAATAGTCAACATTAACCATAGAGGCATTAACGCTTATGGGTTTAATTGAAGAAGTAATACCCAGCACAGCCCAAACATTAAAAATATTTGATCCTATAATATTACCAATTGAAATATCACTTTCTTTTTTAATAGCCGCCATTAACGACGTTGCTAACTCTGGCACACTGGTTCCAATGGCCACAACTGATATACCAATTACTCTTTCACTAACACCTAACTTAGAGGCTACATCCTTAGCGCCAACAACTAACCAATCGGCTCCAAAATAAAGACCTGCAGCCGCTAACACAAATAAGCCAATTGTTTTAAGTAAAGACATACTTGGTAATACTATTGTCTCCTGAGCTTTGTTATTCTTACGACTACTATAAACAGCCCACAGAATATAAATAGCAAGCATAACGAGAAAGACAATACCCTCAAGGGTACTTAATTGATTGTTACGACTCGCTAGCATCAAACCAATAGTTGCCAGCATCATAACCATCCAATCAAACCAAATCGCTTTCTTTTTAACCTTTACAGGATAAACAATTGATACAAGCCCTAAAACCAAGGCAATGTTGGCAATATTAGAGCCCACTACATTTCCCACTGAAATATCGGCTGCACCATCAAAAACAGCTCTTAAACTAACTAAGAGCTCTGGTGCCGATGTTCCAAAAGCAACAACAGTAATTCCAATTACCAAAGTAGATACCTTAAAGTGTCTGGCTAATTGAACGCTCGACTTTACCAGCCAGTCTCCACTAAAAAATAAAAGAACGAATCCGGCTAATAAATATAAAATTGGGGGCATAAAATATGTTTTATGAATCGATTATGTCTTCGCGTGAAATGGGTCCGTCTTTTTTAATCGGAGGCACTTCACCATCTTTCTCAGGAGACTTTTCTTGGTCTTTATTTTCCTCTTCAGATAAGCCATACGGATCATTGACATCAACATCCTCATTAACCGCATCACTTACAGCTTCAATTTCACTGTTTAATTCAGCTCTTGTCTCCTTAACCACATCTGTAATGTCACTGGTATTATTACGAAACTCTTGCTTAATCTCGTCTGAAGCACGCCTAAATTCATTCATTCCTTTACCTAACATACGTGCGACATCAGGAATACTCTTTGCTCCAAATAATAATAAGACAACAAGTACGACAATAATAACCTCACCACCAGAAATAAAAAGAATCGTATCCATAATCAATATTTTCAAGTTCAAAGATAATAAAATAGCGGCATCATTATAAAAGAAAAGCTCCATGATCAAATCATGGAGCTTTTCTTTTATCGTATCAATTAATTATTTCTTCTGCTTCTTTTTATTAAGAAAGTTGAAAGTAACAGGAGTTGCAATAAACAATGATGAGTAAGTACCAACAAGTACACCAACCATCAAGGCAAATACAAATCCGCGAATTACTTCACCTCCAAATAGGAAGATGACTAATAACACAACAAAGGTAGTTAACGAGGTATTTACCGTACGACTAATTGTTGAGTTAAGAGCAGCATCCACCACTTCGTCTTTAGCACGTTTTGGATATAGTTTAAAATACTCACGAATACGGTCAAATACAACCACTGTATCGTTAATCGAATATCCAATAACCGTTAAGATTGCAGCAATAAAAGCCTGGTCAATTTCCATTGAGAAAGGCATAAATGAATAGGTAACAGAGAATACACCTAGTACAATAATAACATCATGCACCAAGGCAGCTAATGCTCCAAAACCATATTCTTTATTGCGGAAACGGATTAAAATATAAAGGAAGATTACCAGTAAACTAAAGCCAATTGCTAATCCTGCATTCTTTTTAATATCACTGGCAATGGTTGGTCCTACTTTCTGAGAACTCATGCGGTAGTTAGCCAAGAATTCATCCTGTGTAACGTTGCCTTTAACAAAAGTCTTTAAGCTATTGTAAAGTTTAGCTTCCACCTGATTATCGATCGCCTCAGAGTTTTCCTCGATCATATAGTTAGTGGCAATACGCACTTGGTTACCATCGTTACCAAATTGCTTAGTCTCAACATGAGCACCGTCAAATTCGGCAGTTAAGGCATCCTGTACATCGGTAGATGACACCTGCTCATCGAAACGTACAACAAATGTACGACCTCCAGTGAAATCAATTCCTTGTTTTAAGCCTCGTGTAGTTAATGAAGCTAATGAACCAACAATAGCAATCGCCGAAATGATAAAGAATAATTTTTTCTTCTCAAGGAAACGAACATGTAAGTTCTTATATAAGTTACGAGTAACTTTCGTATCAAAAACTAAGGTCTTGTTCTTGCTCAACATTTTTTCGAAAATCAATCGTGTAATAAAAATAGCTGAGAAGAATGAAGTAGCAATACCAATCATTAAGGTAGTTGCAAAACCTTTGATAGGACCTGTTCCGAACAAGAATAAAATTAAACCAGTTAAGAAGGTTGTAACGTTGGCATCAATAATGGCAGAGAATGCATTTCTATAACCATCTTTAATTGCTAACTGAATTCCTTTACCAGAACGTAGCTCTTCCTTAATTCGTTCATAAATAAGTACGTTGGCATCAACCGACATACCAATTGTTAGAACAATACCTGCAATACCTGGCAATGTTAACACAGCTCCAAAAGAAGCTAAAACACCCATGATAAAGAACATATTTGCTACCAATGCAAAGTCGGCTACCCAACCAGCACGTATACCGTAGTACAACAACATATAAATCAGAACAACAATAAATGCCCAAATAAATGATGTTAAACCGCTATCAACAGCTTCCTGACCCAATGATGGTCCAACAACAGTATCCTCAACAATACGAGCTGGAGCAGGTAATTTACCTGACTTCAAGATATTTGCTAAATCCTGTGATTCTTCAGGAGTAAAGTTTCCTGTGATTTGACT
This sequence comes from Carboxylicivirga sp. M1479, assembly GCF_007097485.1. GTDB lineage: Bacteria > Bacteroidota > Bacteroidia > Bacteroidales > Marinilabiliaceae > Carboxylicivirga. The sequence goes on along the minus strand of NZ_VKDE01000031.1, from coordinate 80,973 downwards.
CTGTCCACCATCGATTTTTTGATTTACAGTTGGGAAACTATAAACAAATCCATCTAACACAACAGCAATGCTTCGGTCAATATTAGCTCCCGTTAAACGAGACCATGATTTAGCACCTTCCGCATTCATACTCATGCTAACCTCAAACTGACCTCTTTGGTTCGTTTGGCTACGAGCAGATGTAATTACATCACCCTCTAATGGAGGACGACCATCGTGCGTACTCACTTTAATAGCCACCAACTGATATGCTGTTTCTTTGTCGTTAACATCATTACCAAAACGACTAACTAAATAATCTTTTTCGATAGGCTTAACGGTCCAGAAGAAACGTGCATTCTTTGGAAATAAACTTTTGATAGAAGGATTAGCTAAATAGCTATTTACTTCAGCAGTATCACGAGATAATGCAACTCCAACAACCGGTCCTCTTTGTTGAGGGTGGTTAGGTTGTAAATATGTAAATAGTGATGTAGCACTTGCAGCTTCTAAAGAATCAGCTGATGTAGCATCGGCTGCTAATTGATCAACTAAAGAAGTATCATCGCCAGTTGTCTCTTCAACAGCTTCCTCTTCAACTTCGCTTACAGGAGCTTTAGCTGCTTCCATTTCACGAACTTTTGTGTCGGCCTGAACCAATGATTCAAACAATTCAGAATTTTCGTAAGTCTCCCAGAACTCTAAACTAGCTGTTCCTTGAAGTAGTTTACGAACACGTTGTGGGTCAGTTACACCAGGTAACTCAACTAATACACGTCCGGCTTTTTCAAGACGTTGAATATTTGGCTGTGTTACACCAAAGCGGTCAATACGTGAGCGAAGAATGTTAAATGCGTTATCAATCGCACTAGTTGATTCTTCTTTAATCACAAGTAAAACCTCTTCGTTGGTTGAGTTGTAACTCACACGATCTTTAAGTTCTACTGTATTGAATATGGTTGCTAACTGAGCGTTCGGATCAATATCTGAAAATGCTTTTCCGAATAATTTGATGAAATCTTCTGATGAGTTCTTCTCAGCTTCCTCGGCAGCTTTTAAAGCTTTAAGGAATGTTTCATCGGTATTATAATTCGAAAGAGCCTTAACAACATCGGCCACTTTAACCTCAAGAATAAGGTTCATACCACCTTTTAAGTCAAGACCGAAATTAATCTCACGCTCTTTACATTCTTGGTAAGTATACTTCCTGGCTACCCATAAAAAGTTATAAACCGTCTCGTTTTTAATTGAATCCAGGTAAGCAAATTCTTTCTCTGCATCGCCTCCTGCCATCTCTTTCGCCACATTTTCCACTCTACGAGTCTGGAACGTAAACATTAATTGATATAAGCTGACTAACACCAACAATATGGCAAAAAGTCTAATAGCTCCTTTGTTCTGCATTTGTTAATAATTTTTATAATTCGTTTTGACAAACTTTGCATCTTAGTCGCGCAAATATATCGAAATTTTTCATATACAAGACTTAAAAGGAAGTGTTAAATTGATATTCTATGGATTCTAACTCATCATTTTTTAATGATGATGGGAAATAATAAAAACTTGCTTTTATTTAGGACGCAGCAAGCCTTAGAGTAGAACCTCTGAATGTTTGAATAAATGTTACCACAAATGCTAACGCGATTAGTACTATTGCCCACAGAATAAAAGCACCAAATCCTATAAAATCGAAATAGGCATAGCTACTTGCCCAGGCTTTTATAGCCCAATAAGCTGGCAAGGATGCAAATAGCACACCTAACAACACATAGAAGCCAAACATAGAAAACACCTGAGACATAATCGATTGCCTTGAGGCACCAATCACATTTTTAATAGCAATAGATTCAGCTTTATACTCGATTATAAAAGCAACCAAAGCAATTACCCCTAACAGGGCAATAAACAAGGATAGCAATGCAAAAACGGACATTATTTTTGCAATACGAACTTCTTCTTCATACAAGCGATTTAACCTTTCTGACATACTCTTATGTACGAAAGGGGCTCCATCGGAATACTTATCCCATATCTTTTTAATTTCTTCAATTTGTTCAGGATTAACACCCTCAGTTTTAACCAAAACATATTCAAACCTCATTTTATTCGACAAAAGAAGCAAACCCAAAGGTTTAATTTCAGAGAAAAAAGATTCGTAATGAAAGTCCTTAATCACGCCCACTGTATTAAGCGACCATTTACTATTTCCAAATACTTCTAGCTTATCTTCCAAAGGTTTGCGAAGCTTAAGTTTTTTAACCGCAGCCACATTTAAACTAAGGCCCATGCTATCTCCAAGTTCAGTACTCAGGAATCGTCCAGCCTTTAATCGGAGGTTCAAAACATTAAAATAATCTTCATCTACATAGTTCAATGGAAGCATTACGACCCGATCATTATCTACATCATTAATTCGAAATGGGCCTTGAATATAATCATCTCCAGGCAGGCTACTACAGGCACTTACATACTTCACACCTTCTACCTGCAACAATTCACGCTTAAACTCTGGTAATTTTTTACGCACCGCATTACCTCTTTCAATCACCATTATATTTTGAGCATCATAACCATGTTCGCTATCACGCACAAAATCTATCTGCCACCACATAGCCGAAGCAACAACAACCAGAAACATAGCAACGGCAAACTGACTGGTCACTAACAAACCTCTGATAACAAAGCCTGCTTTTCCGATGGAATAATTGCCAGATATTAATTTCTCAGGCTTTCTTCCTGAAAAGAAAAATGCTGGAAAGCTACCTGCTATCAAACCAACTAAAAGCAACGCTATTAGTATGCCGAAGAAATCAACCCAACCTCTGAAGAAATTAAACTCTAAGTTAAGCTCGAAAAAGGAATTAAAATAAGGTAATAATAACTCTAAAAGGACCATACCAATAAACATGGCGCCCAAACCATATACCAAAGCCTCTACCAGAAACTGCATAATTAATTGGCCTCGCGTAGCACCAACCAACTGTCTATAACCAACTTCTCTATATTTTACCTTTAACTTAGCTGTTGTCAGGTTCATAAAATTGACACAAGTCGTCAACAGTACAAACATGGCAACAAAAACAAATAACTGAATGTAAATAGGTTTTGAGTTAGCCTTGAGTTCCCCATCGAGATGAGATGCAAAGTGAATACTTTTAATACTCTGAGCAAAAAAGGATAGTTCAATGCTATCAGTCGATTGTTCGAGTTTCATCATCTCCTCAACCTGTGGAGAAATTAGTTTATCCTTTTCGACATTAACTTGCTTAACAAATTCATTTTTGTCTATATTCTTGTTCAGCTTGAAATATGTATAACAATTAAGATACATCCAATCTGACTTCCAATTCTCAACATAAGCAGAGTCTCCCTTTCTCAAAAGTATCTCATCAATTGTATTTAAAGATGCTACAAAACTAAAATCAAAGTGCGATGCAGTTGGCAGCTCTTCACACACCGCCACAACCTCATACTCTACTCCATCACGATTAATGAACTTCCCAACAGCAGCTTCATCTTGAAAATACATACCGGCAACACGTTCTGTTATGACAACTTTACGAGGAGAGCTTAAATCGACTGGTGTATTACCCTCAATAATCTTCAAATCGAACAGTTCAAAAAACTGCTCACTGCCAAACATAAAACCAGATTCATTATAGCGCACATCTCCTTTTACAACAACATTATTTGCACCTGGAATAAAACGGACAATTTTTTCAACTCCATCCATCTTTTCCAAAACATGGGCTAATGGCATTGGTGTTGTAGCACTATTAATAAGGTTATTTGCTAAAACACCCTCCGTACTCATTCGATATATTTGATCGCTATCACTAAAAGATCCATCATAATTCAATTCGTGTCTCACCAATAAAATCACAAAAAGCCCTAGAACAAGGCCAACGGACAAGCCAACAATATTAAGTAGAGCATATACACCCTGCTTTTGAATATTGCGGATAGCCACTTTTATATGGTGATTCAACATCATTCTATAATCGATTTTTAATATTTTCTGTTATCACATGTCCATCGTACAACTGAATTACGCGCTGTCCTTTATCAGCCTCAGTGGCTGAATGTGTAGCCATAACAATTGTTAAGCCCTCCTCGTTTAAAGCGGACAGTACATCCATCACTTTGTTACCATCTGCCGATAGCAAATTACCAGTAGGCTCGTCAGCAATTAAAACATCTGGATTAATTACATAGGCCCTAGCAATCGCAACCATTTGTTTTTGCAAGGCCGATAATTGATTCGGATAATACTGCTTTAGGTGTGTAAGTTGAAATTTTGACAACATCTTTTGTACTTGTTCTTGACGATTTTTCTTTGAGTACTTTAGATATTGTAATGGCAACTCAATGTTCTCAAGTACATTTAGCTCATCTATTAGTCCAAAATTCTGAAAAACGAAACCAATACCACCTCTTCGAAGATTGCTTCGCTGTCTTTCTTTAAGGCGGCTCACCTCATGGCCCATAAAAAACATTTCACCCGAAGAAGGCTTGTCAATTAAACCAATTGTATTAATCAACGATGTTTTACCACTTCCTGAGGGACCAAGAATTACAACATACTCACTTTCTTCAATGTCTAAATTGACATTTTGAAGAACCGTTGTTTCAATGGAACCATTCCTAACTACCTTGGTTAAGTTTCTTGCGTGAATCATGGCTGCAATATTTTATGTTCGAAATCGAAACACAAGTGTACGAATTCGAACATGCTCTATAGATTAAATATTAGTTTAAAATCCCCTTTATTGATATAAATGCTAATGTAAACAACAAAACCAACACCTCTTAACCAACTACAATACTGATCCTTACATTGCATCATTCCCATTCCGAATACTCAAAAATAATACTATTCGTCGAACTAGAGAAAACACTTTCTATGCCACAAGGCTTAATACCTTACAATCAAGACAATTACAAAAACGGCATCCTTTTTGGTTAACATGAAATCGAATTTAACCGTACGCATTCGAACAACATGCCATGAATTGTAAGCATATTTATGGTATATTTAGTTTCGTAAAACTCAAAACAATGACAAAGAAATCAGGACGAATCCTCGCTATAGATGACAATGCAGATATTCTTTTTGCTTTGAAACTATTATTAAAACCTCATGTAGAAAGCATTACCACATCAACAGACCCTAATAAAATACCTGCGCTTATGGCTGAAGAGTCATTTGATGTTGTTCTCTTAGACATGAACTTTACTAAAGATGCAATTAGCGGTCAAGAGGGTTTTCAATGGCTTGAGAAAATCTTAGAAATAGACCCATTAGCAGTCGTTTTGTTTATTACGGCGTATGGCGATGTAGAAAAATCAGTTAAAGCCATTCGTGCTGGCGCAACTGACTTTATTTTAAAACCTTGGCAAAACGAAAAGCTTTTAGCTACGGTCAACTCAGCCATCAAACTACGCCTATCACGGAACGAAGTCAAACAATTAAAAAGCAAACAAAAAGAGTTAAATACTATTCTGGATCAACCTTTTGCTGATTTCATAGGTGTTTCACCTGGCATGCAAAATGTATTCAACACCATTAAAAAAGTAGCAGGAACAGATGCTAACGTTTTAATACTAGGGGAAAATGGAACGGGTAAAGAATTGGTAGCACGCGCTCTACATCGTAACTCTTTGCGCACCAACGAAAGCTTTATTAGTGTGGATTTAGGTGCATTAAGCGAGTCATTGTTTGAAAGCGAATTATTTGGACACGTAAAAGGCGCATTTACCGATGCCAAGTCGGAAAGGCCTGGTCGTTTTGAATTGGCCTCTGGTGGAACTATATTCTTAGATGAAATCGGCAACTTATCATTGCCCCTCCAAGCAAAGCTATTAACGGTTTTAGAACGCAGAGAGGTAACTCGTGTTGGAGCTAACAAATCAAAACCTATCGATATTCGACTAATTTGCGCAACTAACATGAATTTAAAGCAGATGGCTATGGAAGATAGCTATCGTCAAGATTTAATTTACCGAATTAATACGGTTGAGATTGAGCTACCTCCACTAAGAGAAAGACCTGAAGACATACCTGTTTTAGCCGATCATTTCCTAAAGATTTTCTCGAAAAAATATAAGAAAAAAGTCAATCGATTATCGTCGAAGGTCATTAAAAAATTAACGAATTATCCATGGCCAGGAAATGTACGTGAATTCCAACACATCCTTGAACGCACAGTGATTATGAGTGAGTCTCCAAATTTTGAAGAATCTGATTTCCAACTCTCTTCACTACCTAGTAGTTCTGAAGGCTTTGAATTTGACACCTACAACCTTGAAGACATTGAAAAGCAAATAATTGAAAAAGTACTTCGCATGAATAGAGGTAATGTTTCAAAAGCTGCGGCTGATTTAGGTCTCACTCGCACATCGTTATACCGAAGACTTGAGAAGCATGGTTTATAATAATTTTAGAATTAACTTTATTGTAAGGACCTTGCTTTTAGCAGGGTCAATTTTTGCGTTCTTCTATTTATTTTTCAATACGGATTTAACAATGACGCTGGTTTTAGTTGGATTGCTAATAGCTTTCCAAATATTTGCCATGATTCATTATGTTGATCGGACGAACAGAGTATTAAATAACTTTCTCGAATCAATTCGTTACTCCGATTTCACAAGAACTTTTCAAGTAGAGAGTCTTGATTCATCTTTTGACAAACTCAAAAAATCATTTAATGAGGTAATTCAAGATTTTCAAGAAGTAAGGGCAGAAAAAGAAGAGAACTATTATTATTTACAAACGGTTATTCAGCATATTGGAATATCGCTAATTGCTTATGGAAAAGATGGCAAGGTTGAATTGATTAATAACGCAACTAAAAAACTATTTCAGGTACGATCCTTAAATAACATTCAAGCCTTAAGCGACTTTAGTCCTGAACTAGTTCAAAAACTACTTACCATCAGACATGGCGAAAATACATTAATAAGGGTTCAAGAAAAAGACGAACTCTTGCAGTTAGCCATTTATGCAACTGAATTTAAGATTCATAACCGTACAATTCTACTTATATCGATAAAAAACATACAGGATGAATTAGAAGAAAAGGAAATGGAATCGTGGCAAAAGCTAATTCGTGTTCTAACACACGAAATTATGAATTCCATTACTCCAATTTCCTCCTTATCATCAACCATTACCATGATACTAAATGATCTATCATCGAGTTTAAAAGAAAAAAACACGGATGAAGATGATTTAGAAACCATTAAGGAGGTAGAAGGTGCACTTCAAACGATTCATAAACGTACCGATGGCTTATTACACTTTGTAAATACATATCGGGATCTAACAAGAATTCCCACACCCACTTTTGCCATTTTCACTATTAATAAGCTACTAATGAACATTAAAGGCTTATTAAACGAAGAGTTAAAAAGCAAAAACATCAAATGCATTATTAAAATTGAACCTAACTCATTAGAGCTTTCGGCGGACGAAAAACTAATTGAACAGGTTGTTATTAACCTGGTTAAAAATGCCATACAAGCCCTTGATGGAAGGGAGAATGCAGAAATTCAACTCAATGCATTTCTTAACAAACGTGGCAGAATAACCATCCAAGTGATTGATAATGGGCAAGGAATATTACCAAATGTATTGGATAAAATATTTATCCCATTCTTTACAACCAAACCGCAAGGATCGGGCATTGGCTTAAGTTTATCAAAGCAAATACTTCGTTTACACGGAGGAACCATATCGGCCTATTCCGAACCTGAAGTAGCCACAAAATTCACACTTACTTTTTAAGCATAAAAAAAGGTGCAAACCCAATGGGAATGCACCTTTTTCAAATATTTTATTATTATTCAGCTTTCATACGATTAAACATGACTGCTAAATGCGCATATAAGGAAGTGTTTTGTACAACCACACTTTCATCTACCTTAATCCTAACAGGTGTAAAGTTCCACATGGCCTTAATACCAACCTCTACTAATTTATTGGCAACATCCTGAGCCTTATCCACAGGTACTGTTAAAATTCCAATAGAGGCCTTACCCTCATGCATATTGGCTAACTCTTCAAAATGATAGATGGGCACCCCTTCAATGGTTTTACCTACAACCTCAGGATCAACATCAAATGCCGCTACCACTTTAAGTCCAAATTGTTTCAAGCCATGATCGTGTAGTAATGCCTTACCCAAGCTACCTACACCAAACAAATAAGCTTCATCAACAACAGTAAAACCGAGAAAATCTTCCAAAACATCAATCAATGGCTCCACTTCGTAACCCACTCTTGTTTTACCAACAATACTCGTATATGATAAATCCTTTGTTACTTGAGTAGGATCAACCCCCATATCGCGAGCTATTAAAGTAGATGATATATGTTTAAGCCCTTCTTTTTGAGCCAACTTTAAATACGCTAAATAACAAGGCATCCTACGAAGAGCCGGCTCTGGTACTAAGTTGTTTTTTTTGCGATTTGTTAACGACATGTTGTAGTTTTCAAATGATTATAACTTGCTATTTAACTTATAAAACTAATTAATTATTTATGGGTTAAGAAACATTAATTGTTATAAGTCTATTTCTGCAATAGGTTTACAAAATTAACTAAGTTTTTTAATGATGATTCATTTCTTTAATTAAAAATGACAAGATTTATATCATCCAACTAATTAATGATCACTGATAGTCAATTATTTTAAATCATTTAGGCTTTACGATGCCATTTTTTTAAGATCTTTTTCCAACAATCCGTCTCTGTTCTTTTTGCTCACCATGTGATAGTCAAAATAATAAAAAGTTGAACTATCGGCTCCAATAAGCATTTTGTAGCAACGTGCCTTATACTTTGTACCCTCGGGACCAACTTTATGCATAAAAACAGTGTTTTCATCCTTGCGCTCAATCGCATCTTCAACCTCATCCTGTGTCACAATTTTAATATTGTAAGGATAAATACTTTTTAATTTTCCAATCGTATTTACCTCAGGCGACAAATCTTCTTTAACAACTAAGAGGGTTTTGTCCGATAAGCTCGTCACATTTTTATTGTAATATTTAAACGCGTTAGCCTTAATTAACTCTGGACGCTCATTCATCAAGCTTACATGATCCTGAATAAAACGCACAAAAGCCTCAACCTTGTACGCATAGCTCGTATCTTCAACACGCAAGTACGAAAGTGGCAAAGAACATAAATCTGGCAAATTACGAACATCCGTATCTGTTTCGCCCATCAATAGGCTTAAGAAGTTATAGCGTGCTTTGGTTTTATCTGCATCAAAAGTAGCCACTGTCGTAATTAAAAATGAATATGATGGATCATTTCGTTTATCTTCAAACTCAGCATTGCTAATAAATTCAAAATCTGTCAATGTCCAAACCGATTCCATAACTTCCTTAATTTTGAAGTTAAAATCACTCATCGGATTAACATCCATAACCACTAGGGTTTTTGTATTTAAAAAAGCCTGATAGTCTTCTTTAGAAGGTAAATGTTCTTTTCCTGAAACACTTGACACAAATAATAGGGCACTTAAAAACGTTAAAATTGTTCTCATCTATATTACATTTAAGTTATTTTTCTTTTGCGCTTATCATCTACCCAAAGGAACCTGAAAGAATTTAAAAACAACCAAGTTTAATTTCAGTTTAGGTAGAAAAAATCACATCCAAAACTCTGATAATAGAGTTAATTTTCGATGTAATTTCAAAGCCTCTTACGCTAATCTACCCTTGAACGGTTACACCAAATTGAATTTAATTTTATCAAACTGGAAAAAAAAATGTGTAAATGCCAATTAAGTGCCTGAATAAATTATTTTTGTTATAGAATCGTAAACAAGAATAATCGCTCGCGCCAGATGCTTGATCAAAATAACAAACAGCATGGCTAATTGACGATTAATTACAAATGGGTAATTAAGTTCTATAGGATTTAGCATTGAGCAGTTCAACTCAGTGTTATTTCAGGTAATAGTTATTTCTATAAAGACTTGGGGCATGAAAATTATAAATAGATTTCTGACATTTTTTAGAGTTGAAAGCAAGAACAAGGTTGATGATGAGGAACAAGCACCAATGCTTATCAACAATTTAATCAACTTCTTTTTATTTTGCATAGTATTTATTGAAGGAATAATTTGTTTGCGTACCGAAAACATTTTTTTTGCAATTCCTCTTTTATCATTAAGCTTAATTTTTGCATTTCACTTTGTATACCTGAGTCGTAAAACGCAATCGGTAGGCATGCAAAACTCGTTATTCTTTTTCTCAAGTGTTACATTCTTGTATTTTGTAATTTTTGGTAGTAGTACAGGCCTCAACATTATTTGGTCAGCGCTTTTTCCTCCATTTATTATTTCACTAATGGGAATGAAAAGAGGATCTGTGTTTTCATTAATCTTTTCGGCAGTAATAACCATTTTCGTTTTTATTATTAACGACTATGGGCTAATTCCAGATGTTAAACAATATACTTTGGTTGAAAAGATTGTATTTATTAGTTTCTACAATATATTTTTCATTACTACCTATGGTATTCATTACACCTACACTGAAATAATACTTCGTAAGGAAAGGCGTGTTCTGGATTCCCAGAACTTCAATAAAACGCAGGAGGAATTAATTTCAAAGTTATCACACCAAATTAGAACACCTCTGAGTAACATTACTGGTATTATTGATATTCTGGAGAAGACAAACCTAAGCGATGACCAACGTGATTACATCAACACAATACATGCATCGTCGAATAACTTGGTAAACGTGGTTAATAACATGGTGGCTGCTACCAAAACTAACTTTAGCCAAATTCCGGCTGAAGAAGTCAGCTTCAACCTGTACTCAACCATCAACAACACCATTAAACTGTTCCAAGACGATCATAAAAAGAAAAAGTTTAGTTTATCTTTATCGGCAGACATCCCCACCAACTTAATTGGCAACAGCATAAAGGTTAAGCAAGTATTCCTAAACCTGCTCAACAGCTTGCTCAAATATAACAAAGCCGACCTTAAAACCATCACCATTGAAGTGTCTCGTAAAGAGTTATTACCTGATAAGATAGTTTTAAAGTTTCGCATCATTAGCAATACGGTTGTTCCAATTCCAAAGGCTGAATTGGGCGAAGACGCGATACATTCATCAGAAATAATTCACCTCAACCGATCAAAATACATTAATTTATTAGACCTAGGAATTACTCAAAAAATCATTGAAATGGATGGTAACAATATTGATATCATTCCTGACTCGGTAAAAACAGTTATTGAATTTACCGCTTCGTTCAAAGAAAATAACAACAGTCAATCGATTGAAAGCATTAAAGCACCCACAAAACAATCAGAGAACTTTTTTAAACCTGTTGTAGACATTGCGAATGCTAATATTTTATTAGTTGAGGATAACTTTAGTAATCAACAAATCATTATCCTGTACATAAAAGATGAAGTGAAGAAAATTGAGGTGGCATTTAATGGAAAAGAGGCTCTCGATAAATTTGGAAAAGCAAAATACGATTTAATACTAATGGATGTACAAATGCCTATTATGGATGGTTTTAAAGCTACAGAAAAAATAAGGCAGATAGAAAAAAGTACTGGCACCCACACGCCTATTATTGCGGTAACGGCTAATGCTTTTCCTGAAGATAAAGAAAAATGTTTGGCGTCAGGTATGGATGACTACATTAGCAAACCTTTTCAGCCAGAGGATCTGATTCGAAAAATGAAAAAACACCTAAGTTGATCATTAAAAGTATCGATTCATTCAATTTTAAATAGTTTTATCAAATGATCTACTCCAAATCAGGAGTAAATCATATCAGTTTGCTATAATTTAATAGAATACGGTTAAAAAAAGTCAACTCTCTGTTAATTACTGTTAAAGGGTATTGATTTTTAATTTAAGCCTTTTAAGTTTGTAAAGTGAGCCCATTTTACAATTTAAAAAAATACCATAGTGAAAAAAGAAACTGACATAACCCTAAAGTTAAAACGGAAGATACTTATATACTCTATTATTGAAGTGGCCTTAATAATTGCCTTACTAGGTTTTATTATGTTCCTGATTATGGTATTGATGAATTAATTACCGCTGTAGTACTATCTTCTTTTCAGCTATCAGTTGCCCATCAAGGTAGGTCAACAAAAGCCAATCACCCACTTTATCGTCGTAAGGCTCCCACACGGTATCACCCAAAAAGAATTCATAATCATTTGAATTAATAAAGTATTGCCCTTTAAATGAGGGTTCAATATTACCTTTTGGATCTTTAAAAGGAGGGTGCTCAATAATATAATCAACAACTTTCCCCTTTGCCCCTTTAATTTTTAAAACATACCCAAACTCAAGGTCTTCATGTATCTTAATACGGTCGGTTATTTTTATAAGTTTTGGTAACTTTTTAGAGCTTCTTTCCCACCTAGAGTACTCGCCATAACTATACAGTTCCCAAGTTATTTTTTTCTTTGCCATAAACCCATTAGTTTTCCAGCGAATACCTTATTTGATCTAACATTAAAGGGATGTCACCCGAATCGATACCATGCCTTTTTAAGTGTGGGATATCATCGTTAAACGTATCAATAAATTCCTGCAGCGAATGATCTGGTAGCTGAATACTCATTTGGTAGTACGATAGCGCCTCTTTACGTTGTTTTTTACACCAAAGGGTATGCCCAATATTGATGAGGTCGTGCTTGTTCTTTTCAGATACAATAAGCTTGTGATAGTACTTTTCAGCCTGATCAAAATTACCTACTACGAAAGAACACCAGGCAATAGGACGACCTACTTTATTATTTCCTGGATCGAGGTACTCAACTTTAAAGTAATACTTTAATGCTTGTTCAAAATCATTGAGCTCCAACAAGCAATGACCAATAGATACTTGAGTATGTAAATTATCAGGACTCACCTTTTCTGCCTCCTGGTAATAGCCTAATGCCTTCTTTGTCTTCTTCAAATGCCGATAACACAGTGCTATTTTCTTTTTATTCCAAACACTTTGTGCCCCCACCAAATCGGCCTGTAAATAATACTTTAAGGCCTCATCATAATTCTTAAGTTGCTGATGACAGAATGCTATTTTTTGAATGACGTCTGTAGCCTCAGGGCTCTTACTCCTTACAATTTCCATTATCTCCAAGGCATCTTCAAAGTAGTTTTTCTTGAAATAATATTCCCCTATTTCGCGCAATGAATTTGTATCATCAAACAACTGATTGAAGAACCATCGCTTATGAAAATCCATTTTTCGTACAAACACATCATTGAATTGGTGTTTTTGAGGGTGCACCTTCAACAATCGGTATAAATCCTGAATAAATTGATTGCTTGCCACTAATTTTTTATGATTACCCTGCAAGGCCTGCTCATCCTTTTGCATTTCCATCATCTGCTCAATTTCAGCAGAAAACATTTGCCCCATCATCTCCTTTTGCATGCCTGGCATGTGAGGGATACTCAGAATTAAGGAGTATTTATCTGAATTACATAAGAATCGAGAAGCACTCAAACCATCCAATAAAGACTCACTACTAAAAACTTTATCTTCAGAGTGCAAAGCTTCTAACACTTGTGGTTGAGTAGGGTAAAATGGCAGTAACCAGTTGGCTGTTTCATTAAAAAAAGAGAAGTGCTTTAGGTGTTTAAAAGTGGATAGAAATACATCAGCGCCCTCCATTTGCCATTGCGTTAACTCCTCCATCTTATTCATCAGATTAGGCGAATCTTTAAAAACATCTTCCCAGTCTGGATTTTTACCTTCTGCCAGGCTATCGCTTATTAAATTATCAAGATCTAATTTATCAGATAATTTAGGATGTAACTTAACTACTTCAGGCAATATCTCTTCATTCATTTTCTGTGATATCCGCTCGGTCTCACGCGTACGAATCAGCTGAATGGCAATACTTTGCACCAAGGACTGATAAGAACCTTCTTCAATCATCATAAATAATTGAGTATATAACTCGGGATACAAGGGCAAACGTGCATCGTATTTATCTAGGGCTAACAAAAGGGCTGCCATGGCTCTTCCCGCAATCGCATCATCGGGATGTTTGCATAATTCAATTAGGAGCTGCAGATAATCGTATGAAAAAGCACTCATTAACGATAGGTTAATACCGCCGACAAGCACCGCTTTGTAATGAACAGGTATGCCACTCTTAAACATCAAATCGCTAATAAGTTTTTTATCATCGTTATCGATATGCACTTTTCCCCACACATAATTAAACAAATCAACTATTTTACTCTGCAATTCGACACTATTTTCGGCCTGACTATCAACCACTTTTTTCAAATCAATACCACTCCAAATAGAATTGATTTCATCAATCAATTCAGTCATGTTCTTAGCTTGATACTTTTTACGGTGTTCGAATACAACATCACTTGAAAACTTACTCAATAAAACATCAGCAACCTTATCGCCCAAACGATAAACATCACGCACTAAATGGTTATATATTTTTTGCCGCTCTGGGTCTGAAATGCCCTCAACTGTGTATTTTAAAATGTTCTTATAAGTAAACTCAATGTTATAATGGTCGTCAATTAAATCTCCATTTTGAGACTCCACAACCATTGCTCTGATTAAATCAAGACTTTCTTTAATGTTTTTCTTAGCTAAGGCCTGGCAAACATTTGCATGGCTCTTCTTAATCTCCGTAACATTCATCATGATCCGATTATTTATCTGATTCGAATTTCAAAATTACATCAAAACCTGATGTTTTGGAACTACCACTCTGCAATCTGAAGAATAAAACTTTATTTAATTCATATTCCAAAGTAATGGTCTCGGGGGTTATTTCATCATCTTCTGTTTCACCAAAGCCCCGCTGGTAAATAACAAACAAGTCGTTGGTAATGTATTTTCCAACCACAAAAGCTGCACTTTGCCAGTTTTCCGTTGAGTTTACTTCAATCATATCCAACTTAAAGCGCTGGCCAATTGTTGAACTTAAAGACGAGGTAATAACATTGGCCAATACATTAGACCCTACTGAACCAATAATACCATTTTGCCCATCGTAACTTAACTCGTCCATTGTTTTACCAAAAATCATAATTGACACAGCATCCGATTGTGAAATAGGATTATCATCAAGGTAAAACAAAATTCTGGGTTCAGACAAATACTCTGTAACGGATAGCGTTAACTCATGTTTTTCTTTGTCACTACCCCTAAACGTGTAAGAAGCTGATATATCCAGTCTTGGATCGGGCTTCTCTCCCCCCATAAAAGTGATGACCCCTACATCAATATTAAACTTACGACCATATAAAATATAATGACCACGCACAACTTCAACATCGCCAAATAATTCAAAATAATCGGTTGTTTTGGCTATATCAAGATCTCCAGCAATCTCAATATTCATATCGTCACCCTTTAACCATGCACTGCGAGGAATATCAATTCTTAGGCGCCCCTTCAGCTCTTTCATGAACGCTGACTTTTCCTTTTCCTCTATTTCTTCGGCAAGCATATAGCTCGAATCGTTTTGATGAATAGCAACAAGCAGAAGAGGCTCATTTTCATCATATTGAGCTTGCTCATCCGTTTTAATTAAATCCGACAAATTAAACACAGAACGGTTAACCGTAATTCGACCACCAAAAAGAGGATCTTCGCCTTCTTCAGATTTATAATATGGATTACCACTTATATTGATATCAGAATTTTTGTGTTGAATGGCATGAAAATTTTTAATATCGGACTTAATATCGGTTGCGATTAGTTTACCTGAAATCAATGTTGAATCAAATTCAATATAGCCATCAGACGCAAAATAGCCATCTTCAGTCGATATCTTAACGGTGTCTACAAACACTTTATTATCCATAAAACTAACCTGCCCGAACATCTCATTATAGTAAATACCTTGCTTCTGATCGGTAAGCCTACCGTCTTCAATTTTCACCTGTCCAAAAAATTGTGGTTTTGAAAAGGTGCCATTGGCTTCTAGGGTTCCATTAAAAACGCCATTAGCTTCTAAATGACGATATTCTTCAATCTCGGGTAATTCGAAAGCTAAGGAATCAATTTCCACTTCTGCCTTAAAGGTTTCAGGCCCTTTAAAATCGAATTCTCCTTCTTCATTTACATCCAAAAAAAGCGGAACAGCACCATTAAAGTAAAGGCTACTATCTAAATCGGGCAACCAGCCATTTGCCAAGAAAGTGTCATTCTCAAAAAACAACTCTCCGTCAATAGATGGAAGTGCAGCAACTCCATAATGTGGATTCATTATGTTATAACTGCCATTTAAAAAATATGCCCCTGGACTTCCGCTTAAGGCAAAGTCGGCCGATACCTTACCACTGACTGTATCGGCATTGGCAATAAACTTATTGAAGAGGTATAAGTTTAAATGGTTTACATCCAGCGTAAAGTCAGCACTATCTCTCATACTTAGTAAACCATCGAGCTCGAATTTAAAATTATCATCTAAGCTATCATTAAAAGTAAAATGATTAAACTCGATAAAGTTATCATGAATTAATATTTGCTTTGCCGTATCTAGCATGTAAAACCGCGCAAAAGGCAGGTCGATTTGCCCACGATAGACTTTAGCAACTAAAGTATCTCCAAATGCTAATTCAGTATCAATCATTCCATCTAGCGTATCTTCTCGGCTAAACAAAACTTGTGTATTTAGGCGATCCTGACCATAACTATAATTAATTGATACAGTATCAAGCTCTTGTACCGGATTTAGTAAATTATTTAAGCCAATTGTCCCAAAGGAGCTTATAGAATCGGGCTTAAAACGCCCTTCTACTTCGCCATATAGAGTATCGCTATACAATCCAATAGCATTGACATCATAAAGGAATACATTGGCAGAATAATCAAAATCTTTCGCTGTCCCTTTTACTTTCGCATCAATCAATGAATGGTCAAAATCAATATCGGGAATATCCATCCCACTGAGAAAAGGAAAACTTTTGCTTTGCACCACTGCTTCCACCTCAAACCTTTTGGTTTTTAGATGATATTCCCCTGAGCTAACGGCATTATGATCACTCGTTATAATGCCAAGTGTATCTAATTGTAATAATCCATTATTTAAACGCCCTTGCACCAACAAAGAATCAAAACCCACATTATAAATTGTTCCATTGTTTAAGTTGGCTTTGGTTTGAAACTGCCTGTTCCCAGATAAAATGCGAGTGCCTGAAATGCTAATTTGACCATTAACGACTGTGTTTTCCAGGCGGGGCTCTATCGCCTCTAAATCGAGGTTTTGAGTAATAAAATCAGCCGTATAGATGGGAACGTTATACAAGTCGTTAATAACTAACTCTCCATTACTCCTGCTTTGGTTATAAACAAGTAAAACACTCGCATCAACCACATTATTTGCTTGTATCGCATCGAAGTGCAAGGTGTCTGTTACCGTACCATTATAAGACGAATTATTAAATCGTGCCTCTATCCTAAGGTCATCTTTATAGTCCAAAATATCATCTCCAACTATATCCAATGAGCCATTTAAATAGGCACCTGTTCTCTTAATATCAATCCATTCTTCAGGAACAAATTGATTAAATGCAAGAACAGCCTCATACTTAATCTGATTAAGTTCTCCAGCTAGCACTTGAGTTAAATCATATACTATACCTTTCAGACCCAAACTTTTGCTTCCATTAAAAGCATACAAACTGGTATTTAGGGCTGTACCTTCTTTCCCGACACGCACCCTTAAATCGGGTATTGTTTTTATGCCGATACCAGAATACACAGAACTAATATCGTTACTAGCAATTGGCTCAGCCTGTATATTAACATGATAATCTCCTCGATTGGAATAACTACCACTTCCAACTAGCTGGGAGTGGTTCGTTTTAAGCATTAGGCTGTCAAACTCCATATAGCGCCCCATCTTCTTAAATCGAACGCTCACATTCTCTAAATTAACATCAGGAGATTTTGCACTGGTGTGCAAATGGTGCAAATCAACCTCTACATGTTTGTTTTTAAAAAAAGCATCTGCGCTTAATTCGAAATCAGAAAATTGAATGGGTTCAGCTCCATATTTCATTTGATATTTTCCCGCTCCATCAACAATCTCTATGTAACCAAAATCAAGTATTACTGGGAAAAATGGTGTTTTAGTTCGTTCTTTTTTAACCAGTTTATCGAGCACGTACATCAAATGCATCTTGGCGGTATCTTTGTACCACAAATTGAAATGTAGAGAGTGAATATACAAGGTATCAATTCTAATATGCTTGTCTTTTAAATCTATAAGTTGATACTTTACATACAGTGAATCGATATTTGCTACGGTGGAATCTCCCTCTATTAAGGACACATCCGATAAGTGAATCGTTTGGTATAAGTTGCCATTTATTTGTCCAACATCTATATCTCCATTAAACAAGGGGTTGGTTAGTTGTAAAACTTTCACTCGTAATTGCTCGCGAAAAAGACTAGTTTGTGTATAAGCCAACAAACCCACAATCAGTATCAAAATGAAGCTGATGATGAATAATCCATATTTCAATATTTTCTTTATCATACTAAAATGGATTACCAATATTAAAATGTAATTGCCACTTCTTTTCTTCATCAAATATTGGCTTAGCTACATCAATCCCAACAGGGCCAATAGGGGTTTTAAAACGTATACTAACTCCAGCTGCATAGTGTAAATCATCAAGACGATATCCAAATGAATCGTGCCAAACATTACCTGCATCGACAAAAGCAGCAAAAACCAATTTTGGTGCAATCAAATGACGAGACTCAATACTACCTTCTAACAAACTATTACCTCCGGTTGGCACACCCGCATCATCTTTTGGCCCTAATTGAGAACGCGCCCAACCTCTAACAGAATAACTACCCCCGGCATAGAAACGTTCTTCAACAGGAACCAATCCGTCATCATAAACCATTCGGGCATACCCTAATTTGGCTTTAAAGGCAAGTGTTGTGCCTGGCTTTATGCCCCAATATTTCTTATACTCAATTAAACTACGGTAAAATGGTATTGATTCTTCAACAAAAGTGCCATTCCGTTTTATATTAAAGGCAAGGGAAAAACCAGTTACTGGATCAAGACGCGGTTCCCCATTAAAATAGATAAAACCCAGGGCAAAACCAGATTTGCTATAACTATCTGCTCCATCGCTATAATCCGAAATAGTTAGAGTAGGTTCAACAACGGTTGAGTCAGAATTTACCTCCTCAATGTAAAAATTAACCGATGTATTAAATTGTTCTGAAAAATGCTGCAAAAAGGTAAGGTTAACCCCCGTTCGTTCTATTTGATACGACGGCTCATGCTGTTTCATTATAAAGGGATTAACAATAATTGAGTTAAAGGGAAGAATAACAGCTGGCTGGGTAAACTTGTATTGAAAATTATATGGCTCTAAACCTGAATGCTTTGCATATAAACTTGACCGTCCCGTACGCGTTGGAAACCCCAAATATTGTATATCGGCAAATACCCTAAACTTATCTTCGCGACCATATCCAACACCAAAGCGCGAAATCCAACGTGGAGCTTCCTTTAAGACTATAAGGGTAGGGAGAGTATCGGGTTTTTCATCACTTATTAATGTTTTAATAGATGCGACCCTAAACATTCCAATGTTATAAATTTGCTTTTGAGTTTCATCAATCTCATACTTCGACCAAGCATCGCCCTCTTTAAATCGCACTTGCTTCATAACACGCTTAGTTTTAACCCTTTCATTACCTTGCACCATAATAGGCCCAAAATAACAATCTTTACCACTATCAATAAGCCAATTGATATCAGCGGTATTCAAGGAGGTATCAACCGCCATCTTATGCTTTACTTGTGCATAGGCATACCCCATGTTATTAAACTCTTCACCGATAAAGTTTTTGTCTTCATAAAACCACTCATCCCGAAAGCGCTTATTAACTTTCAATTGAGATTGCAATTTGAGTTTTCGTTGTGTTTTTTTAGATAATAATTCTTTCGTTTTAACAACAGAATCAATTGTAAAAAGAATACTGGAAACCTTTATGGGCTCACCCTCATTGATTTTGAAAGTTAATTTAACCTTATTCTTTCGCGTAACTTTAACGATAGGGTCGTTAAAGCTAATGTTTAAAAATCCCTCTTTCTGATAGGCGTAACGTATTCGGTTTAAGTTCTCCTCATATAAAGGTAAGGTATACAGGTCGGCTTCTTTATCAAAAAAGCGTTCATTAAACTTGCTTGAGGCTTCAATATTAATTTCTTCCTTTAACTTAGATCCACTTATAGCACTATTCCCACTAAATGATATTTTCCTAATTTTCAATAACTCCTGAGCATTAGCAGTTATTGAAAGTAGAGAAAGTAATATGAGTAGTAATCTAGTTTTCAAGGATTGGCATTTCGATAAAAATATAATTTACAGTAATAAAATGAAAACCAACCTTCTTATTCAAATAAAAGTTGATAAGGTCGTGAAATTGATGATTCCAATTGTTCAATTGAAAGGTTACGTGCAAAGCGATAGTATTCCTTTCCTTCGAAAAACACCAAAATAGTTGGGGCAGTAAAAACCTGATGATCAGCAGCTACAGATGGCTCTAATTCAATATCTACATACTCAAATTTCACTTTTGGAAATTTCGCTTTCAACAACTCTTCAATTTTGGGCTTTAAAACCTTACAAACAGAACAACGTTGGTGTGAAAAGTATTTCAATTCGGCTAAGTTCATCTTTTTACATTTATTTGGTACGCTCAATAAGAACCGTTGCATAGGCAGCTATGCCAGCTTGTTGCCCAACAAAGCCTAACTTCTCAGTTGTTGTAGCTTTAATGGCTATGTCATCAATTTCAATACCCATTACATTGGCCAATGTAATTTGCATTTCAGGAATCAAGTTCTTCAACTTTGGTCGTTCCAATGCAATGGTACTATCTACATTACCTATCTCATAACCTGCACCTTGCACTATCTCAACTGTTTTTTTCAATAACACTTTGCTATCGATTCCTTTCAACTCAGCATCCGTATCGGGGAAATGGAAACCAATATCGCGCTTATTGGCAGCTCCTAGTAAGGCATCACAAATCGCGTGAATCAATACATCTCCATCAGAGTGTCCTATACTTCCTTTTGTGTGTTCAACTTTAATCCCGCCAATCCACAACTCTTCTCCCTCGCCTAATTGATGAACATCATACCCAAAACCTACTCTTATCTTCATATGATTATAATTTACTTTCATTTGCTTTACGGAACTCGCCAGTTTTGTCATTCTACTGTATGACAAATTACTCTTATGAATCGTCTCATGAAATTCAATATCCTTTCAAATTTTAAATAAACTTGATAGGTGACTATCAGGACAAATTCAATTGACACTAACAAAAAAAAAGACCTTAAGGAAATTCCTTAAGGTCTTTTCAAATATAATGAATATTGTTGTTATCGCATATCACTTAAATCAAATGACAAAGAAAAACGCATTGTATTACCCAATGGGTTATTCTGCACCAATGGAATAATATATGAAGCATCTAAGGTAAACATGTTAAATTTCAGACCAGCACCTGCTGATGCAAACTTTCGGTTACCTTGATTCTCATGCTCATGAAAGTATCCTGCACGTAAAGCAAACTGCTTATTATACCAATACTCTAAACCTGCCGAAATAGTAATCTCTTGGAGTTCTTGCTGAAAACCACCTGGCGCATCACTAAACGAGCCAAAAACTGCAGCAGGCACCGACTTATCTTTATTAGGATCTACCCAATCTTCATCAGCATCATCAGGTCTAATTTGGTTCGATGGCACTAGTAGTTTATTAAAATCTAGATTAAATGCAATTGCATTGTAACGATCCAACTCCATTTGATAACCTGCTCCTATTTTTAAATTAGTTGGAATATATTCCTTATTAATTCCATCGTAGCTAATTTTTGAACCAATGTTAGAGATGTTAATACCAGCACTAATCTCAGCATCCTTACGATCAACTCGTAATGGCTGCTTAAAGTAAAAACCAATATCGGCAGCAAAGGCATTACCTGCTTCCAAATCACCACCTCCGTTTGAATAGCCATTGGTCAAATCTGATCTAATATAACGAAAGACTACTGCACCAGAAAACTTATCAGATAAAACACGTGAATAGGCTGCATCAAGCGCAAACTCATTAGGTTTACCACTGTACATGATGTTTCCACTTTCATCGGTAAAATCAATATTACCAAGTGAAAAATAACGTAATGAGGCACTTACTGTTTGCATCTTATCTAAACGATAATAAAACGATGCATAATACATGTTTATATCGTTAACCAACTTACGCAACCATGGTGTAAAAGATATCGCCACACCCATTTCGCCATCGATAAATGCATATTTTGCAGGATTTAGATGCTGCGAATTCATATCTGGTGAGGAGGCAACTCCAGCATCGGCCATACCACCCGAACGTGAATCTGGATTAATATTTAAAAAAGGTGCTGCTGTGGTAATAGCATTGTTGCCATCACTTTGGGCACTTATTACATTCCAACACATTACAAAAGCCAAAACAAGGCTTATCTTCATAAATGTTTGCTTCATTTTCTGATCCATTATATAATACTTTCTTCGTCAAAAACTATCGTTAAGATTTAGGCAAGTAATTAAAGAACTGCAAAAGTCTACTTTTATTATCTAACTACAAGTATTTTTTTTGAGAATCTTCCAATTTGGTTTTCCGGAGATTTAATTTCACACTGCAGAATATATAAACCTTTTTGCAAGTTACCCGGAGTCCATTCAATTGGATTAATGGCGTTTCCTATGGCTGGCTGCTGTATTTCATATTGTTCTATTAAACGACCACTCAGACTATAGACGGCATATGTTACATCAAGCAACATATTGGGTGCATCGTGCTCAAAGTATATTTTGGTGCTTATACCTGGTTCAACAGGATTCGGGTATACTGAAGCATTTTCTATTTTTAATGCGCCATCTAAATGCACCTCAAAACTAAGTGAAGCAACTGATGAATTATTAAGGTTATCCCACGCTTTAAGTTCCAAGGTGTGTTTACCTTCGGCCAACTGTGGCAATTGATATACAAGTCGTCCGCTTTTAAAGCTATTCTTATCACTTTGATAATAACTATTAAGCATTTTAGGAAGAGAGCGTTGATCGTCGATGACAAGCGTAATATCGTGGCCAATTCCAACGCCACTAATATTAACCCCGCTTTCATCGTGAAATTCGGCATGCAATACCGGCTGCGAACCTGTTATATCACCATCAACAAAACTTGGATCATTTAACCACATAGTAATTGTTGGCCCTTCCGTATCGTGGGGTGGGTTATCTGATACATCTCCTATCAAAACCTCATTATCGGCACCAAAATATTCTCTTCCACTTTCATCAAACGCATAATAGCTTACACGCCCCTCGCCAACATTATAACGAATATCCTTCGGCACAATAAATGATGCTAAAAAATGCTGCCCATCCGTATCAAGCACTCCGTTATATATTTGATTTTGATAGACCTGATAACTAAAAGGTACCGCCCCTTTATTACCTAAAGTCTTCACAGTAATTGGCTTATCATACACTACCATGGACACCTCAGAATTTGTAGAAGTAGAACCAAGAATCTCCCCTTCTACATCGGCAATTGACAAAGCTTTAATCGGCTCTCTTTGTTCTGGATCTTCAACACCATTAATACTTTTGGTATTAATTTCACCTGTTGGGTAAATTAATTGCAAAGCAGGGTCACCTAACAATGTAAAATTCAACTTATTTACACTATTACCAATCGCATTTTTGGTTTCCATTATCACCTCGCCCAAACGCACTTTTTCACCACTCTCGGTTTTTTGAAAAATATTTTTGTAGAAACTTTTATTAATCTGATAATTCTCATAAGACCATGCAATACGAGTAGTAGTTAACAACGACACACCTCCACCAAGTGACGAAAGAACAACCCACTCTCCTGCTGATGTTTCATGAAAATTATCAAATCGACTAAACTCGCAAGTAGCGGTTACAAATACAGGCAGTCGATCCATATTTGTGAATGATTTAATGGCTGTAATATCCAATACATTTTCATGAGCCAACTGCCTTTCACTTCCGTGCCCGGTGTAGTTAAAAAGCAAGGTCCCATCAGTGATACATTTTTTAATTTCAGCATTTACATCCGGATACTTATCACCCGATGATGTTGTTGTGATCGGGTATGCATCAAAGTATATTTTATCGTGGTTGAATGATGGATGATCATTATACACCTGTGTTGACAAGCCATCAGCCTGTGACATATGAAGATTAGAGTCTCCATCATCAGCCAGGAAAGTTATTTTTGTTTTCCATGGCCCTACTGCACTTGAGTTAAGATACGTATCCACTTTATCAACCATCACTTTGGCTTGCTCGGTATCACTCACAGGAAATCGACCTATACCAATGTCGAGCTTATCATACAAGATGTTATTCCCTTCATTATCATCTAAACATCCAAAAAAATCATCTGTGACGTAGGAATTTTTAATATTTATTGAATTATCTGACTGATAAGTCAATATGTAGTTCGTATTTTCTTCACTGTTTGTACGATTATCAAAAGAACCATCACCAAACAAAAGCATATATTTAAACTTCGCATCCTTTTTATAAAGGTAGCGGGCATAATCACGTATAGCACTGATATCTGGAGACCCTGATGAGAACTCATTATAAATTTGATAAGGAAAAACTATTTCAGAATGTAGCCCTGAGTGTTCCTGATGGATCGTTGCTAAGCGACGTGCTTCATCTTCGAATAGTGGATGAGCTACAATAAGCATATCAGGAACTGGCAACGCTCGTATGTTCTGATTTTCCAATGTTTCTTCAAATTGAGGTTGTGGCAAACTAGCTGATTTATCAAAAACAACAAATTCACAAAGCTCATCGGTTAAATAGGTAAATCCATCTACTCCAGCATAATCTTCAATGGTAATTTCGCGGGGCTCAACACAGTCACTAACATCCCAAAGCAACACATTACTATTAACTCCATCGATATAAAAACGCGTTGATAAACCGGCTCCATATAAATCTGCATTACGAAAACTTAATTGATCACTTACCTTAATAGTTTCTTTGACATTTAAACAAATAGAGCTAAGCCACCCACTTGCTCCATTAGAACTTGAATTATATTTTAGATTGACATCAAAAGCATTATTGATAGGTGAAAAAGTACCAAAGGCAATTCCTTCATTAGCAAATGCACCCACTTGATTACCATAATCTACTTTGGTAATATTTATATTCTGAATCACCGCTCCGTCTACGATCGTTTCGTAATATGAGTTAACATTACTACGTGCAATAACATGCGTTAGAATCTTCACATCACTA
Organism: Carboxylicivirga sp. M1479; assembly: GCF_007097485.1. Lineage (GTDB taxonomy): Bacteria > Bacteroidota > Bacteroidia > Bacteroidales > Marinilabiliaceae > Carboxylicivirga. The sequence goes on along the minus strand of NZ_VKDE01000031.1, from coordinate 55,618 downwards.
TCGAATGTTTTATTCTCGAAATTAAACGAGTATGTCCTTGTTTTACCTGGATCGGACCTTAAACCGTACCACTCAATTCCTGATTTTAAGAGGTTTTGATTTTCCAACTCATAAAAATGATAGGAATCAAATTCATTGGTTTCTGCATTAAAGGTATCTCTCATTTTATCACTAAGAGCAACTCTTTTTCCAATTCCATTCTCTTCAGATAAAAAATAGTAGGCCTCATCGGTGTAATCGTGTAAACGGTGTTCAAACATTTTACGCTGGCTGTTATATTGCCAGGCGGTAGAACCTTGGGCATAAAAGTATATGGCATTACCAGAATGAAGCACGGCATTTTCAACCACATCCTCATGTCGAAAAGCTGTATTTGATCGTGGCAACATATTTCCACCATTACCAAACACATTAACAGCTTCAGGCTTTGAAAACCCCCAACTTGTTAATTGTGAATATGGTATTTTATGCACCCCTGTTTCACCCACTTTAATTTTAACCCATTTACCCTGCGCCAGCACAGAGCTTTCCAATGATGCTTTATTGCTTTTGAGTATAGAAACCGCTTGCTTTTTTGCCATCGTAACGGCATATTCTACATTCGTAATTTTACGATAACGCTGTTCCAATTCATCAAACACAATCGGCAACCATTCCAATTGCAAATAGTTTTCTCCACGTATACATGAAATTGTTTGCGTTACAACAGTTAAGTCAAGCGGATTAAAATTTGCCAAAGCTGCCAATTGCATATCCGAATCGATCGCAATACTTTCAAAGGAATAAGCTACTTTAATAGAGTCAATATTTACATCAGCTCCCAATGGTATAATCGTTAACCTCATTGGTAGTTGTGTCACATCGTGCACGCCTTCATATTCCTCAAGAACAAAAGGGCGCATCCCCTCATTATTAACATCCACCCATTTAAAAACGAGATCGCCTTTTATACCTTCAGCAGATAAACCTAAGTGACAACAAAATATGAGAATTATATATAGTAATCTTTTCATTCCTTATTTTCCCTTATAACAAACGCTATAAAAGCGCTCACAACAACTATTACACTATCAATTATACTACGAATACGCCTAAAAGTTCATCAAAAAACATAAAAATAGGCTCTTCTGTACAAGAAATTTATATTTTTAACGTTTTGAATCTTGAAAAATTGCCTAATCGTATTGGGCAAGCATTAAAAAAAAGACTGAAATAGAAGCTTAGGTATAACCTTTTTATATTTTTGCAGTATAAAGTAGACAGTTGCCCAATAACGATGAGCAACTCTGGAGTTCGTAAATAATTGATAAATAGAATACAATATCAAAGTGCTATGAGATTAAATACCGCAGTTATTTTAGCTGTTTTAGCTTTTAGCTTACTAGGCTTATCGTCATGTAGTAAGGGCGGAGGAAACAAAACTGTTTCTTCGGCAACAGGTTGGGAGTATAACAACCCTGACAATGGTGGATTTGAGTATAAGTCGGGCTATGAGCAAGAAACAGGACCTGGATTAATTTTTATTGAGGGTGGTACATTTATTATGGGTCGTGTGGAACAAGATGTTTTATACGAATGGAATAATGCCCCACGCAGAGTAACCGTTCCTTCATTTTACATGGATGAGTCGGAAGTTAGAAACATTGACTATTTGGAATACCTTTTTTGGGTCCAGCGTGTTTATGTTGATTATCCAGAGGTGTACCGAAAAGCACTACCTGACACATTGGTTTGGCGTCGTCCGATGGCCTACAATGAGCCAATGATAGAAAACTACTTACGTCACCCAGCATATGCTGATTACCCGGTAGTTGGTGTTAGTCATGTTCAAGCGCAAGATTATTGCAAATGGCGTACTGACCGTGTTAATGAAATGATTTTAGTGGATGAAGGCATTATGGAATTTGATGTAAATCAGATTGGAGAAAATAACTTCAACACCGAAGCATATTTATATGGGCAATACGAAGGTATTCAAGGAAAAAACCCAGTTGAAGACTTGAATCCAAACAACGATACACGTAGAGTACGTTGGGATGATGGTATATTATTACCTCGCTACCGCCTACCAACAGAAGCCGAATGGGAATACGCTGCACTTGGTTTAATTGGCAACTCATACGATGAGCGCATGACCAATCGTCGTATTTACCCTTGGGATGGACACATCACACGTAATGCTGATAAAAATGAACGTGGCAAAATGATGGCTAACTTCGTTAGAGGTGCTGGTGATATGATGGGTATGGCTGGTAACCTTAATGATGGTGGAGACATCACTGTTCAGGTAAAATCATATTATCCGAACGATTACGGTTTATATTGTATGGCTGGTAATGTTAACGAGTGGGTTGCTGATGTTTATCGTCCTTTATCTTTTGAAGATGTTGAGGAGTTTAGCCCATATCGAGGTAACGTATTCCAACAAAAAGTTTTGGATGAAGAAGGATATATCGTAGAAAAAGATAGCCTTGGACGCATTCGTTACCGCAACGAGGAAGACAAAGACATCCTTAATCGTAAAAACTATAGAACAGCCGATAACCGTAACTTCGCAGATGGTGACGCCACCTCTAATGCAGCTAACGGTACTGACTGGAATGATGGTGACTACAACACAGGTAACATGTATGCCGGATCGCCAAACAGCAGCTTGGGTAGCTTGGTATCTGACCGCTCAAGAGTATACAAAGGTGGTGGTTGGAGAGACCGTGCTTATTGGTTAGCTCCTGGTGCTCGTCGTTACTTAGACGAGAGAGAGAGTCGTGACGACTTAGGTTTCCGATGTGCAATGACTCGTGTAGGAAGTCCTGTAAGCAATGCAAAAAAATAATTCTTATAGCAGAATATTATCAAGAGGCTAGCTTTTTAAGTTAGCCTCTTTTTTTATTTTTGTTTTCGAGAACAGATCGTATCAAACAACAAAGACACAACAATGAGTCAAATTGCAGCCATTCATCAAGCCTTTTTATCTTGCTCTAAAGTATCAACCGATAGCAGAGGAGATAACACCAATGCACTTTTTATCGCCTTAAAAGGAGACAATTTTGACGGCAATAAATATGCTCTTGATGTATTGAACAAGGGTGCTGCCTTTGCCATTGTTAGCGACCCTGCTTTGGCTGCTAATAAAAATACATTCATTGTTGATGACACTTTACAAACGCTTCAGGAGTTGGCCAACTTTCATCGACGATACCTCGAAATACCCATCGTTGCAATTACCGGAACTAACGGAAAAACAACAACAAAAGAGCTTGTGGCGGCAGTGCTAGCAAAGAAATTTAACATCAAAGCTACATCTGGTAATTTCAACAATCATATTGGGGTGCCTCTTACCCTATTGAGCATGGATAAATCGTTAGACATAGGCATTGTTGAGATGGGAGCTAATCACGTTGGTGAAATTGAATTACTTTGTAAAATTGCTGAACCAAACTATGGACTCATAACAAATGTTGGGAAAGCACACCTGGAGGGATTTGGCTCATTCGAAGGTGTTAAAACGGCTAAGGGAGAACTTTACCAATACCTTAAAAATAACAACGGTTTTTTGTTTATCAACAAAGATAATGAGTACCTACAAGAAATGGCCAATACAATATCCAACAGGACAGAGTATGGTATAGAGAGCGGCTCCATCAAGGGACATATAACCAACAATAATCCATTTATTGAGTTGGAGTGGCAAACAGTAGATAACACAAAAAAACAAGCTAGCACACAACTAATTGGCGACTACAACCTTGAAAATATACTATCAGCTATTTGCATTGGACACCATTTAGGTGTTTCTACAAACGACATTAACAAGGCCATTCAAGACTATACGCCAACAAACAATCGCTCACAATTTATTCAGTCGGATAGCAACCAAATTATCATGGATGCCTACAATGCTAATCCATCGAGCATGCAGGTAGCCATACAGAACTTCGCCAACATTGAAGCCAACAACAAAGTTCTTATTTTAGGAGGTATGAAAGAATTGGGCGATGACTGCATAAGCGAGCACAAAAAACTGATTTCTCAAATTAGCAACTTACAATTTGATAAAGCAATGTTGATAGGGCAAGAGTTCGATAAGCTATCCATCGACACATCAAACATTGAGCATTTCACTGATAATGAAAGCTTAATTTCAAGAATTAAAAAAAGTCCATTCCAAAATTCATACATCTTAATTAAAGGATCGAGGAGTAATAAATTAGAGGAGATACTGGAATATATTTAGAAGTGCCTTAACTGACTAAAGCGACGAATACCCTTTATGTAATAGTCCCAAATTATACTGCGCGGATAGATTTCTTTGTGCTTTCCTTTAGGCCTCCATTCAGCCGTTAATTTACGCTGACTAATTACTTTAGGTAATCGAGCATAAAAACTAAAATGCGCCTTTAAAACAGCCGTAAAGAACTTTAACTCGCCTTTCAGAATAAAGTGTAGACCAGCCACACCATCTAAAACCATGCGCATAAAAACAATGGGTAGAACGATATTTCCTGGCAGGTTTTTCACTAACATCAATAGGTTGTTGCGGAAATTCAAATACGTTTTATGCGAACTTTGCTGACTCAGCGTTGCTCCACCAACATGCAACACTTCCGACGATGGTATAACCTGAATATCATATCCCATGTTGCGGATTCTCCAACATAAATCAATCTCTTCCATGTGAGCAAAAAAACTGGCATCCAAACCTCCAGATTTTTTATACAGTTGGGCATTTATCATTAAAGCAGCACCACTAGCCCAAAAGACAGACATAGGCTCGTTGTATTGCTCATTATCCTCCTCTATGCTATCAAGTATGCGCCCACGGCAAAAAGGATAACCAAAGATGTCAATAAAACCTCCTGATGCGCCCGCATACTCAAAGCTCTGCGGCACATGATAAGCTCTAATTTTAGGCATGCATGCCCCAAGCTTATCATTTTCTTCCATTGCCTTTATCAAAGGAGCTAACCAATTGGTTTCTGGTGCCACATCACTATTAAGCAATACATAATAGTCAGCGTCAAGCTCTTGTAATGCCTTATTATACCCTCCGGCAAATCCATAGTTCTTATCCAACTCAATTATCCGAATCATTGGATAGTGCTCATTCAAAAAGTTCACACTCTCATCTGTCGATGCATTATCAGCCACAATAACATCAACATCAGGAATATTCGAATGCTTGACCACAATTGGTAAAAACTTCTCTAGCAAAGCTCTACCATTCCAATTAAGGATAACAACAGCCGTTTTTGACATCTTATGCGTTGGGTTTAGTATTTAATTCTCTCACTTCAGAGTATTTCCATCGTTTATGTGACCATAACCAATCTTCTGGTCGCTCCTTAATAATACCTTCTAAGCATTTCAAGTGAATTTCAGTCACTTCATAATCTTCTGTTAACTCAGGCTTTTCGACTAAAGGAATAACTTCAATTTCGTAGTAACTGCGCTTTAAACGCGTCATTTTTAAAAATACAACTGGCGACTTTAATGCTTTAGCCATTTTTTCTGGCCCTAACAAAACGGCCGTGTTCTGATTTAAAAATTCGGTCCAATATTGGATTTTATTTTTATCGGGCGATTGATCAGCAATTAATCCAATTAAAAAACGTTGATCTTTTCGTTTTAGCTTTACAATCTCACGCATGGTATCGCGCATGGTAAAATTAAGGTTACCCCATTTCTCACGAAGCTTTAACATGTACTTATCAAACTCAACATTAACCAAGGGACGATAAGTAGCACACGCCAAATGTTTGGTATGTAAGTTTAAAGATGGTACCCACTCCCAACAGGAATAATGCCCCATAACACCAATCGCATCTTTCCCCTCATCAGCCAATTTATTCAGATACTCCACATTTTTCACCCTCACATGCTTGCGCATCTGCTTCTCACTAATGGTCTGTAGCTTTATAGTTTCAATCATACTATCACAAAATCCTTTATAGAATTTCAGTCTAATATTTCTAATCTCATCCTTCGATTTATCAGGGAAAGCATAGCGTAGATTTTCATTGATCACAGCTCTTCTATAACCGATCAAACGAATTACATGATAGAGTATATCGGAAAAGATATAGAGCATAAAAAACGGCTGTAGACTAAACAACCATAAGAACCCAAGCGCAATATAATTACCAATTTTCTGCATGATTTAATCCATTATTTTTTTGATAACATTCGTAAATTCTTCAAAACTTGCCTTGTTCGTCGCGATAATCTCCTGGCCAAACAGATAGTTATTACCGCCATCGAAATCACATACACAACCACCAGCCTGCTGCACTAAAAAAGCGCCTGCAGCCACATCCCAAGGCTTTAAATTATATTCGTAAAACGAATCAAAACGACCGCAAGCCACATAGGCCAAATCTGTAGCTGCTGAACCCAATCGTCGTAATCCCCTGGAGTGTTCCATAAAGTAACGGACTGAATTCATAAATCCATCCAACCGTTTATAATTGGAATACGGGAATCCCGTTGCAATCAGACTATCCTTAACGGTATCCGTATTAGATACATTCACTTTTTTGCCGTTTAAAAAAACAGGTGAACCCTTGAATGCTGAAAAACACTCTTTAAGTCCAACTTCGTAGATAACCCCAAGTACCAAATCATCATTTTCCTGCAAGGCAATACTGATGGCGTATGGTGCAAGTCCGTGAATAAAATTGGTTGTTCCATCAATCGGGTCAATAATCCAGTTATAAACCTTTCCTTTCTTATTTGAAGTGCCTTCTTCAGCTATAAAACCACTTTCAGGCAACAGCTCACTCAATGCATCAACTATCCTTTTTTCAGCACCTTTATCAACCTGAGTTACAAAATCGTTGCTTCCTTTCACTTCTACATCAACCCGATTATTAGCACGTTCTTCACTAATAAACTGCCCTGTTTGGATAGCCACTTCACACACTTGTCTACAGATCGCTTCGTAATTCATCTCTCTAAAATTACCTGTTTATATTAATTCGCCAACCATATTTAAGGTATCAAACGACAAATGTTTCAGCCGAACTGGCAAAATCGTATTGCTAAGTGATGAGTTAAATGGCACTTCAACCTTAATGTAGTTAGAAGTAAACCCATGAATCAAACCATTGTGTTCAGCTCCTTCAAACAACACTGGCATCTCTTCTCCAATATATTGCTTATAAAAATGCCTTGTTTTCTTTTCAGAGAGCTGATGTAGCACCTTGCTTCGCTCTTTACGCTGCGGAATTGGCACTACCTCATCTATTTTTAAAGCCTGCGTATTAGGTCGCTCAGAATAAGTAAACACATGCAACTGTGATATATCGAGACTCTCTAAAAAATGAAGAGTGGTTTCAAAATCAGCTTGACTCTCTCCTCGCACGCCCACAATCACATCAACACCAATAAATGCATGCGGAATTAGATTTTTGACACGTTCAATTTTTGATCGAAATAGGGCCGTGTCGTATTTCCTTTTCATTAAACCAAGAACTTTATCAGAACCAGACTGCAAGGGAATATGAAAATGAGGCATAAACTTTTTAGAAGCAGCTACAAATTGAATTATTTCATCGGTTAGTAGATTAGGCTCGATGGATGAAATTCGAAAACGTTCAATCTCGGATACTTTTTCCAAGGCTTGTATCAGCTCAAAAAATGTCTCTCCGTTAGCATTTCCAAATTCGCCAATATTAACACCTGTTAGAATTATTTCTTTGGCACCTCCAACAGCAGCCTCTTTTGCTTGTGCCACGGTATTAGCCACGGTATCGCTACGACTTCGCCCGCGAGCAAAAGGAATGGTACAATAGCTGCAAAAGTAATCACATCCGTCTTGCACCTTTAAAAAGCAACGCGTACGATCGCCAAATGAATAAGATGGCTTAAACTCTTTATTTGAACCTATTTTACCAGCATGTATTTCGGTTTTATCACCTTTTTTAAAATCCTCTATATACTGAAGAATATCAAATTTTTCATTGGAGCCCAGAACCAAATCCACGCCTTCTATTTGCGAAACAGCATCGGGCTTTAACTGAGCAAAACAACCTGTTACAACAATAAATGCATTCGGATTTTGCTTTATCGCCTTACGTATAACCTGCTTACACTTTTTATCGGCCAGCTCGGTTACTGAACACGTATTAAACAAATACACATCGGCAGACTCAGAGATATCTACTTTTGCAAACCCCGCCTCAATCATCGTACGAGCCACTGTTGATGTTTCACTAAAATTTAGCTTACACCCAAAAGTATGGAACGCTACTTTTTTATTTTCAAAAACCGAAGTATCAATCATCTTCTTAAAATATGGAAAATGCAAAGGTAGGAAAAAAGCTTATAGCTGATGTGACTTGCATGTAAACGAATATTGAGGCCATGACTGCCTCAGCAGAAAAATAAAAAGGCTCCGATAAACTGGAGCCTTTAGAGTATTTTAAAGCAGATCAGAAGCGAGCTCTGCCAAATCACTTCGTTCGCCTTTAACCAAGTTAACGTGTGCAAATATATCTTGCCCTTTCATCTTATCGGTCAAATATGCCAATCCATTGGATTGTAAATCGAGGTAAGGAGAATCAATCTGCTGCACATCGCCAGTAAATATCATTTTTGTTCCCTCACCTGCACGGGTAATAATCGTTTTTACTTCATGAGGTGTTAAGTTCTGTGCCTCATCAACAATAAAAAAAGCATCGGATAAACTACGTCCTCTTATGTATGCAAGTGGTGTAATAATGAGTTGTTCGTTCTTCAACATCTCATCCAAATTATTGACCTCACGGCTAGTGGCCTTAAAACGGCTTTTGATTACGCCAAGGTTATCAAATAATGGCTGCATGTATGGTCCAATCTTTTCGTTAACATCACCTGGCAGAAAGCCTAAGTCGCGATTTGCAAGCGGTACAATTGGCCGAGCTAGCAATATTTGATTATACAGTTTATGCTGCTGTAAGGCTGCTGCCAAGGCCAAAAGGGTTTTACCTGTACCCGCCTTACCAGTTAGCGACACCAATTTAATATCGGGATTCAACAAGGCATTTAATGAAAAAGTTTGCTCGGCATTACGCGGCTCAATTCCATACGCACCATGCTTTTCTACACGCTTAATTAATCCAGAAAAAGAATCATTGTGCGCTAAGACTGATTGATTTCCATTTCGAAGAACAAAATACTGGTTGGCTGGCAAATCTTCTTTCATCGGAAACTCGCCTATTGGAACCCCTTGGTGCTGATAGAGCGCTTCAATCAATTCCCGATCAAATCCTTCATGAATTTCAACACCTTTATGAAGCACATCAATGTCTTTCACTTTGTCGTTTTCGTAATCTTCAGATGCTAAACCAAGTGACTTCGCCTTCAGTCGAAGATTAATATCCTTAGTGATTAAAACTGTTTGACGACGCGGAAACTGTGATTTAACATGTAAGGCAACTGCTAAAATACGATGATCGGAGGTATTTTCATTAAATGACTCTTTCATTACCTCGGGCGTTGGCTTACCTGTAGCAACAAATAATTTCCCTTTTTTTACACCCAAAGGAATACCCTCTTTAAAGGCTTTTTCTCCCGCCATCTTATCCATTTCACGGGCAAACTCACGAGCTTGAAAATTAATAAGATCATTTCCCTTTTTAAATCGATCGAGTTCTTCAAGTACAACTATCGGAATAATTACATCGTTTTCCTCAAAGTTGTATATACATTTGTGGTCATGTAGAAGAACATTTGTGTCTAGAATAAAAATCTTTTTAGCCATAAGGTACGGTTTTGTTTCTCTTAAAGATATAGAAAAAAACACCTACAGAATGACAATAAGCAATATTTTTGCGATATGAATTACAAAGAAACGCTCGACTTTTTATTCGCTCAACTCCCCATGTATCAAAGGGTGGGTAAAGCAGCCTATAAGGCAGATCTTGAAACAACGCTCGCTCTCGATAAATATTTTCAGCATCCGCATAAAGCTTATAAAACAATTCACATTGGTGGAACAAACGGCAAAGGATCTGTATCTCATTGCATTGCATCCATATTGCAAGAAGCTGGATACAAAGTAGGCCTCTATACCTCGCCCCACCTTAAAGATTTTCGCGAGCGAATTCGAATCAATGGCGAGATGATAAGTGAGCAGGCAGTGGTGGATTTTGTAGGGCAACATCAACAAATAATCCAATCCCTACAACCATCATTTTTTGAGATGTCGGTTGCCATGGCATTTGACTATTTCAAAAAGGAAGAGATTGACATCGCCATTATGGAAGTAGGCATGGGAGGTCGTCTTGATTCTACCAATATAATTTCACCATTAATATCAGCCATTACCAACATTGGTCTTGACCATACTGCTTTCCTAGGTAATTCGTTGGATAAAATTGCCTATGAAAAAGCGGGCATTATTAAAAAAGACGTCCCTTTAATTATTGGACAAAGCCATACACAAACAGCCCCAGTCTTTAAAGCTGTTGCAAAAGAGAAAGAAACAAACATTGTTTTTGCCGATCAAAATTTCGAAATATCAACTGCGACATTTTCTATTGATGAGAAGCAGATTTTCCAGATATATAAAGATGAACAATTAGTTTATAAAGATTTAAAACTGGATTTATTAGGTAGCTATCAGCAAAAAAACATCATTACCGTTTTAGCGTGCGTTGAACAATTGCAAAAACAAGGGGTATCTATCACTACTAAGCACCTTTACGATGGTTTAGAAAATGTGGTAAATAACACGGGATTGTTAGGCAGATGGCAACACCTGGGCTATAACCCAAGAATAGTTTGTGATACGGGGCACAACCTTGATGGAATGATAATGCTTGTGGAGCAAATACAAAATACGCCTCACGATCAATTACATTTTGTACTTGGCATGGTTAACGACAAAGACCATGAAGCTGTTTTAGATATACTTCCGAAAAAAGCTAGCTATTATTTTACCAAGGCATCCATACCACGTAGTTTAAACGAAAATACACTGCAAGAGATGGCCCAAAAGCACGGACTAAATGGCAAAACATACCATTCGGTTGACAAAGCACTTGAGGCTGCTAAAAAAAATGCATCTGACAACGATCTGATTTTCATTGGAGGAAGCACATTTATCGTTGCGGATATTTTAGAAAACATCAATTAAATTTGGAGGAGAGAAAAAAGAGACATACATTTGCATCGCTTTTCTAAGGAGATCAGCACAAAGGGGCGATTAGCTCAGTTGGTTTAGAGCACTTGGTTTACACCCAAGGGGTCGGGGGTTCGACTCCCTCATCGCCCACCAACTATTAATGATTAAACGAAATCATTACAAATGTAATTATTGAAATTACCTGAAAATATTCAGGGCGATTAGCTCAGTTGGTTTAGAGCACTTGGTTTACACCCAAGGGGTCGGGGGTTCGACTCCCTCATCGCCCACCATATTAACACGACATATATTTTTAGGGCGATTAGCTCAGTTGGTTTAGAGCACTTGGTTTACACCCAAGGGGTCGGGGGTTCGACTCCCTCATCGCCCACTAAAAGGAGAGACATTAATTTGTTTCTCCTTTTTTTGTACACTAAATTCTAATCCAATGTGCTTCTTTTACATCCTGCATTCGCCATCGAAAGACAAGTACTACATCGGAGCGACCTGCGACACGCTCGAATCAAGACTTTCTAAGCACAATATGAAGCACATTGGTTACACTGGACAAGCTAGTGACTGGGAAGTAGCACACTTCGAAATATACAAAACCAAAAAAGAAGCTTTTGACAGAGAGAAACAAGTCAAAAAATGGAAGAGTAAACAAAGAACTATCAAACTTATCAATGGCGATTAGCTCAGTTGGTTTAGAACATTCCGTTGCAATGCACGGAAGGGTCGGGGGCTCGACTCCCTCATCGCCCACTAAAAGGAGAGACATTAATTTATTTCTCCTTTTTTTGTACACTAAATTCTAATCCAATGTACTTCTTTTACATCCTGCATTCGCCATCGAAAGATAAGTACTACATCGGAGCGACCTGCGACACGCTCGAATCAAGACTTTCTAAGCACAATATGAAGCACATTGGTTACACTGGACAAGCTAGTGACTGGGAAGTAGCACACTTCGAAATATACAAAACCAAAAAAGAAGCTTTTGACAGAGAGAAACAAGTCAAAAAATGGAAGAGTAAACAAAGAACTATCAAACTTATCAATGGCGATTAGCTCAGTTGGTTTAGAACATTCCGTTGCAATGCACGGAAGGGTCGGGGGTTCGACTCCCTCATCGCCCACTAAAAGGAGAGACATTAATTTGTTTCTCCTTTTTTTTGTTTTATACCATCCGATTATTGAATTCCTATGGGGAGTAACAAACCCCTGTTCCAGAAGATTTGCTATTTAGAAGTTTAGAAATTGTGACACATAGCTAACAAGTAAGGCAATTATCGCATTTCGTCTCAGCTCATGAATCCACAGCTAATCGCTTTCAACAGTTAACTATTCAAATGCTGTTTGGTCAAATGGGTTTTCATCAAATGTATTTACAGCATCAGTTTTTTGCGTACCAGGAGGCGTTGGTAGTTCGCCAAACCCATCGGATGACAATACCAAACAAATATCTCTATCCAGATCATACGATTGGATAACAGGCCGTGAATACTTCTTTTTCCCCAACTTCCCCTTACTTTGAGTGCTACAAAGAAACAGAAACCACTACAGGTAATCAATGACTTAACTCACTTTCTAAATAGACACCCAAAATACCGCTTGAGTACTATACAACTGCCTGATGAAGTGTCAATTTTTTAGACAATTAGACCTCACCCTATTTCTCTCTCCAGCATATCACATTTTCGTGAATTCGCTCATCATCACAAATCAAATGGATATCCATGAAAGCGAATCATTAAGTAAAAATTCATCGCTTATTTACTTCAATTATGGTACGATTGCCCTATTCTATGAATCAACAACTATAGTATTAATAATCTATTCATTACTTTTGCAAAAAACAACTACAATATGTCTGACGATAAGAAGATAATCTTTAGCATGGTTGGGGTAAGTAAAACTTTCCCACCGCAAAAAAAAGTACTGAATAATATTTACCTCTCATTTTTTTATGGTGCCAAAATTGGTATTATAGGACTCAACGGATCGGGTAAATCTACTCTGTTAAAAATCATTGCCGGCCTTGAGAAAAACTATCAGGGAGATGTCGTTTTTTCACCGGGTTATTCTGTCGGTTATTTAGAACAAGAACCACAACTTGACGAAAACAAAACTGTTCGCCAGGTAGTAGAAGAGGGTGTTCAAGAAGTGGTGGACACTTTAAAAGCGTACGAGGCCTGCAACGAAAAATTTGCAGACCCTGCAGTATTGGAAGATCCTGATAAGATGCAGGCCGTAATGGATGAACAGGCGAGACTGCAGGAATTAATTGATCAGCACGACGCCTGGAACCTTGACACTAAGCTTAATCGCGCCATGGACGCCCTGCGTTGCCCTCCAGAAGATCAAGAAATTCGCGTGCTGTCGGGTGGAGAGAGAAGACGTGTTGCTTTGTGCCGTTTATTACTACAAGAGCCAGATATTCTATTGCTTGATGAACCTACCAACCACCTTGATGCGGAATCGGTACAGTGGTTAGAACAACACCTGCAGCAATACAAAGGAACCGTAATTGGTATTACTCACGACCGCTATTTCTTGGATAATGTGGCTGGTTGGATTCTTGAACTGGATCGTGGAGAAGGTATTCCTTGGGAAGGCAACTACTCATCGTGGTTAGACCAGAAAACCAAGCGCATGGCCAATGAAGAAAAGCAAGCTTCAAAACGACGTAAAACACTAGAACGTGAGTTAGAGTGGGTACGAATGGCTCCTAAGGCACGTCATGCTAAAAACAAAGCTCGCTTGAATGCATACGACAACCTGATGAAGGAAGGCGTTAAAGAAAAAGAAGAAAAACTTGAAATCTTTATTCCTAACGGCCCCCGTTTAGGCGAGAAGGTTATTGAGGCACACGATGTGGCTAAAGGTTTTGACGACAAACTACTTTTTGAAGGCCTTGAATTTACACTTCCTAAAAATGGTATTGTTGGGGTAATTGGCCCAAATGGCGCGGGTAAAACAACCCTTTTCCGATTAATTATGGGATTAGAAGAGGCCAATGCAGGAACTTTTGAGGTTGGAGAAACCGTTAAGGTATCCTATGTTGATCAATCGCACGACGATATCACACCAGGAAAAACGGTTTATGAAGTCATCTCGCAGGGCGATGAATTAATACGAATGGGCAACAAAGAAATTAATGCACGCGCCTATTTATCACGCTTTAATTTTGCAGGCAACGACCAGCAAAAGAAATGTGAAATTTTATCGGGTGGAGAACGCAATCGACTACACCTTGCCATGGCACTTAAAGAAGAAGGCAACGTACTTTTACTGGATGAGCCAACCAATGACATTGATGTTAATACCTTACGTGCGCTTGAAGAAGGATTGGAAGACTTTGCAGGCTGCGCCGTGGTGATCTCTCACGACCGCTGGTTCCTTGATCGTGTGGCAACTCACATATTAGCATTCGAAGGAGAATCGAAAGTTTACTATTTCGAAGGCTCATACACCGAGTACGAAGAGAATAAAAAACGTAGACTAGGTGACACAACACCACATCGCATACGTTATAAGAAGCTAATTAAGTAGATAAAGATATACCTTATTGCATAGAGGGGGCAGGCATTAGTACTACCTCCTCTTTTTCTATTGTTTTTATAGGATGATGGATGTAGTACATTGGCATCACACCTTTGCCTTTTACTTTACGAGGAACACGAGTAATTAACTTGTAGGCTTCAGACAGGGGTTTACTCAAACTCTCCGACACATTAATTTGCATGGGTTCACACATGGTTTGAAAGCGCGAAGCCATGTTAACCGTTTCTCCGAATATATCAAAACTAAGGTTACTCGGACTTACTGAACTACCGATAATATCACCATTGTATAGGCCTATTTTCACTTCCCATTTAATCTGACTCTCTGTATTTCGTTTAATAATGTATTCACGAATCTTCACAGCGGCTGAGGCAGCTTCTATTTCAATTTTATCAGGCGTATAAAACATGCCACAAACGGCAATGTAAGCATCCCCCACTGTTTTTATGCGAGTACAAAAGTGCTCATCAATTACAGCATCAAAACCATTAAATAGTTCGTGTAATTCGCGCAACAATACCGATGGCGACATCTTGCCGGTTTTAGTAGTAAAATCTACCATGTCAACAAAAATAGCCACGCAATCTTTATAACGCTTTGGCGGAATTGATCCGTACTCTTTGATTTGCATTAATATGGGTAGAGGCAAAATAGAGCGAAGTATCCGTTCATTTTTATGATTGGCTAATGTGAGCTTATTGGATTGATCCTTTAGTGATTTGAAATGAGCATAATTGCGTAAAACTGAATTCACGCGTGCGTGCAACTCCTCAGGATTAACCGGCTTTTGAATAAAATCGGCAGCTCCCTCACTAAATGCTTCTTTAATTTTATCGGTAAACTCAACACCTGAAATAAGAATAACGGGTAAATTCTTTGTCAGGTCATTTTTCTTTAAAACTTTTAAAGTATCAATACCATTCATACCAGGCATCTCCCAATCGATAATAATCAAATCAGGTTGATGCCGAACAGCCATTCGGCAAGCTTCCTCTCCATTGTTCGCAGTAACAATGTTCCGGAACGGTTCATCTTTTGTAATGATACCAGTAAGAATTTCTAACTCTAACCGAGAATCATCAACCAATAAAATTGTATTACCCATTTCTTTTCAACTAACGGTATGTACATTTTTGTACGAACAAACTTTAAAAAGTTAATAGACTAGTGACAAACGGAAGGGTTTACTTGACCAACTGTTGTATTTTTATAGATAAAATTCATTCAATTTTACATGCCATGATTATTGATAATAGCCTTTTGAAACAACTATCCGATAAAGCAGTAAAATCAGTACGCAAACGGACTAATTACAACTTTCATAAAAATGATGACGATTTACTACAGCGCATGTTAAATGGAATAGAACCCAATAGTTACGTGCAGCCACACAAACATGAGAACCCCGACAAACGTGAAGCATTCATCATTTTAAAAGGACAATTATTAGTTATTCTTTTTAATGATGATGGCTCTATTAAACAATCAAGCATACTTAACAGGGAGAAAGGCATCTTCGGAATTGAAATACCTCCCGGCCGTTATCACACAATAATCGCTCTCGAGCCCAACACCTGTGTTTATGAAGTTAAAGATGGACCTTACAACCCACACAACGACAAACACTTTGCCCCATGGGCGCCGTCTGAAGATGAGCACTGCACTGCACTGACATACATGAAGAAATTAATAAAACAATGTTCCTTCTAATAAAAAGGAAATTGCCTTCTCAGGGGAATTTGAGAAGGCAACTGTAAATGTATGAATCGGGAAATAATAAATTAATTGATATTCTTACATACAAAACTATCAGGATTTAACGATACAGTATAAAAATCCATTGGTACATTTATGGTACATATGTGTTTTTTAATTTAGCTTTGTAAAACTTGATAATTAACCACATGGAATACCTGAATACACCCATACTAAATGTTTTACCTAATGAAGCAATTGTTATTGCCCAACTGAATGGTCAAATTGTATCAGGCAACCAGAAAGCATTGGATTTATACCACTACCATTCCATGTCAGACTTTAAAAAGCACGATTTAAAAGACTTAATGCCTGATGACTTTGCTCCTTTCTACCCAGATGAAATGACCATCGAACACATTAATTTCGATGGTTACCACACACATGTATGCAAAAGAAAGGATGGAGAATTATTCGCATGCAAACTACACACACATTATCAGAATATTAACAATAAAAAATACTTAATTGGCCATGTAAAAGAAATACATGATGATAGTGTTGACATTGAGAAGTTATGCCTAAAACAAAACATTATTGTATTACAGCGGGAACTCACTGCTGAACGTAGCAAAAATAAAAACAATACATTCCAGCATACCAGCCAACAAATTGGCAAATGCTTTCCTATATTAAGTAATAACGATTTAAAAATATGCAGTTTAATAGCTCAACATTTCAATAGCAAACAAATATCGCAAGAGCTCAATATTACTACCGATGGCGTTTATGCTGCACGCAAGCGTATTAGAAAAAAATTACAACTTAATGCCAATGAAAATTTAGAAACAACATTGAGCAATTGTTGTAGAAAAAACTAACATCTCAAAAATGCTTATACCGATTACGAATCACAGATTGATAAAAAATCAAGCTGTGATTCTGTTCCGGCATAAACCCATGATATAAGCAAAATGCTTTATCAATCATTTTGTTATTCATTAGGCATTACTTAGCAGGCTCCCAAAAACAGCGCTTGGGTGAAACAATTTTTGCTTCAACCTTAAGTTGTTTCATTGCTTTTTCCACTTCTTTCCGTTCCAAGCCGCTTAAATCAACTATATCACCAGTACGAACCGGCTTACCTGCTTGTCTCATGGCGTCTAATACTGTTGTTGCGTTTGACATATCATTGTGTTTTAAATTTTTTATCAATTCGTCTTTTTTAACTACAAATAGTGAAGCGAAAATGTTTAAGAATACAACAGCCGATATTAAAGTACCGGCATACTAACATCTCAACATTATAAGTAGCAGTGGCACATAACTCACTAATCATCTACAAAATATCAACTGACATTTCCTATAAATATCGGCTGATATTCATATTACATACCAATTGATATTTTACTCATATATCTACTGATATATGGCACATTGACTTATAAATCAAGATTAACCTACCTTATATGTACATCTCATATAATCACTGTGATGCTGAGGTCTAGTAAGAATCTCAATATGGTTGAAATCAGTAACGATGGCTGGCAGAACAACGATTAATTCATTCCTTTGCGCAGAAAGAATTGTGAGACGTACCGAAGTAGAAGTATTATTTAAATATACCCCTGCCTTGTCATCATTCATTGGAAACAAAAAATTATTCCCTCGAACTCGTAGCACACCATATGGGCTAAGTTGCGTAACAGGCATTTGACTTTTCACATCAATAATAGCCTTAATCTCAGGAGATTTTGACCTAGGAATTGAACGGTCGGGTTTTACCTTACCCGACAAATCTTTCAATAGCTTACCCCTCGATATATTGAAAACCACTTGGTGTTTGGATGCATTATATTTATCATCAAACCCATCGAATGTACCTCTTAGGCTTGGTTTAATTTTAAACAAGGGCGTATTTACACCGCATCCATTTTTTAAGTTGTCTTCAATAACGGCAAAAAACTCAGTTATACAGGCTAAAGCCTCGGATTCTCTGATACCACTTCCTCGTTCGCTCATTTGCTGAATCAACTTCCTGGTATCAACAATCTCGTCCAATTGGATTTTCCCAATGCAGCTTCCTTTCTTGGCTGTTTTTAAGGTGTTAGGGTATAAGGCAAATTTCATGTTTGTTGTGTTTGGTTAATGGATTAAAGATAATAGTATAAGGGGAATTTTACATATCCTGAATATTCTTGCGCTGTTTTAAAATTCTTCTTCCCGCCTTTCATTTCCTCCTCTCCGCTCTTTTTTAGTATCTTTGGCACGTTTTAAAATAAGAATAGCAAAACAGACAATAGATATGGCTCAAAAACCTAGCATTCCAAAGGGAACCAGAGACTTTTCGCCAGCCGAAATGGTGAAACGTAATTACATATTCGACACGGTTAGAAGCGTATTTCAGAAGTACGGTTATTTACCCATTGAAACACCAGCAATGGAGAACCTGAGCACGCTGCTTGGCAAGTATGGCGAAGAAGGTGATAAACTATTGTTTAAGATTTTGAATTCGGGCGATTACCTTAAAAAAGCTGATTCAGCCTTGTTAAGCGAAAAAGCATCCAACAAAGTGATGTCTCAAATAAGCGAAAAAGGATTACGTTACGATTTAACGGTACCATTCGCTCGCTTTGTGGTGCAACACCAAAATGAAATCAGCTTTCCGTTTAAGCGCTACCAGATTCAGCCAGTATGGCGTGCCGATCGTCCACAAAAGGGTCGTTACCGCGAGTTTTTTCAGTGCGATGTGGATGTAGTGGGGAGTAATTCCTTATTAAACGAAGTGGAACTGATTCAGATTGTGGATGAAGTGTATCGCTTATTGAACATCAACGTGGCATTGCTACTCAACAACCGCAAAGTACTTTCGGGTATTGCTGAAATTATTAATGCCTCCGATAAAATAGTGGACATTACCGTAGCCATCGATAAACTAGATAAAATTGGCCTGGATAAGGTGAATGAAGAGTTGGTTTCAAAAGGTTTATCACAAGAAGCTATCGACACCATCCAGCCTATCATCATGTTGAGTGGCTCTAACCGCGACAAGGTTGCCAAACTACGCGAGGTATTGGCATCGTCAGAAGTTGGCTTAAAGGGAGTTGATGAGTTAGAAGTAGTACTCAACTATCTGGATACTCTAAACCTGGATTTAGAGGTTGAACTAGACCTGACCTTAGCACGTGGCCTCAACTACTACACTGGCGCTATCTTTGAAGTTAAAGCCAAAGATGTAGCAATAGGAAGTATTACCGGTGGTGGCCGATACGATGACCTAACAGGTATTTTTGGTCTTAAGGACGTTTCGGGTGTAGGCATTTCATTTGGTGCCGATCGCATTTACGATGTCATGAACCAACTGGAGCTATTCCCCAAAGCCGATGGCGCAAAAACGCGCGCTATGTTTGTTAATTTTGGTGGTGAAGACGAATTATATGCTTTAAACATACTCACACAAGTAAGAAAAGCCGGAATTAATGCCGAACTTTTTCCCGATGCTGTTAAGATGAAAAAGCAAATGAATTATGCCAATAAAAAAGAAATCCCATTTGTATTATTGGCGGGTGAAGATGAGCGCAATAACCAAGTTGTAACAGTCAAAAACATGGAAAGTGGCGAGCAAAGTAAATTAAGCATTGATGAATTGATTAAAGTCATCAACTTGTAAGATATAAATTATCTAAGTTTGCGGGGTAGGCATCAAATTGCTTACCCCGCTTTTTTATGGGTCGAATACTAAAAAATAGAGATCAGGTTTTCATCTCCTTTGGAGGTGATATCCGTTGCCCCTGAGCATCGCAGATGCTTTTGTTATGATGCAATAACGAAGGATGCTAGCGCAGATTTGTAATCTGTGCCATACCTGAATACCGACACGGATTACATATCCGCTCCAGCGTATTAAAAATCATAACAACCACCCAATCTATCAATATTATTGTAATTTATATGCTTAGAACGTCACGTTCAGAGTACTATTTTAATCCTGCACTGTGCGCAAGCCAACGTGCACCAATTTAATGATCATGCAAAAAACTTTTCAAATATCACCAGCACCTCTTTCATTTGAAATTATTGAAACCATCCTTAGAGAAGGTTACCACCTTGAAATTTCAGAAGAATCAGTTCAACGCATTGAACATTGTAAGCAGTACCTCGATAATAAGATTGCTAACCACGATGGTCCTGTTTATGGCATCAACACCGGGTTTGGTTCGCTATGTAACATCTCTATTTCAAACGATGACCTTAGTAAATTACAAGAAAACCTGGTAATGAGCCATGCTTGTGGTATTGGTCGTGAGGTGCCACGCGATGTGGTTAAGTTAATGTTAATGCTAAAGATTCATGCCTTAAGCATTGGTAACTCAGGGGTGCAGTTAAAAACGGTAGAACGTCTGTGCGATTTCTTTAATAACGACATCTACCCAATTGTATTTGAACAAGGTTCATTGGGTGCTTCGGGCGACCTTGCTCCTTTGGCTCACTTATTTTTACCATTAATTGGTCATGGCGAAGTACATTACAAAGGTGAATTACGCCAGGCAGCTGATGTGTTAGCCGAGAACAACTGGGAACCAATTAAACTAGGCGCAAAAGAAGGCCTTGCTTTACTAAACGGAACACAATTCATGAGCTCACATGGGGTGTATACTTTATTAAAGGCTTTCCGCTTATCTAAATATGCCGATATTATTGCAGCCACATCATTGGATGCTTTCGACGGACGTATTGAACCTTTCTTCCCACAATTACATGCTGTGCGCCCTCATCCAGGACAAATTGAAACAGCTCGTAATATTAAAGCCATTTTAGAGGGTAGTGAAATTATTACTCGCGAGAAAAAGCACGTACAGGATCCTTATTCATTCCGTTGCGTACCTCAGGTACATGGTGCTATTAAAGATGCCATTAACTACGTTGCCAATGTTGTATTAACCGAAATTAACTCGGTAACAGATAACCCAATGGTATTCCCTGAGGATGACTTAATTGTTTCAGGCGGTAACTTCCACGGTGAACCATTGGCCTTAGCAATGGATTTCTTATCAATAGCCATGGCTGAAATAGGAAGCATTTCTGAGCGTCGTACATACCGTTTGATTTCTGGCGAACGCGGTTTACCAGAATTTTTGGTTGCTAATCCTGGTTTGAACAGTGGCTTTATGATTCCACAATATTCAGCAGCTTCTATCGTCAGCTTAAATAAGCAAATGGCAACACCATCATCTGTTGATAGTATTCCATCATCAAACGAACAGGAAGATCATGTAAGCATGGGTGGTAATGCCGCTACAAAAGCATTAAAAATTGCTCAGAATGTTGAGCGAGTATTGGCCATGGAATTATTTAATGCTGCTCAGGCAATGGAATTCCGTCGTCCTGCAAAAACATCTCCTTTCCTTGAGGATTTCTTAAAGCAATACCGCGAGTGTGTTGACTTTGTTAAGGAAGACAAAATCATGTATAAAGAGATTGAGAAAAGTATTGACTTTCTTCAGAAAGGAGAATTTGGTGAGTTTGGCGAATAAATATAATTCAGCCTCGAGCTAATAAAATAGTATAGGATGACATCTTTTTAAAACTTCAGTATTAAAGATGTCATCCGTTTTTAATAGCTATTCGAAGAAAATATGGATCGCATCATTATTCCAATCATGGTTATAAAGATGCGATCCTTGTTTTATCTTGATACTTTTAAGTAAAAAACCACTACTTTTGCAGCGCAAAACAATCAAGTAACAAATTAAGACATAATACAATGGCATTACAGTGCGGAATCGTTGGCTTACCCAACGTAGGAAAATCAACCCTTTTTAATTGCTTATCAAACGCCAAAGCTCAGTCGGCTAACTTCCCTTTTTGTACCATTGAGCCAAATGTGGGTGTAATAACTGTGCCCGACGAGCGATTAGTTAAATTGGAAGAGTTAGTGAACCCGCAACGCGTGGTTCCAACAACTGTTGAAATTGTTGATATTGCAGGTTTGGTAAAAGGTGCCAGCAAGGGTGAAGGCTTGGGTAATAAGTTCTTAGCTAACATACGTGAAACAGATGCCATCATTCATGTTCTACGTTGTTTTGATGATGATAATGTGACCCATGTGGATGGATCAGTTGATCCAGTTAGAGATAAGGAGATTATCGATCTGGAGCTTCAATTCAAAGATTTAGAAACGGTTGATGCACGCCTTCAGAAAACTGAAAAAGTGGCCAAATCAGGTAAGGATTTGGATGCCAAAAAATTGGTTGAAGTACTACATCGCTATAAAGCAGCATTTGAAGATGGCAAATCGGCTCGTACAATTGAATTAACCGAGCAGGAAGAAAAAGTTACTAAAGACTTATATTTACTTACCAACAAACCAGTAATGTACGTTTGTAATGTAGATGAAGACTCGGTGCTGGAAGGTAACAAACATGTTGAGGCCTTACGCGAAGCTGTTAAAGAAGAAAATGCTGAGATTTTGATGATTGCTGCCAAGACAGAATCGGAGATTGCAGAGTTAGAAACATTCGAAGAGCGTCAGGAGTTTTTGGAAGACATGGGTTTAAAAGAATCTGGTGTAGCCAAGTTAATTCGTTCGGCCTACAAACTACTCGATCTTCAAACTTACTTTACTGCTGGAGAAAAAGAGGTACGTGCCTGGACTTTTCATCGTGGTTTCTTTGCTCCTCAGGCTGCTGGTGTTATCCACACCGACTTTGAAAAAGGCTTTATCCGTGCTGAGGTTATTAAGTACGATACCTTTGTTGAGTTAGGCTCTGAATTAGCCTGTAAAGAGGCCGGTAAAATGAGTGTAGAAGGAAAAGAATATGTAGTGCAGGATGGTGACATTATGCACTTCCGCTTTAACGTTTAAAAAAGACTGTAGACGCCTAGATCGCGAATAAAATTCGCTGTTAGAAGATAGACAATAAAACTACAACAGCCCGACAAATGTCGGGCTGTTGTAGTTTTATACCGATTAGTTAATGACCTTAGTGTTAAACTTGCTTTGCATTTAACACTGTCATTAATCGATCGGAATTAATAATCAAAATGATATTATTAGTAGGACTTGAATCTGGTCGTTCTAATTATGAGTTTGTTCTTTCAATTCGACAGTTTACCAATTCGACAACTCAAGATTAATCAATTTACAATCGAAATCCCATCAATAGAATATCATCTACCTGCTCATATTCGGTACCCATCCACTCTTCCATCTTCTGATGTAGAATCGCTTTCTGATCATCAATTGGCAGCTTGTGAATATTAAGTAAGAGGTGGCGAAAACGACGGTATTTAAACTTCTTACCCTCTGGCCCACCAAACTGATCGGCAAAACCATCGGAGAATAAATAGATGGCATCATTAGGATATACTTCTATCTCGTGATTAGAGTATGAAAGCTGCTTGGTATCGTCAGAGTAACCAATAGGGAAACGGTCGCCCTTTATGGTCATCAACTCATTATCCCGTATAATATACAGTGGATTCATGGCACCAGCAAAATGCAGAACCCTGCGCTCTTCATCGAGTTTAATAAGCGCCACATCCATACCATCGTCAACACTTTGCTTATTCAAACTTCCATCCTGACCATTCTTTTGAAAGGTTAGAGCCACCTCACGGCTTAACTGATCCAATATTCGGCCGGGACTATGCTCTTCCTGTATCTCAACAATTTTCTTTAACAAATCATATCCAATAATGGACATAAAAGCCCCAGGAACACCATGGCCAGTACAATCAACGGCAGCAAAAAACACCTGATGATCTTTACGATAAACCCAATAAAAATCACCACTCACAATATCTTTTGGACGATAATAGATGAACGACTCTGGCACAATCTTCTTCACCATTTCTTCAGATGGTATCATGGCCTCTTGAATACGCTTGGCATAACTAATACTATCCGTAAGGCTCTGGTGCACTCTTGACAAGGACTCTTTTTGAACTTCAATTCTTTTCTTATCCAAGGCCTTTTCATTAAGCGCCTTATATGCCTTTCGATAATTCCTTATTCGGTAATTAATTAGTGTTTGAATCAGCAGTATGCCAAAAATTAAATAAAAGGCATAAGCATAACCCGACATCCACAAAGGAGGAACAACATCAATCTCTAATTTCGCTTCGTTGTTACTTAAAACACCATCGTTATTGGCACCCTTTACACGCAAGGTATATTCTCCTGGTGATAGGTTAGAAAAATTAACAAAATTAGTATAAGTTACATCTCGCCATTCTTCATCGTGACCCTCTAACTTTATTCGATAGGTATTGGCCGAAGGATAAGTGTATTCCAAAGCTGCAAAAGACACTCTGATCATGGTATTTCGTCTATACAACACCTCAATCTTTTCCAATTCCCCTTCATACGAATCCTGTATACGACCCTTTCTGAAAACCTTTACATCGTTAACCACTACCTTTGGCTTGTTAATATTAGTGGGCACATCCTGAGAATCAATAATTGTTAAACCTTTGTCACCACCAAAAAACAATTGATTATCCATGTATTTGCACGATGCTCCTACATTAAAATTATAATCAGGTACACCATCGCTATTATTGTAGTGGAAGGGTGGGGTTCCAGGTATTATTGAAGATATACCAATACCAGTACTAACCCAAATTCGGTTGTAATCATCTATCTCAACAGCATATACCTTTCCACTCAATAAATCATCATCCATCCAAAAGGATGTGGTCTTTGCATTTTTATCAAAGTATGATAGTCCAGAGTGCGTACCTATAACAATCTTATCATGATCTTCTGCAAATGCGGAAATTATGTTGTGACTTAACACCTTATCTTTTCCATCCTGATTACGAATGCTTTCAAAAGTACGACTGACCACATTATAAATGTTAATACCATTATTGGTTCCAATCCAAATTTGCCCTTCTTCATCCTCAAACAGCACATTCACTTCATCATCACATAAGCTATAATCAGCATCACTATCTGACCAATAACTCACAATTTTATTTCCATCAAATCGATACAAACCAAACTGACTGGCAAACCACATATGCCCCAATCTATCTTCTATAATATCGTTAATCACATTGGTTTTTAACAGATATCTAAAGTCGCTACTCAAAGTATAATCATACTCATGTATACGCTGACTGCCTGCAAGCATTTTAAAGATACCTTCGTCGGTTCCAAACCACATGTTACCTTTTGAATCTTTGTAAATACAGTTTACATCAGGGTCATTTTTATCGACATACGCAGGATAAATAGTATAATGCTTAAACTGTTTTGTATCACGATTTATTCGATAAATACCTTTTTGTGCCGTACCTAACCATAGATTGTTTTCATCATCTACAAACACCGAATTAAAATCGTAACAATCTATGGGGTATTCCATATCATCGTTCACAGAGATAGATGAAAACTTCGACGGCTTTTGATCAATCTTGAATAAACCATCCTGTTCGGTACCGAGCCATAATAACCCACTAGCATCAACAAGTATAGCTGTTATCTTACGCAATGGATCAATAAACTGCTGACTGACTTCATAATGAAGATAATCATCGTAAGGCGCATGCGAGTACATTAAGCCATTAGCTGTTGCTAACCAAATCTTACCATCATCACAAGCATACATGGTATTAATGCCCTCGACATTACGTTGATTTGTTTTCTTATAAACCTGGTTGATTACACCGTTATTAATATCATACTTCCACAGCCCTTCTTCTGATCCAGCTAACAAAATTGTATCCGACACAACAACTAGACTACTAACTTCTACTTGCTTATCCAGCTTACCTGCCTCTATACGATGCAGCACATCGTCTTCCTTATTAATACATTGAATACCATCTTTTGAGCCAAACCACACTTTACCAATTGTGGAAGCAACGGAATAAGATGAACTGTTTCCTTTCTTTAGAACAGATGAATAATGATCGTACTTTGTAAACTCCTTGGTCTGATGATTAATCTTCGCTATGGCATTACGCGTTTTAGTCCACACATAATCGCCGATAGACTGCATGCCATAAACACCATTTTCACGTAAACCTTTAAATAAATCCGACTCTTTACCAATATTTAAAAAGGTACCAGTTTCACGTTGCCAGACGGCAATCCCACTATTTCGTGTACCAATCCAAATATTACCATCCGGTGTTTCAATAATTGATTGAATATAATTACCAACAATAGTACTATCGATCAAAGGATGATGGCGATAAATAGCAAAACCATAACCGTCATAACGATTGAGTCCATCAGATGTACCAACCCAAATATAACCTCTACTATCTTGGAACAAAGTAGTGATATGACTATTAGATAAGCCCTCTTTAATTGTAAACCTATCAACAGATAATCGATTACTTTGCGCACTGGATAAAGTAGCACATACAACTAGCAGAATAATAACTGCTTTGTACCTACAACCGCCATTACATCGAAAAGAATGACCAAATAACCTTTGAATCAACACACTCATTGTTGATAAAAGTAATAAAAAACAACTGATCTTTTACGGTTAGATGATTAATAAAGACATTAGCAATGAAAAAAAACTTTGGAGCGAAACATCCCCTCAATTCTAAGGCAAAAAAAAGAGGCCTAAGCCTCTTTAAAATATTTATTTTTGATAATTAACTTTATCAACGAACCACTTGAGGTTCTGCGACTTTGGTCGTTCAATTGGCAATCCATATAATCGATCCCAAATTAATTGAGTTAATACACCTAAAGATCTTGACACTCCAAATAAAACTGTATAAATAGGATATTCAGTTATACCGAAAGATGACAACAAGGATCCACTAATTGCATCAACATTTGGCCAAGGATTCTTAACTTTTCCTGTTTTCGATAACAAATCCGGCACCACATTGTAAATTTTATCCACCATTTGAATTAACGGAGCATTAGGGGCATACTTCTTAGCAAACTCAAGTTGCACCGTAAAGCGTGGATCCGTTTTCCTAAGCACGGCATGGCCATATCCAGGTATAACCTGTCCATTTTTAAGTGTCATTTCAGCGTATTCCTTTATTTGCGACTCGGTTGGGTTTTCACTACCAATTTCACGCATCATTTTATGAATCCAGTGCATTACATTTTGGTTAGCCATACCATGAAGAGGACCTGCTAAACCATTCATCCCTGCTGAAAAACTATAGTAAGGATTTGACAATGCTGAACCTACCAAGTGCGTAGCATGCGCCGATACATTACCTCCCTCATGATCGGCATGGATAACAGTATAAAGGCGCATTAATCGATGCACTTCATCGCTGTCATGCCCCATCATATGCGCTAAGTTAGCTGCCCAATCATGACTAGGATCAATCTCGATATACTGTTCATCGTGAAATACACGACGGTAAATATAGGCAGCAATAACGGGTAATCTAGCTATTAAATCCATAACACCTTCGTATGTAGGACTCCAATAGTCTTTCTTATCCATTCCTGTTAGGTAGGCCTTTCTAAATTGAGATTCTGTTGACATTGCTAAAATGGCAGTGTTAAACTGAATCATCGGGTGTGCGTCCTTAGGTAAGGCATTAATAACGTTAAACACATGCGACGGAATTCCTTGTGCCCGTTGTGCCCATTGCTCACTGATATGATTTACATCCTCTTTGGTTGGTAATTCACCCGTTAGCATCAGATAAAACAAACCTTCTGGCAATGGTTCACCACCTTCGTTTACTTTAGGCAGTAACTCTTGTAATTGAGGAATTGTATAGCCTCTGAATCGAATACCTTCATCAGCATCTAACTTTGATGTACAAGTTAGTAATGAAACCATACCTTTCATACCTGTTAACACTTGTCCAAGTGTCACATCTTGTATAACATCATCACCATGCTTTTTGAGTAAATCTTTAACCATTTCGGCCTTTGGTCGGCCAATCTCGAGAATTTTTTCCTTAATATAATCCATATTTAGTGAGCTGATAGAATTAATAATATGCTTCTGCGTGAGGTTAAGCTATTTTATAACGTCCAAGCTCCTAAATTGTTTAATGGCATTGAAGACAAAAAAAAGGCTGACCAAAAAATGGCCAGCCTATCTTATATCATATGGAAATATTACTATTTCTTCTGAACTTTAGCATATCCGTAAACAGCTCTTTCACCTAATTCTTCTTCAATGCGAAGTAATTGGTTGTATTTAGCCATACGGTCAGAACGACTTAAAGAACCAGTCTTGATTTGACCAGAGTTAGTAGCTACAGCAATATCGGCAATAGTTGAATCTTCAGTTTCACCTGAACGGTGAGAAGTTACTGAAGTATAACCTGCACGGTGAGCCATTTCAATAGCGTTCAATGTTTCAGTTAAAGTACCAATTTGGTTAACTTTGATAAGAATTGAGTTTGCAGCTCCTAATTCAATACCTTTCTTCAAGTAATCAACATTAGTTACGAATAAGTCATCACCAACTAACTGACACTTGTCTCCGATAGCATTGTATAAAGCTACCCATCCGTCCCAGTCATTCTCGTCCATTCCGTCTTCGATAGAATCGATTGGGAACTTCTCAACTAATTCAGCCATGTAAGCAGCTTGCTCCTGAGAGTTACGTTTGATACCGTTTGGCTCAAAAATGCTATAATCGTATACTCCATCTTTGAAAAATTCAGAAGAAGCACAGTCCATAGCGATTGAGATATCACCACAATCTTCTTTACGACCTGCTTTGTAACCAGCGTTTTTGATAGCAGTTAAGATACAGTCAATAGCTTCTTCAGTACCACCTAACATTGGTGCGAAACCACCTTCGTCACCTACTGCAGTAGATAAACCTTTACCTTTTAATACTTTTGCAAGAGCGTGGAATACTTCAGCACCCATGCGTAAACCTTCGCGGAAAGATGAAGCTCCAACTGGACGAATCATAAACTCCTGGAAAGCAATAGTAGCATCAGAGTGAGAACCACCGTTGATGATGTTCATCATTGGAACTGGTAAAGTAACAGCGTTTGTACCACCAATATATCGATACAAAGGCATACCTAAATACTCAGCAGCAGCACGTGCAGATGCTAAAGAAACACCTAAAATAGCGTTAGCGCCTAATTTGCTTTTTGTTTTAGTTCCGTCAAGCTCTAACATTTTATTATCGATAGCAACTTGCTCAAGAACGCTCATTCCAACTAATTCAGGAGCGATAACATCGTTTACGTTTTTAACAGCTGCTAAAACACCTTTACCTAAGTAACGACCTTTATCACCATCACGTAACTCTAAAGCTTCGTGCTCACCTGTTGAAGCACCAGAAGGTACTGCAGCACGTCCAACAAAACCACTTTCAAGTGTTACTTCAACTTCAATTGTAGGATTTCCTCGTGAATCAAGGATTTCGCGTGCATGAATGTTTGCAATTTGTCCCATAATAATATTTGTTTATGTATTGATTGATAATCTTCTAAAAAAAAGGGATAATGCTATTTCGCCATTATCCCCTTTTAAGCATTTTATGAAAAAAAGGAAAAACCATAGTCTTTCCTTTTTAATCAATGATTTATTCTTTTGATTCAGCTTCTGTAGAATCAGAGGCCTGCTCATTTGAAGTTTCATTCTGAGCAGGAGCTTCCGAAGCAACCGTAGCTTTTCTACGTCCGCGTCTTGTTCTCTTACCTGCTGTAGAGGTTTTCTTCTCGCTTAACATGTTTTCGTTATAGTCAACCAATTCGATCAAACACATTTCTGCGTTATCACCTAAACGGTTACCTAACTTTAAAATACGAGTATAACCTCCTGGTCTGTCAGCTACTTTTTCAGCAACCTCACCAAATAACTCCTTAACTGCAAACTTATCTTTTAAAGATGCAAATACAGTTCTTTGAGCGTGTGTACGTTCTTCAACAGTACTAAGCTCTTTTGTTTTAGTGATAAGAGGCTCCACATACATACGTAATGCTTTAGCCTTAGCAACGGTTGTTTTAATTCTTTTGTGAAGAATTAAAGACGAAGCCATGTTAGCTAACATCGCTTTACGATGTGCGCTCTTACGACCTAAATGATTAAATTTCTTTCTATGTCTCATCGCTATTATTCCTTGTCTAATTTATACTTTGCGGTATCCATTCCGAAAGTTAGTCCCATGTTGAGTAACAAATCGTCTAACTCAGTAAGTGACTTCTTACCGAAGTTACGGAACTTAAGTAAGTCGTTACGGTTAAATGTTACAAGTTCGCCAAGTGTTTCCACATCGGCCGCTTTTAAACAATTAAGCGCACGTACTGATAAGTCCATATCTACCAGCTTAGTTTTAAGAAGCTGACGCATGTGTAATACTTCTTCATCAAACTCTTCGTTGCCAAACTTCTCATCTGAGTCAAGAGTAATCTTTTCATCAGAGAATAACATGAAGTGATAAATCAATATTTTTGCGGCCTCTTTTAAGGCATCCTTAGGATGTATTGAACCATCTGACTCAATTTCCAAAACTAACTTTTCATAGTCAGTTTTTTGCTCTACACGATAGTTTTCAATCGCATACTTAACGTTGCGAATTGGAGTAAAGATTGAATCGATAGCAATTAAACCAAATTCTGCCTCAGCTGGTTTGTTTTCCTCAGAAGGAACATAACCTCTTCCCTTTTCAATGGTCAATACCATCTGCAGATTTACCTCTGGGTTCATCTTAGCAATTACTAACTCTGGGTTTAATACTTCAAACCCTGTCATGAATTGATTTAAATCACCAGCTGTAAACTCTTCTTTCCCTGAAATACTTACAGTCACAGTTTCCTGCTCTGTATCTTCTACCAAGTTTTTGAAGCGAACCTGCTTAAGATTAAGAACGATCTGGGTAACATCATTAATAACACCAGGGATGCTAGTGAATTCGTGATCTACGCCTTCGATCTTAACAGTTGTAATTGCGTATCCCTCTAAAGAGGACAACAATATTCTTCTTAAGGCATTTCCAACGGTAATACCATACCCTGGTTCAAGCGGACGAAATTCAAATTTGCCGAATTTTTCGTCGGCTTCCAGCATAATTACTTTATCTGGTTTTTGGAATGCTAATATTGCCATAAGAATTAATTATTTAGAATACAATTCAACAATCAACTGTTCTTTAATATTTTCAGGAATATCACTTCTTTCAGGTACATTCAAGAATTTACCTGCAAATGAATCTTGATCCCATTCTAACCAGGAATATTTATGCACACCTGTATTTGCCAAAGAGTTTGAAATAACTTCAAGCGATTTTGACTTTTCGCGAATACCCACAATCTGATCGGCTTTTACCTGATAAGAAGCGATATTGACGATTCCACCATCCACAACAATGTGACGGTGTGATACAAGCTGTCTTGCAGCTGCTCTTGTAGGAGCTATTCCCATACGATAAACAACGTTATCTAAACGAGATTCTAAAAAGCCTAGTAATACCTCACCTGTAATACCTTTGCTTCGAGAAGCTTTTTTAAACAGGTTACGGAATTGCTTTTCTAATACACCATAAGTGTATTTAGCTTTTTGCTTTTCTTTTAACTGTAATCCGTATTCGCTTGTTTTGCGTCTACGATTATTACCGTGTTGCCCAGGAGGAAAATTTCTTCTTTCGAAATTTTTATCCGGACCATAAATCGCTTCACCGAATTTACGGGCGATTTTTGTTTTTGGACCAATATATCTAGCCATTCTTCTAAATTTTTGATTTTAAATTTTTGATTTTAAATATTGAATATGGCAGCCGCTAGATTATAGAGAGGAGAAATAATCATATAACCAATTCTCGTATTCAAAATTTGCCATCAAAAACCTATGGTTAACAACTAGTCGAGTTATTAAACTCTTCTTCTTTTTGGAGGACGACATCCATTATGCGGTAGTGGTGTAACATCAACAATTTCTGTTACTTCAATACCTGCTGCGTGGATAGAACGAATCGCAGACTCGCGACCGTTTCCTGGCCCCTTAACATAAACTTTTACCTTTCTTAGTCCTAAATCGAATGCTACTTTTGAACAATCAGTAGCAGCCATTTGCGCAGCATAAGGTGTGTTCTTTTTAGAACCACGGAAACCCATTTTTCCTGCACTAGACCAAGAAATCACTTGACCATTTTGATTGGCCAATGTAATGATTATGTTATTGAAAGAGGAATGGATGTTAGCTTGACCAACAGCCTCCACTTTAACAACTCTCTTCTTTTGAGATCCTGACTTCTTTGCCATATCTTACTTATTATTTAGTGGCTTTCTTTTTATTTGCAACAGTTTTCTTCTTACCCTTACGAGTACGAGCATTGTTTTTAGTACACTGCCCACGCAATGGTAATCCGATACGGTGACGAATACCACGGTAACATCCAATATCCATCAATCGCTTGATGTTTAATTGAACCTCAGAACGTAATTCACCTTCAATTTTATAATTGTCGGAAATACTTTCACGAACAGCTTTAATTTGTTCGTCAGTCCAGTCTGAAACTTTCATATTAGCGTCAACGCCAACATTCTGAAGAATCTCTTGGGCACGGCTTCTACCTATTCCGAAGATATAAGTCAAAGCTATCTCACCTCTTTTGTTTGACGGTATGTCAACTCCAGCAATCCTTGCCATAATCTTATAATTTATCCTTGACGTTGTTTAAACTTGGGATTCTTTTTATTAATCACATACAAGCGCCCTTTGCGTTTTACGATTTTGCAATCGGCACTTCTTTTCTTTACAGATGCTCTAACCTTCATGATCAGTCACTTTATTATTTGTATCTATAGGAAATTCTTCCTTTTGTCAAATCATACGGAGACATCTCTACCTTTACTTTATCACCTGGTAAGATCTTAATATAATGCATACGCATTTTACCAGAGATATGTGCAGTAATGATGTGTCCGTTTTCCAATTCCACTCTAAACATGGCATTGGATAAGGCTTCAATGATTGTTCCGTCTTGTTCTATAGAGGCTTGTTTCGCCATAATTTCTATAACTTTTTATTTTTCAGACTGCAAAGATAATATTTCTTCTACAAATTTAAAACTAGAAAGTATATCAGCCTTACCTTTTCTTATTGCTACAGTATGTTCATAATGAGCAGACACTTTATTATCGATCGTTCTAATGGTCCATCCATCATCTTCCTGAACAATTTGGCGCTTGCCTAAATTGATCATTGGCTCGATAGCAATAACCATACCGGTCTTTAATTTAGTACCGTTTCCCTTTTTACCATAATTAGCCACTTCAGGCGCTTCATGTAAGTTTTTTCCTATTCCATGCCCTACCATTTCGCGAACAACGGTATAACCGAGATCCTCTGTGTAAGTTTGGATAGCATTACCTATATCACCTAAGCGGTTGTTTTCAATTGCTTGTTCAATGCCTTTATATAACGATTCTTTGGTAGCATCTAATAATGCTTTTACTTCAGGTGCAACTTGTCCAATTGGAAAAGTATAGGCTGAATCACCGTAAAAATCATTTAATAAAACCCCACAATCAACCGAAACAATATCCCCTTCTTGCAAAGGTTTATCACTTGGTATACCATGTACTACATGTTCATTAACGGAAGTACATAGTGTGTTAGGGAAACCCTGATAATTTAAAAAGGCAGGAGTACCTCCATTATCTCTAATGAAGGTCTCTGCTATTTTATCTAGCTCTAACGTAGAAACACCTGGCTTAATAGCCTTTGCAACTTCACCTAGCGTTTTAGCCACCAATTGGTTGCTAATGCGCATTAATTCAATTTCTTCGTCAGTCTTTAAATAAATCATGTCAATGATCGTATAACAACATTATAATGCAGCAGCTCCGCCACCGGATCTGCCCATAATTCTACCCGACTTCGTTAATCCGTCATAGTGTCTCATCAACAAATGACTTTCGATTTGCTGCAAAGTATCTAATACTACACCTACTAAAATTAGTAATGATGTACCACCAAAAAACTGTGCAAAACCTTGATCAACTCCAGCCATCATCGCAAAAGCAGGTAAGATTGCAACTAATGCAAGGAATACAGAACCCGGAAGCGTGATCTTAGACATTACTGAATCTAAGAATTCAACCGTTTTCTTACCTGGCTTAACACCTGGTATAAATCCTCCATTACGTTTCATATCTTCCGCCATTTGCGTTGGATTGATTGTAATAGCCGTATAGAAATAAGTAAATGCAATAATCATTAGGGCAAAGATCACATTATATCCTACCCCAGTAAAGTTGGCAAAAATAGACGCAAATCCACTTGCTACTTCACTATCTGCATAATTTGCAAACGTTACAGGTATAAACATAATTGCCTGAGCAAAAATGATTGGCATAACACCAGCTGCATTCACTTTTAATGGAATGTATTGACGAACGCCTCCGTACTGCTTATTACCAACAATTCGCTTTGCATACTGTACAGGAATACGACGAGTACCCTGAACTAAAGCGATTGTTCCAGCAAATACAAAGAACAACACAACAAACTCGATTAGCAACATAACCAAACCACCGCTTCCACTAGCAGCTTCCATTCTTGATATGAACTCGGCAAACATCGACTGAGGTAAGCGAGCAATAATACCAATCATGATGATTAGGGAAATACCGTTACCAATACCTTTATCGGTAATACGCTCACCTAACCACATCACGAACATTGTTCCGGCAGTTAAAATGATTGTACTAGTAACTGTAAACGCCCAACCTGTAGCTACAAAAGCCGCGTCTGGCAACTGATTGAAAAGGTTAGTTAAGTAACCTGGTGCTTGTACTACTAAAATCAAAACAGTCAAATAACGAGTTATCTGATTGATCTTTCTACGTCCACTTTCACCTTCCCTTTGAAGACGTTGAAAGTAAGGTACTGCTATTCCCATCAATTGAATGACGATAGAAGCAGAGATATATGGCATGATACCCAATGCAAAGATAGAAGCGTTAGAAAACGCACCTCCTGAGAACATATCGAGTAGGCCTAATACACCGTCCCTTGTTTGACTTTTTAGCGCACTTAGTTGCGTCGGATCAATACCAGGAAGCACAACAAAAGAACCTAACCTATAAATTAATAGTAGTCCAAATGTAGTTGTGATTCTGGATCTTAGATCCTCAATTTTCCAGATGTTGCGGATGGTTTCGAATAGTTTCATTCAATTACAGTTTTACTACGGTTCCTTCTGCAGCTTCAATCGCTTTGGTTGCTGACTCAGAAAATGCATGAGCTTTCACTTCTAATTTAGCTTTTAACTCACCATTACCAAGAATTTTAACCAAGTCGTTTTTGCTAACTAAACCGGCTTGCATTAAAGCTTCCGGATCTATAACACTTAACTCACGTTTTTCAGCTAAAACTTGTAACATTTCAATGTTAACAGCTTTATACTCTACACGGTTAATGTTTTTAAATCCGAATTTAGGAACACGTCGCTGCAAAGGCATTTGACCGCCCTCAAAACCAAACTTACGTGAGTAACCAGAACGTGACTTAGCTCCTTTATGTCCACGAGTAGATGTGCCACCGCGACCAGAACCTTGTCCACGACCGATACGCTTTGAGGTCTTTACCGAACCCTTTGCAGGTCTTAAGTTATTTAAATTCATATTAATTTCCTCTAATTCGTTCTACCAAATTATCTTTCTACTGACACTAGGTGCAGTACTTTTTGAACCATTCCTTCAATCTGAGGTGTGGCTTCATGTTCAACGGTTTGCTGAAGCTTCTTCAAACCAAGGGCAACCAGTGTGTTTTTCTGTCTGGTCGTGGCCCCGATCTTACTCTTAACCTGAGTTACTTTTATCTTAGCCATTTGTCCTTAATTTATCCGTTAAATACTTTTTCCATTGAAACACCTCGTTGCTCAGCAATAGTTGCAGCATCACGCAATTCTGTTAGTGCTTCAATAGTTGCTTTCACCAAGTTGTGAGGATTTGAAGATCCTTTTGACTTCGCTAATACATCAGTTACACCAACGCTCTCTAATACGGCACGCATCGCACCACCAGCTTTTACTCCGGTACCATGAGATGCAGGCTTCATAAATACACTTGCACCACCGTAACGAGCTAATTGCTCATGAGGAACAGTACCATTGATAATAGGTACTTTAACTAGATTCTTTTTGGCAGCTTCAACGCCTTTAGCAATTGCTGTTGTTACTTCACCAGCTTTACCAAGACCCCAGCCAACAACGCCGTTCTCGTTTCCAACCACTACAATGGCAGAAAAACTAAAGGTTCTACCACCTTTGGTCACTTTAGTCACCCTGTTGATAGCAACCAAACGATCTTTTAATTCTAGATCGTTATTGTTTCTGATTCTTTTGTTATTTCCAGCCATCGTTTGTTAGAATTTAAGCCCTGCTTCACGAGCAGCGTCGGCTAATTGTTTAACTCTACCATGATAAAGGTATCCATTTCTATCGAACACAACTGCAGTAATACCTGCCTTTGCAGCTACTTCGGCAATACTTTTACCTACTAATGCGGCTACTTCAGACTTAGTACCATTCTGGTCAGCAATTTCTTTTAATAAAGACGATGATGCTCCTAATGTTTTACCATTAACATCATCAATTAACTGAACAGAAATCTGCTTATTGCTTCTAAATACTGACATTCTTGGACGCTCTGCGGTTCCGCTAATGTTTTTGCGAACGCGCAATTTAATTTTTCGTCTTCTCTCTATTTTCGAAAAAGCCATAATTCCTAATTTAAATTAAATTAAACTTTTGCAGATTTACCGGCCTTACGACGAATTTCTTCGCCTTTAAAACGAACTCCTTTACCTTTATAAGGTTCAGGCTTACGCATTGACCGAATCTTGGCACATACTTGACCAATTAATTGCTTATCTGCTGATTCAAGCTTAATAATCGGATTGCTTTTTCTGTCAGTAACAGCTTCAACTTTAATTTCAGCAGGTAGAAGTAATTGAATAGGGTGAGAGAAACCTAATGC
Source organism: Carboxylicivirga sp. M1479 (assembly GCF_007097485.1). Taxonomy (GTDB): domain Bacteria; phylum Bacteroidota; class Bacteroidia; order Bacteroidales; family Marinilabiliaceae; genus Carboxylicivirga. Next base: position 18,345 of record NZ_VKDE01000031.1, on the reverse strand, counting down.
TAACTCAAGTAATTGACCTTGGTTAGTAGCACGGTAACCTACACCTACTAATTCTAATTCCTTTACGTAACCTTCTGAAACTCCAATCACCATATTGTTAATCAGTGAGCGGTAAAGTCCGTGCTGTGCACGAGTTTCTTTTTCTTCGTTAGGACGAACAACTGTTATTGTTCCTTCCTCAACTTTTATTTCCATTTCAGGGTGAAAATCCTGTGTCAGTTCGCCTTTAGGGCCTTTAACTGTCACTGTATTGTCTTTAACTGTTACGTTCACTCCTGAAGGTATGCTAATCGGCGCTTTTCCTATCCTAGACATAATTCTTCTTTTTTAATAAACGTAACACAATACTTCACCTCCGATTTTCTGTACTCGGGCTTCTTTATCCGTCATTACACCTCGCGAAGTCGACACGATAGCAATACCTAGTCCGTTAAGAACTCGGGGGATGCTACGATACCCAGCATACGAACGTAAACCAGGTGTACTCACTCTTTTCAGAGCTTTGATAGCAGGAACTTTTGTGCTTGGATCGTACTTAAGTGCGATCTTCACAATTCCTTGCTTGTCATCTTCGATGAATTTGTAATTTAAGATGTACCCTTTCTCGAAAAGGATTTTGGTCATCTCTCTTTTAAGATTGGAAGCCGGAACTTCAACAACCCTATGACCCGCCATGATGGCGTTCCTGATTCGTGTCAGGAAATCTGCTATTGGATCTGTCATTTTATAAAGATTAAATTGATCCCGGCAATATTACCGGGACAATATTTAACACTCTTACCAACTTGCTTTTTTAACCCCAGGGATTAAACCAGCTGAAGCCATTTCACGGAACTGAATCCTTGAAAGGCCAAACTGTCGCATATAACCTTTCGGACGTCCGGTTATTTTGCAACGGTTGTGCATACGTACTGGAGAAGCATTTTTAGGAAGCTTTTGCAAGCCTGCATAATCACCCTCTTCCAATAGTCTAGCACGCTTTTCAGCATATTTGGCAACAAGTTTAGCCCTTTTTACTTCGCGGGCTTTCATTGATTCCTTTGCCATATAACTAGTTCTTTTTTGCGTTTTTAAATGGTAAACCAAACTCTTTCAATAGAGCGTAAGCTTCCTCATCTGTTTTTCCAGAAGTGACAAAGGTAATATTCATACCCAATATCTTTGACACATTGTCAATATTTATTTCAGGAAAAATGATTTGCTCTTCGATACCTAAGGTGTAATTTCCTTTTCCATCGAGTTTACTATTCACTCCTTTGAAGTCACGAATACGTGGCAAAGCCACACGAATCAATCGTTCTAGGAATTCATACATGTTCTCGCGGCGTAAGGTTACTCTTACACCAATTGGCATCTTTTTACGAAGCTTAAAGTTCGAAATATCTTTCTTTGAAAGCGTAGCCACGGCCTTTTGGCCAGTGATAGTCGTAAGTTCTTTAAGAGCGTTCTCAATCATTTTCTTGTCAGCAGTAGCTGAACCAAGACCTTGATTAATAACGATCTTTTCTAACTTAGGAACCTGCATGATTGATTTGAAACCAAACTCTTTCATTAAGTTTGGTACAATCTGCTCCGAATACTGTTTTCTTAAACTAGGTGTATAACTCATTACTTGATTTCCTCCCCTGATTTTTTTGAAACACGAACCAGTTTTCCTTCTTCATTCAACTTACGACCAATACGAGTTGGTTTTCCTGTTGAAGGATCTTTCACATTCAAATTTGAAATATGAATAGGAGCCTCTTTCTTGACTATACCTCCTTGCGGACTTTCAGCATTAGGCTTAGTGTGCTTACTCACTAAGTTAACACCCTCAACAATAGCGCGGGATTTGTTAGGAAATACCTCAAGTACTTTCCCTTCCTGGCCTTTGTTGACACCGGCGTTAACAATAACGATGTCGCCTTTTTTAATATGCAATTTACCCATTGTTCTAATCTCTTTGATGATTAAAGTACTTCAGGCGCCAGTGATACGATTTTCATATATCCCTCTCTTACCTCACGGGCAACAGGTCCGAAAATACGAGTTCCTCTCATTTCTCCGGCAGCATTCAGTAAAACGCAAGCGTTTTCATCAAAGCGGATGTAGGAACCATCTTGACGTCTAACTTCTTTTTTTGTGCGCACTACTACGGCCTTGGTAACGGTTCCTTTTTTCAATTCCCCGCCAGGCGTGGCGCTTTTTACAGTTACCACGATACGATCGCCCACTCCGGCATAACGTTTCCGTGTTCCACCAAGAACACGGATACATAATACTTCTTTGGCTCCACTGTTATCAGCAACTGCAAGTCTAGATTCTTGTTGTATCATGATTACTTAGCTCTTTCTAGAATTTCAACTAATCTCCAACGTTTCGTCTTGCTCAAAGGACGTGTTTCCATGATTTTCACGGTGTCCCCAGTATTGCAGGTGTTGTCTTCATCGTGCGCGTGAAATTTCTTTGTCTTTTTCACAAACTTACCGTAGATGGGGTGCTTTTCGCGGATCTCTACAGATACGACGATAGACTTATCCATCTTGTTACTAGCTACAATACCTGTACGCTCTTTTCTAAGATTTCTATCCATCTGTTAATTATTTTTCAGTTAGTTGCTTTTGACTTAAAATAGTCTTCAAGCGCGCAATATTTCTACGAGAATGTCTAATCTGCATTGGGTTTTCCAATGGCGATGTTGTGTGATTTAACTCCAACTGTTGCAATGCAGCAGTTTCAGTTTCAATACGCTCAACAATTTCGCTTACACTTAATTCTTTGATTTCTTCTACTTTCATGTCATTAAGCATTTGTCGATTCAACATAATCTCTTCTCACAACGAATTTTGTAGTTACAGGAAGCTTTTGTGCTGCTAGGCGCAATGCTTCTTTAGCTACTTCGTAAGGTACTCCTTCACATTCTAAAATGATGCGTCCTGGAGTAACAGGGGCCACAAATCCCTCTGGACTACCTTTACCTTTACCCATACGTACTTCCGCAGGCTTTTTGGTAATTGGTTTGTCGGGGAATATTCTAATCCAGATCTGTCCTTGACGCTGCATGTAGCGTGTTACCGCAACCCTGGCAGCCTCAATCTGACGACCTGTAATCCATTTGCTCTGTAAGGCTTTTATACCGAAAGATCCGAAAGCTAGTTCCTGCCCACGTTGAGCGTCACCTTTCATCCGGCCTTTCTGCCTTCTTCTAAATTTTACTTTCTTTGGTTGTAACATCGTTCCTAATCAATTATTGTGAAAGGAGAATTACTTCTTATTATTTCTTCTTCTCGGACCTCTACCGCCTCCACGGTTTCCACCACCTTTTTCCTTGGTGTTGAAGGCTGGAGATAAATCTGGCTTACCATAAATTTCTCCCTTACAGATCCAAACTTTGATACCGGTGATACCCATCTTAGTTAGGGCTTCCACCTGTGCATAATCAATGTTCGCACGTAATGTATGTAAAGGTGTACGACCTTCTTTGTACATTTCGCTACGAGCCATTTCAGCACCGTTCAAACGTCCAGAAATCTGAATTTTGATTCCTTCAGCTCCCATTCGCATAGTAGAAGCGATAGCCATTTTAATAGCACGACGATAAGCAATACGTCCTTCCACTTGACGAGCGATGTTGTTTGCTACGATAATAGCATCCAACTCTGGTCTCTTTACTTCAAAGATGTTAATTTGAACCTCTTTGTCAGTAATTTTCTTAAGCTCCTCTTTTAGTTTATCTACTTCAGAACCTCCCTTACCAATAATGATACCAGGACGTGCAGTGAAAACGGTAATTGTTACCAATTTCAAAGTACGTTCGATAATGATACGTGAGATACTTGCTTTAGCTAAACGTGCATTGAGGTACTTTCTGATTTTGGAGTCTTCTAATAGCTTATCGCCATAGTTTTTTCCTCCATACCAGTTAGAATCCCATCCTTTGATGATCCCTAACCTGTTACTAATTGGATTAACTTTTTGTCCCATCTAGCTATTAGTTTTCTTGTGTTTCACTTGATACTACTTTGCTTGCAACGCGTAACGTTACGTGGTTAGAACGCTTTCTGATACGGTGAGCACGACCTTGAGGGGCCGGACGCAAACGTTTCAAAATACGGCCTGAATCAACCGCGATCTCACTCACATAAAGGTTAGCGTCTTCGATGCGAACACCTTCGTTCTTTTCTTTCCAATTAGCTATAGCAGAAAGCAACAGTTTCTCAACCCTTCTGGAAGCTTCTTTTGATGAAAATTTCAGCATATCCAGAGCTAGGTTTACCTCTTTACCTCGGATCATGTCGGCAACAAGACGCATTTTCCTAGGTGAAGTCGGTACATTGCAAAGCCTTGCGAAGTAATCGGTCTTCTTGGCTTCCTTTATTTTTTCAGCTCTTATTCTTTTTCTTGCACCCATTTTTTACTGTTTAAAGAATTTAAATATTGGCAGGCCAATTACTTTTTCTTATTACCACCATGACCGCGATATGTACGGGTTGGGGCAAATTCGCCTAATTTGTGTCCTACCATATTCTCAGTAACATAAACCGGGATAAACTTATTACCGTTGTGCACAGCAATTGTGTGACCTACAAATTCCGGAGAAATCATAGAAGCACGCGCCCAAGTTTTTATAACTGTTTTCTTACCTGACTCGTTCTGTGTAAGAACTTTCTTTTCCAGTTTAAAGTCGATAAATGGGCCTTTTTTTAATGATCTGCTCATAATTCGTTTAAATTAACCGGTTATTTTTTTCTTCTTTCAATGATGTATTGATTAGAAGCCTTCTTAGGATGACGGGTTTTGAAACCTTTCGCCAATACCCCTGTACGAGATCTTGGGTGTCCTCCTGATGAACGGCCTTCACCACCACCCATTGGGTGATCGACTGGGTTCATTGCTACACCACGTACGCGTGGACGGCGACCCAACCAACGGCTACGACCAGCTTTACCTGAACGTTCTAGCGCATGATCAGAGTTACCAACCGCACCTAAAGTAGCACGACAAGTTACCAATACCATTCTGGTTTCACCCGAAGGCAATTTAACAACCGCGTATTTTCCCTCACGAGCAGCCAATTGTGCAAAAGTACCAGCACTACGTGCCATTGTACCTCCTTGACCCGGACGCAATTCGATGTTGTGAATAATGGAACCTAAAGGAATCTCGCTTAAAGGCAAGCTGTTACCGATCTCAGGAGCAACCCCTGATCCTGAAGCAATTGCTTGACCTACCTGCAACCCATTAGGTGCAAGAATGTACCTTTTTTCTCCATCAGCGTAAGCAAGTAAAGCAATACGAGCACTCCTGTTAGGGTCGTACTGAATTGACTCAACTGTTGCATTAACACCGTCTTTATTACGCTTAAAGTCGATTACCCTGTATCTCCTCTTGTGACCACCACCGATATTTCTAACGGTCATTTTACCAGTGTTATTTCTACCACCAGACTTTTTTAATGGCCTCAATAAGGACTTTTCTGGTGTCGCTGATGTAATCGTATCAAACGCACCAATAATTTTGTGTCTCTGCCCCGGTGTTGTGGGCTTTAGTTTTCTTACTGCCATTTTTATTAGATATTGCTATAAAAATCAATAGTATCTCCTTCGGCTAGTGTTACCACTGCTTTTTTGAAGGAATTTGTTCTACCAACAATAACTCCACTCTTAGTATAACGCGATTTTGATTTACCGGCGTATACCATTGTATTGACAGACTCTACACTTACGTTGTATAACTCTTCTACAGCGTCTTTGATTTGAAGCTTATTAGCTCCTTTATCAACTACGAATGCAAAGCGATTCAACTTTTCGCTTAGTTCTGTCATTTTTTCAGTTACAATCGGTTTAATAATAACTTTCATGACGAGCCTCCTTATGCGTTAAACAGTTTACCGAATTCTTCTACTGAACTTTCTACTAACACCAAGTTTTTAGCTTTCATGATGTCAAATGTATTTAGTTCATCTAGTGTCACTACCTCTGCACGCTGAATATTGCGAGCTGAACGGTAGATATTGTCGTTAGCTTCTTTTAACACGAGCAATGAACGCTGACCGTTTAGCTTTAGGTTTGTAACCATAGCTGCAAAGTCTTTTGTTTTAGGAGCTTCTAAGTTGAAGTCTTCTAATACAGTGATCATTTGTGTTTGTGCTTTATAAGCTAACGCAGATTTACGAGCTAACTGTTTAAGTTTTTTATTCAACTTAAAACGGTAGTTACGCGGACGAGGACCGAATGCACGACCTCCACCTACGAAAACAGGAGACTTAATGCTACCAGCACGTGCTGTACCAGTACCTTTTTGTTTCTTGATCTTACGAGTACTACCTACTATCTCTGCACGTTCCTTAGACTTATGAGTCCCTTGACGATTATTAGCCAAGTATTGTTTTACATCCAAGTAAATGGCATGGTCGCTGGGCTCAATTCCGAACACCGTCTCAGGTAATGTTACCTTTCTTCCGGTTTCTTTTCCTTCAATTGTTAATACGTTCAGTTCCATTACTTTTCAATAATTAGATATGAGCCTTTTGCTCCTGGTACAGATCCTTTAATTAAAATAAGGTTGTTCTCAGGAATTACTTTAATCACTTTAAGGTTTTCGACCTTAACATTTTCGCCACCCATTCGACCTGCCATGCGCATTCCTTTAAAAACCCTTGCTGGGTAGGATGCAGCACCAATAGATCCAGGAGCGCGTAAGCGGTTGTGCTGACCGTGGGTTGCATCACCCACACCTCTAAAGTTGTAACGTTTTACGACACCTTGAAAACCTTTACCTTTTGAGATGCCTGTAACATCAACAAACGAGTTTTCTTCAAAAAGCTTAACGTCAACCTCTTCACCTAGCTTCAATTCGTTCTCGAATTCGTGGAATTCGACAACTTTACGCTTTGGTGTTGAACCAGCCTTTTTAAAGTGACCGGCTTCTGGTTGTGTCGTGCTTTTCTCTCTTTTGTCATCAAACGCCAACTGTACAGCCTCGTAACCGTCAGTTTCCACAGTTTTAACCTGGGTAACTACGCAAGGGCCTGCTTCGATAACAGTGCATGGAACATTTTTCCCATCGGCACTGAAAACGGAAGTCATTCCGATTTTTTTTCCAATTAGTCCTGGCATTGTTTAAACATTTAAGATTATCACACTTTAATTTCTACTTCTACACCACTTGGCAATTCAAGCTTCATCAAAGCATCGATCGTTTTAGCTGTTGAGCTATAGATATCGATCAAACGCTTGTAAGATGATAATTGAAACTGCTCACGTGATTTCTTGTTCACAAATGTGGAGCGCAACACAGTGAAGATACGCTTGTGAGTAGGAAGCGGAATAGGACCGCTTACTACTGCACCAGTGCTCTTAACTGTCTTTACAATCTTCTCAGCTGATTTGTCAACCAAGTTGTGATCGTAAGATTTAAGTTTTATTCTAATTTTCTGACTCATAGTGGAGAACACTAATTGTTATAATAATTCTACTTTTCCTTTTGCTTCTTTTACTACTTCAATAGCAATCTGACGAGGTACGCTAGCGTACTCTAAGAATTCCATTGATGATGTAGCACGTCCTGATGAAATAGTACGTAAAGAGGTTACATAACCAAACATCTCAGCCAATGGCACCTTAGCTTTTACTACACGAGCACCAGCTTTTGATTCCATACCTTCTACTTGACCACGACGCTTGTTGAAGTCACCAATAATATCACCCATGTACTCTTCAGGAGTAACAACTTCAACACGCATGATAGGCTCCAATAATTGAGGCTTAGCTTGAGCTGATGCTGATTTAAATCCTTGACGGGCACAAATTTCAAATGATAACTGGTCTGAATCGACTGCGTGGAAAGAACCATCAAAAACAGTTACTTTCAAGCTTTCAACTTCGGCACCGGCCAGTACACCATTGATCATGGCTTCTTTAAATCCTTTTTCAATTGAAGGGATAAATTCTTTAGGAATGTTACCACCTTTAATGATGCTTTCGAATTGAAGACCTGTTTTACCTTCATCAGCAGGACCCATACGGAACTGGATATCGGCAAATTTACCACGACCACCAGACTGCTTCTTGAATACTTCGCGAAGTTCTACTTCTTTAGTAATCGTTTCTTTGTAAGTTACCTGTGGTTGACCTTGGTTACATTCTACTTTAAACTCACGCTTTAAACGGTCGATCAATACTTCAAGGTGAAGCTCTCCCATCCCTGAGATTACTGTTTGACCTGTATCTTCGTTAGTTTGTACGCGGAATGTTGGATCTTCTTCAGATAATTTACCAAGTGCAGTACCTAGTTTATCCATATCTTTTTGAGACAATGGCTCAACCGCAACACCAATTACTGGCTCTGGGAAATCCATTGATTCAAGAACGATAGGGTGTTTCTCGTCACAAAGAGTATCTCCAGTACGAATATCTTTAAAACCAACACCGGCACAAATATCCCCAGCACCAATTACCTCACGAGGCAACTGCTTGTTCGATTTCATCTGATATAGACGTGAAATACGTTCTTTTTTATCAGTACGAGTATTTAGTACGTATGAACCAGCTTCGATTTTACCAGAGTAAACACGCATAAATGCTAAACGACCAACAAATGGGTCAGTTGCAATTTTAAATGCTAATGCTGACAATGGCTCATCTTCGTCCATCTTGTAACTTACAGGCTCATCAGTTTTTGGGTTAGTACCCTCAATTTCGCCAATATCACTAGGTGATGGCAAGTACTGAATAACAGCATCTAACAAGCGCTGAACACCTTTATTTTTAAAGGCTGATCCACACATCATTGGAGTAATTGTCTGAGCAATAGTAGCCTTACGAATCACCTCTAACATCTGATCACGAGTGATTGAATCAGGATCTTCAAAATACTTCTCCATCAATTCATCATCGTGCTCAGCTACAGCTTCTACTAATTTACCTCTCCACTCTTCAGCTTCAGCTTTCAAGTTTTCTGGTATCTCTTGTAGTTCGTAACGTGAACCCATTTGCTCATCATCGTACCAAACAACGGCTTTATTTTCGATCAAGTCGATAACACCTTCGAATGTTTCTTCAGCTCCAATTGGAATTTGAAGAGGTACTGGATTAGCTCCTAACATTTCACGAACCTGACGTACTACTTCGAAAAAGTTAGCACCTGAACGGTCCATTTTGTTAACGAAACCAATACGTGGTACGTTATATTTATTAGCCTGACGCCAAACTGTTTCAGACTGAGGCTCAACACCACCTACCGCACAAAATAATGCAACTGCACCATCTAAGATACGTAAAGAGCGCTCTACCTCAACTGTAAAGTCAACGTGACCCGGAGTATCAATAATGTTTACTTTATTTTCAACACCTTCGTAAATCCAGTTGGTTGTAACAGCAGCAGAAGTAATGGTAATACCACGCTCTTGCTCTTGCTCCATCCAGTCCATTGTAGCCGCACCATCGTGCACCTCACCAATTTTGTGAGTGATACCAGTGTAAAACAAGATACGCTCGGTAGTCGTTGTTTTACCAGCATCGATATGGGCCATAATGCCAATATTTCTGGTCTTTTTAAGATCTGCCTTTCCCATGACAATAATTTCTTAACTAATTATATTAAAATCTGAAGTGAGCAAATGCACGGTTGGCTTCAGCCATCTTATGCATATCTTCTTTCTTTTTAAAGGCAGCGCCTTCTAAATTGTATGCAGCAACAATTTCAGCAGATAATTTCTCTGCCATTGATTTTCCGCTACGCTTGCGCGAGAACAAAATCAAGTGTTTCATGCCGATAGATACTTTTCGGGATGGACGAATTTCAGTTGGAACCTGAAAAGTAGCGCCACCAACACGACGGCTTTTAACCTCCACCGATGGAGTAATGTTTTCAAGTGCTTTTTTGAAAATTTCCAATACAGGCTTTCCTTCTTTTTCTGCTTTATCAGCAATACGATCCATAGCATCGTAAAAGATTTTGAAAGCGATTGATTTCTTACCGTCCAACATCATGTTATTCACAAATTGTGTAACAGTTGTATCGTTGAACTTTGGATCCGGAAGGAGGATCCTCTTTTTTGGTTTACTTTTTCTCATCTTCTCTTTTTGTTTACTTTGTTATTCTCTCTTGGCTGTTTTAACTAGTCTTCAATGTGTTTACATTTACTCATCCAGTGTATTAACCAAGTAAACAACGCACTTCACAATGTCTTAAATTACTTTTTAGCAGCCTTTGGTCGCTTAGTACCATATTTTGAACGGCGCTGCGTACGACCGTCTACTCCTGATGCATCTAATGCTCCACGCACTAGGTGATAACGAACACCTGGTAGATCTTTTACACGACCACCACGTACTAATACGATTGAGTGCTCTTGTAAGTTGTGACCTTCTCCTGGAATGTAAGCATTAACCTCTTTACCATTGGTTAAACGCACCCTTGCTACCTTTCTCATGGCTGAGTTAGGCTTCTTTGGTGTAGTTGTGTACACCCTTACACACACTCCTCGTCTCTGAGGACATGCATCTAAAGCACGTGACTTACTTTTTTCCACCTGCTTTGTTCGTCCTTTTCTAACTAACTGATGAATTGTTGGCATAAAATTTAAATATATTGTATTAAACAATTTCGTTTTTAAACGGAGCGCAAAGGTACACTAATACCTTGTAAAACCCCACTGATTTTCAGCCTTTTTGACAATTTTAGACAAAAAAGCGCTGCAAAAGTACTAATTTACAATGGAAAACGTGCATTCTAAATGCTATTTTTTTTGAAAAAATTCTATTTTTCTCTCTAGTAGACAAATTGTTAGTCCACCCATATGTTCCATTGTAATGACGAAAGACTGAACAGCAAAACCGTCATTGTATAACTAAATTCGTGCCACAAGTAAGTACGACCCTACATTGTTTTTAAATATTTTATTTCATCTGTATATATTTATTTTTGGTCCCAGATGGAACTACAAAATAAATTCAACAATTACTCTGTGTACAGCTTTATTAATTGAATTTACACGTTCATTTTAAGGGTTTAATTTTTAAAAAAATTACTAAACGAGACTCGGCAGCTTCTCATTCTCCAGCATGAGAAGCCATTCTTATGGTTCGTTTTAATCAGACTCAAAACATTTAATGACTATTGTAAACACATTAAGACATGTTGACTGTTATAAAACTGACACGAAACAAATACACTGCAAGGAAATCATAGGAAAATAAGATTGGTAAAACCCCTATATCACTATAAAACTGATAGTTTAGAACATCAAGTATGAAAAGTCGATTTTGCAATTGTTGTTCTAATTATTAGGTCCTATCCTTTTTTATGCTTTATCTTTGCGCCGATAAATAAAAGATTAATGGCTCTCGTCAACCGTGAGCCTTTGTTGTTTTCAACTAAAGGCAGCTAATACCGGGATGATGAGTTATTAAAAATTTAAATTATTAAGCAGGTCACACAATTAATTAATGTTCTTAACAACGCATGTGACCTGCAATAATAAAACAAATAGAATTATGAAAGCATTTGTATTTCCGGGTCAGGGTGCCCAGTACGTTGGAATGGGTAAAGACTTGTATGAGAACTCACCTATGGCAAAGGAACTATTTGAAAAAGCGAATGACATATTAGGATTTCGCATTACAGACTTAATGTTTGACGGTACTGATGAAGACCTAAAGCAAACAAAAGTTACACAACCAGCTATCTTTTTACATTCGGTAATATTAGCAAAAACATTGGGCGACACATTTCAGCCAGAAATGACAGCAGGACACTCATTGGGCGAATTCTCTGCTTTAGTGTCTGCGGGTGCTATGAATTTTGAAGATGGTTTAAAACTAGTTTCTCAGCGCGCCTTAGCAATGCAAAAAGCCTGCGAGGTTGAGCCATCAACAATGGCTGCTATCGTTGGACTTGAAGACGCTATTGTAGAAGAAGTTTGCGAAAGCATTGAAGAAGTTGTAGTTGCTGCGAACTATAATTGCCCTGGCCAATTGGTTATTTCTGGTTCAATTGCTGGAGTAGACAAGGCATGTGAGGTATTAACAGAAAAAGGTGCTAAACGCGCTATCAAACTTCCTGTTGGAGGAGCCTTCCACTCACCATTAATGGAGCCTGCACGTACTGAACTAGCAGCTGCAATAGAAGCAACTGAGTTTAACGCGCCTATCTGCCCTGTTTACCAAAACGTGAACGCACAAGCGGTTACCGATCCTGCAACTATTAAAGGAAACCTAGTTGCACAATTAACTGCTCCTGTTCGTTGGACACAAACACTACAGAATATGATTAACGATGGTGTATCATCTTTTACTGAAGTTGGGCCGGGTAAAGTATTACAAGGCTTGGTAAAGAAAGTTGATCGTAAAATGGAAACTGCAGGTTATAGCACTTTCCAAGGCTAGAAAAAGACTATTAGATATTAATCTAATAGATTAAAGATAAAAAATAAAGGGCAAGCAGTAAGCTTGCCCTTTATTTTTATTAATCATCTAAAGTACTCAAATCTCCTTCATCTTCGCCCAACGCTCGTGCTTTTAATACACGACGCATAATTTTCCCACTACGTGTTTTAGGTAAAGCATCGGCAAATATCACTTCTTCAGGACGGGCTATTGGCCCCATCACCTTGGATACATGATCAAGCAAGAGCTTTGCCAACTCTTTACTACCCTCTTTGCCAGATTTTAAAATAACATAAACATGTATGCCGCTTCCTTTTAGTTCGTGCGGTAAAGCAATAGCTGCCGCCTCTGCAACATCGGGATGACTCACAGCTGCACTTTCAATTTCGGCTGTTCCCAAACGATAGCCACTTACCTTTATCACATCATCACTACGACCTATAATCCAATAATATCCATCTTCATCCTTTCGTGCAGAATCACCCGCATGATAATATTTTTGATCCTCAAACTTCGACCAATAGGTTTCATGATAACGTTCATCATCATCCATGATGGTACGCGCCATGCCTGGCCAGGGATTTTTAATAACCAAGGCTCCCACTTCATTAACGCCAACATCTTTTCCGGATTCATCAACCACTCCCACTTCATGACCGAAAAAAGGCTTAGTAGCAGAGCCAGGCTTTAAAGGTGTAACTGGCAAAGGAGTAATAACAAAGCCGCCAGTTTCAGTTTGCCACCAGGTATCCATAATTGGGCATTTTTTATCGCCCACAACCTCGTGATACCAACGCCATGCCTCTGGATTGATAGGCTCGCCCACAGAACCAAGCAACCTGAGCGAACTTAAATCGTGCCGGTTAACCCATGATTCGCCATAACGCATTAAACCACGAATGGCTGTTGGTGAGGTATATAGCACTGTAATTCCATATTTATCAACCATACGCCACCAGCGATCAGGGTAAGGATGATTAGGAGCCCCCTCGTACATAAAGATTGTGGATCCATTAATTAAAGGACCGTAGACCATATAACTATGTCCCGTAATCCAGCCTGGATCGGCCGCACACCACCAACGATCCTCAGGCTTAATGTCAAATACCATGCGATGAGTAGCAGAGGTGTAAACACTATAGCCGCCGTGTGTGTGCACCAAACCCTTTGGCTTACCAGTGGATCCTGAAGTATATAAAAGGAATAGCATATCTTCTGCATCCATCTGTTCGGTGTCGCACTTATGACTGGCTATGGGTAATGCTTTCAAATCGTGATACCAATAATCACGGTCATTCTCCATATACACTTCTTCGCCAGTGCGTTTTACCGTGATGCACACTTCCATGGTTGGCGATAATTCCATTGCTTTGTTCACAATATCCTTTAGCTTAGTCGCTTTCCCCCGGCGATAACCTCCATCGGCAGTGATCACCACCCGACTATTGGCTGCATTAATCCGCTCGGCTAATGCCTCGTGACTAAAACCGCCATACACGACACTATGGGCAGCACCAATTTTAGCACAGGCTAACATAGCAAATATTTGCTCCGGAATTTGAGGCATGTATATGGTCACAATATCCCCCTTATGCACTCCCATTGCTTTAAGGATATTGGCAAATTCGGCCACTTCGCGATTTAATGCATGGTAGGAGTAGGTCTTTAAATCTCCAGGCTCGCCCTCCCAAATAAGTGCTAACTTATTTCTGGTAGCCGTTTTAAGATGTCGATCAATGGCATTGTGAATGATATTGGTTTTAGCACCCACAAACCATTTATAGAATGGGTGCTGACTATCATCCAAAACCTTATTCCAGGGCTTATACCACTCCAACAGTGCAGCTTCTTTAGCCCAGAACTCTTCTCTGTTTTCAATTGAATCTTGGTACAATTCGTCGTATGATTGAATGGTTGCATACGCCTTTACTTCGTGCGAGGGATGCACAAAACCTTTTGAATCCATCATAAAATTATCAGTTTATCTCTTGGTTAACAATGTGATTGTCATCAAGGTATAAATAGATAATTTCATAATCAACATTTAAGACTGATTTGTCTTTAATAATAAAAAAAGGCCGTAACAAATACGGCCTCATTCAATATAGTTGGTCTTTCCAATTTAATCATTAACGACAATGGCTGCTTTTTGCTGTTTGCCATCCATCAGTATAGTCAATGGCTCATTAAATTCTACGTGGCGGAAATACACTGTTTCACGCACTAGCGTTTGTTCTTTCAGCATATCCAGATTAACAAACTGCTCCTCGCCATTATTATGCACACTAAAATACCCCACATTCATGGAAGTGACATTATGGAAGAAGTGAGAACCCAAGGATGCATCCAAAGGAAAATCTGGCAAGCCCATCTCCACAATAACACGTGCATGGGATATTTGCGACCAGAACACTGGAATGCCCGTAAAGCGATCGCGGGTACCCCAACGACCAGGGCCAACCAGCACATATTCCTTACCCTGCTCCTCAAAGTACTTATTGATTTCAGCCATTTCGGCTCCCATCTCAGCTGTTTTAGTACGATCAAACACATCAATGTTCATGTACACCACGTCTTTGATGTGATTTAAGCGCCCATTACCCATGCCTTTAATAGACTGCAGAATCATTTTACTCTTATCCACCTCATCAAAATCGATGTTGACATTGTTCTCAACCCTGATTAATGGTTTTATCTGAAGAAGATGTAAAGTTGGCAGATTACGGCGTCCCGGTTCTAAGTCTACAGCAAACTCAATCTCCACTGGTGCACCCATGGCTTCTTTAAAAAAGCGAAGCAACATATCAAGCGTTCGCGACAGTGGAATGTAATCGTATTTTAAAATATTGGAATAGTTGATCACACGAGGGCCACGTTTTGAAAAATCATTGACCATGCGATCATAACTATAATCATACACCGTGGCACAATGCTTAAGGTTACCATCTTCCTCGGCCTCTTTAATATTTAGCTTGACGATGGCGGCATCTTCGCCTCCTGTTTCCAAACAATAGTCCTCTTTCTCCAGATCCAAGGCATAAAAGTGCGTTTGCGAATCTTTAATCTGATCCTGAATAGAATTCAGTTCCAGCTTTGGGTGCTTGGGACAAAAGCGGTAGGCCTTTTCGCCACCAACCACATACTTACCTAAACCAACACCCAATACTGCAAAACCATCTTCGGGTTTCATGTAAGAAAAAGGATAATAATTGTATGATTGAGCCACACCACTGATGTGAGGATAGAAACGATCGCCCACTTTACCACCCACTACTTCCTGGATGATGACGGCCATTTTCTCCTCTTCAATTTTGTAATTAACAGCATCGAAATAGGCCTTGGCAGGATCACTAAACATGGATGCATAAACCAACTTGACCGCCGTACACAATTGCTTAAATCGTTCATTTATATCTGGATGATTATTCGGCACCATGTAGGTGGCATAAACACCAGCAAAAGGTTGCAAGAGGCTATCTTCAAACAAACCAGACGATCGAATGGCCAAGGGCTGATCCATCACCTCAACATATTGCATGAGCTTCTCATTCACCTCATCGCTTAAATCCGATTTCAGGAATAACTCTTTAATCTCGTCGTACTTCTTCTCAACAAAAGCGAGGGTATATAAATTATTCTTCTCAATGAAATGCGTGAACTCACCAGCGCCAATGATGGTTGTGGCAGGAATGCGAATATTAATATCATCAACAATGCGATCGAAACTAATATTCTCGATAAAATTACTCAAGAAAGCCACACCTCGCCCTTTACCACCAAATGAACCTTCGCCAATGCGAACAATGTAACGGCTACTTTTTACTTTTTCTTTATCGAACATGACCACCTTACCACGTAAACGTTTCAAGCGAACATCTTCAAACACATCGAGTATGGCCTGGCGTAGCTTTGTAAAGCTATCAAAATCCTCAATACGATATGGGCGCAATTGCTTAGCGATGGTTATTTCGCCACGAGCCATTAACCAGGTTGAAATACCATTTCGTCGGGCATGATACAAAAGCGACTCGGGCGATACATCTTGAATGCACTCCAAAAACTCTTTCATATTACGGGCTACTGCCACCTTGGCACCACGGCTATTTTTAAATACAAAATTACCAAAGCCCAGTTTCTGATGGATGAAATTATAAATATCGAGACTTAGGCTATCGGAGTTTTTATCGATAAAATCGGAATTAACAGCCTCTGCCCTTAAGGCATTAGCAGGATCCGATGACTGCAGTAATGTGGGGATGATGGTTTTTGACTTCACATATTTAATCAACTCAACCCCCGCATCCACATCGTCAACCCCATTGCGAGCATATTGCACATCGGATATAACACAAATTAAATTATCCAGGTACTCGTCGACAATTTCAACGGCATCTTCATAGTTACTTACCAGCAAAATTTTCGGACGCACACGCATCTTCATTATTTTGTGTAACTGATCGCTCGACTCTTCCTCCAGTATCGCCTGGGTTTGTCGCATGATAATTGAATACAACAAGGGCAAGTAGCGGGTATAGTATTTTTGCGAATCCTCAACCAGGAGAATAACGCGTACATCGCCCACCTTTACATCGTTGGCCACATTCATTTTATCCTCAACATATTTAATCATGGCCAAAAACACGCGTGAGTCGCCATTCCACACAAACACCCGATCGATATGCTCAATGTTACCACTGGCTTCGTCGAAAAATTTCAGATCGGCATTGTTATTAACCATCAAAAGAATTGGCACATTGGGCTGCACCTCTTTTAAACGGGCACTCATTTGTAGGGGCAATTGCTTATCGAGCCCAGCCATAAGGATGATCATATCGAAATCACGCTCAGCCATTAACTCTTCGGCTTCGGCACAGGTAGCAACACTGGTAATACGCGGCGCGGTAAAAAGATTTAGCTGCAGATATTCGCCAAAAATCTTATCAAAAAAGCGTCCCTCACGCACAATACTGTAAGCATCGTAGTGGTTGGCAATAAGCAATACTTCTTTCACCTTAAAAGCCATCAGCTCCTGAAAGATATCACGATCGGAACGTTTGCGGTTATATAAATTGGAGAGTGCTAACTCGTCGATATTATTATTCATTGGGCAGATAATAGACAATTAGAAATTAGACTAACAGACTTGTTAAACAAAGAAGAGCAAAATAAGTTAAAAATGTTGGGATGAGAAGAAAAGAGGGATGATTTTGGTCAGCTAACAATACATTGTAAGATCAGGCTAAAAGGATGGCTACACAATCCACCTCAACACAATCGTCACACGTATTTTTCAGGCTGATTGTTATTTCGTACTTTTACACTAGAATGAGTAAGAGAAAATTATATAAAATCCTATTTAAATTATCCCTTGGGATAGTCATGTTTGTGGGATTATTTTCGACTTCTGGCTTTGCATACCGCAATTTATCATATTTGACTAATTCAACACAAACAGAACTTGTTGCTGGCACTGATAAGATACAAGGTTTTATTTCGTATCGAAAAACTGCACAAGAACGAAATAATTTACAGTTCCTCAGTACATTTCAAGAGTTCATTTGTCAAGTCAAAATATTTAGTCAAGATTTGACAACATTGCTTAATAGTAGAGACAAACTACAAGTCCAACCAATTGAACAGATCATCACACAGTATATTACCTACTTTTCGTTGCCTTTAGAGTATTACATGACCACAACATTAGGATAAGGTTCATTCTATTTCCTACAATAAGTTCACGTATTTGTTACGATGAACTATTTCGCATGTAATATCAAACAAAATACAATGACATTTCTTAAAAAGGCATTAAAGATTGTCGCTTTAGCAATTCTTATATTCTGACTAACGTAAAATTTAAGTCCTGTAAATCAGCTTGATGCAAAGTTGAGTTCATCAGGGTTAAATCCATATTTGTCAATCTGTTTTTGTATTCTTTTGGCAATGCCAAGCTTTCTTTTCTGATCTAAATATAAGT
>NZ_VKDE01000030.1 GCF_007097485.1 Carboxylicivirga sp. M1479 | reverse complement strand
GAGAACTATTTACAGCGTCATTAAAAACAAAACACCATATCGTCAGGATTATATATGTCTTGATCCGAGAGAGAAAAATATTAATAGCTCCACTAATAAAGTGGCTTAAAAACTTGTAATTAATTAGAGTATATGAAACTTTTCTTATTATTAATTTCTCTTGGCAGTATATTTCAATGTTACGCAGGTGATTACATTCGTTATCACCATGAAATACATAGTATTGAACAGAATACTAGTAAGGGAGATTACCAGCTTAGTTTAGATTTATATTACGACGTTTTTAATAGATATGATAATCTGTTCTATAAAGATATACACAATGCTTGCATGTGTGCTATTAAAGTAAAGGACTTTGAAAAAGCTATAGAATGTGCTATTGAGCTGGTTAAAAAAGGCTATACGCTTAATGATTTTGATGAAGAGTATTTTGTAGAGTTAAAGGGTAATCAAAAGGTGTGGAAAGCTTTTTTAAAAAGGTATAAGAATTTAAGACAACAATACCTTGGTTCCATAGATCAAGATGAGCGAAGTTTTTATGAAAAAAACTATGTGTTAGATCAGAAAGCTGCTTCTATAGGCAATATTGCAAAACAGGACTCTATCTTTTTTATTCTTGCAGGTAAATTATCAAATCATTTATCTCAACATGGTTTTCCTTCCATTTTTCTTTGCAAAGATACTCTTAATCATAAATTACATGTTATGCTCCGACACTACTGTGGCTTGTATAATCGAAAAAAAAATGATGAAAATCTAAAGCAAGATCCACAGTATACACTTTATGCTGATAACATTATTAAACCTATAGTTGATAAGGCTTTGCATGATGGTTTAATTTTACCACATGTATACATGAGTATTGTTAGTTATTATGATGATAATCCTTTTGGAGAAGTGGCTCTGAAAATAGATGTTGATAATGAAATTATATATCCATTTATAAAAGGAAAGCAAGAGGATGTAGAATGCATCAATAGTTTGCGAAGTAAAGTGGGGATGAAGGCAATAATTAATTGCAACGATACGGTAAGTTTGGCTAACACATGGTATGCTCATTATCCTTTTAAAGAAGTTAAGTTAGCCATGGAAACTTGCGATACATGCAACACTTTTCTCGATTATATGGCCTTACATGTTTCGATTGAAGCTCGAGTAAGAGATGATTATAGAGGTAAAAATAGAGATGGATTTATTTTATCAAACAATTTTGAGGCAATGGAAACATATTATCAATTTAGCTTCATGAATAATTTGAAGAAGAATGGTATTAATAATAAGTGAACAGAACGATTTCTTTACTAGTAGGGTGATGCAATGGCTTGATTATTACGATGTAACGAAGGTTGTGAGAGTTAATGAAAATACCGAAATAGGTATTGAATATATTTCGGAGAAAAACATCACTTTAAATATTAACGGGCAGCCTTTAAATTTTGATGAAATTTCATACTATTGGTATCGAAGAGGTAATTTGAATTTACTTTTGGATTACTTTTTAGATAAGCTTTCAAATCGACAACTTAAAAGTCAAGTTAAGCGCTTTCTTCAATATGAGTGGCAGAAGCTTTCAGAATATCTTTATTATCAATTAAATAAAAAACCATCACTAGGGAATTATGGCAAGTCGGCTACTAATAAGTTAATTAATTTGGATATAGCGCAATTATGTGGTTTAAAAGTACCTAAATTTGTAATTTCAAATAAGCACAATGTCGCAAAGGATTTTATAAGTCGTACTGATTCTATTACAAAGCCGATTGGCGAGGTGCTTCCTATTTACTTGAAAAATGGGCATTATAAAATGTTGACAAGTGGAGTAAGCGCTGATAAATTATTGGATGATAATCCTGCTTTTCCATCTCAATATCAGCAGAAAATACTTAAAGCTTATGAGATACGAACTTTTATTGTGCATGATGAGCTTTATTCGATGGCCATTTATTCGCAGTGCAACAATAAAACGTGTATCGATTATCGCAATTACGATTTCACCCATATGAATCGTATGGTGCCATACAAGCTTCCTATTTCCATCCAAAAACAACTCATAAGTTTTATGGGGGAGGTGGGGTTGGATACAGGCTCAATTGATTTAATTAAATCTATTGATGGGGATTACTATTTTCTCGAAGTAAATCCAGCTGGAAACATTGAAATGGTAAGTGATAGTTGTAATTATAATATTGAGAAACGGATTGCAGAAATAATAAGAGATGAGTGTGAAAAAAAAGACTGCTGATTTGGTAAATATTCAATGCTTACCTACTTGCCTTAGAAATAGTGTGTTTACATCATACAAAGGTTTGGTTTATTACAGTGAAGTGCCAAAATATCAGACCTGTAAGCACCGTGTCGTACGCTATTATAAACCTATTAGTAAAATGTTTTGTTTTGAGTGATCATCAGTATATAAATCTTTTTGCTGACTGTAAGATTGTGCGAGGTTTTACCCAAAGCGTAATAATTGATTTAAGCCGCAATAAGTATTACAAGCTTCCTAATGAGTTTATTAATGTTTTGAGTAATTATTTAGGTAAAACACTATCAAAACTAAAAGCCGATTTCGACGGAGCAGAATTAAGTTCTATTATGCAAGGAGTTAATTTGTAGTATAATAAGGAGTTAATCTTCTATGGTTCTTCTATTATTCAGGATAGATTTCCTGTTTTGGAGGATAAATATTTATCGCCATACGTTATTGAGAATGTAATTATTGATGTTAAGCCACATTCACATCATGATTTTGACTATATAAAGGAGGTATTGGGGAAATTTAGTATTCGGGTAATGCAGTTAAGATTCTTTGGTGAATTTAATTTTGGACTGATAGTAAGTGTTTTAACAATATTTAAAGCTGCAAATATTGAAAGTATTGAAGTGATAGTGTCGGATTTATTTAAGCATATTCAACTACAAAAAATTGTGAAAGCAAGTAATAAGTTAACAAGCTTGTATCTTTTTAATTCTAGTCGTGATAGAACGCTCACTCAGGATCAATGTATTATCGTTTTTGTTAAAGAGAGCGTTATGGGCTCACATTCATGTGGAAAAGTATCACATGGAAATTTAACATGTAATAAAAGTCTTTTTTACGAGGCACAGCACATTAATACTTGTCTCAATAAAAAAATATCAATTGATAGTGCAGGGCAGGTGAAAAACTGCCCAAGTATGATACAGACATTTGGACGATACGATGATGTTGATTTTAGTAAACTAATAAATAGTGACGAGTACAAGTTGCTATGGAATATTACTAAAGATGAAATAAGTGTTTGTAAGGATTGTGAGTATAGGTACATGTGCACCGATTGTCGTGTTTTCCTTTCTGAACCAAGTAATATCTACTCTAAACCAAGTAAATGTTCCTATAATCCATACCTTGGACTATGGCGTGGTGATGATGGGTGGATTTCATCAGAAGACTGGTTAAAAGAAAAGTAGGTTTTATTAAGTCTTGTGTGCATTCAATTTCAATCTAGTACTAATAATTTCACAAAGGCGGTACTGTTCATGTTCATTAGTAGAGTTGAGTAATTTATCCTGATTAATATGCATGTTTCTATTTATAGGGACAGCGCTTGATGAAGAGGTTTGTTTGTTTGTTTTTATCACTCTTTACATTATTGAGTACGATTTGTAAAAATTGTAAAGAGGTTGATTATTCGTAATTATGATGTATTGTTAAGTTGGAGTTCTGATATTTGTCATTTTTTTGTTAAATAATCTCAACTAAAATTGTACTGGGAATTTTTTATGGGTTAAAAGGTTTGGGATCAGACAATGTTGCTCATTGCTAAAAGTAGGGTGTACCTATTTTAAGTAGTGATGCACTAGAGTTTATATTTTTAACTTAACCTAACGAATGAAATTTATTACCCAAATGGAGCGCTACGAGCGCATCATTAATCTTACAAAACGACAAGCCACTGGCACACCTGCTGAGTTGGCTCAACGCTTAAATATTTCGGAGAGTACCTTGTTTGAGCACATTAAAGTGCTTAAAAGCCGAGGGGCCGAAATCAATTACTGCCCGTGCAGGCGTAGTTATCTATTGTATAACGAATTTACCATTGCCTTTGGCTGTTCCAATACTGAATTAGCTAAAATTAAAGGTGGACATTCATTTTTTTCTTCGCTCCGAAAAAATAGGAGTAGGGTCGTTTATGTTTGTGGTGCGTTTGATTAAACTGGCCAGTGAGACGAATGCCCCGGATAGCTTTAACGGGATTTTTAAAGCAATTAAAATTATATAAAGATGAATAGAATTAATGTTTTAAATGAGTCTAAGTTTGATAGGTTAACTAATGATGAGTTGCGTTCAACAAAAGGAGGACTTTGTATTTCTTGTAAAAAGCGTGACAGAAAAGTAGAAATTGGGTTGAAAAATGAAGTGAAGTATGAGTCTTCATCTAATGCATGGACTTATACCGGCACTCTAACTTTTTAATTTAAATATATACCACTCTTTATTTTAAAGAGTGGGTTTTTAGGACTTTATGGTAAAGAAATATTTATATAGTTATATTTTATGTTGTATTTTGTTGGTGCAAATTGTTAATTGTCAATCTGTTAATAATGATGTTTTTTTTAATGACCTGAATTGTTTAAGAAAAGAAAACTTCAAACGTTCTTGGGACGCTTTCGAAAATTATACTCCTATGAAACTAACAGCAAGAGATAATGAAAATTTCATTGAAAAGGTTGATAGTTTATTGTTGATTATTGGTACGGATTCTATAAAAGAAACACAGGTGATTTATTATTATAAACTTGCTTTTTCTGATGTTACTAGAAAGGATCCTCATTTTAGAATCTATCCAGAATTACGGGTTAAAAATAAAAGGTTGAAGGCAAAAGATATTAACGTTCTGCCGTTTTCTTTGATGTGTATCAACGATACGCTTATTGTTAATCAATCTTTGTGTAAAGATGTAGATAAAGGTGATCGTATCATTGAATTAGATGGCATATCTGCAAGTACATTGCTTGGGTTTACCTATCGCGATAGATATATGAATACCATTTTGATGCAGATGCAAAATCATTTTCATTTCTCATCAAATTATAATTTGATACTAGAACGGCGTGGTAAAAAGATTAAATTAGTCTGTGATGGAATTTCTCTTAAAGTGTATAATGAAAATTTCATTAAGGAAAAAGTAGAATGCCGCATTTATGATGATATTGGATATATTCGATTTGATCAGTTTCATAATAATGGAAATATAATTAAGAGCTTCAATAAATTAATATATGATGTAAAGAAAAAAAGGGGGAATTCCATTATTATTGATTTACGGCGTAATATTGGTGGAAGTGGAGATCGGTTTGATGATTTGATCTCTATTTTTTGTGATAAAAATGAAGTGCCATATCAAAAAGGAGTTAAGTTGAAAGTATCTGAAGCAACCTTCGACTATGGTTTTTCGAGAGATTCAATCGGAAAAATTGTTTCGTTACCTGATTCAA
Organism: Carboxylicivirga sp. M1479; assembly: GCF_007097485.1. GTDB lineage: Bacteria > Bacteroidota > Bacteroidia > Bacteroidales > Marinilabiliaceae > Carboxylicivirga. Next base: position 53,881 of record NZ_VKDE01000030.1, on the reverse strand, counting down.
TGTTTATATCAAAGATCCCTCTTAATCCTAAGTTGTATATGGGAGATTATGATTACTATGTTCTGGTTAGTAGGAATACACATTCGCAAGCGTCAACATTTACAAATATTATTCAATATAATAAGCTAGGTAGGATTGTTGGAGAAAATTTGCAAAAAAATGCACTTCGTTATGGAGAAGTTATGTCTGCAAAGTTCTTAAAGTCGGTGAGTTATATTTCTACCGTTGAATACGATGAATATACAAATGCCATTGATGGTATTTTAAAACCAGATATTGAAATACCATACATAGCAAGTAAATACATGCAGGGTGGTGATCCTGTTTTAGAAAAATTAATAGATATAATTAAGAGCACAAATGAAAAGAATTGATATAATAATTGAGCGCAAAGAAAACCGATTGACTAAGGCAGAACTTAATAAAATTAAGGGAGGAATCTGCTTGCTTTGTAAGAAAAGGTATAAAATGTGGAGTAAGTTAGATGATAAAATCACTATTGAGTCAGTAGGTGATTCTAATCTTAGGTTTTAATTAGATCGTATGAGTTTGAAATGGTCAAAATATAATTTCCTGCTTGATAATTGTCAGGCAGGAACTTTATTATATAATACGTATACCAACGGATTATTGAGTTTAGATAATTCGATATTTGCGGATTTAAAATTACTAAAAGATAAGGGAGATCAGGAGTGTTTTACATCTGAGGAAATTGATTTTTTTAAAGATAATTTCATACTTGTTGAAGATGATGAGTTTTTAGTAGAACAGATGCATCATAATAGTATGGAGCGCATTTTTGATGAGAAACATTTAGTGTTGACTATTGCTCCTACTCAAAATTGCAATTTCAGTTGTGAGTATTGTTATGAAAAGTGGCGCACGCCTGGGCGTATGAGTGATGGAACTGAGAACGCTATTATTAGCTACTTGGAGGAGAGGATTGGTGAAGGGCTAAGAACGCTGAATTTAACATGGTATGGAGGTGAGCCTTTGATGGAATCTAATCGTCTACGATCATTAGGTAATAAAATAATTGGCTTAGGATTAAATATCCTAGAACACGAGATTATTACCAATGGTTATTTGCTTGATAGAAAACGATTCGAATATTTAAATGAAATTGGAGTTGAAACAATTCAAGTAACTTTGGATGGTTTTAAAGAAGTCCATGATATAAGGCGTCCTTTATTAAATGGGAATGGCACATTCGATAAGATTATATCTAATTTGGACTGTCATTTTACAGGGAACTTAAAAGATTGTTTTACAATTGCGATTAGGGTAAATATAGATAAAACAAACCAAGATGTGTTTTGGGAAGTCTATAATTGGCTCAAGGAGAGGTATCAAACTGATAAAATAGTCATATATCCTGGGTGGATTCATTTAGATGAATCAAGTAGTTCTAAGTGTAATTGCTTTGATAGAGATGAAGCAACCGACTTCTGTCTGAAAGCCTATAAGGAAAGAGGTGTTCTGTTAGAGAAATTATACCCCGACGATATTAATATTGAATGTTTGGTTAGGAATCCCAATAACATGTTGATTGGATGGCAAGGAGAAATATATAAATGTTTTGAAGATTTGGGGGATGCTGATTTAATTGTTGGAAATCAATAGCGTCCTAAACGTTTTCTTTCAATGTTTGTAATGTGTTTATTTCAAACGGCCTCAGCCGGTGAGCCAAAAAGCAAGGTTGAATTGACGGTTAAAAATTGATTTCTGTTTGAGGCTTTTGGAGGTACGGAAAAAGGCGAGTTTAATCAATTTCAGTCAAACAGACGTAGTCTTTTTGAGTAAAGCGGGTGTAGCCTTGATGTTTTTTCCTTAGTTTTTGTCATTAAGAACAAAAAGTAAGTCGGGTTTGGGCGAAGCGCCAATTTAATTAGGACAATATTAGTTGGAAATATAAATGATAAACACATTTGGTCTAATCATCAATTAAATGCTCAATATTCTATGGGGATAGATCATTATCAGGATCCTGTTTGTCGTGATTGCTCATTCTTGCCTATATGCCGAGGTGGCTGTCCTAAACGAAGGTATGAAAACAAGTATGAAGGGAAACAGAATGATTGTTGTACTCCTTTTAAGGGCCGTATTGAAGACTATTTGGAGTTAATCGTTAAAAAGCAAGATTAAAACGTGATTGATACTTTTCCATTTAATTCACAACCCGATCTAATGGATTGCGGCCCCACCTGCCTGCAAATGATTGCTAAATACCATGGCCGTTATTACTCTTTGGAAACCCTTCGCCGGCATAGCCATATTACACGCGAAGGCGTTTCTATGCTCGGTATTAGCGATGCGGCCGAGGCTATTGGTTTTCGTAGCATGGGTGTTAAGGTCAGTTACGATAAGTTGCTTGCAGAACAGCCAGTGCCATTTGTTGCCCACTGGAATCAGGAGCATTTTGTTGTTGTTTATAAAATCGAGAAAGATAAGGTATGGGTGGCCGATCCGGCGCATGGCAAAGTAAGCTATACACGCAAGGAGTTTGAAAAAAGCTGGGCATCTACAATAAAAGACGATGTTCCCAATGGTGTTTGTTTATTGCTAGAGCCTACGCCTGAGTTTTATAACCGAGAGGAGGAGCCTCTGCAGAAAAGTGGTTTTTCTTTTTTATTTAAATATCTACGTCCGCATAAAAAGTTCATCATACAGTTGATACTTGGCTTGTTGGTAGGTAGTTTGCTACAGTTGGTTTTCCCATTTTTAACTCAGGCGGTGGTTGATATTGGTATCAACACCCAAAATATCAATTTTATCTACCTGGTACTAGTAGCTCAGTTGATGCTGTTCGTTAGTCGCATGAGTGTAGAGTTTATCCGTTCGTGGATAATGCTGCACATTAGTACCCGTATTAACATTTCGTTGATAAGTGATTTCTTGATTAAATTGATGCGCCTGCCCATCCGTTTTTTCGATACCAAAATGACGGGTGATATTATTCAGCGCATTGAAGACCATGCCCGCATCGAGAATTTTTTAACGGGGCAAACGCTTTCCGTCTTGTTTTCGATGGTCAACCTCTTGTTGTTTGGGGCAGTAATGGCTTACTACAGTGTTAAAATTTTTGTGGTGTTTTTGATTGGCAGTGCCTTGTATTTTACCTGGGTATATTTGTTTATGCGCAAGCGCCGCGATATTGACTACAAACGTTTTGCCCAAATGTCGTCGGAGCAAAGTAACCTGATACAGCTAATAACAGGTATGCAGGAGATAAAGCTCAATAACTGCGAGAAACAAAAGCGCTGGGAATGGGAACGTATACAGGCGCGTTTGTTTCGGGTGAATGTGCAAAGTTTGTCTTTGAGCCAGTACCAGCAGGTGGGTGGTTTGTTTTTTAACGAAACCAAGAATATCATTATCACCATAATGGCAGCCTTAGCCGTTGTGCAAGGACAAATGACCTTGGGTATGATGCTATCGGTACAATATATACTAGGGCAGCTGAATAGTCCCATCGACCAGATGATTAGCTTTGTGCACTCCGCGCAAGATGCTAAGATAAGCCTAGAGCGCTTAGGTGAAATACACAATAAAGAAGATGAAGAAAGCTTTGAGGCCGATCGCTTAACACAATTACCAACTAAAACTGACTTAAACATTAAGAATGTTAGCTTTCAGTACGAAGGACCGCATTCGCCTAAAGTATTAGATAATGTGTGTATACCAATACCAGCTCGCAAAATAACGGCCATTGTAGGTAGCAGCGGAAGTGGTAAAACAACTTTAATTAAAATACTTTTGGGGTTTTACGCCCCAATTGACGGGGATATTAAAGTAGGCGAAAGTAGTTTAAGCAACTTTAATCAAGGTTGGTGGCGTAGCAAGTGTGGTGTGGTAATGCAGGATGGTTTTATTTTTTCAGACACCATTGCCAAAAACATTGCGGTGGGTGATGAGTACATTGATCGTGAGCGTTTGTTGTATGCTGTTAAGGTGGCCAATATACAAGAGTACATTGATGGACTGCCCTTGGGTTATAATACTAAGATTGGACAGGAGGGTGTTGGCTTGAGCCAAGGCCAGAAACAACGCATATTAATTGCACGTGCTGTGTATAAAGATCCGGAATATATCTTTCTGGATGAAGCCACCAATGCTTTGGATGCTAACAATGAGAAAGTGATAATGGAAAATTTAGATCAGTTTTTCAGAGGTAGAACGGTTATTGTGGTGGCTCATCGCTTGAGTACGGTGCGTAATGCCGATAATATTATCGTTCTTGAAAAAGGCAAAGTAGTTGAAACAGGGACGCACCCTGAGTTGGTTGATCGATCGGGTTCTTATTTCAATTTGGTAAAGAATCAGTTGGAATTGGGAGGGTAGAGGATGTTTGATTTATGATGAGGTGAAGATAGAAGACGGAAGGCAGAGGACGGAAGTTTGCAGATAGAATTTTCCTGGCGCCTATAAGGGGGGTAAGTGCCATCTACTGATTTGTGAATAGGTTGTTTCCTGTTTCCTGTTTCGAGTTTAGTGTTTCATGTTTCCTGTTTCTGTTTTTCAGGTTTCAACTCGTCAATTCATCAGTTTTTCAATTTACCAAATCAATAGCGTCCTAAATGTTTTTATTAATAGATCGAAACGCCTTGTTACGAACCGGCCTCAGCCAGTGAGCCAAAAAACAGGGTTAACATGACGGTTAAGAATTGTTTTTCTGTTTAAGCATTTTGAGGAACGAAAAGTGTGAGTTTAAAACAATTTCAGTCATGAATCCTAGTTTTTTGAGTGAATTGGAGCAAAGCGGAAATCATGAACTCAGATAAAAACTGACACAATAGTGAACTAGACGGGTGCAGCCGGCGGACTTTTTGCTTACTTTTTTGTCTGTAGAATTGGAGCATAGCGGAAATCATAAGCAACAATTAAAAGCATAAGTTAGCGCACTAAAAAAGTAAGAGCCATCACGGCTTGAGTGAAGAATAATTAAGACAAAATTGTTACCAAATAAACAAATTATCAAATCGCCAAATAAACCAAGCTGCCAATCAACTTCTGCCATCTGCCTTCTAACTAATAAACTTTTAAAACTATGAAGCGTCTGAAAGTAACACAAAAAGAAACCGAACAGCTCAACCTACGTAGCGATGAGGTGAAGGAGATTATGGGGCATATTCCTACCCGTATTATACGCTATGGTATTAGTATTATCGCTTTTATTATTACTGGTATATTTATTTTTTCCTTTTTCTTTAAATACCCCGATGTGATTAATGGTGCCTTTTACGTTCAATCGGCCAATCCGCCGACTTTTATGCTTTCTGCGTCCAATGGTAAGGTGCAGGCTTTATTGGTGGCGGACAAAGACACCGTGCAAAACGGTCAATTATTGGCAATGGTTGAGAATTCCACGGATATAGATGCCTATTTACAAGTGAAGGGTATTGTTTTGAACAAAAAACTAAATAAAGATGGCAGCTTATTGTCTGCTGTATCGTTAAGTTGTGAAACTGATTCGATTTTTAATGTACTGCCAGTCATTAACCAACTGGGAGCTTTACAAACTGTTTATAGTAATTTATACAGGAGTTATAAAGACTACCTTAATTTCCGACAGCTGGATTATCATCAACGTAAGATTGATTTGCTCGAGAATAAACAAACAGAAACGTTCAAACAGATTAAGTTACAAAAGCAACAGTTACACTCTGCACAAAAGGCCTATGGCATTGCAGTAAAAGAGTTTTCGCGTGATTCTTTACTGTTTATGGATAACACCATTGCTGCGGCTGAGTTTCAAAAAGCACAGAAAAACCTGGTCAATCAAAAAATGAGTTTAACCAATACGGAGTTAAACCTATCTAATTCGCAAATGGCTTTGGCCGAACTGGAGTCGCAAATTATAGAGTTGCAGCTTAAGCAAACGCAAGAAAGCGATGCCTTAGATCTGGCCTTTGGGCAAGCTCTGGAAAAGTTAAAAGGAGAGTTGGCTGAATGGGAAAAACGCTATTGCCTTATTAGCCCTATTAAAGGGCGTGTGGCTTTGTCTGGTATATGGGAAGAAAACCAGAATATACGCTCAGGCCAACATGTAATGACGATAGTTCCTTTTGAGCGTTCGCAACTATTGGCAAAAGTGATTATACCTGTTAGCCGTGCCGGAAAGGTGAAAGTTCAACAAAGTGTTAATCTTAAATTCGCCGATTTTCCTTATCGTGAGTATGGAATGGTCAATGCCCTGTTAAATGCTATCTCTGAAGTGCCCGACTCGGCTTATATTGGCACCATTTATTTAAACGACTCATTAGTATCTAACTACGGCAAGCAATTGCCTTTTAAGCAAAATATGCAAGGAATGGCCGAAATAATTACCGATGACCTCACCTTGGCCGAACGAATGATTTATCCTTTAAGAGCTATTTTTGAGGAGCATGTGAATTAAGGGGCTGACTCCGAAAAAATAAAAGTGAGGTATCTTATACTTGCAATGCATTTTAATAAGCTGGCCAGTGATACGAATGTCCCGGATGCCGAAAAGGGAACGAGTAGGTAATTATTTTTATACATTAAAAAAATGAAAAATTTTGAAAAGTTACCTTTAACTCAATTAACAAAATTTAAAGGTGGGAAAAGGCATGTAAACAAATATGATCTTAATGGAGATGGTAAATGGGATACTAAAACTGTTTATAATGATCGAACAGGTAAATTTAAGCAAAAGATTAGGGTGAATTAAACAAAAATAGGACTGGGTACTTATTTTTCTTTGAATTTAAGTACCCATTTAAAAATGTAAATATGGCTAGAGTTACTTTTGTATTGTGTCTGATATTCAGTTTTATTCAGAATGCTTGTTCTGAGGGAATAAAAAAAACGCATGATGTATGTGATTTAAATATTGAGATTATAAATGGCTTATACTTTGTAAGTAATGTAGAAGTTGATGGTGAAATAATATCAGGCCGTTTTTTAGTAGATACCGGCTCGCCAACTGCTATAAAGAAAGGAGTACTTCGAAGCAAGAATGATTCAAATCAAAAGATAAAAAGTATCACAGATGGTTATGAATCAGTAAATGCCTACCGTACAAAGTTTGATATTAATATACAAAGTATCTCTTTTAAAAATATAAGTGTTTATGTGGTGGATAGTATAGATTTTGGAGTAGGTATTTTTTGCGATGTTGTTGGTGTAATAGGTCACAACCTGATGCGTAAAGCTATTTGGGTTTTTGATGGTCCTAATTTGCAAATTGTAAAAGATATAGATTTTCAAGAAATTAAAGAGGAAGGATTTGTTGAAGAAAAGCTTATAATGCAAGGCTGGAAGAAGTCTGTTCCTTATGTAATAGTGTCTTGTGGAACTCCTAGAGGGACGGCATTAATTGATACTGGAGATAATGGCTTTATGCAAGTTAGTCGTTTTACTGAAAAATATATTGAGCAGAAAGCAGAACGACGATGTAAAGGAAGAACTGTTCAGATGCTTTTAAGCGAGCAAGGAGCAACTAATAATAGTGAATATAAGGTAATTCAAGTAGGAAAGATTGGACTTGGTAGTTTTGATGTTAATAACCCTATTGTATACGTAGAGTCAGATGAAGAAGGGTGGAGTATAGGTGCAGAAGTTTTTGAGTATTTTACGATAATATTCGATTTCCCAGGGAAGAAAATGTACTTAAAGCAAAATGAAAAAGACTATAATTTACAGCGGTGGAATAAATTTGGCTTTTCTACTATTGTTGAAAATGGTCAAGTTTATATTCGAAATATTTGGATTGATTCTTATGCTGAAAAGTGTATGATACAGCCAGGTCAACGTCTTGAGTCAATTAATGGGTTTAATCTTAGTGATTTACCTTCTTTGACGTCGTGTGAGATAAATAATAGATTGTCAGTTGAGTTAGCAAGGAATGTAGTAGCTATACGGATTGAAGGGATTAATAACGAGATAATACTCGAAAAGGAGTTTTTATTTTCTAACTATTGATTTTTTTTTATTAAGCAGTATGGTAAGCTATTAACCCGAGTTCGACATAATATTTATTGCTCAGATCGCTTATAAATATTGAGTTAGAGAAAAGCTGTTTGCTAGGATAAATTATTCTATGCATTTGATCAAATGTCTTCCACTCCGAAAAAATCGGAGTATTATTTTTTATCCTCGCAATGACAATTAAATTTTTAATCATTAAACCCTTAAAAAGATGCAAGAAAGTTTATTCGAGTTTAACCTAACCGCCGAGCAGGAAACGCAGATTGAAGACGCCATTAATGTTTTGGAAACGGTATTAATGCCGCAAATGTATGTATTGGAAAAGAGTGAAAAAGCAGAATTGTTGCGTATGGGTGACAAATCGGTGGCTTTTGTTGATAAAAGCCTGGAGATAGCCAAACAAGATACTGCTTTGTTGGATGCCTTTGTGGATGTGCTGGCTTTGGAAAAGGATGTGAATGCCATTTCGCGCCTTAGGGCTTTAAGTTTTAAGATGGAGCGTATTGCTTCGGCCCTTGACGATTCAAAAGCATTGGCTGGTCACGAGGCTTATAATGCCTCACTAATGGTGTATAGCCTAATGAAAAATGCCGCCAAAATGGGGCATCCGGGAGCCAAAGAAAAGGTTGCCGAACTCAAGCAACGTTTCCCACGTACCCGCACTAAAAAAGCTTCTGAATAACAAATGTTATTTTTATAGGTCAATAGTTAATCCCGATGCTATTGGCCTTTCTTTTTTCTGGTTTCGATTCATTCTTCTAACTTTTTTACTCAATCGTCTATGAAATTCAGAAATGATTCTGGTTTTGTAGTAGAAGCTTCTCCGAAAATCACATAATCATCAATGAAAAAGTAAGGGGGTTCCGGGTTATTGGTAGAATGTTCTGGGTCAAAGCCAGAAAATTCTCACTCAAAGCCAGAGTGTTTTATCAAAAAGTCAGGTGATTTTGCAAATTTCATACATCAACGTGCTTAAGAGCCACGCCATTGCGTGTTTGAGTTAGAATAATTGGGTTTTAAGCATGAATCACCACATCCTCCTCCTTAGCATTTTTATACTTTATGCTGTTGTTGAGGTATTCCTTCAACTTGTCGAGGTTAGCATCCTGAATGCTGTCAATATCAAAGTCTTTATCTTTTAATTGAGTTAGTTCTTGCATGCCTACATCGGTAAACAGCTGCATCAGCTGAGGGTGTTTCTCCTCATTGAGATTCATAAAGGTACTGAGGCGGTCTATCTTCCAATAGCTGATGTCACTTTTTCCTAAGCCTGTAAGCTCTTTTAGTTTATCGCCTTCGGGTGTGCAGTTGTGGGTAATAAACAAGAAGGTTTTGATAATGAGCATATCGTTGATTGGCTCAATAACAAAGTAGCCAATGTTAATATCGTAAATTTTAACTGGCGTAAGTAAAGTGTTTTTATGCTGTATTATTTCAATGTTATCGCAGGTGTTTTTCCATAGAGAGAAGTTAATGCTTTGTTCGTCAATAATATCGAGACGCTCGCTCATGCGTTTAATGGCATGTGCTTGAATAAAAAGGTTTAGCTTTTGAGATTTGTAGTTTTTCTCAGAGTCATGAGACTGATAATAAACAGATATCCATTCGAATTGATTACCGGCTTGCATCTTTCCCATTTGGTAAATGGTTCGTATCTGGTCTTTTGTTTTAAGCTGTTTTTTACGAATAGGGATTGAATTCATTTTTGGTGTCAGCTCCAGGCTCTGATTATATTGGTTGACGTAGTTTTCTTCGACATCGGCTGTGTAGTAGGCTTTTGTAGGATTTGAATAGCGTATAATTGCACAGAATATATCTGAAGCATAACAGTTGTAAAATACATTAAGTGTTTCCTCCTGTTCGGAATACAACTTTTTGTTTTCTTTTTCTTCATTGGGGAACTGATTCACTAAATAAATAAGTTTAGCGTTGAAAAGGGCAAAGACATAAAGAAAATCAATGGTTCTGAATGAAACCCCCTCTGTAGTTCTGGTTTTACTGTTTAGTTCGTTGATAAGCCTTTTAAAGAGGTTTAACTTTGTTGGTGATATGTTTTTGTCGGGGTTGACCACCTGATGAAGCTTAGGTCTGGTGTGAAATAAGAGCTCTCTTTCTTCCTTGCAAAAGTCATTAACATTAAGTTGCATATTAGTTGCCGCCTCAAATACCTTTTTGAAGTACTCTTTTTTACTATGTTGCGGGGGAGGTGTTTTCTTTCTGCTTTTTGATTTAGCCATTAGTATCAGGTTTAGTTGGTTGCACGAAATTATAGATAAAGCTTTTGCTAAACAAATGTTTTAGGCATGGTATTCAGTGTACGGCTATCGTGGGCTTTCGTAGGTAAAATGGCATTTCAACAAAAAAAATAGCGAAAAGCTAAGAATTGTTCTATTTTTGTCCGATTAAATTTAGAATAGATAGTGTATGTGGAGACTAACTATCAATTCTAATACATTAGTTTATTGTAATGATGAGCAGGTCATTGAAAAGTGCTTATCAAAACTTAAATAGAAAATAATATGAAGTTACTAGAAGGAAAAACAGCCATTGTAACTGGTGCTGCACGAGGCATTGGTAAGTCTATCGCTATGCGTTTTGCGCAAGAAGGTTGTAATGTTGCATTTACTGACTTAGTAATTAACGAAGCAGCAGAAGAAACACAAAAGGAATTGGAAGCAATGGGCGTAAAAGCTAAAGGTTATGCTTCTGATGCCAGTAATTTTGAGGATACTCAAAAGGTAGTGGCTGAAATTGCTAAAGATTTTGACTCAATTGATATTTTAATTAACAATGCAGGTATTACTAAAGATACCTTGTTAATGCGTATGACCGAAGATCAGTGGGATGCGGTAATCAATGTTAACTTAAAATCGGTATTTAACTTTACCAAAGCTGTGCAGCCAACCATGTTGCGTCAGCGTTCTGGTTCAATCGTAAACATGAGCTCTGTAGTGGGTGTTAGCGGAAATGCTGGTCAGGCTAACTACGCAGCTTCTAAAGCTGGTATGATTGGTTTTACTAAGTCAGTTGCTAAAGAGTTAGGTTCACGTGGTATCCGTAGTAATGCTATTGCTCCAGGTTTCATTATCACAGAAATGACTGGTCAGTTACCTGATGATGTGAAGAAAGAATGGGAAGGTAAAATTCCATTGAAACGAGGTGGTACACCTGAGGATGTTGCTAATATCTGTGTTTTCCTTGGTTCAGATCTTTCGGCTTATGTAAGTGGCCAAACCATTCACGTTTGTGGTGGTATGAATATGTAATACATTAGCATTATATATTTCAGAAGGGTGGTTTTTTTAACCACCCTTTTTTATTTTTATCTTTAGAGTAAAGCCACCATATTGATTATATTTGCTTTTGTCTTGATTCTTATTAATCACTATTTGATACATTAAATAATGAAAAACTTCACTTACCTCGCGTCTACAAAAGTATTATTCGGCAAAAACAGAGTGGCCGAAATAGGAAAAGAAATTCTGCCCTATGGCAAAAAAGTACTATTAGCCTATGGTGGTGGTTCCATTAAAAAGAATGGTTTATACGCCAAGTTAATTGAGGTGCTAGGTGCCTCTGGCATTGAGGTAGTGGAGTTGTCAGGTATTCAGCCTAATCCGCGCATTGAAAGTGTGCGCGAAGGTATACGCTTGTGTCGCGAGAATGATGTGCAATTTATTTTAGGTGTAGGAGGAGGTAGTGTGATAGATTGTATCAAGGCCATTTCCATGGGAGTGCACTATCAGGGAGATGCCTGGGATTTCTTTATCCGCAAAGCTAAAATAGAAAAAGTGTTACCCATTGGGTCGGTATTAACCCTTGCTGCCACAGGAAGTGAGATGAACGGCAATACTGTTATTTCAAACGAATCAACACAAGAGAAAAGAGCTTCTGGACATGATTCCTTGCGTCCGCAGTTTTCGATTCTTGATCCAACTTACACCTTTACAGTTAACAAATGGCAAACAGCTGCTGGTGTGGTCGATGTAATGAGTCATATTTTTGAGCAGTATTTTACGCTCGATAAGGGTACTTTTGTGCAAGATGCCATGGCCGAAGGTATTTTAAAAACGTGTATTCATTATGGATCAATTTTATTAAATGAACCAGATAATTATGAAGCACGCGCTAACCTAATGTGGGCCTCTAGTTTGGCCTTAAATGGTTTAACTGGGACCGGTAAGTTAGCTGGCGATTGGTCAACTCACAATATTGAGCACGAGGTAAGTGCTATTTATGACTTAACCCATGGTGCTGGTTTGGCTATTTTATTTCCTGTTTGGATGAACTATGTACTGGACGAAAAAACTGCTCCTAAATTGGCACAATATAGCCGTAATGTTTGGGGCGTAAGTAATCCTGATGATATTGAGGCAGCCAAAGAGGGCATTGAAAAAACACGTTCGTTCTTCTCTAGTTTAAACATGCCAGCCACTTTAGCCGATGTGGATATTGACGGTAGTAAGGTTGATGCTATGGCAGAAGGGGCATGTAAATACGGCGCCATTGGAATGTTTAAAAAACTGGATATTGATGCCGTAAAAGAAATATTGATCAAGTCGTTATAGCAACCTGTATGATCCGTAACAGAACTACTTTTTTTTTATTATTACTGATGATGGTGGCGGCCTGCAAGCCATACGAGCTAATGCATTACGATGTGTTAAGGCCTGCTACAATTTCAATACCACCACACATTGCTTCTGTTGTGTTGGTTAATAATGCCTTTCCTTTTAATCCGGACGATGCACATATTGCGCACGTGGTAGGTGAGGAGGTACGATTAGATACAATTCGAATTGATTCTTTTTCAACAGTTGTTCTTGGGCACCTTAAGGCCGAATTGGACATGCGTCGATTTTTTGATACCGTATACATCGATACAACGCATTACAATCCAACAGCTAGTGGTAGGCCATATCGCTCATTAACCCCAACTCAGGTCGATAACATTTGTAAGCAATACAAGGCCGATGCAGTTTTGGCCTTGGCCGCAGCTGAGTACGGCACAAATGTTTTGGTAGAAGATATGGAGTTTGAATACTTTTCTACTATGGCTGTTAATGCAGTGATTTTTTGGCGCATGTACGATGGTTATTCATACGAACAAGTTTATAGCGATGTGCACCGCGATACACTATACTGGAGTGGTGCTGGTGAAGAGATTAATGCAAGTGTAGCTGGTTTTCCATCAATGAGCGAAGCAACCATTGAAACGGGGCAATACCTGGGGACAAGTTATGTCGATCAAATTGTGCCTTACTGGGAGGCGGTGGCGCGAAAAGTATATACCTCAGGTAGTGCACAGTTTGTAAATGCTGCCGAGTGGCTTAATAATGATAATAGGTTTGAGGCAGAAAAGTTATGGGGCTTCATTTTTGAGCATGGTAACTCTCGTGAAAAGGGGAGGGCTGCCAATAATATTGCTCTATCGATGGAGGCACGTGGTGAGCTTAAGCTTGCTATGGAGTGGGCTTATAAAAGTTACCAGGCTTTTGAGATGAAGAGTCAGATGGGCAGTTATGAAGAGCGTGAATCATCCAAAAAGTTGTATCTGGATATGGTACGTCGTTATCGCGATCAAAAAAAACTGAATGAGCAGTTAGGAGTAGAGTTATGAGGTTGATAATAGGATTATTGCTGTTGGTGCTTTCTGCATGCAGTGGCCAATCACAACAAGTTTCATCTGTAGAAAATACATATTCGCTGGATATTACCAAGCATGGTTCTTTATCAGCCATGTTTGTGAATGTGTCCAATAACAATGTTATTCTGGGGCACCAAGCCCAGCAGCGAATGACACCTGCTTCATTAACGAAGGTATTTACCACGGGGGCGGCAATCAATGTTTTGCACGATGATTATCGCTTTACGACTCAATTTTATTTGCAACAACATAATGACAAGCTCCACTTGTTGGTTGTTGGTGGCGGTGACCCTACTCTGGGTTCGGTTCGTTTCAATAGTACAGTACCTAATGCTATATTTCAACCTGTGCTTGCAGCTCTTAAGAAAAGTGGTGTAAAAGGGTTACAATCTATCACAGTTGATAATTCATATTATTCAGGAATAAAGCTGCCATCAAAGCGCCTGTGGGAAGACATGGCCAATTATTACGGGGCGGTGCCCAATGGTTTGAGCTATCGCGAAAATACATTTCACCTGAGCATGCAATCGCCCAAGGGTGTTGATCAGCCTGTTGAAATCATTTCTGTAGAACCATCTATTAATAAGCCAATTGTTTGTAAGGTTAGAACGGCAGCCAATAACAAAGATAGTGCCTACATATACGGGCATTCGGAAATGTCGCAATGGTATGTGAGTGGAAGTATTCCTCAGGATAGAGAACGCTTCAGTATTAAAGGGGCCTTGCCCAATCCAGAGTTAACTCTAGCCAATGAATTACAGGAGTTTCTGAATGCAAACGGAGTGAAAGTTGTTAGTGTTGAGTCTCAAAAAGGAGTTGCACAATCGAATAAGCTTCTATACAAGCATCAATCGCCATCATTGGCCGAAATCATATCAGTTATCAACAAAAAGAGCCATAACCTAATGGCCGACCACCTATTGTTTGAGTTGGGCAGGGGACAAGTGGGCAAAGCAGATTGGGATAGTGGTGCATTGAGTTTAAATAACTACTGGAATGGAATAATTCCTGATTTTACGGGTGAGTTCTTCGATGGGAGCGGACTTTCGCCTTTTAATGCCTTTAGCGCAAAGGATATGGTGATGGCTCTTAAGGCGATGGATAACTCAGAATATAGTCATGCGTTTAAACAATCCTTATCTATTGCTGGCACCGATGGAACATTGCGAAGTATTTTAAAAGAGGAGGCTTTTCAAGGAAAGGTGATTGGGAAGAGTGGTTCGATGAATGGCGTTTTGGCCTATTGTGGATACCTAACATGCAACAGCGGGCAAACACTTGCTTTTTGTATCATGGCCAATCGTTTTACCGAGCCTTTTAAAGAGCTTAGGCAAAATATGGAAAACTTGATGAAAGAGATAATTCTTCAGAATTAAACTTTTGATATTTTTGCGCTAAAAATTACCACATGACACATTTCTTAGTTGCTCTTCTGTATGTTTTTTTACCAGCCCTGGTGTTGTATCTGTGTCATCATTACAGTTTTCTAAATCGTATTGGTTCTGTGGTGCTTTCCTACGTTTTTGGTCTACTAATGGGCCTTTCAGGTTTGTTAACTCCAGATTTTTATGATTTGCAAGAGGTGTTGATGTCGGTAACTGTTCCTTTGGCAATACCACTTTTATTATTTTCATCCAATGTAAGAGCTTGGAAGAAATTGGCCGTTCAACCATTTTATTCCTTGTTATTTTCACTTGTCGCTGTTTTTATAGCTGTAGTAAGCGGGTTTGTTTTCTTTGATGGTCATCAGATAGAGGGCTTTAATAAAGTAGGAGGTTTGTTGGTTGGCATTTATAGCGGAGGAACACCTAATTTGGCCTCCTTAAAAATGATGTTGGATGTAGATGAAGAGATCTATCTGGCTGTTCATTCCTACGATATGGTTATTAGCGCGGTGTACTTGTTCTTTTTAATGAGTATTGGACAACGCTTATTTCAATTGGTCTTGCCCAAATTTAAACACTCTGGTACTGACATTGCCCATAGTGAAACAGAAGATGGTTTATGGCTCGCTCTAAAAGATAGAAGTTCTAGTAAGAGGCTCTTGCTAGTTTTAGGAATTGCTCTTTTGTTGGTGGCTGTGTCGGGAGGCATAATGCTTTTAGTACCAACCGGTGTACAAATGGTTGTATTTATTTTTCTGATTACAGCTTTAGGTATTTGGGGATCATCGGTTAAAAAGATACATACAGCAAAAGGAACTTTCGATTTGGGAATGTATCTGATATTAATTTTCAGTATTGTGGTATCCTCTAAAGTGGAATTAGGCAACTTAGCGGAGCTTAATCCATTGATATTTGCCTATATTACCTTTGTTGTATTTGTGAGTTTATCCTTGCATGTGCTCTTATCACGCTTAAAAAAGATCGATGCCGACACGGTGATTGTTACATCAGCTGCTCTTATTTGTAGTCCTCCTTTTGTGCCTGTTGTGGCAGGGGCTTTGCGAAATCGATCATTGATAGTGCCAGGACTTACCATTGGATTAATTGGCTATGCTCTGGGTAATTACCTGGGCTTTTTAATGTCGCTTGCTCTGGACATATTTTAGTTTTTGCCTCTTTATAAC
The DNA here is from genome assembly GCF_007097485.1 of Carboxylicivirga sp. M1479. Lineage (GTDB taxonomy): Bacteria > Bacteroidota > Bacteroidia > Bacteroidales > Marinilabiliaceae > Carboxylicivirga. The sequence continues at coordinate 37,715 of NZ_VKDE01000030.1, read as the reverse complement.
CTCTTTAAAAGAGGTAGTTGAGTGTGATGTAAAGTCCTGATCCGCCATCTTGCTCGTCGGCTGCAATTCCATAATCAGCCGATAGAACAAAGTTTTCATTCATGGCGGCTTTCAAACCCAAGCCATAACTAAAGTGTGGTTTATCTTTCACATCGTTAAAATATAGATGATACTCTTCTGTTGGGACTAATGATTTGTCAATCTCATATTCCTGGGTAATCATCCCCATATCAACAAAATAGTTGCTGCCCAAATAAAAATCTTGCTTAAACAGATTCGTACGCCACATTTTCCAACGCAATTCAACATTGCTTAATAAACTGCCGTTGCCAACTATACGGTTGCGATTGATTCCTCGTAATGATTTAGAGCCACCTAAACCCTGTGAAGTGGCCGATGTTAGGATGCTGGTAGCCATATGTGGTAACATGTAGAAAGGGATGTCGCCACTAATTTTATGCTGATAACCTATGCGGTAAGCTGCAATTAAATTCTTATTATCGGTTAGTGAAAAGTATTGCCTGTGGAACAGGTTTAAACGCGTGTAATTGCTACTCTGACTCGATAAAAACTTTGGCATGTGCGAAATAAATACTTCGGTCCACATGCCTTCACTTGGATTAGCCGTTATGTCGCGAGTGTCGTACGATAAGCCAATTTTTAAATAAGCGTGTTTGCCACCATTAGCCTCTTCTTGATGTAAAATGCCCCAATCAAGGTATTTGTCATACAAGCCGTCTATCTCAGGGAGTTTATCATCATCGTCTTTTTTCTTATTTAAACGATCGATGTCAACCGGGTCTATTTTGAAATCGAAATAAACAAGGCCGCCTAACCATTGCCATTCAGGATGATCGCTGTTAATAGTGCCTTTAAAGTTGGTCATGATACGAAACATCTCCCGGTGATGTCGGTAGAAGACTCGCGATTGGTAATCCTTAGAAGTATCATCTTCCCAATCTTTGTTAAATACAGCATCGCGACCGTTAAAACCATAAAAATCCATCGCTAAATCCCTAAAATATGTCACATCAGCTGTTGTTCTGATACCTTTAAAAATAACGGGAGAGTCATAGTACAGTCGCATAAGTGTAGAGCCGGCCGTGTACTCCGAATACTCCAGGTATAGGGAGTGATTATAATCCGGGTAATTAGAGCCATCGCCATACCAGTATAGGTTGGTAAGGCCTCCGTATTGGAAACCTAGGTCGGCATCATACGAAATAGCAGGTAACAAACCAAAGGTAAAACCCTCTTTGTGATAGCTAGTATCTTTTTGTGCGAAGGTCGAAGTTGCTATGGTTGCGACCAATAGCAAGGAGCTAAGTAGCTTTTTGAGCATATATTGTGTTTTTGGATGCCCTAATATACCACCATATATATTAAATGGAAAGCCCACCACTTTTCTGGTGGACTACTTAGCTGTTATTATGTAAGGTTTACGCGTTTGTTTCTTCAATAGATTTAAGATTTAAGTGTGATGGTCCTGCCTGTTTATGCTCGTAATACCTTTTCTAATAAAGTAGTAAATTTGGACTTTTAAAATTTATACGATGGATAATCTGAAGATTGCTCTTATTCAATTTGATATACAATGGGAGGATACCCCTGCAAACTTAAATTTTTTAACGAGGGAATTTGAGTATATGAAACCGGATGTTGATCTTGTGGTTCTGCCTGAGATGTTTCATTGTGGTTTTAGCATGACGCCAACCAATTGTGCTCAAAAAAACGGAGGCGTTGTACTGCCATGGATGCAGAAGATGTCAGCTGAATATAATTTTGCATTGATTGGAAGTGTTGTAGTTGCCGAGGGAGATCATTTTTATAATCGCTTGTATTATGTGAATGGCGATGAAGTGAAATGGTATAATAAACGGCATTTGTTTACCATGGGGGGTGAGGATGAATTTTATACGCGTGGAGATGAAAGAATAATTATAGAATTAAAGGGTTGGAAGTTATGTCCTTTAATTTGCTATGATTTGCGTTTCCCGGTTTGGAGTAGAAATACAAAGGAGGCGTATGATGTGTTGATGTATGTCGCGAATTGGCCAGCACCGCGTCGAGATGTATGGAATTGTTTGCTAAAAGCTAGAGCTCTTGAGAACCAATGTTATGTGATAGGCGTTAATCGTATAGGAACAGATGTGAGTAATTGTTACAAGGGAGATACTCAGTTAATTGATGCTAAGGGATGTGTTATGATCAATCTTAATGAAAAGGCTGATATTGCTTATGTTGATCTGGAAAAAGAAGCTTTAGAGGAGTTTCGAAATAAGTTTCCTGTATTATTAGATGGGGATGAATATTTGGTAAAAGTGTAAGTGTATCATATTTAGTGGTTTGATTGGGCTTGAAATCGGTGTGATTTTATTCTAACTTTAGTTTATGAATCAATTTGAAAAGATACTGCATAAAATCATAAGATTAACAATCTTGAAAGTGTTTTTTGATAAGTAATAGTAGGATGAATAACCACCTATAAAAATCTGGTTGTTGAATAACGATTTTTGGTGAAATTCGGTATTACAATTGGAACAAAAGAGGTATTTATATTTTTCTCACATAAGAAAGAATAAAACAGTTGAAATATGAAAACATTTAAAGTACAAGTGCCAAAAGATAAAGTGAAGTTTGTCCAAGAACTATTTGATAATTTAAGTATTGAGTGGGTACTTGATTCGGGTGAAGGAATCAAGGAAGAAGCACCTGAATTACCCAAAATATATGAGGTTGATGAAGATGCAAGGAAAAAGGCAGCTAAGGTGAGGGAAGAGAGTCTGAAAGACGTAATAAGTAGGATTGAGGCAATGAGGACGAAGAAAGCATAAAAAAAAATTGAACATTGTTGTTTGGTATAATTATTGCTTGATCTGTATGTGTCGATTAGTTGCAATATGGTCATATTATAGCTAAGGCATATCCGATAAATTTATTAACCAAATCAATTATAGTATGAAAGCCTTGATAAAAGCCTGCACAATAGCCTTTGCATTGATAATTGGTATTAGTGTTTCTGCACAAGTCAAACTGCCAGATATTAACATTTACGAAGTTGTTGATAAATCACCTCGATTGAAAGGTTCTGGTAATGATTTGGGTGAATATATCCGAAAGCAAATCGATTATAATGATTCGTATAAGCTTAAAGGTGTTGAAGGAGATGTGTGGGTGAGTTTTGTTGTTTCTTCTCATGGAGAAGTTAAGCAGGTTGAGGTAGAGAAAGGTGTTGATAGTCAGCTTGACAAGGAAGTGGTTGAAGCTATTTTGGCAACTAAAAAATGGAAGCCAGGTGAGCTTAATAAGCAAAAAGTTAATACGCAAATGCAATTGGCTGTTCGATTTACACTCACTAATTATGAGCGTCAAATAGCCTTGCAAATTAAAGCTTTAGATGAAGCAGGTAAACGCCCCTTGTTTGTCCTAAACAATGAAATGATTGATGGTATAATGATGATTGAAGACTATAATGTTGAGTCGGTTCGTATTCTCAAAGGCGATAAGGCAATTCGTCTTTATGGTGAAAGAGCTGAAAATGGCGTTGTTGTGATAACTTCAAAAAATGGCACCCCTCCTCTGTATTAAATGCCTTTATAGTTATACGGTTATGAAATTTGACAATAACTAAATAATATTTTCCCATGTGTTTTTTTCGTATTAACGAGAAAAACACGTTTCTTTGTGCTCTCCTTCAAGAAATGGTTTAGCTAGCCAATCCATGTTAAATAATTGTTTAAGACTATAGATCAATAGTATTGTAGAAACAATTTTTATTACATGGTTAGTTTATATCAAAAAATCTAAATGATGTTTATTTATCCTTTTTGCAATTAGCTTAAAGGTTTAGTGGGATTAATTGTGGATACTTTCAATTTGAAAGTAATTTAGCGATTGGTTGTTTTGAAAATAGTTTTAATAGCTGATTTTTAGTTGCTAAAACAAGTGATAGCTTACAATCTAAAAGTTGTTGCTTTGAAAGATTAAAAAGTGATGGTTATTTCTGTTTTTAAACATCTTAAATAAATGATAAAAGACATGTATTAACTGTGAATTTCACTGTAAATTTGCAGCAATTTGATAATTATAACTTTTAAAGACGAAATGGAATTTATTGAACAACTTAAGCAGAAGGCAAGTGAGAGCAAAAAGCGAATTGTTTTGCCTGAAGGTTTAGAAGAACGCACGCTTCGTGCAGCTAATACTATTTTAGCTGAAGGTTTTGCAGATGTCATTCTTATTGGAAACCCTGAGAAGATAAGTGAACTAGCCGTTAGTTACAGTCTTGATAGCATTAGCAAAGCAACAGTTGTTGATCCGGATAACCATGATAAAATGGATGCTTACGCAGATATGATGGTTGAAATTAGAAAGAAAAAGGGCTTGACAAAAGAGGAAGCGCTTAAGCTGATCAAGAATCCATTGTATTTGTCTGTTATGATGATTAAAGCAGGTGATGCTGATGGTGAAGTAGCAGGAGCCGATAATGCAACTGGTGATGTACTTCGTCCAGCTTTTCAGTATGTTAAAACAGCTCCTGGCATTAGTGTTGTTTCTGGTGCTTTTATCATGATTTTAAAAGATAAAGAGTTTGGTGAAGATGGTATGATGGTATTTGCAGATTGTGCTGTTCATCCAAACCCTACTGCTGAAGAATTAGCAGAAATAGCTGTAGCCACAGGGCGCACAACCAAAGCGATTGCAGGCATTGAGCCAAAGATTGCCATGTTAAGCTTTTCAACAAAAGGTTCTGCTAAGCATGAAATGGTTGATAAGGTAGCTACTGCAACTAAATTAGCTCAGGAAATGGCGCCAGATTTGAAAATAGAAGGTGAATTGCAATCTGATGCTGCTATTATACCAGAAATCGGACAAAAGAAAGCACCGGGTTCTGATATTGCCGGACAAGCTAATGTTTTAGTATTTCCAACTTTAGAAACAGGTAATATTGCTTATAAATTGGTTCAGCGCATGGCGCATGCCGAAGCAATTGGTCCGGTACTTCAAGGTATGGCTGCTCCAATAAATGATTTGTCACGAGGCTGTTCAGTAAGTGATATTGTAAATTTAGTTGCTATTACAGCCAATCAGGCTGCGGGCAATATGTAATAAATGGAGGCGGGGCGACCCGCTTTTAGTTATTATTTTGATGTATAGATAAAAACCATAAGGAATATAAAAATAACTATAAATGGCTGAAATTCTTGTAGAACCTATTGAACAGTACGCTTTAGGTCAAAAGAAAAAAGGGAAAACTTTGTTTTCAAAAGTTGGTGTTGTAGGATGTGGAAAAGAAGGGCAAAGTATTGCTCGCATCGCCAGCTGGCATGGAATTGAAGTAGTATTTGTTGAGTTGAATGAGGAGAAAATTTCTCAGGCACTTGAGAATATTGGTAAAGAATTAGATAGCAGAATCGAAAACTGGGGATTAACCAGTAGCGAAAAGAGAGCTATCATGAGTCGCATTAAAGGAACGACTGATTATAATGATTTAGCTGATTGCGATTTTGTGATTGAAGCAATCAGAGCTGATGATCAAACTGGCGTTCGTAGTATTGATGCGCGTAAAGATGTATTCCGAAAAGTAGAGGCAGTTGTGAGTAGAGATACTATTATTGCAACTAATGCCACTACAATTGTTATTACGGAATTAGCTTCTGAATTGGAATTCCGTGAGCGTTGTGCAAGTGTGCACTTCTTTGTTACTTCACCAGAGGCTCGTATTATTGAAGTAGTAAAAGGTTTATACACATCCGATGAGGTTTATGAGCGTGTTTGCACGTTTGTAAAATTAATCAATCGCGATGTGATTCCTGTTGAAGAATCTGCAGGTATTGTTAGTGTTCGTTTATATGTTACTCTTTTGAATGAGGCTTGTGCCACATTGATGGAAGGCGTTGCGACCATGCCGAACATTGATAAAACCATGGAAATTGGTTTAGGTATGCGCGTAGGTCCTTTTAAAGCTGCCGATATCATTGGATTAGACAAAGTTGTTCGTTGGATGGAAAATCTACACGAAGAATTCGGTAATCAAAAATTTGCACCGTCTCCATTAATTCGTCGTTTGGTACGTGCTAAACGTTTAGGATCACATGTAGGTGTTGGTTTCTATCGTTACGATCAGGAAGGTAATATTCTTGAAGATGAAACGATTTTAGGTAAAAAAGCCTAAGGGAGAAAAGTAAGTAGCATTAACGAATTAGATGGTTCAACGCCATTAAAAAGAGATTTAAAATGAAAATTTTAGTATTGAACTGCGGAAGTTCATCCATAAAATATCAATTGTTCGACATGGTCACTGAAGAGTGGGGTGTGTTGGCTGCTGGGGTTGTTGAAAAAATAGGTTTGAAAGGATCATTTTTGAAACACCAGAAAGAAGGTAATGAAAAAGTATTATTGGAAGGTGAAATTTTAGATCACCAAACTGGTATTGACTATATCTTAGGCGTTTTGGTAAGCGAACGCCATGGATGTATTGCCTCTTTAGAGGAAATTGACGCTGTAGGGCACCGTGTTGTACATGGAGGTGAGGAGTTTAACTCTAGTGTATTTATAACAAACGATGTGGTTCGTAAAATGGAGGAGTGTATTGATTTAGCACCTCTTCATAATCCTCCAAACCTTAAAGGTATTGAGGCTATTACGCAGTTGTTGCCGAGTGTACCTCAGTGTGGTGTATTCGATACTGCATTCCACCAAACAATGCCAAAGGAAGCATATATGTATGCTATCCCGCAATCATTATATAAGAAGTATGGTATTCGTCGTTATGGATTCCATGGTACTAGCCACCGTTATGTATCTAAGCGTGCTTGTGAAATTTTAGGTATTGATTATTCAACTCAAAAAATTATTTCGTGTCACTTGGGTAATGGTGCTTCAATCTGTGCCATTAAAAATGGTAAATCTGTTGATACTTCTATGGGCTTTACGCCGTTGGAAGGTTTGGTAATGGGTACGCGTGCGGGTGACTTAGATTTGGGTGCCGTTACTTATATCATGGATAAAGAATTGATTGGAACACGTTCTGCAAGTGTTTTATTTAACAAGCACAGTGGTATGTTAGGTTTAACAGGTATTTCATCAGATATGCGTGAGATTGAGAGCGCAGCTGCTGAAGGTCATGATGGAGCTCAGTTAGGTCTTCAGATTTACGATTACCGTATTAAGAAATACATTGGTTCATATGCAGCTGCAATGGGCGGAGTTGATGTTGTGATTTTTACTGGAGGTATTGGTGAAAATGGCGATAGCACACGTGCAGGAGTTTGTGAAGGACTCGAGTTTATTGGTATTGAGGTTGATCCAAAAATCAATAAAGGATTACGTGGAGACGAAATGGTGATCAGCCCGGAAGGTAACAAAACCAAAGTAATGGTTGTACCAACGAACGAAGAACTTGTAATTGCATTGGATACCAAAGAGATTGTTGAAGAATTGGCAAACCGTTAATAGGCACACTAAATCTTTAGATTCAATATAAAATGTTTAAATCCTTATCAGATCTTCAAACGCTTATTCAAAAGAATAAGGTTAAGAAGAAGTTAGCGCTTGCTGTATCGCAAGACGCTCATTCTTTAGAAGCAGTTCATTCTGCTTTTAAAGCTGGCATTATCGATCCTATCTTAATTGGTTCTCGCCCTGATACCGAAAGTATCATTGCTGAGAAAGGTTTTGATTTCGATGGTGCTACCTTTATTCACGAACCCAATGATACAAAATCGGTAGAATTGGCTGTGCGCATGGTGCACGATCATAAAGCTGATATATTAATGAAAGGGAAAGTGGCTACGCCTGTTTTATTAAAAGGTGTGTTGAATAAAGAATGGGGCTTACGTACAGGAAATTTATTATCACACTTTGCTTTGTTTGAGGTTGATACCTACCATAAGCTTATTGCAGTAACCGATGTGGCAATGAATATTGCACCAAATCTTCAAGATAAGATTGGTATTATTAATAATTCGGTTGGTTACATGAATAAAATGGGTATTGCAAAGCCTAAGGTTGCTGTTCTTGGTGCCATTGAAATGGTGAATGAAAGTATGCAAGCTACGCTTGATGCTGCTTTGCTATCGAAAATGAATCAGCGAGATCAGATTAAAAACTGTATTATTGATGGACCTTTAGCTTTTGATAACGCCGTTAGCTTTGAAAGTGCAAAGCATAAGGGTATTAAAAGTGAAGTAGCTGGTGATACAGATTTGTTGTTAATGCCAGATATTGAAGTGGGTAACGTGCTTTATAAAACCTTAGTGTTTTTTGCTAAAGCTAAAGTTGCTTCTTTAATATTAGGAGCATCTGCCCCTATTGTATTAACGTCAAGAAGTGATTCAGAAGAATCGAAGTTTAATAGTATTTTATTAGCCGCAATGGGTTAAATATATGCACCCAGTCTTCTCCTAGGCTGGGTGTTTTTTATTCCCAGTATTTAAGTGACAGTAAAATATGTTTAGAGGCAAAGTAACTACCTCTAGTAATTTGAAAAAATCCCAATTAATTTTTGAATAAGCTATGGATAAGAAAAAGATCCTTGTTATTAATCCAGGTTCAACATCAACAAAGATTGCTGTATACCTTGGTCGTGAGTCAGTTTTTTTGAAGACGCTAAGACACTCTTCTGAAGAAATTGGACAATTTGAGAATATTGCGTCTCAGTTTGAATTTAGAAAAGAAACGATCATCAAAGAATTATTAGAAGCTGATATTGAGATCGATGATTTTGATGCTATTGTAGGTCGTGGAGGAATGGTTAAGCCTATTTCTTCAGGTGTTTACGAAGTAAACGAAGCTTTAAAAGTAGACTTAAGAAAGGGTGTTCTTGGTCAGCATGCCAGTAATTTAGGTGGCTTAATTGCTGATGATATGGCTAAAAATATCGACGGAGCTCGTGCATTTATCGCCGATCCTGTTGTGGTTGATGAGTTGCAAGATGTAGCACGAGTTACAGGTCATCCTGATATGCCTCGTCGCTCAATTTTTCATGCTTTAAACCAAAAGGCTGTAGCTAAGCGCTATGCCAAAGAAATTGAGAAGAAATACGAAGATATTAATGTAATTGTTGCTCACTTAGGTGGAGGTATCTCTGTAGGAGCCCACTTAAGAGGTAAGGTAGTTGATGTTAATAACGCTTTGGACGGATACGGACCATTCTCACCAGAAAGAGCTGGTACTTTACCAACAGGTGCCTTAATTGATGCTTGTTACAGCGGTAAGTACTCTTACGAAGAAATGCGTAAGATTGTAAATGGCAAAGGTGGATTGGTTGCTCACTTGGGTACTAATCAGGCTCACGAAGTGGAGAAAAAAGCAGCCGAAGGAGATCCTCATTACAAATTGGTACACTCTGCCATGGCATATCAAATTGGTAAAACAATTGGTGGTTGTGCTGGTGTATTAAAAGGAGAAGTTGATGGTATCGTTATCACAGGCGGTATTGCTTACGATAAGATTCTTGTTGAATACTTACGCGATATGATTGGTTGGATAGCACCTTTAAAAGTGTATCCTGGTGAAGATGAGATGTGGGCTTTAGCTGAAAACGGAGTAGCCGTTTTAGCTGGTGAAGTTGAATGTAAGATATACGAGTAATAATCGACTCGATCAAATGATTTTTATGAATCCCGTTCTAAGCGAGCGGGATTTTTTTTATATTACCCATAATGGAAGGAATTAATGCATATTACCTAGTAATCGGAGCAGCTGCGATTATTATTTTGTCCTATTTATATAATATATTGGCTCAAAAAACCAATATTCCAAGTGTTATCCTGCTCATTGTTACGGGATATGTTACTAAGGAGGCTTTGGGCATTGAGTTTAACGAAGATGAATGGTTTTTGCCGCTTGAAGTATTGGGAATTGTGGGCTTGATATTAATAGTTCTGGAGGCTGCCCTCGATTTAGAACTAAAAAAAGAAAAGATACGCCTGATTTGGCAATCAAGTTTGGTGGCCGGATTATCTTTGTTTTTCAACACATTCTTCCTGGCTTTTGGCATACAATTTTTTATAGGTAATCTCGATTTATTAACAGCAGTCATCTATGCTATTCCCTTATCAATTACCAGTAGCGCTATCGTAATCCCAAGTGTAAATGGCTTGGAAAAAGATAAAAGGGAGTTTTTAATATACGAAAGTACGATTTCTGATATCCTGGGTATCATGTTCTTTTATCTGTTAGTTGAGAACTTGGATACGAATGGTGCAACCATGGTAGGATTAAATGTTCTATCAAATATAGGAGGTACTTTATTGTTAAGTGTTACCCTTTCTTATGCCATGATTTTAGCTTTTCAACGCATAAAGTCCGATGTTAAGCTCTTCCTCTTTTTTGCTGTTCTTATTCTTTTTTATGCATTAGGTAAGTTATTTCACCTGTCATCATTACTAATGATTTTAGTATTTGGAATGATACTCGAAAACCGATTGCTGTTCTTCAGTGGGTTTTTACGAAAGTATTTATACGAGGAGAATATTAAACGTGTTCTAATAGATTTTAAGTTGCTAACACGCGAGAGTTCGTTTGTGGTACGTACTTTCTTCTTCTTTATTCTCGGTATGTCAATGACTTTAGCCGGGGTTTTTGTGCCCAAAATACTGTTGCTAACGCTTTATTTCTTAGTTGGCTTATTTGCTTTCCGTTGGTTGATTTTCAAATTAATATTCAAGCGTAATTACTTTCCGCAGTTTTTTGTAGCGCCACGAGGTCTAATTTCAATATTATTGTTTTTCGCAATTCCCAAAGAATTTCGAATTAATGACTTTGAATTAGGCATACTTTTATTGTCGATTGTAGTTACAAGTTTATTAATGGCATGGGCTTTGGTATTTGATAGCTTCGGAAAGGTTGGGCGCATGAAACGTTTTATATCGTTTAAAAAAGCTGTTCATCGCGGAAAGAACTTGATGCATCGAAAAAAAACGAATGATAAAGCATAGTTATTAAAGTTTGCTCAATTAATTATAGAATGTGTAACTTTTGGAGCCTAAAAAAAGTAGATAATTGTATGTATAGATATATTTTTCTTCTATTGGTATTGGTTAATGGTTTTGTGTGTCATAGTCAGATTTCGCATGGAGGTAAACCCTTTGAGTTAAAAGAGCGCCAAAAGCCATTAGAGTTATCACCTGCTGTGGAGCCGAAAGCTGTCAGTGCCGTAGATTTGGAAAACAATAAGTTTCCTTTGCGATTTGCAGAACCAATATTCACCAATTTTACACCTCAGAATTCAGGAGAATGGGATTGGCAAGATGGAAAATATATATGGCGTTTGTTTATTCGTTCAGAAGGAGCTAAAAGTTTAAACCTTGTTTTTGACCGTTTTACCTTGAAAGATGGTGATCGTTTGTTTGTGTATAATCCTGATAAATCGCATGTGCTAGGAGGGTTTACAAATGCTAATAACAATGCGTCAAAACTATTTTCCATTGCACCTGTTTTGGGTGATGAATTAATTGTTGAATTACAAACATTACGCAAACCAACTGTTGAGCATGAAATAACTATTAATGCTGTTAACCACGATTTTTTAGGAGTATTAAATTATTTGAAAAGAGAAAGCGACTTTGGTCAGTCCGGGGAGTGTAATATAAATGCCATTTGTGGCGACGTTAATAGTGCTGAAATAAACCGATCTGTGTGTAAGGTTATTGTCGGAGGAAGTATGTTGTGTTCTGGAACTTTGCTTAATAATACCTCTGAAAATGGAAAACCTTATTTTCTAACCGCTGCTCATTGTTTTGATAATTATAATATTACATCTAGTAGCATTAGTGCTCAAAATATCATTTTTTATTTCAATTTTGATTCCCCTACTTGCGATCCTAGTGCATTACCAAATGGTGAATTACAAAGCCTTTCAGGTGCCGATATTAAAGCATTTGTAGAAGATATGGATTTTGCATTGCTTGAAATGAGCAAGATGCCGCCTCCTGAATACCAGGCCTATTGGGCGGGCTGGAAACGTGATGGGATGGTTTCAAGCCAAGTTTTTTGTGTGCATCATCCTTGGGGTGATGTGAAAAAAGTGTCAGAATCGATGAATGCGCCTATTTCAACAACTTTTAATTATACGAAATATAATGGTGTTAAGTTCCGAAATGATGTTCATTGGAAGATTGATGTGTGGGCTAGTGGTGTAACTGAGGGCGGTTCTTCTGGTAGTGGCTTGTTTACTGATGATCAATATTTAATAGGAAGCTTATCGGGAGGAGAGGCTTATTGTGGTAATCCATACAATGATTACTACTCTCGTTTTAATCAAGCTTGGAGCCTTAATGTGGCTAGGGAAGAGCAATTAGCTTACTGGCTCGATGCACAAAATTCAGATGCCAACCTTCAAAATGGGGTTGATTATTATAGCAATAAGGAGATTATTAGTCATGCCAAAGAAGCGGACGAGAAAAAGTTGGTTAGAGTTGACGAGATAGATGGAACTCTATCGGGGCATAACAGTATGGGGTATGATGCCTATGCCGAATATTACGATGAATTTTCAGTAGCACAAATTGCAGGAGTCTATCTTAGTCCTGGTCAGATTGATGCTACGGGAGAGGGGCAAACTTTTAGTTTAAAAGTTTGGAGCGAATCGAGTGGTCAGCCCGATGAAGTATTAGGGGCTATGGACGATATTGCGTTGGATGATATTTCAACAGCGAAGCAACTCTTTACCTTTGACGAACCCTTGTCAATAAGTGGACCTGTGTTTGTTGGTTTGGAACTCAATTATTCGCCTTTGCCAATTGATACCTTGGCTATTTATCAGGGATTTCCGAATGGGGCGGCGCCGTTGAAGAATACTGCTTATATCCGCTCTAACAATGCATGGCAAGCATACAATTCCGTTCACCCATCAGGAGAAAATGGCTCGTACCTGATTGATCTTTTGGTGTATAATGATTATATACCTACAGATACTGGAGATATTGAGGTTGATTATCCTGAGGTACTGATAAGGAGTAATCCTATTTCCAACGGAGTTGTTGAATTTCGTTCAAATATTGAGGACTTAAATCTAGTTGAGATTTATGGCTTAAATGGTAGTAAACTAAAGGTATACACCATTCATAATGCTACTGATGATTCGTTCAGCGTTCAAGGGTTGCCAGATGGAATTTATATGTTAAAATTCATATCTCCAACAGCATCGTTGGTTAAAAAGATATTGATTTTGCAGTAGATTACTCAATTATTTTAAGGTTATCCAGACAGAAGTACATCGGTAGCTCAAAATCTTCATCATCATCGCGCGAAGAACTTAGCTCGAATGAAATTTGATGAACCGCACCCAAACTGGTTAAGTCAACACTAATCCAATCGGCTATGACGTATTTTTGAGCCGTTTCTTCAGGTCGGTAATCAGCTAGTAGCACCTCAATTGGAGTGGCAATAGAAGTGCCTGCCTCGTCAAGTCCCTTAATGGTCAATAAAAGATAATCTTTACCTTCTTTCTTTTGAAAGCCCGCCTCCATATACAAGTAGCTACGAGTGCAGTTGTTTAAAGCAATACTTTTAACTTTATGAGCCTGTGAATCTGAAAACTGGATGTTGTTGGGCGAGCTGCTTTGTTTGAAAATGGTAAAATTATCTGATTCATCAGCCGCTGAGGAACCGTAAACACTAAACTCCCCTTTTGTGCTCGAGTCACTGGTACTTGCATTTTTGCTAATAGCAAAGCCATTCCAGTCATTTGGGAGTGCAGCATCGTAATTACATGGATATTGCACATATTTAAACTGATGAAAGCCATTCTCTCCCTGATTGTTGTATCCGTTCTCATTAAAGTTTATAAACTCTTCAAAGGTGTTGATGTCGAGTGAGTGTGCTTTAATGTCCATCATATCTTCACCCATTGGTGTTCGCACACTAAAACTAAAGTTGTATTCACCTAATGCACGATTCTCAAAAGTCAATATTTTTTCATCGAGTATTTCAATGCCATTTTCAACCCAGCTATACTCCGAATCAATATCGTAGGTAATTTTGGGTTCAATTAGTTCAACACTATCAATGTCAAAGTCAAAGCCGCCTTCAGGCATTTGAAGATAAATCTCAGGTGGAGGAACTACCTTTTCCTCTTGTTTACATGAGAAGGCGAGCAAAACGATTAGTAGGGTGAAGAAAATATATTTATACATCTTAATTCAATTTAAAATAATGATTTAGGAATCCTGGTATTTGATCTGCACCAATTCTTTTAGCCAATATTTTCTTATCCTTATCAAGGATATAAACGACAGGTGTGCTGTAAATATCGTAATTGTTTCTAAAATTACTTCGGTTATGTGGATCGTACAAATGAATCCACTCTGTTAACTCTTTATCATGAATAAATTCAACCCAAGGATCTTTTTCCCATTGGGTATAAACAGCAATTATTTTAATGTCCTGATCCTTAAATTTCTTCCATACTTCGTCGTTTAGTTTTGGTATCTCTTTCTCACAATGTCCACATTCAGGCTCCCAAAATACGAGTATCGTAATTTCGGCTCTTACCTCACTCAATTTATAATACTCTTCGGTATACGATTGCATTTTGAAGTCAGGAGCAGTTTGTCCGAGTAAGTTGGGTTTAATTTTATCCACTCTTTCCTGAAGTTTGCTTATAAATTCATCATCAACCCAATCGGCGTGGCCACTTAAATAGTACGTTTCACCTAAACTCACCATTACTGCATCCATTCCCATTTGTTTACTTTCATTGGCCATGTTAAACAGATGTTGAATCAGGTATCTTTCCATTTCGTAGTTGCCATTGGCCATGGCTATTACACGGTGCGATTCTTTTATTATGGTATCGGGCATTTGAAGCACCACTTTCTTAAAATATTGGTCCAGTTTACCAGCAAATAGAGGTGTGCGCAAAATACGGTCATCATCCATTTTAAAGTTGTCGAAATAATGTGCTTTATAGTAATCGTAGCGCATGCGTTGTACCGCAGAATCAGGGTTGGAGCTATTGGCTGGCGCTTGCATTTGCGGAACTGCTACTTCTTGTGTTGCCTTTAAGAAAATGCTTAAAAAACTATCAGGATGTTTATTAATAGTTGTTTCATATTTGCTTTTCATATCAGATGATAGTGCAGCAATCTGATCTTGTAATGCTTTCTTGGTTTGTGGGTCGTTGCTTACTTTTAGCTTTTCCTGAATAGGTTCAGCTTCCTTTTGTTTACTGACAAGGAAACGCTGATAGGCAAGAAAATCGGCGCTTTCTGCACTGCCACTAATACTCATTTGCTGTAATAGATCTGTTTTACTAGTTGTAACAGAAAAATCTTGATCAGCACCAATTAATAGATCAAAGTAACTTTTATCGTCGAGGTATATAATATACAGTCCTTCATCCAGTTTCTGATCAGATGTAAAAGTGTAACTACCATTACTATTGATGGTGGTTGTGTCTTTTACAAGCATCTTTTGGTTAAAGTAATAACCTAGGATTAGTGTTGAATCGTTGTAGCCTTTAATGTTGACATCAATTTTAGTTGTTTGCGCTACAGTAGATGATGAAGCAAAAGCAACTAGTGTCAATATGGAGAGTAATAACTTTTTCATGTCTATATTTATTTTCATTTGTCACAAGCAACTCTGAAGTAAATTTTAATCATCTGGTTATTAAAAAGATAATGTAATTTACATATACGTTTCGTGTGTTTAAGTTATATGATTTATTGTCCACTATTCAACTTATTATTTAATGTGGCTCATTGTCTAAATAGTCGTTTTACTCATTTTATTTAGCTTGGCAAAATAGCTTAATTTATACACATCAAAAATAAGCATCATTGGTTTTCTCGACAAAAGGTTTCGTTCAAAGAGCTTCTCGTATTTATTAAAGACTTTAGACAGTAGATGTGATAAGCCTAAGGACTTAACAATTTGGAAATACCTTAACAATGTTACTTGTTCCTTTAATAAATCACAATTCTCCATCTTATTACAAATAAACAAAAGTGTTTCAAGGCTTATCTTAGTTTTATCAAGAAATTCCTCATTGTCTTCCAGCCCAATGTGAATGATTGGATTATCAATATGATCAATTTTGACGTTTCTTTTTCTCATTTCAATTCCAAACAGGGTATCCTCATGCCCATATTGGGTAATATTGTCATCGAATTGTACTAGATCAAAAATATCTTTTTTAATGATGAAATTATTTGAAATAAAGCCTTGTGATTTGCCTTTTTGTCTGACACTAGCCGCATGATCTTCTTTCTTTTTGCCTACCGTCCAACGAAGACTTTTATTAGCATGAGGTAAAACTTTGGGATGTACTCTTCCTCCGCAAACAATTTGATAATCACTAACCAATACATCTAGATAGTTTCTAAGGTAGTTGGGCATTAGTTGTGAATCACTGTCGATAAATATAAGGTTTGGAAAATGAGAGGAATTAGCCATTAGGTTTCTAATGGCAGCCCTTCCAATATTAGTATCTAATTCATTATATATAACATTTGATATCCCGGCAGTATGGCGATTCTTCTTTTTAAAAGCCTCAGTCGAGCCATCGTCAAAAACCAATATTTCAATTTTTAAATCAATCGCTTGTGCCTGATTAGATAAATCATTAACAAGGTTCCTGATATCAACATTATATACAGGGATACATATGCTTATCATAGATTTAAATTGCCTCTGTATTTACTTTCAACCACGCTTTTTCTTCATCATTTAAATAGGGTGACAATTGTGTGTTAACGTTCTCATGATAAGTATTTAACCATTCAATTTCACTTTCATCCAAGAGTGACTTATCAATAGGTCGCTTATCAATAGGACAAAGTGTGACCGTTTCGAACTTTAAGAAATCGCCAAATTCAGTTTGTTGATCTTTTACCGTTAAAATCAAGTTTTCAATTCTAACGCCGTGTTTTCCTGCCTTATAAATGCCCGGTTCGTTCGACGATACCATTCCTTCCTTAATCTCAACACCATTATCTTGTGGGCGTATGCTTTGCGGACCTTCATGAACGCAAAGGAAGTGACCAATGCCATGTCCTGTTCCGTGTCCATAATTAATTCCTTGTTTCCACATAGCCTGACGCGCTAATATGTCAAGGTGAACTCCTCTTGTTCCAGTCGGAAAAACAGCTCGATCTAAGCCAATGTGGCCTTTCAATACCAGAGTGTAGTCTGTTTTTTCTTCGCCGCTCAAAGGCCCCAGAGCAATTGTTCGTGTAATATCTGTGGTGCCCTCGGTATACTGACCTCCCGAATCAATCAAGTATAAACCTTTCGCCTGTAGCTTGGCAGCTGTTTCCTCTTGTACAGCATAGTGAACAATGGCTCCGTTACCAGCATAACCACTTATGGTATTGAATGAATTACCATGAAAATGTTCTTGTTCGGCTCTTATGGAACCTAGCTTTTGGGCAACTGTGTATTCGGTTAACTCTTCTTTGCCAATTGAATTGTCAAGCCAGTATAGAAACTTAACCATGGCAACACCATCTTTAACAAGAGCTTTTTTAATGTTTTCGACCTCAACCGTATTTTTTTGCGCCTTTAACATGGTAACAATGCTAGTTTTCTCTATACGTGTGCATTGCTGTGGTAAACCACTAAATACAGTACTATTGGTGCGCGCTGTATCAATTAAAACCTTTGCCAACGGTGGCATGTCATTTATAAAGTTGTAGAACTCGTTATAAGTAAAAATACGTACATCTTCCTTGGCCAATTGTTTACCAATAGTAGAAGTTAGTTTATGTGGGTCGATGAAAAGGCTAACCTGGTTATTTGATACGATTACATAAGCATGAAATACAGGGTTAAACTCTACATCTGTGCCTCTGAAGTTCAGTATCCAGGCTACTTCATCAAGCGTGGTTATCACATAATGAGTGGCGTTGTATTGCTTCATCCTATCGCGCACTATGTTTATTTTAGCTTCGCGCGTAAGACCTGAATAGTCAGTATCAAGTTCAAAAATACCATCTTCAGGAATGATGGGACGACCTTCCCAAATATCATCTTCAAGAAAAAGCTTTGAGTCAAGTCTTATATCTGCTTTCTTTAGTGTTTTTGCTACTTGTCGTAACTCATCAACCGTCATGGTTTTTCCATTAACCCCTACAACACTACCTGATGGTAAAACACTTGTTAACCACGATTGGTAATCGGGTACATCAGGTTTACCCATTTTAAAAACGGTAATGCCAGAATCTTGCAATTGCTGATCAGCCTGAAGGTAATAGCGTGAATCGACCCATAGGCCAGCCTCTTCATTGGTAATCACTAAGGTGCCTGCCGAGCCGTTAAAACCCGACATCCACTCCCTGAATTTCCAATGGTCAGCAGGATACTCGCTTAAATGAGGATCAGCCGATGTGATGATGCAGGCATCTACTCCGAGCGTTGCCATGTGGCTTCGCAGCTTAAATAATCGATCAGAGGTTGACATATATAATTTTAATTTTTTATTGTAATGGATGCGTCTTTATTAAAAAGTATCAGGTTGGCAGCATTTATTTCATTACCAACTTTTCCCGAAAAGGTTACATTATCATTCTCTTTAAACACTTGTAGCATTTGTGGCGACGGATGAGTAAAGCTACCATTAGTAACCTCTCCATTAATAATGTATGATAAGGATGGAGGTACTGTAATACTCGTTTCTACTCGTTTGTTAGATATGGTTAATTCGCTTAAGCTTTCCTGTGTATCAACTGTTAGTTTGCCTTTTTTAAGTTCGCAAAACAAATAGTTTTTTAACTGTTCTACCTTACCAATAAATTGCTCCCCTTTAAGGGTTAGGCTATCGGTATTACTAATAATTAACCTGTCGGTAAATGTATTAATGTTAAGCGATTGGGTATTGACGATGCTGGCCATGCAATAGCTCGTTTGGCCCTTAATAGAAGTAGCGTTATTGATGTTAAGTGTACAATTCGAAAGTTTGGCCTTGGCGCTTCCTAATGTGTTAATCACACCTTCAATAAACGATAATTCAAAAGTATGCTCTTTATCCATGCCAATGTTGCTGATGTCTAAGTTTCCGTAACTGTGTTTGAGATTGATTATACCCTTGATATCATTAATTTTTACATCACCTATGGTGTTGTTTACAGAAATATTTAGACGTGAAGGCACCTTAATGTCGTAGTTAACTGTAAAAGTGTAATTTGAAAAAAAGTGCTCGTCAAATACAGTGCTAAACTGTAGCTTGTGCGAGAAGCGTTTTTCTTCAAAAGACAGAAATTCCAGTATTTCTTTGGCTTCTTCTTCATTAGTTGTTTCGATGTGAACAACCGCTCTAATATTGATGGACTCTTGGTCCCAAGGAGAAACAGTAATGTAGCCGTGCTCGTTGTTGATAACAAGTTCGTTTATAGGGGCAGCATCGTAATTTTTTTCAATGGGCTCACCATTTTTTATTTCATCCTTTGCCTCTTCACTCTTATTAAAAGCATAGTTCTGTGCTTTTGTCGTATAAACAAGAGGTAGGGATATTAAGCATAAAAGAGTGATAAGTTGTCTCATATCAAGGTGTTGTTAAACAAATTTTAAGCGTTTTGGTGCTCAAGGCCATTTATAAAATGTAGAGGCTAAATTACACAAAATAGGCATGCATTAAAAATCTTCAAAAAGATTGTTTTAAAAGGACTGCATAAGTACTAACGAGCTTAATATTCTTATAACTTTGCGACGAATTTTAATTTAAAAATAAGTCATGAAAAAACAGAATTTTTTAGAGCTTAACAAGCTTTGTTTTAAGCATTGGAATGGAAAGAGTTATGCTGTATTTAGTAGCATGCATAAAATTGTGAAAATAGGTACTTTGGCAGCCATTTATTTATCTGTGTTTGGTTATCAGCAAACATTGGCACAAACAGATACTGCTTCAATTAATAAAAAAATAAATCTTGAAGAGGTCGAAGTATCTGCGCGCCGCACAAGCTCGGTGTATTCCGAAGTGGGGCGTGTCCTGCATGTTATTCCGCGAAAGGAAATTGAAGCGCTACCTGTTTATAGTGTGCAGGATTTGTTAAAATATGCCATGAATGTGGATGTGCGTCAACGTGGTCCATTGGGCATTCAAGCTGATGTTAGCATTCGAGGAGGTTCATTTGATCAGGTAATGATTCTTTTTAATGGCATTAATGTAACTGATCCGCAAACAGGTCATTTGAGTTTAAACTTGCCAGTGGATATACAAAGTATTGAGCGTGTTGAGATACTGGAAGGCCCTGGAGCAAGGGTATACGGACCTGGTGCCTTTAGTGGGGCCATTAATTTTGTAACAGGAACCAAAACGCAGGATAACTTAACTGTTAATGTTTTGGGAGGACAACATGGCTTGTACAATGCATCGGCCAATGCAACAGTTAAAACAGGCAAGCTCAAAAATTATGTAGCTGCAAATATCGCCTCAAGTGATGGGTATATTGATAATACCGACTTCAAAAATCACAGCATTTTCTACCAGGGGCAATTCGATTTTGGCCAGGACAAACTAGACTTACAAATTGGGCATAACGATAAAGCTTTTGGAGCTAATTCATTTTATACGCCTAAATATCCCAATCAGTTTGAGCAAAACAAAACAACATTTGCTGCTCTAAAGCTTTCTACAGGCGCTAAGGTAAAGGTCAATCCGGCATTATATTGGCGTCGTCATCAAGATCGCTTTGAGCTATTTAGAGATAATCCTGCCAGTTGGTATACAACACATAATTATCATCTTACCGATGTGTATGGAGGAAATTTAAATGTAGTTATACCCTGGGTACTTGGTAAAACATCTTTGGGTGGAGAAGTACGAAGTGAGAATGTGTGGAGTAATGTACTTGGTTACGATATGGATACACCAATTGATGTGCCTGGTGAAGATGCTCAGTTTACCCGATCGTATCAACGAACAAATACATCTACCTTTTTGGAGCACGTGTATACCTATCAAAAGTTTTCAGTGTCAGCAGGTGTGTTAATGAATTGGAATTCAGACTTAGGCCTTGGTGTTGATTTCTTTCCAGGTGTTGATGTAAGTTATTGGGTTAGCGATAAAATTAAGGTGTTTGCCAGTGTTAATAAAACCTTGCGTATGCCAACTTTTACCGATTTATTTTATGCGGGACCAACAAATATTGGGAACCCGGACTTGCTTCCAGAGGAGGCTTTAACATACGAAGGTGGATTAAAAGTTATTAATTCATGGTTCAATGGTCAAACGAGTGTTTATTATCGCGAGGCAGATAATTTAATAGACTGGGGGCGTTTGGCAGGAGAAGAAAAATATCAAACCCGAAACCTTTCATCTATGGAATCATGGGGTTTTCAAGCCCAAGGAAGAATTAATATGGATGAGTTGATAGGCCGAACACCAATCAAAAGCATTGAAGTTGGTTATGCCTACATAGATCAAGATAAAAACGTTCCTGATAACTATGAATCAGTATACGTATTGGATTACCTAAAGCATAAGGCTAATATTGGTATTGATCTTCGGTTGGTTAGTAAGTTGGGCTTAACCATCAACACCTTGTATCAGGATAGAGAAGGTGATTATGTGGCTTACCCATCTGGTGAGTTGACTGATTTTGCACCTTTTTGGTTAACAGATCTTCGTTTTCAGTGGTCGGATGTTAAGTATAAAATATTTATAGATGCCAACAATGTATTTGATGAAACGTATTACGATTTGGGAAATCTGCAACAACCTGGTTTATGGGTAAAAGCAGGCGTGCAATTAAATCTGAATTTGTAATCAAACAAAATTAAATTGAGAAACCCATTTGGCAAGTATGTCAAATGGGTTTTTTAGTACACTAAATAATTGCATTTGCATGACACGTTAACAAAAGAAGTGGATGAATTTGTAATTAGTGCGCCTTAATATCGATCAACTTTTTATGCAATTTGTCTATAAAGCAAAGTGTTGTATTATAATTCCTTACTTAGGCGCTTTCTTTACAATCATTTCACAGTTTTTGCAATCAAAGCTTAATTCGTAGCTATCCTTGTTGTTGTACAAAGTTAGCGGTAGTTGCTGTCTTGCTTCCGGGTGTTCCTTTAAGCATTGATCATTCATGTATAGCAAACAGTGCTTGGTTCGCATCAGTTCGGCTCCTTTAATATGTTCTATTTTTTCAAACCCCCAAGTGCTGTTATTTACTCCATGTCGCTTGTAAAAAGCTTGCGCTTTGCTATTAATAATATTGGCTGTATAGTTCAACTCTTCTTGCGGAAAAGGAACCTCACTTTTAGAGAATGCCCTTTCTTTAGCTTTGAAATACTCTCTTCGCGCTACTTCGTGTTTGTCAATTAATTGGCGGCGTAAGGCGTTCAGTTCTTTGGCCTGAAAAAACCAATTTTGTTTTAGATTAATGTGAACATTGGCAGGAGCAAAGGCTGTATTTCCTAGTTTCGCAAGTTGTGTTTGAATTTGCGAAAGTGCTCTTTCTGGATTGTTGGCAATATCAGGTGTTAAAGTTTGAGCCTCAATGGTGCTCTTGATCTGATCATCGTCAAGCATTGATAAAGAGAAAGTATTGTCGTTTAATTCTTCAAAAACAATGTCGACATTAATCTTTCGCTTACTCGTGTTGTTATTTACTTGTTGATTAAATATTCGGTTGAAGTTTCGGTATAAAGTCATGCCTTCCTTCAAACCTGTTATTTGATTGGGGAAAATATTATTGCCTTCCACCTGGTTGATTTTAAGACCAGTTAGCTCTTTCTTTTTTGTGAAAAAGCAGATGCCGTCGCCGTTATTCATCGAGATAGCGGAATCAAGTGTGAAACTATTTTTTCCTATTTGCTTAATTTTACCAATTTTTTCCCCCAAGGCTTTGGGCGTGTCAATCGACCAAATGCCTTTTTCCCGACCGTTAACAAAGTAGTTGGTAAAACCTCTGTTAAAGCTTTTATCTGCTTGGGGTTCAAAGCTGGAAGCAACGAACCCAGATGATGCTTTTTTTAGCTTGCTTTTTTTCTGGATGTAAGTGTCCAATAATTGACGATAATGTGCCGTAATATTTGCTACGTAGTCTTTATCTTTTAATCGGCCTTCGATTTTAAACGATGAAACACCTGCGTCAATTAGCTGCTCTATGTGTTCCGATAAGTTTAAATCGTGCAAGGATAGAAGGTGTTTATCCTTGTACAAAACTTGTCCTTTTTTATTTTTTAGACTGTATTTTAAACGACATGGTTGAGCACATTCGCCTCGGTTGGCACTTCTTTTATTAATGGATGCACTCATGTAACACTGTCCGCTGTAACAAACACACAAGGCGCCGTGTATGAAATATTCAAGGGGAACCGAAGTGGCTTGTTTAATGCTTTTAATCTCAGATGTTGATAGTTCTCGGGCCAAAACCACTTGGTCAAAACCAACGTCTTCTAAAAACTGTACTTTCTCAATGCTCCTGTTGTCGGTTTGCGTGCTGGCGTGAATGGGAATGGGAGGGAGTTCTGTCTCAAGTAATCCCATATCTTGAATAATCACAGCATCTGCTCCAATTTTATGAAGTTGATGTATGAGTTCATTGGCGGCATTTATTTCCTGATCAAATAGCAAGGTGTTTATAGTAACGTAAATCTTAACTCCATATAAATGAGCATAGCTAATTAAGGCTTTAATGTCTTCAATTGAATTGCCTGCACTTTTTCGTGCACCAAAGCCTGGTCCGCCAATGTATACGGCATCGGCACCATGGTTAATGGCAGCAAGGCCACACTCTATGTTTTTGGCCGGAGAAAGTAGTTCTATCGTTCTATTTTTATCGCTGTCCATCATGTTTGCTTGATTCAAATTGTTGAAGCAATTCGTTATTTAAGTATAAATTTTTACTTTTGTTAGAATGCGTCAGACTTTAGTTTGTTGCAAAAATAGTACATTTATTTGACCCTTAATACATGCCATATATCGACGTAGTAGTTGTTTTTGTTGTCATTACCTTTATCCTTGTATCCTTGTATCGCGAATGGATGGGTGCAGCTTTTACATTCTTTATTGCGGTATTGGTATTGGGTGTTTTTAAAATATTAACACCTGCCGAAATATTAGAAGGTTTTGCAAATGAGCAAATTGCTGTTATTATTATGTTGCTGTTATTGGGTGATGCCATCCGGCAAACGTCTGTAATAGAAATATTTTTTGCGCGTATTTTTCCAGTTTCATCAACTTATAAAGGTTTTTTGGCCCGAATGATGGTTTGGGTTGGTGGATTCTCTGCTTTTTTAAATAATACTCCTTTGGTGGCAGTTATGATGCCTTATGTGCATCAGTGGAGTCGTCGTAATAATATTTCATCATCAAAATTACTTATCCCGCTTTCTTACGCAGCTATTTTAGGAGGATGTGTCACTTTAATAGGTACTTCTACTAACCTTATTGTTAGTGGTATGGTGATTGACCAAGATATTATACCGAATATGGCTCCGCTTGAAATGTTTGATTTCATCTGGGTAGGACTGCCAATGTTGGTAATTGGTTTCTTATACCTGTATTTTTTTAGTTTTAGATTATTACCAAATAGAACATCAGCAATAGAGGATTTTAATGATACGGAGCGTAAGTACTTGGTTGAAGCAGAAATACGCAGTAATTCAGGGCTTATTGGAAAAGTTATTAAAGAGGTTGATTTTAAGGGTAAGTATGGTCTGCTCGTTGTGGAAATATGTCGAGGGAAAGAAATATTTCAGATACGAGAGGGAAATTTTATATTGCAAGAAAGTGATGTACTGCGCTTTGCAGGCGATCATACCAATATTGCCAGGTTGTTATCAGACAATAGCGATTTAACGGTGCCATCAGTTGGTATGATGTCGAAATTGAAACGTTCGCAAATAGTTGAAATCGTTATATCGCACAATAGCTCCTTGATTACAAAGCAGGTTAAAGACATTTATTTCAGAGGGAATTACGATTCAGCTTTGCTTGCTATTCATCGAAATGGGGAGAGAATAAAGGGGGGTATTGATGATGTTAAACTAAAAGCTGGTGATGTATTGTTGTTGCTTGCTGGAGATAATTTCACGAGTCACATTGAAAACGAAATTGACTTTTATGTGATTTCACGAGTAAAAGAGTTGCGCAAACCCGAAAAGTACAAGATTTGGGCTTTATTTGGAGGAACTCTTTTGGCTATATTTTTGGCAGCCGTAAAACTGGTGCCTTTGTTTTTGGGTCTTTTAATTGTTTTGGCGATGATTAATATCCTGAAGGTGGTTTCGGCTAAAGACTTGCCCAAAAGTATTGATTATAATTTAGGGGTGATTATTGCACTTTCGTTGGCACTAGGTACAGCAATGATAAAAACCGGAGTGGCCGATATGATCGCAAACACTGTTATACGTGTGTTTTTGCCGTTTGGACGTGTTTCTCTTCTGGTAGGTATCTACTTAATAACAAGTGTATTAGCAGCCTATATAACCAATAAAGCTTCGGTTGCTATAATGTTTCCGATTTCTATAACCGCAGCCAGTAACTTAGGTTTAGATCCTATGCCTTTTGTTTTAGTAGTTTCTTTTGCGGCTGCTGCTAACTTTATTACGCCTATTGGTTATCAAACTAATTTAATGGTGTATGGCCCTGGAGGATATAATTTCAAAGATTTTTTCAAAATAGGCTTTCCGCTAACTGTCATATATATGGTAGTTACCATTACTGTGTTAAGTTTGATGTATTTTTAATCAAACATGGGTTTAATGGCATGATGAGCAAAAAAAACGCCGAAAGCGTTCGAAGCTCCCGGCGTTGATGCGTGTTTTTATTTTGGTTTTAGTAATGTCCTAGCAATTTAGCCACCTTATTAACTTCTTTACTCTTGTTTGGATCGAGCGGCTTTTTATTCGTATTGGCTTTTAGCAGTTCTTTTCTGAGTGCTATAAATGCCGTGGAAACTTCAGACATGTTTTGCTGGCTTTTTACCAATTGTCTTTCCATTTCTTTAAGTTGTGTCGACTGTTCGTCAAGCTGCTTCTGAATTTCGACCCTTTTAATACCACTAGCACTTGCTTTTTCTTGTGATTGACGTAGTTCGCCCTGAAGCATTTGGTTGCGTTTTTTAGCCAGTTCCAAGGAGTAATTAATGCTGGCGGTATCACGTTTTAAACTCTCCATTGATTTTATCGTCTGCCTTAATTCTTCATCCGCCATGTACGAAGCTGCTTCTTTGGCTTTTATTTGTGTTACCGTTTCGTTCAACTTGGAATTTAGTTGTTCGCTTTCATCCTTAAGCTGCGTAACCATTATCATCAGGTCGCTAATTTCATCCGTTTTCAAAGCATTACTTTTGCCAAAATCGCCTTGCATGGCTTCGTATTCATTAACGGCTTTTTCCAGATCTGCCTGTAGTTTATTGCTGGTAGCTGTTTGATCACTTAGATTTTGCTCTAATTCACTGTTTTCAAGTAATAAGGCATCGTATTTCTTTTTCGATACCAAACAACTACTCATTGAGAGTAGAAGTGCTGTAAAAACTATGAGTATTCTAGTCATATTTTATGTTTTAAGTTGATTATACATTGTTATGAGACCATAAATATAGATCAAATAATTAACGTCCTCTCTATGCATGTTTTGTGCCAATCATTCAAATGAGATGAAATAAAAGAATTTTAATTTTATGAAGTGTATTGTTTTGTTGAGGTGCTGTGATGGCTTATTTTCTTGATAATTAGTTGTTAGTGAGGTTTTTTGTTCTTTTTTTAATCCGAGTTTAATTGCTAGTATATTAGGTGTAAATATTTTTTCTCTGAAAGTTTTTTTACGAAATATCATTTTTTGTCACGATTGTTGTAAGTGAAGGCGGGAGAGAGAAAAATACTATCTTCATCAATTATTTTAATGTAAACTGACTTAAATATAAAAATATGCGAATTAATTCAATAAAAATAAGCTTGCTGACCTTGAGCTTGTTTATTAGTACTATAGTAATGTCTCAAAATATTGCGATTAATGGACGGGTTGTTGATGCAGAAACAAATAAGCCTGTAGAGTTTGCTAATATTGGTGTTGTAGGAACCTATATGGGAACCGCCACCGATTTTGATGGTTTTTATGAATTAACAGTTGGAGAGAGCTTTGTAAATTATAAAGTTCAAATTTCTGCTGTTGGTTATCAGGTTAAAGAGTTTACGGTTGACGAACTCAATGTTTTAAATGGTGAGTCAATTAAGCTTTTCGCACAAACATATGGGATACAACAAATTGATGTTAAAGCGGATTCAAAGCGTCTGTATGGTATTTTAAAAACTGCATCGAATATTATTGAGGATTCATACGAAACAGCTTATGGAGCAAGTGTTTATTATACTCAAGAGCTTGGCGATGAAAAAACAGAAGCTGTTCTTCGTTACTCTGATAGACAAGGTTATGGTAATCGTTCTTTAGCATTGGCTTATGAAAATCGTAATTATGAGGTAGAAGAAGTGAGACGTAATTTTGAAGCTGGACCAATCAAAAGTGGCGTTTTGTTTGCTAATGAGTTGTTGTCATTTGACTTGGTTCGTCAGCGTGGTAATGTGTTAGATGTTGACTTTGTTGATGACTACAAGCTAAATTTGCAAGAGGAAGTGGTAGTTGATGGTGATTCTGCTTGGGTAATTGGGTATGAGCTAGAGAAAGTCGATTTAGCCAAAACGGGCAATGCCAGTACTGGAGAATACAAGGGTGTAATTGTTATTCGTCAAAAAGATTATTCTGTGGTTAGAAGTGTGTTGGAATATACAACAGATCAGTTTGGTTTTGGTGGTCGTGGTGCATATACCGAATCAAATTCTGGAGAGATGCATGCATGTAAAGTAACTGTCGATTATCGTAAAACCAAAAATGACAAGTACGCAGTTGGCAAAATTAGTTATGAGGGCAGGAGCGAGAATAGTTCGTTGGAGGCTCAATGGATTGTATATGAATATTCGGCAGATTCAGGAATTAAGAATAAGCAGTTTTATACTGATAAAACGATTAATAAAGATTTCTGGAGTAGGTTTTCATTACCTGAATAGTTCAAGAGAATATTAAAAAATAAAAGAGGAGGATTTTGCAATTGCAGAATCCCCCTCTTTCGGTTGTTGATAGATGTATTTTAATTCGTTTTGTTATAGCACCTGACCCATTTAATTTTCATGTTAGCAGCTGTTTTTAAATCATTAATTTCCTGAGTTATGTGGGAGCTAAAGACTAAATACATTGGGGTGTTTGGTATGTTAGAAGTCTGTTCGTGTACCTTTACACCATTGATAAACCAACACAATTTCTCTTTTGTCCATTCTAAGGAGTAAATGAAGTAGTCGTTATTAAACTTGGCTCCTTTTACAGTCTTAGTATTCTTAATCGCTTTTTGTCCATTCAAAGTTTGTATGCCAACATTCAACTTATTGGCTTTTTTATCACCAAACCTGAAGATATCTATTTGAGGTGAAACTTTTTCGCCAACCATCCAAAATGCATGAGATACCGGGTGGCAATGTTCAACCTTTATCTTAGCTTCAAATTTACCATATCGTTGTCTGTGACTCTGACCGCTGCTAATAATAGCAGATGAGTAGTCAAAATCTTTGGGCATAAACCCACGTTGTGAATCCCATACAAGACCTTTGGTTTTGGTGGCCTTAGTATTTAGTTGGATGCCACTTCCATTAAGTTCAATATTGTCATCTATAAAAAACTGTTTTTCGTTTTCCAATACATAGGTCTTGTTCAAGAGTGCTTTACCCCAATAATAACCTGTTATCCATTTGTTTTTGTTTAATTGTGCAGTATCAAAACTGTCATCAAAACAAAGGGTCCAGTTATTCAGTTCATCAAATTGATTTGATTTATCTGTTTTAATAAACCATAAATAATCCGACGATTTTAATAGCTTATTGTATTCTTGAATATTGCCAAACTCTTCTGATTTATGATACTTCTTTTTATCATTCATGTAGCTTTTGAACTTTAAAAAGGCTTCTGAAGTGACCTCTTTCTCAAGTTCAAGATAGCTATTGAGTTCGTCAGAGTCGTGTAATTTAATATAGTTGTTATAGCGCGGAGATTTGATCTGTTTATTATAGAATTTAATATCCGAATCTTTCTTTAAGCGTTTAAATTGCTGTAGTTTTTTATACGCATCGGTTTTCTTAAAGCCTTTTTCTTGTCTAGTTGTTGCAAATTCATCACTAGCAACATACTCAATTAGTTCAGTAAGTTCAGTAAGTTTATCCGAAGATGCTATTTGCTTTACTCTTTCAGGCAAACCTGCCTTTAAATACTTAAAATAGGTCTTAAACTTGGCTGATTTCTTTTTTGATAAGTAATCAGATTCTTTTTTGAATTCACTTGTATTCTTAAATCGGTCTTTCTTAAGTTTTTCAACCTTTGAAGTAAAATCATTTGAATTAATAAGCTCCTTTAATTCGTTAATGCGATGCAGCTCGTCTGCATTTTTATAGTTGCTGAAACGTTCAAAGTCAGAAATTAATTGTTGTTGTTGAGCCTCATATTTATCTGTGCTCGGGTATTTGCTTGATGAAAATAGTGCCATTAAAAAACAGTTTTGGGCGTTATTAGGATTTATATACGAGAACTTGAAGATAAAGTTTAATCTTAAGCATTAATTTTTTCCACAATATTATTTGTGTACGCCTTTGGGGTCAGTTCTGTTCGTTTATGAACGTTTCGGTTTTAGTTGCTTTTTGCTTAAGTCTCACTTTATTAATTGTTTGTGTTTTTTGGTTTAGTTGTTGAGCTTAAGATTATCGTACTGCACTAACGGGTGCATGTGTATAGGTTGCAAATTGAAAGTTTTTAAGCCACAAAAGATTGCTTATTTACGATTATTAACATTTTTTACACTTGTTTGTATGAGAATTGTAAGTATGTCAAGTGGTGTGGTAGTCAAGTAGTTGCGTTTGTGTAGTTGATGTAAGTCATGTTTGAAGTGTTAATTTATAGGTTCACAACACAAAAGCTGATAAGTGTCATATATCGTTAACCACAAAAACAAGTCTTTTGCAGCGATTTTTAACGACAAAGAGTTTTTGATAAG
This sequence comes from Carboxylicivirga sp. M1479, assembly GCF_007097485.1. Taxonomy (GTDB): domain Bacteria; phylum Bacteroidota; class Bacteroidia; order Bacteroidales; family Marinilabiliaceae; genus Carboxylicivirga. Next base: position 7,731 of record NZ_VKDE01000030.1, on the reverse strand, counting down.
ATTAAAAAATCATTTGAATTATGAACGATTTACTACAGTTGGTTAGCTTTTTTGATTCCACATCTCTAGATCAGATGAATGGTGTTAAGCTGTTGAATCGAGTGGATACTAAGTATATTGTATCTCCGGCTGTATTTGTTAAAGTTTTATCTGAGCACATTAACGATTACGAGGTATTGGAGGTAAATCAAAAAAGATGCCTTTCATACAATACCATATATTTTGATACTGACGATTTGTCGATGTATAAAGAGCATCATAACGGTAAAAATCATCGTTATAAAGTGCGTTACCGACAATATGAAGAAACTGGGGATAAGTTTATTGAAGTTAAGGAGAAAGTTAAAAACCGAACAGTAAAGCAGCGCCTTAGTGTTAAAAACTTTACTTATCCAATATCAAAAGGGTTAGAAAGCTTAGTGCATGATTGTACTCCATATAGAGCTGAGGACCTTGAACCCAAATTAACGACTGTTTTTAATAGAATTACCTTGGTTAACAAAAAGGCTTGCGAGCGTATTACCATCGATATGGATATTCGTTTTGAAAATGAAGATCAGAATCGTTACTCCTTAGGTAATTGTTTAATTGTTGAGATTAAACGAGATAAAGAAGATGTGTATTCGACATTTGCTAGAAGCCTAAAAAAACAAGGTGTTTTACCTCTTTCCATTAGTAAGTATTGTTTAGGTACGGTAGCATTAAACAATAGCGTAAAATACAATCGTTTCAAACCACGTTTACGTAAAGTTGAAAATCTTATTGCTCAGGAAGAACTGGCAATGGTGGTGTAAATTTATTGATAGGATGAAGATATCATTATTATTTGTGTGTTTGTTGTTGCTTAGTTTAGCCAATGCTAATAATAAGGATTTAGACTTAGCAACCAGGGAAAGAATCGCACAAAGTGCTGAGCGTTTTTTTGATCAGGAATCTATTATTGAGATGACTGTTGAGGCTGACTTCACAGCCTTGAGGTCAGATAGGGACAGAGCAACGAATGAATATCATCAAGCAACTATAACCTTGCAAGAGGATGGGGGTAATGTTGTAGTTAAATCAAAAGTTAAGACGCGTGGTAATTTTCGGCTGAAAAACGAGAATTGTGATTTTCCTCCTTTGCGATTTAAGTTCAAAACTTCTCATGTAATAAATACTGTTTTTGAAGGCCAAGATAAGCTTAAGTTAGTGACTCATTGTCGTGATACCAGTTTACTTATGCAGCAGGCCGTATTGCGCGAATATTTGACCTATAAAATGTACAATTCCTTAAGTGATAATAGTTTGCGTGTTAGGATGGTTAAGATGAAGTATGTGGATACGCAATATGACGATGAAATTGTTAAATATGGCTTTTTCATTGAGTCTGTAGATCAAATGTCTCGCAGAACCGGGCTGGAAGAAGTAGAGATGGCTAACTTAACTCAAGATCAGTTAATTCAAGATAATATTATTCAGCTGGCTCTTTTCAACTACATGATTGGTAATACCGATTGGTCTGTTCCAAAATTACATAATGTAACGCTACTTCGAAGTGACCGACATTCGCCTCCAGTTGCTGTTCCGTATGATTTTGATATGTCAGAATTTGTTGATGCCTGCTATATGAAAGTTTATATGGGACGTGAGCTTTTAGAAAATCGTTATAAAGGTAAGAAAGTGCCAATGGATGTTTTGGAGAAAGCAATCGACAATTATACAGCCAAACGAAAGGCCTTGGTGAATACAATACTTAATTTTGATTACCTTGATTTGGATAAAAAGCAAGAATGCTTGGCCATTGTAGATTCGTTTTACGAAACGATTAATAACAAACAGGCTGCAAGAAGAGCCTTTATTGCTGAAGCCAAGAAGTAATTCGTAGTTTCCCCTTTTGTAAAATACTATTGCTTAGGAGTTTGTTTTATTGAGTGATTTTATGCTCAAAAAGCTAGCTTTTTCTGTGTAAACAAGCCTATTTTTTATATTTTTGCCAAGCAATTGCGAAAATAGCTCAGTTGGTAGAGCACGACCTTGCCAAGGTCGGGGTCGCGGGTTCGAGTCCCGTTTTTCGCTCACAATTTCAATAATACGCCCAAGTGCTGAAATTGGTAGACAGGCACGGTTGAGGGCCGTGTGTCCTACGGACGTGCGGGTTCAAGTCCCGCCTTGGGCACGAAATAGAACTTCAAAATTGATTAAAAGCGCTTAAAATGAATATTTTAGGCGCTTTTTGATTTCTTCCAAAAGCCATTAAAAAGCATCTAAATAGCACAAAAATAAGACCAATATGTGACCTATTGGTTTTTTCTGAAAAATAGGTCGCTGGATGTGTTAAGGTGTTGAATATCTGTATGTAATGGGGGTGCAAGAGTTCAGAATGCTTAAGTCTATATGGCATATTGTTTTTTTTATGGTCGCTAACGGTCACGGCTATGAAGTGAAAGTGATTTGTTACCAAATTTACCTTCCAAAATGCTAAGTAGCCAAAGCGTTGGTTTTGTTTTTTATCTTTTACTTTTCAAAAAACCAAATCAACGATTTGGCGGTGGTCGCTGAAGCTACGAACGGACCAAAATGAGCCGGCTCACTTTTGCTTTATAAACCATTGTTAGCCACAGTACTTATGTTGATTTGTGCGTTAACTACTGGAATACCTTTGTTTACTAAATACTTTCTAATAGTTTCATAAACTTCTTTTCTAAATCTGCCTTCACTCCTCGTCAATGAATAAACTTTAAAAATCAACTTATTATTCTGATAGATTAATAGTTTATAGCTTTCCCGACCACGTTGAATAGAAAACTTCTTTTTTATTTCAAGTCTATTTTTATCAACGCTAATAACTCGAGACTTAAAGAATATTGTTCCACTGAAAATCACATTTTCATTATAAACTTCAACCTTATTCAAATAATATTTTTCCTTAATAATCAGAGGAAGAACATAAAGTATTATCAAAAGTGCGTTAATGATTAATAGCGGTGTTTTGTCATTAAGTTCACGCCACATAAAAATCTCGACAGATAAAACAATCCAAATAGGAGTCATGCGAATAACCATTCTTTCTAAAAATGAATTATGGTCACGTTTTATCACGTTTGTTTCAATATTGTTCTTCGATTCAGTCACGCTGATTGATAGTCTAGTGTTTAATATTATTTATGTTGTGCGGTTTGTTTGCGGCTAACGGCCAGCCGCATGGTGCGTAAGGCGAATTAACCTTACTAACTTTCCAAAAAGAGCGGAGCCAAAGCGTTGTATATGTTTTTAACTTTTCATTTCTAAAGCCAAATCAGCGATTTGGCGTTGATAGTCGAAGCAACAAACCAGCCAAAATTAGCTGGGCTCCATATGAATTCTATGGTTAATCCAAGAATTTAAGGTTTAAATTTAAAGAAATTATGCTGCGTTATAAACCTCATGAAAGGAGTAGCTTCTATCATACTCTTGACCGGAGGATACAACAGCACATATTCTGTATATTAATTTATTTTTAACGTTATTAAGTACATTCATCTTGTGCTTGCCTTCTTCCATTTTCCGTTCATAATAAGCCTTCATAAAAGGATCAAAATTAACTGCATTTAGCGCACACATATGCAGCAGTGACTTTAGTTTCTTATTGGCAATTTGGCTGACCTGGTTTTTTCCATTAAGACTGGTCCTTGATTGCTTCGAAAATGGTGCTACCCCGCAATAACATGCTAATTGACGAGGGTTATCAAACGCTGTAAATCCCCAAGTATGAATCAGTAGATATATGGCTGTCTGCATACCAATACCAACTACAGAGTTAACTAATTTGTAGAGTCGCTTCAGTTCTGGATCCGTTGCTAGTAACGCCAACATCTTACGTTCTACATCCTTGATTTGCTTCTCAAGCAACTTCATAACCTCTCCGCTCTGATTATAGATGAATGTAGCCTCTTTCCATTCCTTCCTTACCTGCTTAAGTTCATGACTGGGTACAACGATCTGTGTTCTGACCTTTGTTAGTCGATCTTTATATCGCACTAACTCTCTAACTTTTAGCAATACATCACCATTTGGCTTGTACAGCTTAGCTCGATCCATAAAACGAAGAGCATACATAGCTATTTGATTCGAATCCACCTTATCATTCTTTTCTCTTTTTATGCCACTTGAGAGTTTTATCTGCTGTGGATTTTCAAGCCATAAATCTATTCCTTTTGAGTTAAATGCCATTGCTGCAGTCATCGAATACAAACCTGTGTATTCTCCACATATCAACCACTTTTTACAATCACAACAAATTTCTTTAACCCATTTAACAATCTGCTTACAGCCTTCTTCTGTATTATCAAACTGTTGGTAATGTTTTACATCTGGTTGTTCAACCTTAAAAAAAGTTACATCCAAGGTTAACTTTGAGAAATCAATTCAAATAACTACACTCTTTTTCATACTGTTGATCCATTGTTTTATGGATTAACCAATGGCTTTCTGTACTAACACCCTTATTAGGTTTTACCTATAATTCTATCTGGTATCTTAAGCCATGTCAACAGAAGTCTAATTCATAAGGTAGGTTCGTACTCCTTGCTCTATGCCTAGTTTACTCCTGATGACTGGTTAACTACTACTAAACTACAAAATCAATAGTATTAACCATGGCTATGCAAACCTAAGGGCTTTATTGCGGGGTGTTGCACTAAACCTAAAGGTAGCTAAAGTCGGTTGACTGGCAAGTTCAATTAGCCTTATAATAGCTTATTATGAAAAAAAAGCTTTACAAGAATCGATGAAGCCTGTTCTTCAGTGCCCGGGTTTAAGGTACTTTACCTTAAACTGAAGCGCCACACGGAACTGACAGGTAAAAGTGTAAGCACCCTGCACAATTATGGGCGCTGCCTCTCGACCATGGCCTTGCATTTTAAATGCTGCCCCACTGAACTGGATGAAGAACAAGTGCTGGATTACCTGCAGCAACTAAAAACGAACAGTCGCACGCCTTCGTCTTCTTACTTTAAACACACTGTTTATGGCCTGCGCTTAGCATACAAGATACTGAGCGTGCCATCCAAGCAGGTGTTTCTGCCCAAAATGAAGTTTCCCAAGCAACTTCCAGTCGTGCTCAGCCAGGGCGAAGTTAAACGCCTGCTTAAAGCAGCTACTTTATTAAAGCACTGTATGCTTATTGCTCTTATTTACGGTTGTGGTCTGCGTCGTTTTGAGCTGCTCAATTTGTTGGTCAGCGATGTTGATCTGGAGCGTGGCATGCTGCACATCCGTGAAGGGAAAGGGCGTAAAGACCGCTATGTGCCCCTGGGTTGGGTTCTTATCCGTGGTTTGCGACAATATCTGCAATACGAAAAGCCCTATCGGTGGCTCTTTAATGGCCGAGGCGATAATGGTCAATTGCAAGCCTTTTCAGCCACAGGTGTGCAATGGGCCATTCGTGAAGCAACTAAAAAGGCAGGTATTCAAAAACGAGTGCCCTCGCATGTTTTGCGTCATTCGTATGCCACGCACCTCTTGGAGATGGGGCTCGACATCATGACGCTGAAAGACCTCTTGGGGCATGTGGATATCAAGACCACCATGGTATACCTGCATGTGGCGCAGCTGGACAAGTTCCGTGGCTTTTCACCACTGGATAAGATGTACAAAAAGCCCAAGTCATGAAGCCGCACTTTGAAGTGGCCGATGTATTAAATCGCCACCTTGACCAGATAGAACAACTGTGTGCCAACAGTTGGCAGGCACGTACTTTGTATGCTCTGGCTGCTTGTCGTACTGCCAGGTTGGGTGGTCATGTCGACCGTTGTGACAACCCTAATTGTCAGGCTTTACACATGAGTTATAACTCGTGCCGTAATCGTCACTGCCCCAAATGCCAGGGGCACAAACGGGAGGAATGGATACGTAAACGCGAAGCCGACTTATTGAATACTCCGTACTTCCATGTGGTGTTTACTCTGCCGCAGCAATTGAACGGGCTGGCATTGTGTAAACCTGAGATGCTGTATGCTTTGTTGTTTCAAACCGCCAATAGCATTATCCAATCGTTTGCTGCCAATCACAAGTTTTTAGGTGCCAGAACAGGCATGGTAGCCATTCTGCATACTTGGGGCCAGAATCTTTCATTACATCCTCATCTACATTGTATCGTTCCCGGTGGTGGCATCACAACTGCTGGCAAATGGAAACAGGTACAGAGAAACGGTAAATACCTTTTTCCAGTTAAAGCCATGAGTAAGGTGTTCAGGGCACGTATGATGGCGGCTCTGCGGAAAGAAACGCACTTGCAGCAATCTTTGGCCAGGAAACTGGTTCAAACGCCTTGGGTCGTGTATTGCAAACAGCCTTTTGCCGGACCCCAACAGGTGATTGAATACATGGGGCGTTATACCCATAAGGTAGCCATCAGTAATCACCGGATTCGCACTGTTGATTTGAATTCGATGAGCTTCACCGCTAAAGATTACCGAAAAGGTGGGCAAAAACATGTTATAAGCTTATCGCATCAGGAATTTATCCGACGTCTGAGTTTGCATATACTGCCCAAGGGCTTTGTGCGCATCCGCCATTACGGCATACTGGCCTCGTCACTAAAACAAAAAGTGCGCGAGTTAGTGGAGCAACAAATTGGTAAAGCGACCATTAAAGAACGACCGCCTTTAAAACACCGTGTTTGTTATACCTGCAGCAAGGGGCAACTGGTGACACTCATTACCTTTGACGCACGTGGGCCACCACCGCTTGATTTATTGGCTTACCTCACACAAATCTAACGTCGGAAGGCGATTGGGAAGCTATGGCCTTATCCTAAAATTTTGAGTTGACTTAACATGAAAGGGTGATTGAAAGGTGTTGATGAAGACTTTTTAATAACCAAGATACGATGAAAACAACCACTTGAAGAACTGCTGAAAACTCACTCTACTTACATCAACCCCCATAGATAGTGATTCCTACCCGGTTGTCGGCAACACCGCGTTCAGACTCTGGTTTTCAACCAGCCAGAACGCTTAGTTATTGTGCCCTGTATTTTTATTTTACTCCGAAAACATTTAGAATTATAAAAAGTCCCATATAAATCGCAAATGCTAAATAGTCTAGAATATTTATTCTTCGGTTATCAAAGAAATCAAAACTACCTCCGCGAGATGGTGCTACTAATTCAATATTTGTCAATTTGAGATGAACTAGTCGCAAAACTTGCCATAATACCAAGTATAGAATTGTAAATCTTAATCCACTTGCAGCATTACCACGAGGCAATATTAAACAATCAATTTCAATTAATCTCAAGTACAATACTAAGTGATAGATGGAGAAACCTAACCAAATTAGATAAACGCGTATATTTCTTAGAGAATGATAATTTGCTAAATAAAGAAACAGTGGTGTTCCTACCGAATATCCAATCAGCCAGGCTGAGGTTGTGTCATTGCATGAATCAAAAATTGCCTTATAAGTTATAAAACCAGTCAAAAGTAAATATACGGTCATACTAATCTTATCATACAGGGTAAATTTGGCTTTCCTGCTTCTATGACCTCTCATTTGATGATTATTGAAATTTCTATACATTTTATTATTCGATTAATAGAAATATTTTCTGATACAGAATACCATATAGGGCACAACGTTTGGCTAGTCGAGTAGGCAAAGGGAATTTCACCCTAAGCCTCTCACAGAACCGTGCTTGATAGTCTCCCATCACACGGCTCTTGTTATACAATCGATACCAAATTTAACAAGTTAATCCAACTTGCCAATGAT